>NZ_JAJTTE010000001.1 GCF_021343995.1 Pseudonocardia terrae | reverse complement strand
AGCACCCAGCCCGGCAAACCCAGATCAACTCAAGGCCTACTCGCGGATTCGGGTCTGACGGCCTCGAATCGGGCGTTATGGTTCCATAATTGCGAAGGGTCAGGAGCGGCGCTTGAGGTAGTCCGCGACCACCTCGGCGCCGAGGCCGTCGAGCGTCGGGTTCACCACCCGGCCGCCCACCCGCTTGGCCACGTCGTCCATGAACACCGCCAGGCGCGGGTCATCGCCCAGCACGAAGAACGTGAACGTCGCCTCGAGCGAGGCCAGCTTGTCGAGCTCCCCGATCGTCGCCCGCAGGGTGTACGGGCTGGGCGGGTAGTCGAAGTAGGCCTCGCCGTCGGGCTCGAGGTGCGCGGTCGGCTCGCCGTCCGTGACCACGAGGACCACCGGGGTGGCGTCGGAGTTCTTGCGCAGGTGCTGCCCGGCGAGCAGCAGGGCGTGGTGCAGGTTGGTGCCCTGCGCGTACGCCCCCTCCAGGCCCACCAGCTCCCCCAGCTCCACGGACTGCGCGTGCCGCCCGAAGGTCACGAGCTGCAGCGCGTCGCCGCGGAACCGGGTGGAGATCAGCTGGTGCAGGGCCAGCGCGGTGCGCTTCATCGGCACCCACCGGCCCTCGGCGACCATCGACCACGAGGTGTCGACGAGCAGGGCGACGGCCGCCCGGGTCCGCTGCTCGGTCTCGACGATCTCCACGTCGCTGACGTCGAGCGCCCGCGGGTCGCCGCCCGCCCTCCGCAGCTGGGCGTTGAGCAGCGTCCGCGGCACCGACCACGCCTCGGTGTCGCCGAAGGCCCACGGCCGGGTCTGCCCGGTCGCGTCGCCCGCGGCCCCGGCGCGGCGGGTGTCCCGCTGCCCGGTGCGACCGGACAGCTGCTCGGCGACGTCGCGCAGGATCGACTGCCCCAGCCGGCGCAACGCCTTGGGCGACAACAGCAGCGACCCGTCGGCGGCCCGCTCGAACAGACCCTGCCGTTGCAGCTCGAGCTCCAGCTGGGCCAGGGTGCGGGCGTCGACGCCGGCCTGCTCGCCGAGCATCTCGGTGAGCGCGTCGAGGTCGATGTCGTCGAGCCGGGCGCCCGGGTAGCTCTGCGAGAGCTGCTCGGCGAGCGAGTCGAGCTGCCCCAGCTCCTCCAGGGCCCGGGTGGCCTCGCCCATCCCCATCGGGTTCTCCCCGCGGAAGCGGCCGGCGCCCTCCCAGTCCTCGCCCGGCCGCATCGCCTGCAGCTGGGCGTCGAGCCGGGCCATCTGCTGGGCCAGCCGCGGGTCGCCGAAGGCCTGCTGGGCCAGCTCCATGAGCTCCGCGCGCTGCTCGGCGGACATCGAGTTGAGCATCCGCTGCGCCGCCGCGGCCCGCTGCGCCAGCAGGTCGGCCAGCTCGTCCGTGTTCTGCGGGTTCTCCGGGAAGAAGTCCCCGTGCTTGTCCATGAACTCGCGGAACTCGTCCGTGGTGTCCTGGCCCTGCGCGTGGTGCTCGAGCAGGTCGTTGAGATCCGACATCATCTCGTGGATCCGCTCGACGTCCTCGGGCGTGGCGTTCTCCATCGCCTGCTTCATGCCCTGGAAGCGCTGGTCGAGCATCTCCCGGCCGAGCAGGTCGCGGATGTCCTCGTAGGCCTGCCGGGCCTCCGCGGACCGCCAGTCGTACTCGGTGAGCTCGCGGACCGCGCCGCCCGTGTCGTTCGGCAGTGCGTCGAGCTGCATCTCGCGGAACCGGGCGTCGTCGGAGTCCTCGTTGCCCAGCGCCTCGCGCTCGGCGTCGAGGGCACGCGCCAAGAGCTCGCGGACCTCCTGCAACGTGCCGTCGAGCCGGTTGTCCCGCTGGAGGTCCCGGCGGCGCTGCCAGACCTGGCGGGTCAGGTCGTCGAGCCCGCGGCGGCCGTCGAGCCCGCGGCGGAGCAGCTCCTGCAGCGCCTGGCGCGGCGAGGAGCCCTCCATGACGTCCCGGCCGATCTGGTCCATCGCCGAGCGGATGTCGA
This sequence comes from Pseudonocardia terrae, assembly GCF_021343995.1. Classification (GTDB taxonomy): domain Bacteria; phylum Actinomycetota; class Actinomycetes; order Mycobacteriales; family Pseudonocardiaceae; genus Pseudonocardia; species Pseudonocardia terrae. Next base: position 286,541 of record NZ_JAJTTE010000001.1, on the reverse strand, counting down.
AAGGCGGGGCGAGCGGGTCCGGGCCCCCGGCGTAGGGGCCGTAGGCGTAGCGGAGCCTTCTCCTGCGGGGATCAGCCATATTCCACCGTGTCGCCGTCGTCGGTCTCGTCCTTGGCGAGCTTGCGCGTGAGGAACAGGTACTCCAGCGCCAGCTCGGCGGCGGACGCCATCGGGCCCGGGTCCTCGGTGCCCTCGGCCCCGAGCCGCCGGGCCACCTCGGTCAGGGAGTCGACCGTCGGCAGCTTGGCGACGACCTCGGCCGCGGGCACCCGTTCGCCGGTGCGGACCCGCCGGGTGGCCACCTCGTCGGCCAGCTCGCCCAGGTCGACCCCGCGCAGCGCGAACCGGGCGGTGTCGGCGACGGACCGGCGCAGCAGGTGCTCGAGGACCTCCTCCTCGCGGCCCTCCTCGCCGGACTCGAACTCGATCTTGCCGCGGAGCACCGCGGGCACGGCCTCGAGGTCGACCGGCCGGGCGTAGGCGCGGGCCTCTCCGGTCAGCGCGGCTCGGCGCAGCGCCGCCGCGGCCACGGTCTCCGCGGCCGCCACGGCGAACCGGGCGGACACGCCGGAGCCCTGGTCGACCGCGCTCGACTCGCGCAGGTGCCGGGTGAACCGGGCGACGACCTCGATCAGGTGCCGCGGGACCTCCGCGGACAGGTCGGCCTCCTGGAGCACCAGCGCGACCTCGTCGGACACCTCGAGCGGGTAGTGCGTGCGCACCTCCGCGCCGAAACGGTCCTTGAGCGGGGTGATGATCCGCCCGCGGTTGGTGTAGTCCTCCGGGTTCGCGCTCGCCACGAGGAGCACGTCGAGCGGCAGCCGCAGCGTGTAGCCGCGGACCTGGATGTCCCGCTCCTCCATGACGTTGAGCAGCGCGACCTGGATGCGTTCGGCCAGGTCGGGCAGCTCGTTGATCGCCACGATGCCGCGGTGCGCCCGTGGCACGAGGCCGAAGTGGATGGTCTCGGGGTCGCCCAGCGAGCGGCCCTCGGCGACCTTGACGGGGTCGACGTCGCCGATCAGGTCGGCGACGGCGGTGTCGGGGGTGGCGAGCTTCTCGGTGTACCGCTCGGAGCGGTGCACCCAGCCGACGGGCAGGTCGTCGCCCAGCTCGGCCGCGCGCCGGATCGTCTCGGGTGCAATGGGTGCGTACGGGTGTTCGCCCAGCTCGGAGCCCTCGACCACGGGCACCCACTCGTCGAGCAGGTTCGCGATCGAGCGGAGCAGACGGGTCTTGCCCTGGCCGCGCTCGCCCAGGAGCACGACGTCGTGGCCGGCGATCAGGGCCCGCTCCAGCTGCGGGAGCACGGTGGACTCGAAGCCGACGATGCCCGGCCAGGGGTCGCGGCCCTCACGGAGGGCGGCGAGCAGGTTGTCGCGGATCTCGGTCTTGACGCCCTTGAGCTCGTGCCCGGAGGCACGGAGGGCGCCGAGGGTGCGGGGAAGATCAGACGGTGGTGTGACGGGCACGGCTTCCACGCTACGCCCGCACCATGATTACCGCGCAACGTTTCGACGTCGTCGCAGGTCAGGGGCGGTACGCGCTCACCCGAAGAGCAGGAGGGTCGGCACGGCGACCAGCGCCAGCGCCCCCAGCCGGACGGCCGCCCAGGAGTACCACGGCAGCGGGCAGGGGTGTGCCGTGATCCGCTCGATCCGGGCGTCGAGGGCGTCCGTGAACGAACTGAGGGCCGCCGCGGGGGCCGACCCGCCGACCGTCTTCAGCGCCCCGACGAGCTCGTGCGGCTCGGAGCGGCAGGCCGCGACGTCGTCCGCCCGCATCTCGATCAGCTCCGCCACCGCGATCTGGGCGCAGACCATCCCGCGCACGAAAGGGGCCGTCGCGCCCCAGGCGACGAAGGGCAGGACCACGAGGTCGTGCCGCTCGCGCAGGTGCGACTTCTCGTGGGCGAGGACCGCCCACACCTCCTCCGGCGACAGCGCCTCCAGCACCCCGGCCGACACCACGAGCCGCGAGCTGCGCCCGGGCAGGCAGTACGCGACGGGTTGGGGATGGTCGAGCACGCGGGTACCGGGCGAGTCCGGCCAGGGCGTGGCCAGCACGTCCAGCAGGTCGCGGTGCCGGCGCCGGGCGCGGACGGTGCGCAGGTACATCGTGCTGAGTACCCACACCAGCCGCCCGCCGACGCCGAGCGCCGCCAGCATCGCGATCAGGTGGACGGCGTCGAGCCGTGCGGGCCAGTGCCCGGCGTTCCACTCCACGACCAGGGTGCCGACGGCGTCGGGGAGCGAGCCGCCGAGCGGGGAGAGCCCGTAGACGACACCCGAGCCGACGAGCGAGAGCCCGCCCGCCAGACCGATCGCCTGCCACACGAGCAGCGCGCCCACGGGGTCGCGCCGGGTCCAGCGCGCCCGGGAGAAGGCACGGCTGACCGGCTCGGCGAGCAGCACGCCGAGCAGGAGGAGGCCGAGCGCCGCGAGCGCCATCGACCCATTGTCCGGGAGGCCCGGCGGGACTAGTCGAGCAGGTCCCGCAACTTGCGGCGCTCCTCGTCGGGGATCGAGCCGAGGAAGCGGGCGAGGGCGGCGCCGCGGTCCGGCGCGCCGTCGAGCGCGTCGTTCATCAGCTCGGCGACGTGGTCCTCACGGCTCGCCGTGGCGCGGTAGTGGTGCGCCCGGCCGTCCCGCGTGCGGACGACGAGCTGCTTGCGCTCCAGGCGGCCCAGCACCGTGAGCACGGTCGTGGTGGCCAGCTCGCGATCGGCGAGCGCCTCCTGCACCTCGCGGGCGGTCAGCGCGCCCCGTCCTTCGTGGGCTGCGGCCCAGAGGACCTCCATGACCGCACGTTCCAACTCACCCAGGCTCGGCACGGGATCGATTCTACTCGACGTAGAACCCGATCTGCGCCAGGACTTAGGGTGTCCTTCACGTGACCTGTACCTCGTCGCCGACCTGGAGGTGGGTGAAGAAGGCCTTCGCGTCGGCCTCGAGGAGCTTCACGCAGCCGGCCGACGGCGTGTCCTGCCGGCCCTGGTGGAAGGCGACGCCGCCGGGGGCGAAGAACACCGAGTAGGGCATCTGGACCAGGTACTCGCGGCTCGTGTACTGCTCGGCCTTCCACTGCACCGAGAAGGTGCCGAGCGGCGTCGGGTCCTCCTGGTCACCGGTCTGCACCTGCACCGGCCCGCGCACGACCGTGCCACCGTCCATCAGCCAGGCCTTGCGCCCGACGACGTCCACGCACGCCCGGGCCGTCGCGGTGCACGGGGTACCGGCGACGCCGTTCGGGTAGGTCGTGGGCGCCTCGCTGCGAGCGCTCGGGTCGGCCGCCGGGACCGCGGCGCCCAGCCGGGTCGGCGCGCCCCGACCGGGGTCGGCGGCCCGCTCCGCCGGCGCGTCCGGCGCGGTGGCCGCGGGATCGGCGGGGTGGGCGGTGTCGGTCGCGTCCTCGTGCGTGGCCCCGGCCGCGGCGTCGGCGTTCTCCGCCGGAGCCGCCGAGGGGGACGGGTCGAACAGCCCGCCGATCGAGGGCACGACCGGCCGGACGTCCGGCCGGGCCGCCGCGGGCCCGAAGCCGACCAGGCCGACAACGAGGGCGATCACCCCCGCCACCACGGCGCCGCTCACCGCGGCGGGGCGTGCCCGCCCGGCCACCCGCCGTCCGTCCTGCCGGACCATCCTCACCTCACCTGCCGCACGTCCTTCCCGGCTCAACGACCGGGCGCCGGGGCGGGTGACGACCCGGGCCGCGCGGGGGTGACGATCCGTCGACATCGAGCCCTTCGGGTGAGACGGGGGCATCACCCTCACGACCACCCGCCCGATCCGACTACCCGGAGTGCCCGGGCAGGACCGAACGGACCAGCGCCGGTGCCGGAGGGACCCGGGCGGTCAGCGGCCCTCGTACGCCGGGACGCGCTTCTCCGATCGTGCCGTCCGGCCCTCCTCGAGGTCCGCGCTGCGCCAGCAGCCCTCGAACGCCTCGGCGAGGAGGCGGTCCTCCTCCCCCAGCTCGACGCGGTCGAGCACCAGCTTGTTGTAGGCCAGGGTGAGCGGCGCGAGGCCGGCCAGCTCCACGGCGAGAGCGCGGGCGTCGTCGAGCGTGCCGAGGCGGTCCACCAGGCCTCGGTTCAGGGCGAGCTCGGCACCCACCGTGTCGCAGGCGAGGAGCAACGCCCGGGCCGTGGCCCCGCCCGCGACCTGCGCGAGCCGGCGGATCGTCCAGGGGTTGACCGCGAGCCCGAGCCGGGCGGTGGGCAGCGCGAACACCGCGCCCTCGGCGGCGACGCGCAGGTCGCAGGCGATGGCGAGCTGCGTGCCGGCCCCGATCGCCGGCCCGTTCACGGCGGCGACCACCGGCACCGGCAGGGAGTGCACGGCGCCGAGGGCGGCGTGCAGCGCGTCCCGGAACCCCTCGCCGTAGACCTCGCCGAAGTCCGCGCCGGAGCAGAAGCTGGTCCCGGTGCCGGTCACCACGACCGCGCGGACCGCGGCCGCGCGCAGCTCCTCCGTCGCCTCGACGATCCGCCCGCAGGTCTCGACGTTGAGCGCGTTGCGCCGTTCCGGCCGGTCCAGCTCGATCACGCCGACCCGGTCCGGTCCGACCGTCACGTTCACCGCCACGTCCACACTTCCCCTCGCCCGCCGACCGACCGGCCGAGATTACGAGGTGCGCCCGCCACGGGCGGGCTAGGGTCCGGCGCATGGCGGAGCAGGGGCTGCGGATGGGCACGCGGGCCGGGCGGTGGGTGCTCCTCACGACCGTCCTCGGCTCGAGCCTCGCGATGCTCGACGGCACCGTGGTCAACGTGGCCCTCGCGGACATCGGCCGGGACCTCGACGCGGGCTTCACCGGGCTCCAGTGGACCGTCAACGCCTACACCCTCAGCCTGGCCTCGCTGATCCTGCTCGGCGGTTCGCTGGGCGACCGCTACGGGCGGCGCCGGGTGTTCGTGATCGGCGTCGTGTGGTTCGCGCTGGCCTCGCTGGCGTGCGGGCTCGCCCCGAACATCGGGGCGCTGGTGGCGGCGCGGGCGCTGCAGGGGGTCGGCGGGGCGTTGCTGACCCCGGGCAGCCTCGCGATCATCTCCGCGTCGTTCCACGGCAAGGACCGGGCCGCCGCGGTCGGTGCCTGGTCCGGCCTCGGCGGCATCGCCGGCGCGGTCGGCCCCTTCCTCGGGGGCTGGCTCGTGGAGTGGACCTGGCGCGCGGTGTTCCTGCTGAACCTGCCGCTCGCCGCGGTCGTCGTCACGGTGGCGCTGCGGCACGTGCCGGAGACCCGCGACGTGGCGGCGGCACGCGGGCTGGACCTGGCCGGCACGGCGCTGGCGGTGGTCGGGCTCGCCGGTCTCACCTGGTCGCTCACCGGGCTGGGCGCCGGCGAGCGCACGGCCGGGCTGTGGACCGCGTTGGTCGTCGGGATCGTGGCGCTCGGGGTGTTCGTGCTGGTGGAGCGGCGGTCCCGGCACCCGCTGGTGCCGCCGGTGCTGTTCGCCGACCGGGTCTTCGCGGCGGCCAACGTCGTCACCCTGCTCGTGTACGCCGCGCTCGGCGCGCTGTTCCTGCTGCTGGTGCTGCAGCTGCAGATCGTGGCGGGGTTCCCGCCGGTCCTCGCCGGTGCCGGGCTGCTGCCCGTCACGGTCGTCATGCTGCTGTTCTCGGCGCGGTCCGGTGCGCTCGCCGAGCGGATCGGGCCCCGGATCCCGATGACCGTCGGGCCGGTCCTCGCCGCGTGCGGGCTGCTGCTCATGCTGCGCATCGGACCGGGGGCGTCCTGGCTGACCGACGTGCTGCCCGGGGTCCTGGTCTTCGCCGCGGGCCTCACCCTCACCGTCGCGCCGCTGACCGCGACCGTGCTCGACGCCGCCCCCGACCGCTTCGCCGGGGCCGCGTCCGGCGTGAACAACGCGGTCGCCCGCGCCGCCGGGCTGCTCGCCGTCGCGGTCATCCCGGGGGTGGCCGGGATCGGCAACGTCGACTACTCCGACCCCGTCGACTTCAACGCGGGGTTCCACACGGCACTGCTGATCGGCGCGGGGTTGCTGGTGCTGGGCGGGCTGGTGTCCGCGGTGACGATCCGCAGCCGGCTGGGCGCGGAGCCCCGGCAGGCCGAACCCGAGCCCGTCGGGCCACCGCTGGAGCGGATCCCGCTCGAGCGCTGCGCGCACTGCGGGATCAACGCCCCGCAGACCTACCCGCGCGACTCCGCCGGCTCCTGAGCCCGGCCGGCCGGGCCGGCGAGGTCGCACGCGAAGCCGACGACGACCTGGTCGATCCGCCGCAGCGGCCGGACCGCGGAGAGCATGTCCCGGCGCAGGCCGGGGTCGTCGCAGCGCGCCGCCCACGCCTCGGCCGCGTCGACCAGGTCCTCGGCGGAGAGGATCCCCTCGGCCCCTGCCGGGCCGCCGGGCCGTAGCAGCTCGCCCAGGCCCGCGATGTTGGCCCGGATGCGCTCGACGACCGGATCGAGCGTCGGCGCCCACCCGGGGACGACGATCCGGTCGGAGAGCCGCGCGAGCGCGCGGGTGTAGTGGTCCACGGCCGTCAGGACCCGCAGGGCGCGCTGGTAGCTGCCGCGTCCGTGCCGCCGGGGCAGCGGGTTGTCCAGTGGTTTGGCCCGCTGGCGCAGCGTCCCGAGCTTCTCGTCCGCGGTCCGCGCGAGCTCGACCGGCAGCCCCGTCGGCGGGCGCCCGGTCAGCCGGTCCACGGTCGCCTCGAGGGCCTCGTCGAGGGCCAGCACGGTGTCGTCGAGCGCCTCGCGGAAGGCCGCCCGGGTGTGCTTGGGGAGCACGACGAGCGCGGCGAGGGCGCCGAGCGCACCCCCGGCCGCCGTCTCGGCCACCCGCAGCACGAGCGTCTCCACCGAGAACTGGCCGATCAGGCCGTAGAGCAGGGCGAGCACCGCGGTGATCCAGAAGGCGAGCAGCGCGACGGAGATCCGGAACAGGTACAGCGCCAGGAAGACGCAGGTGGCCAGCAGGATCAGCGTGGGGATCGGGCGCCCGCCGACGAGGAAGGCCAGCAGCATGCCCGCCACGACGCCGCCGACGGTCCCGAGCAGCCGTTGCCAGCCGCGGGCGAGGACGTCGCCGCGGCTCGCGGTGCCCGCGAAGACGACGAACGCCGCGATCACCGCCCAGTACCAGCGGGCCGGGGAGATCAGCTCGCCCACCACGATCGCCAGGCTGGTCGCGACCCCGACCTGGACGGCCTGCCGGGTGGACAGCGCGATCCGGTCGACCGGGCGGCCGGGCGCGGCCTCGTCGGCCTCCTCGTCCGCCTTCTCGTCGTCGGTCGGCTCGGCCAGGGTGATCGGCGGCGGGACGGCGCTCTCGCGGCCGTCGAGCGCGTCGGCCAGCCGGACGATCGCGAACGCGACCCGCTGCTCCCGGGGCCGCGCGCCGCTGTGCTCGGCCACGAGCTCCTCCACGCTGCCCCGGGCCCCGGCGAGGACCGCGCCGCGCATCGCCTCCGGCGCGCCGGTCGCGGTCGCCGAGGCGATGCCGCGTACCCCGTCGAGCAACGCCTCCCGCACCTCGGGCTCGAGCGCGCCCGGCCGCTCGGGGTCGTCGGCCAGCCGCCGGGTCGAGACCGCGAGCCGTTCGGCGGCCAGCTCCAGATCGGCGACGGCGAAGGACAGCGCGCGCCGGGGATCGTCCTCGCCGGCCTCCTCGGCGGGCCCCTCCCGTTCGTCGCGCAGCTGCTCGATCCGGTCGACGACCAGCAGCATCGTGTCGTTGAGCCGGACGCGGCGGCGGTGCATGTCGGACAGCGCGGTGTCGATGTCCTTCGCGTCGTCCGCGGGTGCCTCGAGGACGTCGATCACGGCCAGCGCCAGGGCGTGCACGTGCGCCCGGAGCGCCCGGAGCAGGCTGTCGAGCACCTTCTCGGGCTTCTCGGCGAACACCCAGCCGCGCAGCAGCCACGTCGACCCGAAGCCGACGGCCACGGCCGCCAGCAGGGCGGGCAGCTGCGCCGGCCGGGCCTGCAGGAACTGGGTGAAGAAGAAGGGCATGAACATCGCCATGCCCAGCGCCATCCCGCGCGGGCCGTACCGACGGACCCACACCGCCACCATCATGACCAGCACGAACACCGTGTCCGAGACGAGCCGGTGCTCGGCCAGGAGCGTGCCGAGGACCGTTGCCGCGGCCGCGGGCAGCACCATCAGCGCGGTGGTGACGCGGCGGCGGTGGTTGTCCGGCTCGTTCACCGACAGGTTGCTGACCATCGCCAGCACCGCCGCGAACACCACCACGGTGACGGGCTGCCCGGTGATCCCCCGGACGACGGACATGAGCACGACGGCGAGCACCATGGCCGCCGTCGCCACCCCGGCGAGCCGCAGCCGGCCCAGGCCGGGGTCCACGCCCGTCACCCAGGTGCGCAGCTCCCCGATCCAGGCCCGCCCGCGCACGGGAGGCAGTCTCCCACCGCCGTGATCGCCCCGCTGACGCCAGGCTCAGCTCAGTCCGAGCTCCGCGGCCAGGGCGCGCAGGGCGCCGCGGTACTCGTCGTCGGGCGTGCCGGACGCGGTGAGGATCTGGGCGCCGATGTGGTCGGCGCCCGCCTCGAGGTGCGCGTTCAGCCCGGCCGCGACGGTGGCCGCGTCGCCGTGCAGGACCAGGGCGTCGATCGTGCGGTCGCTGGCGGTGTCGAGGTCCTCGGTGGTGAAGCCGGTGCGCAGCAGGTTGCGGCGGTAGTTGGACAGGCGCAGGTAGGGGTCGCGGACCTTCGGCCGGCCGACCTTCCGCGCGTACTCCGGGTCGGTGGAGAGGACGACCTTGTGCTCGGGGGCGAGCAGCGGGCCCGCCCCGAGGATCTCGCGGGCCTCGGCGGTGTGCCGCGGCGTGGTCAGGTAGGGAGCCGCTCCCGCGGTCCGCTCCCCCGACAGCCGCAGCACCTTCGGGCCCAGCGCCGCCAGGGCACGGCCCGCGACCGGGACACCGCCGGCGTCGAGATCGTCGAGGTAGCCGACGATCGTGTCGTACGGCGAGCGGTACTCCTGGGTCGCCTCGGGGTGCCCGATGCCGACCCCGAGGAGGAAGCGGCCGGGGTACGCCTTCTCGATGCGGTGGTAGGACTCCGCGACCTCGGGCGCGGGCGCCTGCCAGATGTTGACGATGCCGGTCGCGATCGCGATCCGCTCCGTCGCCGCCAGCAGCTCCTCCGGCAGGGCCAGGTCGGCGGGCGGCGAGCCGCCGATCCAGATCACGCCGTAGCCGAGCGACTCGATCTCCGTCGCGAGCTCGGGGGTGAGCTGGTCGCGGCGCAGCCAGATCCCGTAGCGCCCCAGGTCCACCGACATGCGTTCCTCCTCGCGTGCTCCGTTGCGGGGTGTTCCCCTTCCCCGGCAACCGGGCCCTACACGTCGTGCATTCCTGTCGGTGCCCGTCCGTAGGCTTCCGGGTGTGAATCTTCCGGGTGGGCATCGTGGGGGCGCGGGGCGCACCCTCCCGTGGCGCCGCCGGCCGCAGGTCCTCGTCCCCGCCCGGCCCGACCGGCCCCGCCGGGTACGGCCCGGCACGCGCGCGGTCGTGGTCGGCGGCGGGATCGCGGGCGTCAGCGCGGCGGTGGTGCTCGCCGAGCGCGGGGTGGCGGTCACCCTCCTGGAGGCGGCGGAGACCCTGGGCGGGCGGCTCGGCGCCTGGCCGCACACCCTGCCGGACGGGTCGGGGCAGGTCGTCGAGCACGGGTTCCACGCCTTCTTCCGGCACTACGACACGTGGCGCTCGATCCTGCGGCGGATCGACCCGGAGCTCGGGTTCCTGCGCCCGGTCGAGGGCTATCCGGTGATCTCGCGCCGGTGGCCGGCCGAGGACCTGGGCGACCTGCCGGCCGCGCCGCCGCTGAACCTCCTCGCCTTGTTCGCCCGCTCCCCCAGCCTTCGGCTGCGCGAGATCGCCGGGGCGGACGCGAGCCTCGGTTTCGCCCTGCTGGCGCACGACCCGGAGGACACCGCCGCGCGGTTCGACGGCATGAGCGCCGGAGAGTTCCTCGCCCGGCTCGGGGTGTCGGAACGGGCGCGGCAGATGCTGTTCGAGGCCTTCGCCCGGTCCTTCTTCTGCGACCAGGCCGGGCTGTCGGCGGCCGAGCTCGTGGCGATGTTCCACTACTACTTCCTGGGCAACCCGGCGGGTATCGGCTTCGACGCGCCCGCCGAGGACCACCTCACGGCGATCTGGGCGCCGCTGGCCGCGTACCTGCGCGGGCTCGGTGCCGACATCCGCGTCGGGATGCGGGTCACCTCGCTGGAGCGCGCGGGGCGGGCCTGGAGGGTGCACGGCGCGGGCGGGTCCGTCGAGGCCGAGCACGTGGTGCTCGCGCTGGACCCGGGGGCGCTGCGGACACTGCTCGGCGGGTCGCCGGTCGCCCCGGACCTCGCGGGCCGGGCGGCGGCCCTGTCGGTCGCGCCGCCGTTCGCCGTCACGCGGCTCTGGCTGGACCGGGACGTCCGGCCGGAGCGGGCGGTGTTCAGCGCGGTCTCCGGCGAGCCGACGCTCGACTCGGTCACCGTGTACTCCCGGCTGGAGGGCGAGTCGGCGCGCTGGGCCGCGCGTACCGGCGGCTCCGTCGTGGAGCTGCACTCCTACGCCTGCCGCGCCCCCGACGTCACGACCGCCACCGCCCGGATGCGGGCCGAGCTGGCGGGGCTGTGGCCGGAGACCGCCGCGGCGGAGGTCGTCCACCTGCAGGAACGCCTCGAGGCCACCGCTCCCGCCTTCCCGCCCGGCACCGCCGGCACGCGCCCGGGCGTGGTGACGGACGCGCCCGGCGTCCGGGTCGCGGGGGACTTCGTGGAGTGCCCCTACCCGTCGGGGCTGATGGAACGGGCCGCGATGACCGGTGTACTCGCGGCCAACGACGTCCTGGCCGCGGAAGGGGCCGGGCCCGAGGAGATCCGCGGAATCGCCGCCCGCGGGTTGCTGGCGGGGCTGCCCGTGCACCGGCTCGGCCGGCTCGGGCCGGCCGTGCCGCGCCCGGAGCCGGCGCCGCGGTGAGCGCACCGGCTGGTGACGTCGCCGCCGCGGTTGCCGGTGACGGACCAGGGCGAGCCGTCCGGCTCGCGGTGCACCACGACGCCGAGCGCGGCGTGGCGCTGGTGCGCCCGCTCGACGCCGCCGGTGCGCCGGTCGGCCCGGTGCACATGGTCGTGCCGGCGGGGCTGGACCTGCGCGGGCAGCGGGCGGTGTGGCGCAACGCCCGCACCTACCGCGCGCTGCTCGCCGCGGGGGTGCGGGCGGAGCGGGCGCACGACGTCGAGCTGGTGGAGGGCCTCCTCGTCGGCGCCGACGGTGCCTTCGGGGCGCCGCACGGGCTCGCCGCGGCGGCCGCCCGGCTGGCCGGCGGGCCCGTCCCGCCGGACGAGGAACCCGAGGACGCCGCCGACGAGCCGCCGGCCCTGTTCCGTCGCGCCGAGCCCGACCCGACCGCGACCCTCGACTCCGTCGTCGCCGTGCACGCCGCACAGCAGCGCCGGCTCGCCGCCGACCCCCGGCTGCGCACGCTCGCGGCGGCCGAGTCCGCGGGCGGGATCGTCGCGGAGGAGATGCGCGCCGAGGGCCTGCCCTGGCGCGCCGACGTGCACGACGCGCTGCTCACCGAGGCACTCGGTCCCCGGCCCACCGGACACGGCCGACCTCCGCGGCTCGCCGCGCTCGCGGCCGAGGTGGAGGCGGCGTTCGGCCGGCCCGTGAACCCCGACTCGCCGGCCGAGCTGCTGCGTGCCTTCGCCCGCGCCGGGTTCGAGCTGCCCAGCACCCGGAGCTGGGTGATCAAGCGCGTGGACCATCCGGCCGTCGCGCCGCTGCTGGCGTACAAGGACCTGGCCCGGTTGCACGCCGCGCACGGCTGGAACTGGCTGCGCACCTGGGTGCACGAGGGGCGGTTCCGGCCGGAGTACGTCGTCGGCGGAGTGGTGTCCGGGCGCTGGGCCACCCGCGGCGGCGGGGCACTGCAGATCCCGAAGACGGTGCGGGCGGCCGTCCGCGCCGACGACGGGTGCCAGCTCGTGGTCGCCGACGCCGCCCAGCTGGAGCCGCGGATCCTCGCCGCGATCGCCGCCGACGCCGCGCTGGCCCGCGCGGGAGGCACCGAGCGGGACTCGGATCTGTATGCCGGCCTGGCCGCGGAGCTGTTCGGCCCGGACGTGCCGAACGGGCGGGCGAAGGCGAAGCTGGCCGTGCTGTCGGCGATCTACGGCCAGACCTCGGGCGACGCCGGCGCCCACCTCGCGCTGCTGCGCCGCCGGTTCCCGGCCGCGGTCGCGGTGGTCGAGGAGGCCGCGCGGGCCGGCGAGGAGGGCCGGTTGGTCCGGTCCTGGCTGGGCCGCACGTGCCCGCCGGCGCGCCCGGGCGACGAGGTGCCGGCGCGGGCCCGGGCGCGCGGCCGGTTCACCCGCAACTTCGTCGTGCAGGCCACCGCGGCGGAGTGGGCGCTGGTGCTGCTCGCGGAGCTGCGGAGCAGGCTCGGGCGCGCGGGCAACCCGTCCCGGCTGGTGTTCTTCCAGCACGACGAGGTGATGCTGCACGGGCCGGCGGACGCCGCGCCCGAGGCCGCCGAGCTGGTCCAGGCCGCCGCCGACTCCGCCACCCGCACCCTCTTCGGCGCGACCCCGGTCCGCGTCCCGATGCCCGCCCGCGTGGTCGAGTCCTACGCCGAAAAGTAGCGCAGTATGGTTCCACACCGCGCAATTCCGACGCGTTCAGCCGCAGTATGGTTCCATGACGCGACAGATTCCCGCGTTCAGTCGCGTTGTGGTTCCGTACTGCGACTCGGCGTCGGCCCGCCGCGGCCGTCGCCGGCGATCTTGCGGGAGTCGTGGGTCTGCGGGTAGGAGACCGGCGCGACCCGGATCAGCACCCGGCGGGGACTGTCGAGCAGTCGGTGCATGCGGTCGGGATCGCGGGGCTGCAGCCGGCGGGCGAGGAGCGGGAGCACGGCGTCGAGCGTCGCCCTGTCGCGGTGCACCGTCGCACGCCCGCGCACCCGCACCATCCGACGCCCGGGCAGGTCGGTGCCGAGGTTGCTGATCACCAGGCCGACCCGCGGGTCCCGCTCGGCCGCGGTCACGTGCGCCCGCCCGGTCACCGCGGTCAGCCAGAACACGCCGTCGTGGAAGAGGTGGCTCATGGTCACCCCGGCCGGCCAGCCCTCCTCGTCGGTGAAGAGGAACGTGCACTCGCGGGCCGCCTCGACGAGCTCCGCCCGGTCGGGCGCGGCCAGCCGGGCCTGCTCCATGCCTTCGAGATCCCGCTCGCCGACGCGCGCCACGAGCCGAGGGTAGGCCGTCGGACGTCCGTTTGGTAGAGCGGCTACGCGGCGGCCGGCACCGGTGCGCCGATCGCGGACAGCACCGCCGCGCCCATCGCCTCCATGCCCTGCGCGTTGGGATGCACCGGCGCCGCGGGCGAGGTCGGCAGCAGGCCCTCGATCCACTTCACGCCCGGGAGCCGGCACATGTCGTGCCCGATCGTCGGCGTGTAGGTGTCGACGTAGGTCGCCCCGGCCGCGGCGGCCTGGGCGCCGAGCATCGCGTTGAGGTCCTTCTCGATCCCGCGCAGCCACGCGACGTCACCGGGGCTGAACGGCACCACGGGGAAGCAGCCGGGCCCCTCGTCCGGCAGCAGCGACGGGTACCCGACGACGGCGACGCGGGCGCCCGCCGAGCGCGTGCCGATCTCCTTCAGGACCGCGGCGATCTTCGGCGCGGTCGCGGCGATCCGCTGGTCCAGCTGCTCGCCGTAGAAGTCCTTGCACGCGGCGCCCAGCGGCTGCTGCGGCGAGCGGAGCGCGCACTCCTGGATGATCTGGCCGAACCCGATGTCGTTGCCGCCGATGGTGAAGGTGACGAGGTCCTCGCTGCCCGTGAGCGCGTCGAACTGGGCGGGGTTCTCGCCGAACGTGACCTTCTGCGGGACGGTGAAGTCCGCCGTGGTCGCGCCGCTGCAGCTCACGTCGACGAAGTCGGTCGCCCCTGTCCCCCGGGCCACCACCGACGGGAAGTTCGAGCCCGACCGCAGGCACCCGGCCGGCTGTCCGGTCTGCGGCGGGACCAGCGGCCCCGCGCTGTACGAGTCGCCGAGGGCGACGTACCGGCCGGCCTGCTCGGTGTCGTCGGCCAGCGCCGTCCCCGCGGTTCCGACCACGGCGAGCACCACGCCGACGAGGACTGCCAGGGATCGGCTCGGGACACGGCGCACGGGCGGCCTCCGGGGCGCGGGCGGGGCGAGCGACGCCCGCCGGGGAGGCGGGCGGACGGCGCCGGGCCCGGCACCACCGGGACACTAACGAGGTGATCGCGCGGCGGGACCGTCTTCCATCCGGGTGAGTGAACGACGCAGGCGCAGCGGGGGGACGAGCCCGGCCCGCAGCGACGCGGCGTCGAGCGTGCGGGGCGCGTAGCCCAGCCCGTCGAGGCGGTCGGCGGCCAGCTCGGCGGGGTCCGCGGGGGGTGCGTCGGGCAGGCCGCAGACGAAGGCCCACTCGTGCTCCGGGCTGCCGACGTACGCGCGGTGCGGGAACACCGCGCCGAACCGCTCCCACGCCGCACGCAGGGTGGCGTCGCGCCACTGCGCCGGGCTGCCCGCCTGGCTCACGACGACGCCGCCGGGCCGCAGCCGGGCCGCGCAGCGGGTCAGGAAGTCGGTGGTGTAGAGCCGGTTGAGCTGGGCGTCGGGCTGGTCGGGACGCTCGTCGGGCAGATCGACGACGATCACGTCCCAGGTGCCGTCCGTCCCGTCGACGAAGGCGAGGCCGTCGTCGTAGTGCATCCGGACCGGCCCCTCGTGGGCCTCGGCGGTCGCCAGCGCGGCGGGTGTGTAGCCGTAGGGCAGGTGCTCGGCGCACAGCCGCACGCACTCCCGGTCGAGGTCCACGTGGTCGACGACCGCGGCACCGCACGCCACGGCGAGCTCGCTCACCACGCCCTCGCTCGACCCGATCACCAGCACGCGCTCCCGGCGCTCGGCGAGCAGCGCGGCCGGCACGAACAGCGCCTCGTGGTAGGTCAGCTGGGTGGCTTCGGCGCTCTGCCGCTCCCCGTCGCAGAACAGCGTGACGCCGTGCGCGGTGTCCGCGATCAGCACCTCCTGCAGCTCGGTACGGGTCCGCAGGCGGACCGCGTCGAGCTGCCAGCGCCGGGTCAGCCCGGGCGAGAGGGGCTCGTCGACCCGGCCCGCGCCACCGCGGTCCACGACCTCGATCGCGGCGTCCGCGGCGCCGAGGGTCAGCGCGAGCCGGCGCACGGCGTACACAGGGTCGGCGCCGTCGCCGCAGGTGAAGGCGTCGACGAAGGCGGACCCGAGCTCAGGCCAGGTGTGGATCGACGCGTGCGACTCTGCCAGCAGCGCAACGACCGTGACCCCCTGCGGCGCGAAACGCTCCGCGACGAGCTGCCGCACGTCCGCGCCCGCGGCCAGCAGGGCGGTGCGCAGCGCGTGCCGGAGGCCGTCGGCGTCGTCGAGCAGGGCCGGGTCGATGCCGCGCAGCTCGCCGAGGACGTGCCGGCCGACGGGATGGGACGTCTGCACGGGCCAGAACCCTAGGTCAGCGACGGCGCCAGGACGTGCACGGGCAGCGGGCCGAAGCCGTTGAACCCGACCGAGGCGTAGCTCGCGGTGTAGGCACCGGCGTGCAGGAGGTCGACGGCGTCGCCCGCGGCGAGGTCGAGGGGCAGCGCGTAGGGCCGGCGGCGGTAGAGGACGTCGTCGCCGTCGCACGTCGGGCCGGCCAGCACCACCGGGCCCGGAGGGCCGCTGCGGCCCGGTGCCCGCACCGGGTAGTCGATCGCCTCCCCCTCCGCCTCGGCCAGCCCCTGGTAGCGGCCCGCGTCGAGGTAGACCCAGCGACGGTGGTCGATCCCCGGCCGGCGCGAGACCCGCAGGGCCGTGGTCCGCAGCACCCCCGCCTCGGCGACGAGCGCGCGGCCGGGCTCGAGGGCCAACCGGACCGCGTCGACATCACCGACCGTGATCGCCGCGGCGACCGCCTCGTGGATCGCGTCGGCGTAGGCCGCGAGCGGCGGGACCTCCGCGCGGTAGCGGACGGGCAGTCCGCCGCCGACGTCGAGCACGGGCCCACCGATCCCCGCGGCGGACGCAACGCGCAGCGCGACTCGCACCCCCTCGGCAAATGCGGTGGGCCTGAGCTGCTGCGATCCGGCGTGGAACGCGATCCCGGCCCGACCGCGGGCGAGCCGGGCGGCCTCGGCCGCGGTCGCGCCGAACTTCCCGAGGAACGGGGTCGCGGCTCCGTCGTCGGCGACGAGCACGCGCACGAGCACCTCCACGCCGGCGGGCAGCGTCGTGAGGTCCTCGACACTGTCCGTGACGAAGCGACGGACACCCTGCTCCGCGGCGGCGACCGCGGCACCCGGCCCGCGGACGGGGTTGCCGTGGCAGAGCCGGGCCGGGTCCGCGCCCGCCGCGAGGCACAGCGCGATCTCCTCGGCCCCGGCCACGTCGAAACCGCTGCCGAGCGCGGCGAGGGTACGCAGCACGTCCGGCTCGGGGCAGGCCTTGACCGCGTAGAGGATCTCCGCGCCGGGGAACGCCGCCGCGAGCTCGGCGTACCGCCGCGCGACCAGCCCGGCGTCGAGCACCAGGAACGGCGTCGGTCGCGGTTCGGCGAGGAAGGCCTCGAGGGCGGGGGTGGGCACGGCCCGATCCTGCCGTCCGCCGATCAACCGGGCCGCACCCGCCCGGCGGTCCCGTCGACGACCACCCGCCGGCCGGTGGCGATGCGCGCCACCGCACCGGGCACGCCGACCACGGCCGGGATCCCGTACTCGCGGGCGACGACCGCCCCGTGCGAGTTCGTCCCGCCCATCTCCATGACCAGCCCCGCCGCGGTGAGGAACAGCGGCGTCCAGCCCGGGTCGGTCGACGGGCAGACGAGGATCTCCCCCGGCTCCAACCGGGCGTCGGCGGGGTCGGACACCACTCGGGCGGGCCCCTCGACCACGCCGGCCGACGCCGGGGTGCCCCGCAGCTCCCCGCGCGCGACCGGTGGGGCGTCCGGGTCCGGGACCGCCTCCGGCTCGGTCCCGTCGGAGAGCAGGATCCGTGGGACGTGCCGGCGCCTCCGTTCGCGGTCGTACGCGGCTCGGCGGGTGACGACGAGCGCACGCAGGTCGGCGCCGGCGAGCCCGGCGCGGCAGTCGTCGGTGGTGAGGTGCACGACGTCCCGGGCCGCGGCGATCCGGCCGGCCTCCGCGAGCACCTCGCCCACGGCCAGGAGATCCGTCCGGGCCGCGTCGAGGATCGCGACCAGGGCGAACTTCGGCAGCTCCCGCAGACCCGCGAGCGCCCGGGCCCGGCAGAGCAGCAGCCGGACCGCGCGCCCCCGCAGGCCGCCGGCCCGGGCCGCGAGCACCTCGGTGGTGCGCCTCGCCTCGGCCGCGGCGGCGGCGAAGACCCGGTCCGGGGTGCGGTCGGGGTCGGCGCGCAGGTACCCGGCGAGCACGCCCAGCAGGTAGGACGGGTCCTCCCGCCACCGCGGGACCCCCAGGTCGATCTCGGCGACGGCGCGGTGGCCGTAGCGCGCCAGGAAGTCGCGCAGACCCTCGGCCAGGACCGCGGGTGCACTGCCGGCCTCGAGCGCACGCCGCGCCGCGTCGGCCGGGCCCGTGACCAGCGCCGTCGACGGCGGGTCGGTGGCGATCCGTCCGGCCAGCCGCCAGAGATCGAGGTCCATCTCGGTGGTGACGTTGTGGGGCAGTCCGCGCAGGACCGTCGACAGCTCGCCGGGCCGGGCGCGCCCGCGCAGCAGCGCCGCGGCGAGCCCGAAGGCCACGAACCCCGCCCCGGCCACCGGCAGCACCCGCGCGATCACGGCGGGCGGCTCGCCGGCGAGCGTGGCCTCGATCCGGTCGAGGCGCCCCGCGGCCGGGAGCGGGGGCCGTGCGCCGAGCCGGTCCCGGAGGTCGGCGACCGCCGCCTCGACCCCGCGTCGCGAGCGGCCCGGCGCCAGGAGCGCCGTCCCCATCCGCGGCGGCATCCGGAACCGGGTGAGGACGCGGGCCAGCGCGCGGGCGAAGCGCAGCCGGCGCCGCCGCAGCACCGCGAACGCGGGGTCGGCGAGCACCCGGCGCAGGACGGTGGCGGACCGGGTCTCCATGACGTCGACCAGGCGCAGGATCACCACCCGGCCGACGGGATGCCGGAGCGCCCCGGTGACGTCGACGAGCAGCCGCTCCCCCGCCACGGTGAGCACCGGCGCGCCCGCGCGGAGGTCCGGCACCGCGATCCCCCACAGCCGGGCCATCGAACCGGTCATCACGCGGAAGGCGCCCTGGCCCACGGTCGTGAGCGGGCCCAGCACCCCTTGCGCGACGTTGACGTTGAGGTAGATGCGCAGGCCGGGCGCAGGGTCCTCGGGCAACGGGTAGAGCGTGGTGACCGGCCGCGCCTGCACCAGCCAGACCCGCTCCGCGCCGTCGACGGCCCACTCCAGGTCCTGCGGCCCGCCGTGGTGCTCGGCGACCCGCCGGCCGAGGTCGGCGAGCTCGCGGGCCCGGGCGTCGGACAGGGCCGGGCCGACCCCGCCGGCCCGCCGCTCGACGACCCGTCCGCTCGCGTCGAGCACCACGTGCTCGGGGTCGACCGCTCCGGACACCACGGCCTCGCCGAGCCCCGGTGCCGCCTCGATCACCGTCTCGGCCCGGCGTCCGGTGACCGGGTTCGCGGTGAACAGCACGCCGGCCGCCGCGGCCGGCACCATCCGCTGGACGACGACGGCGAGCGCGACCGTCCGCCCGTCGATCCCGTGGGCGGCCCGGTAGGCCACGGCGCGGTCGGTCCACAGCGAGGCCCAGCAGCGACGGACGGCGTCGAGCACGGCCTCGGGCCCCTCGACGTCGAGGAACGTGTCCTGCTGGCCGGCGAAGCTGGCGTCGGGCAGGTCCTCGGCGGTGGCCGACGAACGCACCGCGACGAGGCCGTCGGCCAGCGCCCGGATCGCCGCGGCCAGCTCCGCGGGGACCGGGGCCGCGCGGACGGCCGCGCGCAGGGCGGCGGGCGCGGCACCCTCGTCGAGCAGGGGCCCGACGACCGGGTCGGCCACCGCCCGGTAGGCCACGGTGGTCACGCAGCTGCCGGGCGGGACCGGGAAGCCCGCCCGGATCAGCCGGCCGAGCGAGGCGGCCTTGCCGCCGACCAGCGCCGTGTCGTCGGCCGCGGCGAGATCGAGGATCCGTGGGCCTGCGGCGAGCGGGCCGGGCAGCATGTGCGTCATGGCGCCTCCTCGTGCGTGGGAGGAGCGTAGTCCGGCCCGGACCCATTTTCAACGCATGTTGAATGAGCGTGCGACCTGCGCTCCCGCGATCCCGCCGGCCGCCCCCGCCCGCCTCTACCGGTCGGTAATGTCCCGGGCATGACCGCACCGAAGACCCAGCGCCGGGGCCGGGCCATCGCCATGACCGACGACGAGCGGGACGCCTTCCTCGCCGAGGAGCGGACCGTCCGCGTGGCCACCAACGGCACGCACGGCCCGCACGCCACGCCGCTCTGGTTCCACTGGGACGGCTCCGCGATGTGGCTGACTTCTCTCGTCCGCGCGCAGCGCTGGGCGGACCTGGAGAAGGACCCGCGCATCGGGGCGGTGGTCGACGCCGGGCACGACTACGACCAGCTCCGCGGCGTCGAGATCCGCGGGCGGGTCGAGCCGGTCGGCGAGATTCCGCGCACCGGCGAGCCCAACCCCGAGCTGGAGCGGGTCGAGCAGGCCTTCGCGGACAAGTACACCGGCGGCCACGTGGTGATCGACGGCCGGCACGCCTGGCTCCGCCTCACCCCGGAGAAGATCAGCAGCTGGGACTTCCGCAAGCTGCCGGGCGCCCGCCAACGGCCCGGCTCCTGATCCACCCGCCCGTCATGGAGCCACGACGCACGTTTCCAGGGCTCCACATGTGCGTCATGGAGCCATAACGCGAGTTCGACGGCTGGAAATGCACGTTATGGAACCATGATGCACATTCCGCGGCGCCGGTCGTGGGTTATGGAGCCATAACGCCTGGAGCAGCCTGATCCGGGCGTCATGGCTCCATGGTGGGTCAGGGGGTGCCAGTCAGCAGGGGCCAGAGGCCCTCGGCGCCGACCTCGAGGACGCGGGCGCCGACCCGGTCGTTCCAGTAGGCCTCGGAGCCGTCCTCGTCCCGCCAGGCCCAGAGCCGGGTGGTGACCAGCCGCAGGTCGTGCTCGCGGGTGAACCCGATCGCGCCATGTACCTGGTGGGTGATCCGGGCGACCTGGCCGGCCGCCTCCCCCGCCCGGGCCTTGGCCGCGGCGATCGCGAACGACGCCTCGGCGAACCCGTGCTTGTCGACCTCCCGCGCGGCGGCCTCGGTCGCCGCCGCGGCGGCGGCCACCTCCGCCCCGGCCAGCGCGAGGGTCTGCTGGATGGCCTGCAGCTTCGCGATCGGGCGGCCGAACTGCACCCGCTCGGTCGCATACTTGACCGCCATCGCCACCGCGCCGCGGGCCGCACCGGCCAGCAGCAGCGCCCGGCCCAGCGCCGCCCGCAGCGGGAACTCGACCACCGCCACCGACGGCACCGCGGCCACGTGCCGCACGGTCAGCTCGTTGAGCACCAGGTCGTCGCGGGGCTCCTCGGCGAGGTTGGTCCCCTCCTCGACCCCGGCCCCGGCCGTCTCGACCAGCAGCACCTGCTCGCCGGCCAGCACCGCGACGGCGGAGACCGCCCGGCCCCACGGCACCCGCCGCAGCGTGCCGGACACGTCTGCGCCGGCCCCGCCCGCGGCCGGCTGGATGGTCAGGTTCCCGGCAACCGTCGCCGACAACGGCCCGGACGGCACCTCGATCCCGGCCGCGTGCAGCAGCCACGCCGCAAGCAGGTCGGTCTCCACCAGCGGCACCCGCGCCGCGAACTGCCCGGCCGCGATCAGCACCGCCGCCGCGTCGGACATCGTGCCGCCGCTGCCCCCGGCCTCCTCGGGCAGGGTCAGCCGGGCCAGCCCGGTCTGCTCGACGCTCTCCCACAGCTTCGCGTCGAACGCGTCGGTGGAGCTGTCCCAGGCGTCGCCGAAGACCGACTCCGCCATCTCCCGCAGCTCGGAGCTCATCTCACTGCTCATCGCAGACCCAGTCCTCGTGCCACGATCCCGCGCAGGATCTCGTTCGTCCCGCCCCGCAGCGTGAAGCCCGGGGCGTGCAACACCGCATCGGCCAGCAGCCGGGCGAAGCCGCCCTGCTCGCCGGCCGGGTCCGGCGGGATCGACACCAGCAGCCGGGCCGCGTCGATCACCTCGTTCTCGAACCGGGTACCCAGGTCCTTCACCACCGCCGCGGCCAGCTCGGGCGCCTTGCCCGCCTCCAGCGCGCCCGCGATGGCCAGCGACATCCGCCGCAACGTCCAGTACCGCGACACCAGCCCGCCCAGGTCCCGGCGCCGCCCGGCGTCCAGCTCCTGCGCCGAGACCTCGCCCAGCAACGCCACCAGCAGCGGGAACGTCGACAGGTACCGCTCCGGGCCCGACCGCTCGAACGCCAGCTCCGAGGTCACCTGGTGCCAGCCCTGCCCGATCTCGCCCAGCACCATCGAGTCCGGGATGAAGACCTTGTCGAACACCACCTCGTTGAAGTGGTGCGCGCCCGTGAGCAGCGGGATCGGCCGGATCGTCACCCCCGGCGCCTTCAGGTCCACGATCAGCTGCGACAGCCCGGCGTGCCGGTTGGTGTCGTCCTTCGGCGAGGTCCGCACCAGGGCGAAGAACGCGTGCGCGTGATGCGCCCCCGACGTCCAGACCTTCGTGCCGGTCAGCTCCCAGCCGCCGTCGACCCGGTCGGCCTTGGACCGCACCGACGCCAGGTCCGAGCCCGAGTCCGGCTCCGACATGCCGATCCCGAAGTACACCTCCCCCGCCGCGATCCCCGGCAGGAACCTCTGCCGCTGCTCCTCGGTGCCGAAGCGCATCAGCGACGGCCCGATCTGCCGGTCCGCCACCCAGTGCGCGGCCACCGGCGCGCCCGCCGCCAACAGCTCCTCGGTCACCACGTACCGGTCCAGCGCGCCGCGACCGTGCCCGCCGTACTCGGTCGGGATCGTCATCCCCAGCCAGCCGCGCCGCGCCAGCTCCTTGGTGAACCGCTCGTCCCACCCCGAGAGCCAGGTGTCCGCACGCGGACGCCAGGCCCCGGCCGCACGCTCCTCCGCGAGGAACGCCCGCACCTCGGACCGCAGCGCCGCGACGCGCTCCGGCAGCTCCACCGGCGGGGGCACGAGATCCGGCAGTGTCGCCATCGTGTCCGTCACCCGTCCTTCCTAGCCCACGGATCGGGCACGTGCATCAAGGTGTGGCGGGATGGGAACATCCGGGGCATGACGAACCCCGATCTCGAACGGAAGGTCCTCGAGGCCGTCCCCACCGGTCTGCTCATCGGCGGCGAGTGGCGACCGGCGTCGTCGGGGGCGACGACGAAGGTCGAGGACCCGTCGACGGGCGAGGTCCTCGTCGAGGTCGCCGACGCGGGGCCGGAGGACGGCCTCGCCGCGCTCACCGCCGCCCACGAGGCACAGGCCGGCTTCGCCGCCATGGCGCCGCGCGAGCGCGGGGAGATCCTGCGCCGCGCCTACGAGACGATGATCGCGCGCGTCGACGACCTAGCCCTGCTCATGACCCTCGAGATGGGCAAGCCGCTGGCCGAGTCGCGGGGCGAGGTCACCTACGCCGCCGAGTTCTTCCGCTGGTTCAGCGAGGAGGCCGTCCGGATCGACGGCGGGTACGCCACCGCACCCGCGGGCGGCAGCCGCTTCCTCGTGATGAAGCAGCCGGTCGGCCCGTGCGTGTTCATCACGCCCTGGAACTTCCCGCTCGCCATGGGCACCCGCAAGATCGGCCCGGCGATCGCCGCGGGCTGCACCGTCGTGATCAAGCCCGCGCCGCAGACCCCGCTGTCGATGCTGGCGCTGGGCCAGATCTTGCTCGACGCCGGGCTGCCGGCCGGCGTGCTCAACATCGTCAACGCCACGGACGCGAGCGGTGTGATGGAGCCGATCATCAAGGACGGCCGCGCGCGGAAGCTCTCGTTCACCGGCTCGACGGGCGTCGGCAAGATCCTGCTGGAGCAGTGCGCCGCCAAGGTCCTGCGCACCTCGATGGAGCTGGGCGGCAACGCCTCGTTCCTCGTGTTCGACGACGCCGACCTCGACAAGGCCGTCGAGGGCGCGATGCTCGCGAAGATGCGGAACATGGGCGAGGCGTGCACCGCCGCCAACCGCTTCTACGTCCAGCGCGGCGTGGCCGAGGAGTTCGCCGCCAAGCTCGCCGAGCGGATGGGCGCGCTGAGAGTCGGCCGCGGCACCGAGGACGGCGTGC
Organism: Pseudonocardia terrae; assembly: GCF_021343995.1. Taxonomy (GTDB): domain Bacteria; phylum Actinomycetota; class Actinomycetes; order Mycobacteriales; family Pseudonocardiaceae; genus Pseudonocardia; species Pseudonocardia terrae. The sequence goes on along the minus strand of NZ_JAJTTE010000001.1, from coordinate 263,246 downwards.
AGGTGGGCCCGCTCGTCGACGCGAAGGGCCGGGACAAGGTCGTCGACCTGGTCGGCGACGCGGTCGCCAACGGCGCGCAGGTCAAGGTCGGCGGCGAGGCCGTGGAGGGCCCGGGCTACTTCTACCGGCCGACGGTGCTCACCGACGTGCCGCGGGACTCGCGGCTCAACCACGAGGAGATCTTCGGCCCGGTCGCGCCCATCTCGGTGTTCGACACCGAGGACGAGGCCCTCGCCGCGGCCAACGCCACCGAGTTCGGCCTGGTCAACTACGTGTTCACGGAGAACCTGAACCGGGCGCTGCGGGTCTCGGAGAAGGTCGAGAGCGGCATGGTCGGGCTCAACACCGGCCTGGTGTCCAACCCGGCGGCCCCGTTCGGCGGGATCAAGGAGTCCGGCCTGGGCCGCGAGGGCGGCACGGTCGGGATCGAGGAGTTCCTCGAGGTCAAGTACGTCGCCATCGGCGGCCTGGGCTGACCCGCACCATGGAACCATAACGCTCGTTCTCCCCGCGGATTCGGGCGTTATGAAACCATAACGCTCGTCTTTCGCCCGAATGAGAGCGTTATGGTTCCATAATGCATCAGGTGCTCGTCGGGGTCCTGCGGCGCAGGCGAGGCCACACGACCAGCGCGACCGCGCAGACCAGCTGCGAGATCGCGTAGCCCGCGGCCACCGGCATCAGGTGCTCCACGGGGTGCGCGCCCGAGGCGTCGGCCGGGCCGATCGGGATGAACAGCACCACGACGATCACGAACGCGGTGCTGATCAGCTGGAGCCGGGCGAAACCGACGCCGTCGTGCCGCGCCTGCCGCACACCGAGCTCGTGCGAGATCACCAGCCGGGCGATCATGCCGAGCAGCAGCACGCGGAGCACGTCGTCGGCCGAGGCGTAGCCCGGGCCGAAGAACTCCAGGCCCCAGCGGGCCAGCAGGACGCCGACCACGATCATCGGCAGGAAGATCAGGTACAGCCGCTTCCGCGAGGCCCGGATGTGCGCCGCCGCGTTCTCCGGGTCCCTGGCCAGCTGCGCCGACAGCGACTGCATGAACCGCTGCGCGGCGATGTCGATCACCATGACCGCCTGCCAGGCGATGAAGAACGCCGCACCGGTCGTCGCGCCGAAGCGCTGGGTCACGATCACCGTGACCTGGTTGAACAGCAGCACCGTGCCCCAGTGGGCCAAGGTCGTGGGGCCGAGGAAGGACACGGCCTCACGGCGCGTCGGCAGCCACTCGCGGTCCGAGAGCTGCGCGAACTTCCGCGTGTAGATGCCGCCGATCACCGCGCTGCCGAGCGTCCACAGCGCGATCGGCACCACCCAGGACAGCACGACGCCGAACGGGCCGAGGCTCGCGCCCAGCGCGACCAGCATGCCGATCCGGGCGACCGCGAAGGCGATGTTGCGCCACGACGCCCACCAGGTCTTGCCGACCGCGATGAGGCTGAAGTCGTGCACGCCCCACAGTCCCCAGCCGATGCCGGCGACCAGGAACAGCAGTCCGCCGGCCCAGAGCGGAAGCACCTCGCCGGCGCCCGTCGACGCCATCAGCGGTTCGAGGAGCACGTAGACCAGCCCGACCAGCGCGCACGACGGGATGATCACGAGGTGGCTGCGCCAGAAGAGAGTCGACGCCTTGCGGCCCGACCTGGGCATCCACAGCATCATCGCGGAGTCGAGGTTCAGCTGCGCCACGCCGGCGACCAGCAGGAAGGCCGACACGAACGCCGAGGCGTAGCCGACCGCCTCCTGCGGCATGATCCGCGCCGCGATCAGCCAGCTGACGAAGCCGGCCAGCGACCCGACGGCGCCGCTGATCGAGAGGGACAGGCCGTCGGAGAGCGCCCGCTTGCCCGAGCCGCCGGACGACGACCCGAGATCCCTGCCGGACTCGGCCGGGGGCTCGGGGCCGTCGCCGTCGGCCGCGTCGCTCCGCACCGCCGGTTGGCCGGGCGCGAGCTCGACGGTCGGGAGGTCGTGGGGCCGGGGCGGGCTGTCGAACCAGCCCACCGGTTCGCCGTCGACCGAAGTGCGGCCCGCCGCGGAATCCCCGGGGCGGCCCGCCGCGGAATCCCCGGGGCGGCCCGCCGCCGTGCCGCCCGAGGGGTTCCGCCGGCCGCCGGCCGGACCGGGAATGACGTCGTCGAAGAGGGGTGCCGGTCGCCGATCGGGGTCGGGGACCGGGGGTCGGGTGCCGCCCGCGGGCGGATCGGGCTCCTCGCGCCGGTGCGCGGAGACGGGGGTGCTGGCCTCGGAGTCCGGTCGTGTCACTGCGCCTCGGCAGGGACGGGAGCGGACGACGGGACAGCTCCGACCACGGGGGGCAGGTGGGGAAGCCTGGCCGTCAACATGGGCGCCGATCGTACCTCCGGCCCGCCGGTGTCCCCCGTGCGGCCGAGCGTGTCCGGGCGCGTCGCCCGGACGAACGGGACGTCACGGGCCTGCTCGCCCGCACGCGTACCTCGCGGGGCGTTCCGGGCGGCGCCCGACGCGCTGGGGATCACCCGATGGGGTCCTTGTAGGGTCCGGAGCCGAGATCACCACCGCAGCCGAGGGGGGACCGGACGGAATGGGGGACGGGTACACAGTGGAGCAGAACGGTCCGATCGGGATAGCCGTCGTCGGCGGCGGGTACTGGGGTCCCAACCTCGTCCGCAACGCACAGCAGACCCCGGGCCTGCACCTCGAGTACCTCTGTGACCTCAACGCCGACCGTGCCCGGCAGGTCCTGGGCAACTACTCGACCGTGCGGATCTCCACCTCGCTCGACGAGGTGCTGGCCGATCCCGCGGTGTCCGCCGTCGCGATCGCGACCCCGGCCGCCACCCACTTCGACGTGGCGATGCGCGCCCTCGAGGCCGGCAAGCACGTGCTGATCGAGAAGCCGCTGGCACCGTCCTACGAGGAGGGCCGGCAGCTGGTCGAGGCCGCGGAGCGGCTCAGCCGGGTCCTCATGGTCGACCACACCTTCTGCTACACCTCCGAGGTCCGGCACATCCGCGAGGTCGTGCGCAGCGGCCGCCTCGGCGACCTGCAGTACATCGACTCGGTGCGGATCAACCTGGGCATCGTGCAGCCGGACGTGGACGTCCTGTGGGACCTCGCCCCGCACGATCTGTCCATCTTCGACGCGATCCTGCCCGACGACGTGTTCCCGGTCTCGGTGGCCGCGCACGGCTCCGACCCGGTGGGGGCGGGGCACGCCTGCGTGGCGCACCTGACGCTGCGCCTGTCCAACGGCGCGCTCGCCCACGTGCACGTCAACTGGCTCTCCCCCACCAAGATCCGCACCTTCGTGGTGGGCGGGTCGAACCGGACCGTGGTCTGGGACGACCTGAACCCCACCCAGCGGGTCTCCGAGCACGACCGCGGCGTCGACCGGATCCAGTCCGAGCTGGACGACGCCGACGTCCGCGGCCGCAGGCTCGTCTCGTACCGCACCGGCGACACCGTCGCCCCGGCCCTGGCCAACCTGGAGGCCCTGCGGTCGGTCATGGTCGAGTTCGCGGCGGCCATCGCCGAGAACCGGCGCCCGCTCACGGACGGCTTCGCGGGCCTGCGGGTGCTCGCGATCCTCGAGGCCGCCTCCGAGAGCCTCGCGAAGGACGGCCAGTCCGTGCCGATCCGCGCGATCCAGGAGACCCCGCGCACCACCGCCGGGGTGATCGAGGACGTTCCGACCACGATGGCCCAGCGCGGCCGCGGAGAGGTGACGGTGTGACCAGCAGCGAGAAGGCGGCACAGCCGGTCGAGGGCCAGCGGATCCTGGTCACCGGCGGTGCCGGCACCATCGGCTCGACCCTCGTCGACCAGCTCGTCGAGGCCGGTGCGGCCGAGGTCGTCGTGCTGGACAACCTCGTGCGCGGGCGGCGGGAGAACATCGCCGCGGCGCAGGAGGTCGCGGGCGACCGGTTGACCCTCGTCGAGGGCGACATCAACGACCGTGGGCTGGTCGGCGAGCTGACCGCCGGCAAGGACCTGGTGTTCCACCTCGCCGCGCTGCGGATCACGCAGTGCGCCGAGCAGCCGCGGACCGCGCTGGAGAGCCTGGTCGACGGCACGTTCACCATCATCGAGGCCGCGGTCGAACACGGTGTGAAGAAAGTCGTGGCGAGCTCGTCGGCGTCGGTCTACGGGCTGGCCGAGGAGTTCCCCACCACCGAGCGCCACCACCCGTACAACAACGACACCTTCTACGGCGCCGCCAAGGCGTTCAACGAGGGCATGCTGCGCAGCTTCCACGCCATGAACGGCCTGGACTACGTCGCGCTGCGCTACTTCAACGTCTACGGCCCCCGGATGGACGCCTACGGCGTCTACACCGAGGTGCTCATCCGCTGGATGGAGCGCATCGCGCGCGGCGACCGTCCGCTGATCTTCGGCGACGGCAGGCAGACCATGGACTTCGTGCACGTCCACGACATCGCCCGGGCCAACGTGCTCGCCGCGCAGGCGCCGGTCACCGACGCGGTCTACAACATCGCGACCGCGCAGGAGATCAGCCTGGCGGAGCTGGCCGAGGCGCTGCTCAAGGCCATGGACTCCGACCTCACCCCGGAGTTCGGGCCGGCCCGACAGGTCAACGGCGTCACCCGCCGCCTCGCCGACATCTCCGCCGCCGCCCGCGACCTCGGTTGGAAGCCGACCCTCGGCATGGACGAGGGGCTGCGCGGGCTCGTGCAGTGGTGGAGCGAGGAGACCGACACGCAGGTCGGCGCATGATCCCCGTGATGAAGCCCCTCCTCGGCGAGGAGGAGGCGGAGGCCGTCGCGGCCGCCGTGCGGTCCGGCTGGGTGGCGCAGGGCCCGCGGGTCGCCGAGTTCGAGAAGGCGTTCGCCGCCCACGTCGGCGCCGCGCACGCGGTCGCGACCTCGAACTGCACCACCGCGCTGCACCTGTCGCTCCACGTCCTGGGCGTCGGCCCGGGCGACGAGGTCGTGTGCCCGTCGTTCTCCTTCATCGCCACCGCCAACGCGATCCGCTACTGCGGCGCCACCCCGGTGTTCGCCGACGTCGAGCCGGCGACCGGCAACGTCTCCCCCGAGACCGTCGCCGCGGTGCTCACCCCGCGGACGAAGGCCGTGCTCGCGGTCCACCAGGGCGGGCAGCCCGCCGACATCCCGGCGATCAAGGCCGTGTGCGGCGACGTGCCGGTGGTCGAGGACGCCGCGTGTGCGGCCGGGGCGACCCTGCACGGGAACCCGGTGGGGACCGGCGCGCTGCTCGCGGCGTGGTCCTTCCACCCACGCAAGCTCCTCACCACCGGTGAGGGCGGCATGGTCACCACCGACGACGCCGAGTGGGCCGCCCGGCTCCGCCGGCTGCGCGAGCACGGGATGACCGTCTCCGCCGCCGACCGGCACGCCGCCGGTACGAAGGTCGTGCTCGAGGGCTACGACGAGACGGCCTTCAACTACCGGATGACGGACATGCAGGCCGCGATGGGCCTGGTCCAGCTGGGCCGGCTGCCCGGGATCGTCGCGCAGCGCCGGGCCATCGCCGAGCGCTACCGCGAGCTGCTCGCCCCGCTGGGCGTGCGCGCAGTCGGCGACCCGGCGCACGGAACCGCCAACTACCAGTCGTTCTGGATCGAGCTGCCGGAGGGGGCCGACCAGGTCGCCGTCCTCGGCGCGCTCGCCGAGGCCGGGATCTCCGCCCGCCGCGGGATCATGGCCGCGCACCTGGAGCCCGCGTACGCCGGGCACCCGCACGGGCCGCTGCCCGTCACCGAACACCTCACGCGCCGGACCGTGATCCTGCCGGTGCACCACGAGATCGGGGAGCCCGAGCAGCGCGCGGTCGTCGACGCGCTGGCCGGTGCCCTCGGCCTCACCACCAGCTCCCCGAGCCACTAGGAGCCGCATGGCCGCCCCCACCACCCCGGTCCAGCACGCCCCGGTCCCCCTGGTCGACCTGGCCGCCCAGCACGCGGAGGTCGCCGCCGAGGTCGCCGAGGGCTGGGAGAAGGTCCTCGCCCGCACCGCCTTCGTCGGCGGGCCGGCCGTCGCCGACTTCGAGGCCGCCTACGCCGCGTACTCCGGCGTGGAGCACGTCGTCGGCGTCGCCAACGGCACGGACGCGCTCGAGCTCGCCCTGCGCGCGCTCGGTGTCGGCCCGGGCGACGAGTGCATCGTCCCGGCGAACACGTTCATCGCCACCGCCGAGGCCGTCGCGCGCGCCGGGGCCGAGGTCGTGCTCGTCGACTGCGAGCCCGGCACCGCCCTGATCGACGTCGACGCCGCCCTCGCCGCGGTCACCGACCGGACCCGGGTCGTGCTGCCGGTCCACCTCTACGGCCAGGTCGCCGACGTCGCGCGGCTGAAGGCGGGGCTCCCCGACCACGTCGCGATCTGCGAGGACGCGGCGCAGTCCCAGGGCGCGCGGCGGGACGGGCTGCACGCCGGCGCGATCGGCGACATCGCCGGCACCAGCTTCTACCCGGGCAAGAACCTCGGCGCCTACGGCGACGCGGGCGCGGTGCTCACCGGCTCGGCCGAGCTGGCCGACCGGGTCCGGCTGCTCGGCGCGCACGGCTCGCCGCGCAAGTACGAGCACACCGTCGCGGGCGTGAACAGCCGGCTCGACGCGCTGCAGGCCGTCGTGCTCTCGGCGAAGCTCACCCGGCTCGACGCGTGGAACGCCGCTCGGCGGGCCGCCGCGGCGCGCTACGACGCCCTGCTGGCCGACCTCCCGGGCGTCACCACGCCCACGGTCACACCGGGCAACGAGCCCGTCTGGCACCTCTACGTGATCGAGGTCGACCGGCGCGACGAGGTCCTGGCGCACCTCAACGCGAACGGGGTCGGCGCGGGCATCCACTACCCCACCCCGGTGCACCTCACGGGCGCCTTCGGGCACCTCGGCAAGACCGGTGACTTCCCGGTGGCCGAGGCGATGGCGGACCGGATCCTCTCGCTGCCGCTCTACCCGCAGATCACCGAGGAGCAGCAACAGCGGGTCGTGGACACCCTCCGCGTCGCAATCTGACCCGACACCCGAAGACCCGATACACGAACGGTGCCCCCGCTCCCGTGAGGTGAGCGAGGGCGCCGTTCGTGGTTCCGGAAGGATCCTCAGGGTCGGTCGATGTTCGCTCCGCGAGCTCCGCTCAGCGCCGATGTTCGCTCCGCGAGCTCCGCTCAGCGCGGGCCGAGGAACCATTCCTCCCAGTTGTCGAACGCGCCGTTCAGGGCGGCGCGGAAGATCAGCGGGCGGTCGATCTGGGTGATGAAGGTGCGCGGGATCGTGCCCGCCGGGCGGGTGTCGACGGCCTGCGCGTACACCGTCCGGTAGACGCGGCTCGCGATCGCGCCCGCCTCCGGGGTCCAGTTCGCCGACTGGCCGAAGGGGATGGCGAACTCGTCGACCTGGTGGCCGAGCATCCGCTCCAGACGGGTGCGCGACTCCACGAGCTCGCGCTCCGCGGCGGCGGCATCGAGCCGGCCGAAGTCGGGGTGCGACGCCGAGTGGCTGGCCAGCGTGACACCGGCCGCCTCGAGCCGGGCCAGGCCGGCCCAGTCCAGCACGTGCGCGAAGCCCGCGTCGTGCCCGCCGTCGGCCCATCCGCTGACCGCGAACATGGTCGACGGGACCCCGTGGTGGCGCAGCACCGGCACGGCGTTGTCGAGCACGCTGGTGGCGCCGTCGTCGAAGGTGATCGCGAGCTGCTTGCGCTCCGGGGCCGCGAGCACCTCGGCCGGGGTGGCGAAGCTCCACCCGTCGTCGACGGCGACCTGCAGGTGTCGCTCGAAGTCCGCCGGACGCACGTCGTTGACGCCCCACTCGTCCGTGCCGATCGAGTGGTAGGCGAGGATCCGGCCGAGCGCGGCGCCGCGCGGGCGGGTCAGGCCGGTGCGGGTCCGCAGCGCCTCGTCGAGCGCCAGGCCCCACCGCTCCGCGCGCATCCGGCCGGCGACGGCGCACCGGTAGGCGGCCTGGGCCGCGGGGAGCTCGCCGAGCGTGCTGCGCAGCGAGGAGACGGCAGACGACACGACCGGTCAGCCCTTCCGGACGCCGCTGAGGATCACCCCGGCGAGCAGCGCCGGAACGGTCCACTCGACGGCGTGGATGGTCGTCTCGGGGACCTCCTTGCTCCCCATGACGGCCGAACCCGCGACCGCGCCCACGGCGGCGGTGGTCAGGCCCAGGCCGACGAGGTCGGCCTTGCTGCGGCGCTGCGCCAGCAGCCCGACGCTGCCCAGCAGGTGCGCGGCCGCGGCGGCGCGGAAGATCGGGGTCCAGCGGGCCCAGCCGGCGGCGACGACGCGCTCGCGGTCCTGCGGGCCGCCTGCGGCGTCGGCCGCGGCGTTGAGGCCCGAGGCCCCCATCAGCGAGCCACCGAACCAGGCGGCCGCGCCGACGTCGCGCAGGGCGCGCAGCGCGGTGCTCGCGGCGGTGGAGGCGGTGGTCTGGGCGGCACGGGCCATCTCGGTCTGCTCCTTGGTCCGGTGTGGTCGGCACGGGGCGCCGGCTCGCGCGGGGAGCGGAGGCGGCGGCGTCCCGTGGCGGGGCGGGCCGGCCGGTCGCCGGCGGGGACCCCGTGGACTCTCCCGCCGCGGGACTCTAGCGACGGGCCCGTCAGGCCCGGACGCGCAGGCCCTCCCCGGCCCGCTCGTGCGCGCTCCCGCACTCGGGACACACCAGGTCGTCGCCGAGCCGCTCGCCGCACACGCAGACCCAGCCCTTCACCCGCGCCGGGTTCCCCGCGACGAACGCGTGGGCCGGGACCGAGCGGGTGACGACGGCGCCGGCCGCGGCGAAGGCGTGCTCCCCGATCTCCGTGCCGCACACCACGACCGCGCCGGCGCCGAGCGTCGCGCCGCGGCGGACCACGGTCGACAGGAGCGCCTCGGGACCGCGCTTGATCGCCGAGCGCGGCCGCAGGTCGTTGGTGAAGAGCACGTTGGGGCCGAGGAACACGTCGTCCTCGCAGGTCACGCCGGAGAAGACGAGGGTGCCGTTCTTGACCGTCACGTTGTCGCCCAGCACGGCCCCGTCCTCGACGAAGGCGCAGTCGCAGATGTTGCAGTCCCGGCCGACCCGGGCGCCCGGCAGGACGTGCGCGAAGGCCCAGACCCGGGTGCCCTCCCCGACGTCCGTGCTCTCGCAGAGGCCCTGCGGGTGCACCCGCACCCCGGTCGTGCTCGTCGTGGCGCCGGTCATGCGCGCTCCCGCCCTCGTCCGTCGTGTGCGGCGCCGACCATAGCCGCGGGGTGCGACGGTCCCACCCCCGATCCCGTGCCCGCCGGGTGTGCGGCGTCGCACCGGGAGAGGGCGTAACACGCTCCGTCGGGTGACCGATGGACGACCGAGGGTCCGCTCCGGACCCCCGCGCGCGAATCGGGCAGGCTACACCCGGAGATCGGCAGCGGCGAGTCGACCATTAGGCTCGGGCGACCGAGACGAAGAGCGGCGATCAGGGCCCGGCGGGTGCGCGCGGCACGGACAGGTCTGACGGGGTACTGCGGTAGTGGAGCGAGACAGGGGTCCGGTGCGCGGCGACGAGCGGATCGCGGGCGGCCCCGGCCGTTCCGCCGCGGCGGTCAACCGGATCACCGGCCCGGGTGCGGACCCGTACGCCGATCCCCCCACCGAGCGCTTCGCCGCCGTCCAGGTCCCCGCGCCGGGCACCGCGGAGAACGCCGCGCTCGAGACCGTCGGTCTCCGGACCGCCCCCCTGCGCACCACGGATAGCGGCGGGGACACCGGCGGGGACACCTACGGGGACGCCGAGTCCCCGGGCACCGCAGAGCTTCCCGAGGCCGGCATCGACGCGGCGCCGGAAGCCGAACCGGGTGCCGAGGCGCCGCGCAAGCGCCGGTCCGTGCTGCCCAGCCTGGAGCTCAACGCCTTCGCGCTCATGGCCGCCACCGGGATCACCGCGCTCGTGGGGCTCGGCTTCTGGGCGATCGCCGCCCGGCTGCCCGCCGCGGAGGTCGGCCGGTCCTCCGCGATCCTGTCCACCGCCACGATGCTGTCGCAGGTCGCGGCATCGAACGTCGGGCTGCTCTTCGGCCGCGTGCTGGCGTCGGCCGGCACGAAGGCGCGCAAGCTCGTCCTGGGCGGCTACGCGATCGCGATCACCATCGCGCTCGTGCTCGGCGTGGGCTTCCTGGTCTTCTTCCCGCACGACGAGCTGTTCCCCACCTTCTGGGACCGCGCGGCGTTCCCGCTGCTCGTCGCCCTCCTCGCACTGTCGACGCTGCAGGACTGGGTGCTCACCGGGCTGCGCCGCTCCACCTGGATCCCGCTCGAGCAGCTGCTGTTCGCGCTGGGCAAGATGGGCCTGCTGATCCTCTTCGCGAACCTCGCGTTCGAGAAGGGCATCCTGGTGGCCTGGGCGCTGCCGATCATCGCGCTGCAGCTGGTGATCTCGCCGATCCTCTTCCTGCGCCTGCTCCCCCGGGTGCCCCCGCCCGGCGAGGGCACGCCGCCGATGCCGGACCGGCGCGGGCTGCTCTCGATCTTCCTGGCCGAGTACGCGACCGGCGCCGTCACGGTGATCATCCCGCTCGTGCTGCCGCTGCTCGTGGTGGCGCGGCTGGGCACCGAGGCCAACGCCTACTACGCGCTGCCGTGGCTGATCGCCGAGTCGTTCAGCGTGCTGATCTGGAACATCAGCTCGTCGTACGTCGTGGAGGCCAGCCACGACCGGCGGGAGCAGTGGACGCTGATGAAGCGCACCTTCCGGCTGAGCTACCTCATCGGCGGCCTCGGCGTGCCGTCGCTGTTCTTCCTGGCCCCCTGGGTGCTCTCGGTGCTCGGCGACACCTACTCCGAGCAGGGCACCTGGGTGCTGCGCTACGCCGTGCTCGCGATCCCGTTCACGATCATCAACATGAACTTCATCAACACCTCCCGGCTGCGCAACCAGATGGGGCGCGTCGTGGTGCTGGAGGTGTTCACCGCGGCCCTGGTCATCGGGCTCGCGGTGGTGCTCATGGATCGCATGGGCATCGGCGGCGCCGGCCTGGCGTTCCTCCTCGCCCAGGCCGTCACGGCGCTCGTCGTCGCCGTTCCGCTCGTCCGCTTCATGCGGACGCTGCGGCGCGACGCCGTCGAGGAGGAGAGCGACCCGGAGTCCGAACCGTCCGAGCCGTCCGAGCCGTCCGGGCCGGGCGCCGACGCCGGCCGGTCCGACCCCCCGACAGAGCCGACCCCCGTCGCCGGACTGGCGACGGGAGCAGGCCGGCGCCCGTCCTGAGGGACGGCCTTCTTCACACACGAGGGAGACCCGAGGAGTGAACGCGCACAGCGCTCCGCACCCGAGCCGCTGGCCCACGGACCGGCCGCTGCGCCTGCTCGTCGTCCTGCACAACCTGGACATCGGTGGCAGCCAGCGCAACTCCGTGGACCTGGCCGCCGGCGTGCGGGACATGGGCCACGAGGTCGTCGTCGCCGGGCCGCCCGGCGTCCTCGAGGACGTCATCCACCGGCGCGGAGTGCGGTTCGAAGCGGTCGAGGAGCTGGTCCCGGACAACATCGCGCCCACCGCGCGAGCCGCGTACAAGCGGATCCGTGACCTGTCCCGGCGGCTGCAGCCGGACCTGATCCACGCCTACGAGCTCACGCCCGCGCTGCTCGCCTTCCTCGGCCCGCACCGCCTCGACGACGTGCCGATGACCATGACGATCAACAGCATGTCGGTGCCGGACTTCATGCCCGGCACGGTGCCGCTGCAGGTCTGCGGGCCGCTGATCGCGATGGAGACCCGCGAGCGCAGCGGCCCGATCGGCGTCCTGGAGATCCCGACGGACACGGTCGGCCAGTACCCCGACTACCCCGGCGGCGACGCCTTCCGCGCCGAGCTCGGGATCGCGCCGGACGAGATCGCACTCGTCGTGGTCAGCCGGTTCGCACGGGCCCTCAAGCAGGAGGGCCTGGAGACCGCGATCCGCGCCGCCGGCCGCATCGCGCCGTACCACCGGCTCCGGCTGGTGATGGTGGGCGACGGCCCGGCCATGCCCGAGCTGCGGGCCCTGGCCGACGCGACCAACGCCCGCGCCGGGCGCGAGGTCGTGCTGCTGCCCGGGATGCGGGTCGACCCGCGGCCCGCCTACGCCGCCGCGGACATCGCGCTCGGCATGGGCGGGTCGATCCTGCGGGCGATGGCCTTCGGCAAGCCCTGCATCGTGCAGGGCGAGCGCGGCTACTTCCAGATGCTCGACCGCGAGTCGGCCCGGCTGTTCCGCTGGCGCGGCTTCTACGGCATCGGCGCCGGCGGCACGGGCGAGGACGCGCTGGTCCGCGAGTTGACCACGCTCCTCGACGACCAGGTGCGCCGCAAGGAGAACGCGGCGTTCGCCCTCGAGCTCGTGCGCCGGCACTACAGCCTCGAGCACGCCCTGCGGGTGCAGATGGAGTGGTACCAGAAGGCCCTCGCCGAGCACGTCCGCCCGAGCCGCAGCGAGGTCGCACGCACCGTCGCCTCGGTCGGCGCCTGGTTCGCGGCGCGGGCGGCGGGACGGGTCAAGCCGGATACGTTCAACAGCTCGGAACGGATCGCACCGGGCATCGCCGCCCCCGTACCGGACTGGTTCGACCCGGACATCGACACCGACACCGGCAGCATCGACATCGCCAACGCGAAGACACTCAAGCTCCAGGCGGTCCGGCGGGGCTGAACGCCTGAGCCCGAGAACGACACCGGCCGGTGTCCCCGCGCGGGGACACCGGCCGTCCGTGTCACGGGTTGCTCAGCCGTTGTACTTGTACTCCTTGACCCAGTCCACCTGCATCTCGGACGGCTGCACGTTCTTCGGGTCGCCGTCCTCCGGGAACCAGTCCAGCTGGATGCACAGGTGCATCGGGCCCGGCGGCAGCGCGTCCTTGTCGTCGATGCGGTACCACTCGCGGCCGTCGAGGTAGCCGATGACGTGGTCCGGAGTCCACTCGACCGCCCAGTTGTGCCACTGGGTGCCGTCGACGGCCACGTCGTGCTGGATCTGCTTGTTGTCGTGGCCGTAGTGCAGGAACGAGTTCACACCCTGACGGTCCGGGTCGGTCGCTTCGAGGAAGTCGATCTCGCCGCCCTCCGGCCAGTTCTCCTCGTCCGGCCAGAGCAGCAGCAGTGCGTGGTAGGTCGGGTCGGCGGCCGGCATCTTCACGCGGCCCTCCCAGCGCCCGTACATCTGGCCCGGACTGAGCGCGAGGCCGCCGGTGTTGCCCTGGGCGTCGCCCTTGATGGTGAGGATGCCGTTGTCGACGTGGATCGCGTCCGACGTCCGGCGGCCGTTGCCGTCGTGGCCCTCACCCTTGTAGATGCTCCAGCCCGCGGGCCGGGGTCCGTCGAACTCGTCGACCCGGGACGGCTCGCCCCACCCGAGCAGGGTGGCGGCGCTGGTGTCCGCGCCCGCGCTCGGGGTCTTCGTGCCCGTGGTCGGGCCGGGCGGCTCCGAGACGCTGCCGCTCCCCGAGGTGTTCCCCGAGTCCGACGACGGCCTGCCGACGAGCACGGCGATCAGCGCGATCACGGCGACGACGACGACGCCGCCGATGATCAGGCCGGTACGACGGGAGATCCCCCGGGTGGGGGCACCGCCACCACCGGACCCGGACGGTTCGGACACTGGGGCTCCTCGGTCACGTTCGGACGTTTCAGATCAGACACAATGGACAGCGTGCGAGCGTAGGACACCCCGCCGACGCCCCGTCACCGAGTCCAACGACGTCACCGGTCGGACGTGACGTGGGAGTTCAGCGGGGACAACCGGGGCACCCGGCCGCCGACCCGCCGCGTGGCCCGGCGGCCGCGGACGTAGGCCGAGCCGCCGTCGACGATCCACGCCAGCCGCTCCCCCAGACTGCCCGCCGCGACGCCCTCGCCCGCGGTGGACTCCCGAGCTCCGATCTGCCGGAACTGCGCGACCGCGGCCGGGATGCGCCGGGCGGCCATGGCCCCGGCGCGCGGGTCCAGGGCGATCTTGGTCAGGAACGCGCCCAGGCCCATCGAGTAGCCCCGCAGCTGGCTGCGCAGCTCCTCCGGCGACGCCCGGTGGTGGTGCCACACGAACGCGCCAGGGTCGTAGCCGACCTGGTGGCCCGCCAGGACCAGTCGGACCATGAACTCGCAGTCCTCGCCGCCGCGGGTCGGGGCGCCGGCGCCGAGCGCCTCGTCGAACCCGCCGACGGCACGCGCGACGTCGGCGCGGACGGCGAAGTTGGCGCCGATCCCGAACAGGCCCGGCGAGAAGGGGAAGATCGCGGAGTCCTCGGGCGGGTCGGCCAGCGAGTAGCGGCGCGCCTCGAAGCCCCGGTTCCAGACCAGGGCACGCTCGGCGGCCAGCTGCTCCTCGGTGTCCAGCCGTGCGCCGATGACCGGTCCGCTCACGCAGGCCAGCTCCGGCTCGGCGGCGAACACCGCGGCGATGCGGCTCGCCCACTGCCGGTCGACCTCGGTGTCGTCGTCGGTGAACGCGACGAGCCGGGTGACCGCCTCGCGCAGCCCGCGGTTGCGCCCGACGGACAGGCCCCGGCGCCGCTCCCGGACGTAGACGACGCCCCGGTCGGCGAACTCCTCGGCGACCAGCCGGGTGCTCTCGTCCGCCGGGTCGTTGTCCACCACGACCACGGTGACGGCCGGGTGGTCACCCGCCACGACGGCGGCGAGGCTGGTCCGCAGGCTCTCCGGCCGGCCGCGGGTCGCGATCACGACGGTGAGCGGCTCGGCCGAGGGCGGCAGCGCCTGCTCCTCGCCCGTGTCCGGGCCCAGCTGCGCCTCGATCGCGGCGCGGACCGTCGACGTCGTCGCGCGGCCGCCGGTCAGCCCGACCGAGATCAGCCCGGCGGGCACCCCGCCGGCCGTGACCAGCAGCCGGGCCGCCAGGTAACGGGGGTCCACCGACAGGTCCAGTGCGTCCGAACCCTCGGTCCGCCGCTCGACCCGGCCGACCCAGGCCGGCGCCCGCCCGGGCAGCTCCATGCTTCTCCTTCGTCGTTCGTCGACGGTGCGCCGCGCGCACCGGGCCGGTGGCTCCCGCTCAGGCCTGGCCGGCCGGCGCCACCACGTCCTCCGCGGCCGCGGCCGGCCGCGCCTGCGAGACGACCTGCGGGCGGGCGAGACGCACCGGCTCCAGCGGCGTGTTGCCGAGGATCATGTCCGACGCCTTTTCGGCCACCATCAGGGTCGGCGCGTAGGTCTGGGTGTTGGTGACGGTCGGGAAGATCGACGCGTCGACCACCCGCAGCCCCTCGACCCCGTGCACCCGCAGCGTGGACGGGTCCACGACGTCGTCCGCCGTGCTGCCCATGCGGGCACTGCCGGTGGGGTGCAGCCCGGTCTGCGCGGTGTGCGAGATCCAGTCGATGATCTCCTCGTCCGTCTGGAACTCCGGCCCGGGGACGACCTCGCCACCGTCGACCCCCGAGAAGGCCGGCTGGGCCATGATGTCGCGCGCGATCCGGATCGCCTTGACCCAGTCGTCGCGGTCCCGCTGGTTGTCCAGGTAGTTGAAGATGATCCTCGGGTGCGCGGTCGGGTCCGCCGAGCGCAGCGTGACGCTGCCGCGGGAGCGCGCCGCCATGGTGCCGACGTGCACCTGGTAGCCGTGCCCCTCCACGATCCGCTTCTCGTCGAAGGCCATCGCCATGGGCGCGAACCCGACGATGACGTCCGGGAACTCCATGTCCTCGTTGCTGCGGATGAAGCCCGCGGCCTCGAAGAGGTTGCTGCCCGCCGGGCCGCGGCCGGCCAGCCACTGCAGGCCCATGATCGGCCAGTTCTTCTTGTCCTTCATGTGCACCATCGAGATGGGCTGGGTGCACCGGTGCTGGACCTGGACGGCCAGGTGGTCCTCGAGGTTGTGCCCGACGCCGTGCAGGTCGTGCACCGGCGAGACCCCGACGGCGGCGAGCTCCTCGGCCCGGCCGACCCCGGACAGCTGCAGCAGCTGCGGGGTGTTGAAGGCACCGCCGGACAGGATGACCTCCCTGGCCCGGACGATCTCCTCGCGCCCGCCGGCCGACCGGAAGGTCACCCCGACCGCGCGCGTCCCGGAGAACACGACCTGGGTGGCGAGCGCGCGGGTGCGGACCTCGAGGTTCGGGCGCCCCATCACCGGGTGCAGGTAGGCCTGCGACGACGACTGGCGCCGGCCCCGCCGGATGTTGCGGTCGAACGCCGCGAAGCCCTCCTGCACCGCGCCGTTCAGGTCCGCGGTGAGGTTGTACCCGGCCTGCTGCGCGGCCTCGAAGAACAGCGCGAACAGCGGGTGGTCGGCCGGGGCCCGCTCGACGGTCTGCAGGCCGCCGCGGCCGCGGTACTCGTTGCCCCCGAAGGTCAGCGAGTCCTCGATCTTCTTGAAGTAGGGCAGCACGTGCGCGAAGTCCCAGGCCTCGTCCCCGACGACCTTCGCCCACTGGTCGAAGTTCGCCGGGTGGCCCCGGACGTAGGTCATGGCGTTGATCGAGCCGGAGCCGCCGAGCAGCTTGCCCCGCGGCAGGTCCATGCGCCGGTTCTGCATGTACGGCTCGGGCTCGGAGACGAAGTGCCAGTTGTGGCTCTTGCTCGCGATCGCGAGGCCCATCGCCGCCGGCATGTGGGTGAACACGTCCCAGAACGGGTCCGATTTACCGGCCTCGAGAAGGAGCACCCGGTGCGCGGGATCGGCACTGAGCCGGTTGGCCAGGACGCACCCGGCCGCCCCGCCGCCGACCACGACGAAGTCGTAGACCTTGTCCGACATGAGGTGTTGAGCCCTCCAATGGGAACGCTGCGTGCCTGCCCCGCGCGTCGCGGCGACCCGGACCGGTCCCGGTCGCCGCCCCGCAGCGGCGGTCACGATATCGCGGTGAAATCCGCGGCTTTGACCGGGTCAGGGCCCGGCGCCCGCCGCGGGCGCGTTCGGGTTCGCGTTCTGGTCGGGGGCCGGGGGGGCGTTCGGGTCCGCGGCGGCCGGAGCGGGTTGCTGCGGCTTGTCGAGCGGGAGCCCGGTGACCGGGTCCGTGCGGGTCAGGACGGAGTGGACGACCTGCTGTCCACCCTGGACGGTCAGCAGGGCGACGACGACGGCGACGACGCACACCGAGGCCGCCGTGAGCGCCCGCACGCGGGTGGGCGTGCGCTCGAGCCGCCCGCGGCTGCTCTCCACCACCCAGGCGCGGACACCGAGCACGACGAGCAGGGCCAGGAAGGACAGCCAGACCCACTTGTCGAAGGCCGGGTCGATCGTCATCCGGGCCTCCCCGCCGTGCCGCCGGGGAGCACCGGCGCCCCGACCTTGCGCAGGACGTAGTCGTACGGGTCGTCCTTGCTCTGGTACCAGAAGTAGTACTTGCCCTGCTGGACCAGCGTGTTCGCGTAGTCGAGCGACCAGTGCGGCGGCTTCCCGTAGAGGAACTCGCCCTGGGCCTCGATCGACCCGAAGTTCACGATCACGTCGGGCGCGATCTTGTCGGTGCAGCCGATGGGGTCGTTCGAGACGCCGATCCGGCCGCAGCCCGGCGCGCCGCCACCGCGGCCGAAGAGCGTCAGGCCCTCGATCGCGAACGGCCCGGGGTCGGAGACCGGGATGACGTTCTGCCCGGGCGGGGTCGTCGCGACGACCGACCGGTACATCGCGGCGTCCTCGGGGTAGACGACCTGGTAGGAGTCGTTGCCGCCGCGCAGGAACACGAGCGTGCCGAACAGTCCGACCATGCCGACGGCCAGCACCGGCCGCATCCACGCGCGCTTGCGGACCGTCCACCGCAGGAAGTCCGCGCCGAGGATGGTGAGGATCGGCAGGCCGAACAGCACGATCCGCAGGAAGCCCTCGCTGCCGTAGCCCTGCGCGGCGAACGCCATCGGCACCACGGCGAGCCCGATCGGCACGAGGTCGCGGCGGCGCCGCCAGTAGACCCACGCGCCGATGCCGCCCAGCAGGTACGACAGCCCGGCGACGAGCACCCGCCCGTACTTGACGACGATCTGGCCGAGGTCGCCGGTGAGTCGGTCGGCCACGCCCTCCTGCAGCGCGGCGCCGGTGTCGCCGGTACCGATGAACAGCGTGATCTGGTTCATCCAGATGGAGCGGGCGGAGATCAGGATGAACAGGACGACGCCGATCACGCCGACCAGCACGAGGCCGCGGCCCCGGTAGCGGCCCACGACGGCCAGCAGGAACAGCTGGCCGAGGATCGCGAACGGCGTGAGCTGGTGCGCCGGGATCACCGCGAGGATGCACAGCGCCGCGCAGAAGTAGACCAGCAGCAGCTGCCGCGGGGGCAGGGTCGGCCGGTTCGGCGGCGTCATGCCGGAGACGAGCCAGCGGTGCAGCAGCGGCAGACGTTTCGCACCGCGGTGCGGGGCCGGCCAGCCCGGGACCCCGCTCGGGTCGGTCCGGCGGGTGGCCAGCGGGCCCAGGGCGAAGGTCAGCACCGTGAGCAGCAGGCAGATGCCCGTGGCCTGCGGCGAGAAGTAGTCCTGCTCGATCCAGTTCAGGCCGACGAACAGCCAGGCCGCGGCCCAGGGCGCGCGGGTGCCGCCCAGCATCGAGCGGGCCAGCGCGTAGATGCCGATCGCCCACACCGTGACGACGGCCGGCGGGAACCAGCGCAGCACCTCGTCGAGCTGGTCGGCGCCGCCGGCCTGGCGGAACCACGCCCACTGGGCGAAGAACGCGGGCCAGGAGAACCGGGCGTCGAGGCCCTGGGGCGGGACGCCGTTGGCGACCGCCACCGCGTCGACGAAGCCGGTGATCGTCCAAGCCGTGCCGAACCGCGCGGCCGGCTCGACGACCGACGGCAGGCCCGTCGAGCAGAGGATCAGCACCCCGGTCGCGGAGCCGAGCATCGGGATGCGCGGGCGCCGGGCGTAGAGCTCGGAGAGGCAGGAGCCGATCGCGAACAGCAGGGCCAGCCAGGCGGGGATGCCCAGCACCTTGGCCAGGCCCCAGCCGTCGAGCGCCTTCAGGTCGGTGGTGACCACGGCCAGCGGCAGCATGGCCAGCGCCAGCAGGGCCAGCGCCGGCGACAGCCAGCGGTCGATCACGACCCGGTTCTGCGTATACCACGACGGCCCCGACGGCGGTGCGGCGTCCGTCGGCGCGGCCGGCGGGACGACCGGGATCGCCGCGGTGGGCGGGTCGGTGCCGTCCGTGCCGTTCCCGAGCGCCGGGCCGACGGGCCGGAGGACCTGCGTGGCCTCGGGGTCGCTGCGGACGGTCTCCTGCGCGGCGGGGGCGGTGCCGCCGGAGCTGCCGCCGGGGTTCCCGGCGCGGCCGGCGCCCTCGCGCGGGGCGCGGCCGTCGCGGCGCGTGTCCTGTGTGGTCACTGGGCGACCACCGCGTGCCGGAGCAGGAAGGGGATGCTGATCGCGGTGACGATGTAGAGCATGAGGTCGGGGTGCCACCAGACCGTGCTGACCATGATCTGTGCAGCGAGCAGCGTGGTGGCCACGCCGACGCCCAGGGTCAGCAGCCAGACGTGCGCCGCGGGTGCGCGGCGCAGGAAGCCCGCCGCGGACCAGCCGGGGCCCAGCAGCAGGAAGCCGATCGTGAGGAAGAGGCGGACGTCGCCCGCGGTGCCGCCGGTGACGTCGAGCAGGCTCAGGACACAGGCGGCGAGCCCGGCGACGACGAGCATCAGCGCGACGCCGCGGCGCGCGGTGCGGGCGCGCGTCAGCTCCGCCGCGGAGGGCATGCTCACCGCGTCACTCCGTTCCCTCGCCGGACGTCGTCCGTGGCCGACGTCGTTCCCGTGCTGGACATCGCACTGCTGGACATCGCACTGCTGGAGATCGCACTACCGGGCACCGCACGGAACGGCGGGACCGCCGCACGCCGACCGGCGCCGAACGGACCCCGGCGCCCGTCAGGAGTATGCCGGGCGCCGGTGATCCGCAGGAGGCGACCCCTCAGGAGGCCTCCTCCTCGAGGGCGTAACGGGCGTCGAGCGCCTCGCGCTGCGCCGCGGCGCGCTGGGGCGCGGGACGGTCGGTCCCGGCCGCCGGACGGTTGCCCGGGCGCGGCGACGGGCGCGGCGGGGCGGTCGCCGCGGGCGGCGCGGGCGGCGCCGGCGGCGCGACCGTGCCGATCGGCTCGGTCTGCTCCGTCGTCGGAGGCACCGGCAGCGTGTCGGCGTTGCCGAGCGTGCGGCCGTTGAGGTGCCCGGTGCCGTTGGCGTGGGTGCCGTTCGTGTGGCTGCCGTTCGTGTGGGCGCCGTTCACGTGGGTGCCGTTGGCGTGGCTGCCGTTCGTGTGGGCCGCACCGTTGGTGCGGGCGCCGTCCGCGTGTCCGTTGTGGACGGCGTGCCCGTTCGGTCCGGCGTGCCCGTTGGTCACCGGGTGCCCGTTGGGTGCGGCACCGTCGAGGGACGTGCCGTTGCGCGCCGCGACCGAAGCCGCCACCGCCGGTGGCTCCTCGCGCCGCTGCTGGGCGCGCCGCCGCTCGGCGGCCAAAGTGCGCAGGACCCGGGTGCCGTCGGCGAAGGTCCGCAGGTTGGTGTCGCCGAAGAGGCGCTCGCGCTCGTAGGAGGGGACCTCGGTCACCCGCAGCTCGGCCGCGGCGACCCGGCAGGCGAGCACGGTCTCGATCTCGAACCCGTCCCCCCAGAGCATCGACCCGTCGTCCGGTGCGGGAGCGTCCACCGCCGGCAGCTCCAGCAGGGGCAACAGGTCGGCCCAGAAGGCGTTGTAGCCGTAGCAGAGGTCCGAGTGGCGCGTGCCGAACAGCACGTTGGCCACGCCGTTGAGCCCGGCGTTGCCGGTCCTCCGCAGCAGCGTGATGTCGTCGCTGCCGCCGCCGCGCGCGAACCGGCTCCCCTTGGCGAAGTCGGCACCCGCCTTGAGCGCCGCCACGAACGCCGGGATCTCCGCCGGGTCGGCCGAGCCGTCGGCGTCGAACATCACGATGATGTCGCCGGTGGCGGCGGCGAACCCGCACGCCATGGCGTTGCCCTTGCCCTTGCGGGTCTGCTCGACGATCCGCACCCAGGGCAGCACCCGCCGCGCGGTCTCCACCGTGCCGTCGACCGAGTTGCCGTCGACGACGATCACCTCGTGCACCGCGGGGCGCACCGCCGCGATCGCGGGCAGCACCACCTGCAGGTTGCGGGCCTCGTTCCGGGTGGGCACCACCACGGACACGGTCGGATCGGCTCTGCGCTGGCTGCGCCGGTCACTGCGCTGCATCGCAGTCTCCCCCTCGTCGCACCTCGTGTGCTGTCGCGCTGACGCCTCGGCGCCCGACTCCTGCAGGTCGAGATCTCACCCGGTACTCCGTCATCGCTCGGCTTATCTGTCGGCCTCGTCGGTGCGTTACGTGACGGGGCGCTCCCCCGACCGCGTGCACCGTCCGCGTGCCGCCCCCCGTTCGGGTCCCGGACGCCCCGCCGACGACCGCGCTCCGCTCACCTCGCGGGCGCTCGGCTGCTCCGGGTCCACGACCCGAACCTTACGGACCGTTCGATCACGCCGCCGACCGGGGCCGTCCGCCGCCGCTCGGTAGAGTCCCACCCCATGGACAGCACGGACCGCCCCCCGCACGCGGCGGAGCAGCGCGGACCGGGCGCCCGGTGACCGCGGCCGGCTTCCCGGGCGTCTACCAGGCCACCGTGTCCGTGGTCGCCGCGGTCACGGACGGCGAGCGCCATCTCGCCGAGACCATCGGCTCGGTCCTGGAGCAGACGGAACCCGACTTCGAGCTCGTGCTCCTCGACAACGCGAGCACCGACGCCACCCACGAGATCATGCGGTCCTTCGCCGACCCGCGGATCCGGGTGGAGCGCACGGGCGAACGGATCCCCCGGGCCGAGGCCCGCAACCGGGCCGTCGCGGCCGGGCGGGCCCCGCTGGTGAAGACGATCACGGACGGCGACATCCTCCACCCCCGCTGCCTCGAGCTGCAGGCCCAGCCGCTGCTCGACGACCCCGGCCTGACGCTCGTCGCCGCCCGCCGGCACGTCGTCGACGACAAGAGCCGCGTGCTGGTCCCCCGCCGCGGGCTGAACGGGCTGATCGGCACCCGCAGCGGCGACGAGGTGGCCCGCAAGATCGTGCGCGGCCGCAGCAACCTGATCGGCGACGCGTGCAACGTCACCTTCCGGCGGGAGGGCTTCACCGCCGCGGGCGGCTGGCGGGGCCGGCGGGACGAGCTGCTCGACCTCGACTGCTGGCTGCGCCTGCTGCACCACGGCGACTTCCTCGGCCGGCCCGAGCCGCTCGCCGCCGTGCGGATCACAGGCTCGCCGCGCCAGCCGGGCTACGCCGAGCGGGTGCGCGGGGAGCACACGGCGATCGTCGCCGAACTCGGCGACTCCCCGGCGTACGAGGTCCGGGCGCTCGACCGGCTGGTCGGCGCGGCGCTGGCCCCGGTGGGCGCGCTGCGGCGCTCGGGGCTGTCGATGCTCGCCACGCGCTCGGAGAAGCGCGAGGAGCGGGAGCGCCGGCGGGAGCTCGCGGCAGCCTGACGCCGGTCCGGCCCCCTCCCTCGGGCGCATCGCCCCCTCCGACCGGACAGTCGCACGGGACTCGCTCCCGCACATCGTTTGCGATTGCGTCGCCGACGCGTTGTGATGGGGGCTGCGCCTGCCCGGCGCACCCCTCGGCACCCGGGAGGCCTCCATGGTCACCATGGTCACCGCCATGCACATGAGCGACGGCTTGGTGAACGCCCCGACCTCGCTCGTCTTCGGGGCCGTGGCCCTCGTCGTCCTCGTGCTCTGCCTCGTGCGGGCCCGCGCGGACCTCGACGAGCGCACCGCACCGATGGCCGGGCTGGTCACGGCGTTCGTGTTCGCCGTACAGATGATCAACTTTCCGATCCTGCCCGGCGCCAGCGGCCACCTGCTCGGCGGCGCGCTCGTGGCGATCCTGGTCGGGCCGTGGGTGGGCACGGTGTGCATCGCGATCGTGCTGCTCGTCCAGGCGTTGCTCTTCGCCGACGGCGGGCTCACCGCGCTCGGGACCAACATCACCAACATGGCGATCATCGGCGTGTTCACCGGGTACGGGGTGGCCCTGCTGCTGCGCCGCGTCGCCCGGCGCAGCCGCGGCGGGCTGGTCGCCACGGCGTTCGTCGCCGCCTTCGTCAACACCGTGGTCGCCTCGCTGGGCTTCGTCCTCGAGTACGCGGTCGGCGGCAGCGGCGGCGCCTCCCTCGGGACCGTGTTCGCGTTGATGGTGGGGCTGCACGCCCTGATCGGCATCGGCGAGGGCGTGATCACCGCGGCGACCGTCGGCGCGGTCGTGGCCGTGCGTCCGGACCTGGTGTACCTGCTGCGGGGCACGGCGACGCCACTGGTCCGCAGATCCGCGCCCTCGACGCCGACGGCGGGCGGTGCGGCGTGACCCGGCGGCGCGGCTTCCTCCTCGGGTTCCTGGTGGTCGCCCTGCTCGTCGCGGGCGGGCTCTCCTACTTCGCCAGCTCCAGCCCGGACGGGCTGGACACGGTCGCGCGGCACGGCTGCCAGGTCAGCGAGACCGGCGGCGGCGAGCACCTCGACGGCACGTGCATCGCACAGAACGCCGGCGAGCACGCCGCCGCGCACTCGCCGCTGGCCGACTACTCGGTCCTCGGCGGCAAGGGCACGGTCGGGATCGCGGGCGTCGTCGGCGTGCTGGTGACCCTCGCCCTGGCCGGCGCGCTGTTCCGGGTGCTGGGCCGGCGCTCCCCCGCGCGCCAGGCCGAGCGGGGGGACGACTGAGGTGGGCGCGGGCCACGCGCACCCGCTGCACCTGCACCGCGACTCCCCGGTCCACCGGCTCCCGCCGCAGGTGAAGATCGTGGCCGCGTTCCTCGGTGTGGTGTGCGTGGTCGCCACGCCGCGGGAGGCCTTCGCGGTCTTCGCGGGCTACCTGGTGCTGCTCGTCGGCGTATGGGTCGCGGCCCGCATCCCGGTCGGCTGGATCCTGCGCCGCTCGGTGATCGAGCTGCCGTTCGTGGTGCTCGCGGTACTGCTGCCGATCACCGGCCCGGACCCGCGGATCGACTGGCTGGGGATGTCGCTGTCCGAGCCCGGCCTGCTCGGCGCCTGGAACATCCTCGTGAAGGGCACCCTCGGCGTCCTCACCTCGCTCACGCTGGCCGCCACCACGCCGATGCGGGACCTGCTCGTGGGCCTGCAGCGGCTGCACGCCCCGGCCCTGGTCACCACGATCGCGACGCTCATGCTCCGGTACATCGACGTGATCGCCGGGGAGGCCCGGCGGATGCGGTTGGCCCGCGTCGCCCGCGGGCACGATCCGCGCTTCCTGTGGCAGGCCGGCGCCACGGCCCGCGGCATCGGGGCGCTGTTCGTGCGCTCCTACGAGCGGGGCGAGCGCGTGCACCTGGCGATGCTGTCCCGCGGCTGGTCGGGCGCGATGCCGGTGCTCGCCGAGAACCGCACGACCCGGCGGGACTGGGCCGCCGGGCTGGCGCCGGTCGCCGTCGCCGCGGCGCTGGCCGTGACCGGATGGGTGATCGCATGACCCTCGCCGACCCGCTCCGCGCCCCCGGCGACGCGGCCGCCACACCGCCGTCGCTGCTGGTGCGCGACCTGCTGTTCGCCTACCCGGACGGCCACCAGGCGTTGCACGGGGTGGACCTGCGGATCGAGCCGGGCGAGCGGGTCGCGCTGCTCGGGCCGAACGGCGCCGGCAAGACGACGCTGGTGCTGCACCTCAACGGGATCCTCGCGCCCGGCGAGGGCACCGTCGAGGTCGGCGGCCTGCCCGTGACCAAGCAGCACGTGCAGGAGATCCGCCGCCGGGTCGGGATCGTGTTCCAGGACCCCGACGACCAGCTCTTCATGCCCTCGGTCCGCGAGGACGTCGCCTTCGGCCCGGCCAACTTCGGGCTCGGCGGGCCGGCGCTCGCGGAACGGGTCGACCAGGCGTTGGCCGCCGTCGGGATGGAGGAGCACGCCGACCGCTCGCCACTGCACCTGTCCGGCGGGCAGCGCCGGAGGGTCGCGCTGGCCACCGTGCTGGCCTGCGATCCCGAGATCCTGGTGCTCGACGAGCCCTCGTCGAACCTCGACCCGGTCGCCCGCCGCGAGCTCGCCGAGGTGCTGCTCGGCCTGGGCCGGACCATGCTGATGGTCACCCACGACCTGCCCTACGCGCTGCAGCTCTGCCCGCGCAGCGTGGTGCTCGACGACGGCGTTGTCGTGGCCGACGGCCCCACCCGGCAGCTCCTGGCCGACCGCGCCCTGCTCGAGCGGCACCGCCTGGAGCTCCCGTTCGGCTTCTCGCTGTCCTGATCGCAGTACGGAACCATAACGCGAATTTCGACCGGATTTCTGCGCGTTATGGAACCATGATGCGCAGAATCGCTGGCCTACCGCGCACTATGGTTCCATGACGCGGCTCAGCGGGGCGGGGCCTCCTCGGACCAGTCGCCACGGGGCGGGACGCCGTTGGGCGGCGGAGCCTCGCCCGCGCCCAGGGCGTGGCGGGCCTCCTCCCCGATCGCCGGCACGTGCTGCGTCGCCTCGGCCGTGGCCGCGGCGACCTGCCGGGCGATCTCCGGGTCGCCGGTGGTGTCGAACCAGTCCTTGACGGACTCCTCGTCCTCCTCGGGGACCGAGCGCACACCGTCGTCGGGCGACGGGGTGTACTTGAAGACGCCGTCCTCACCGGGGGCGCCGAGCATCCTGGTGAAGCCCTCGAGCGCCTTGCCGAAGTCCGACGGCACCAGCCACACCTTGTTCGCCTCGCCCGCGGCCATCTGCGGCAGGGTCTGCAGGTACTGGTAGGCGAGCAGCTCGGGCGTCGGCCGGCCGGCCTTGATCGCGGCGAACCGCTTCTCGATCGCCTTCGCCTCACCCTGTGCCCGCAGGTACTGCGCCGCCCGCTCGCCCTGCGCCCGCAGGATCCGGGACTGCCGCTCCGCCTCGGCGTTGAGGATCGCCGCCTGCTTGGAGCCCTCCGCGGTGAGGATCTGCGCCTGCTTCTGGCCTTCCGCGCTGCGGATCGCAGCCTCCCGCTGGCCCTCGGCAGTGAGGATGGTGGCCCGCTTCTCGCGGTCCGCCTTCATCTGCCGCTCCATCGACTCCTGGATGGAGGACGGCGGGTCGATCGCCTTGATCTCCACGCGCTCGACCCGGATGCCCCAGCGACCGGTGGCGTCGTCGAGCTCGCCGCGCAGGACCGTGTTGATCTGGTCACGCGAGGTGAGCGTCTCCTCCAGCGTCATGCCGCCGACGACGTTGCGCAGCGTGGTCGTGGTGATCTGCTCGACGCCGACGATGTAGTTCGAGATCTCGTAGACCGCGGACTTGGGGTCCGTGACCCGGAAGTAGACGACGGTGTCGATGTTCACCGTCAGGTTGTCCTGCGTGATCACCGGCTGGGGCGGGAAGGACACCACCTGCTCGCGCAGGTCGATCCGCTCCCTGATCCGGTCGACGAACGGCACCAGGAACGCGAGCCCCGGGTTCTGCGTGGTCTTGTACCGGCCCAACCGCTCCACCACCGCGGCCGTGGCCTGCGGGATGATCTGCACCGCCTTCGCCAGCGTGATGATCACGAACAGCACGATCACCACGATCACGACGAGCAGTCCGACGTTCACCGTCTCCATGTCCCTTCCCCCGTCTACTCGGCGAGGACGAGCACGGTGGCGCCCTCGATGCGGACCACCGTCACCCGGTCGCCGGGCTCCATGACCTGCTCGCCGTCGAAGGAGCGGGCGGACCACTCGTCCGGCCCGATCCGCACGCGGCCGCCGTGCCCGTCGACCCGCCGCGAGACCACGGCGGAACCCCCGACGATCTTGTCGGTGTGGTGCACGTAGCCCTCCACCGACTTCTGCGCCTTGCGCCGCAGCACCGGCCGCACTCCCGCGAGGAGCAGCACCGAGGCGATCGCGAACAGCAGCGTGCTGCCCAGCCAGCCCAGGCCGAACACCGCCGCGCCCCCCGCCGCGACGAGCGCGCCGCCACCGAGCATCGCCAGCACGAACTCCCCTGCCAGCATCTCGCCGGCGAGCAGGGCGATCCCGGCGATCAGCCAGATCAGCGGAACCATGCAGCCAGGATGGCAGAGACCACGGTCCGGGGTGACCGAAATGATCATTTCGGTCGCACAACGGTCGGGCTCAGCCCTCCTGGGTCACGAAGTCGATCAGCTGCTCGACGGCGCCGATCAGCGACGGGTCCAGGTCGCGGAAGGACTTCACGGCACCGAGCACCCGGCGCGCGCCGTCGGCGGGTTCACCCCAGCGCAGCGCCTCGCACACGCCCGTCTTCCAGTCGGTGCCGCGCGGGATCGTCGGCCACGCCCGGATCCCGACGGCCTGCGGCTTGACCGCCTCCCAGACGTCGACGAACGGATGGCCGGTGACCAGCACGTTCGGCCCCGCAGCCAGATCGTTCATGACCGACGCGGCCTGGCGGGTCTCCATGCTCCCGGCCACGAGGTGGTCGACGAGGATCCCGAGCCGACGGTGCGGGGCGGGGCCGAACTCGCGAACCGCCGCGGCGAGGTCGTGCACGCCGTGCAGCGGCTCCACGACGACACCCTCGACGCGCAGGTCGTGCCCCCAGACCGTCTCCAGCAGCGCGGCGTCGTGGATGCCCTCGACCCAGATTCGCGCCGCCCTGGCGGTGCGGGCCTTGAGGTTCTGCACCTTCACCGAGCCCGACGCCGAGCGGACGGGTCCCGTCGGCGCGGCGGCGGGCTTCACCAGGGTGGCCGGCCGGCCCTCGAACAGGAAGGCGGCGGGGCGCAGGGGGAACACGCGTCGGGCGCCGAACCGGTCCTCGAGGGTGACCTCGCGGACGTCGACCTTCACCACCGCGCCGCAGAAGCCGCTCGCCGGGTCCTCGACCACGAGGCCGGGTTCGGCGGGGACCTCCGGGATCTCCTTCCGTGAGCGGACCCGGGTCCCGTCGGCGCCGAACGCGCCGCGGTAGTCGTGCGTGCGGGGTGCGGGCATGTCCGGGTTGTATCCCAAGGCGCACACCGGGTCGCGACCGACACGCGGAGGGGCGCCCGAAGAGCGCATCCCGCGTGCCGCCGACCGGGGGCCGTTCACCGAACGTCACGCAGCGTCACCCGCACGGCAGAGGCCGGGTTCCCGTCGCCCGTGGTTAGCCTGGCGTTCGTGCCCCGCTCCTCCGCCACCTTCGCGGTGTGGTCCTCGGCCTGGCTGGCCGGGTCCGCCGCGCCGGACGACGTGCTCGACGCGCTCACCCCCTGGGCCGAGGCGCACGACGTCGTCGCCGCCGACGAGGCCACCGCCGCCGCCACGGATCTCCCCGCCCCCGGCTCGCCCGTCTCGTCGCTGACCTTCCTGCTCGCCGCCCTCCGCCGCGCGCCGCGCGGTGCCGGCCGGCTCGTGCTCCCGGTGCCCGGGGACATCCGCGGCCTGCCCGGGCCCGGTTCCTTCACCAGCGCGGCGATCGCGGCCGGCGAGGGCGTGCTGTACGCCGAGGCGGGGCTGGGCGTGGTGCCGAGCCCGATCGCCGACGGCGTCCTGCGTTGGACCGTGCACCCCGTCCCCGCCCCGGTGCCGCCCGCCGAGTACGTGCCGCTGGCCGAGGCCGAGCACGAGCTGCGGGCACAGGTGCGGGAGTCGACGTCGATCCTCACCGACCTCGGGGTCGCCCGGCACCGGCCCGGGGTTCGCGAGGAGATCGCTGCCGCCCTGCGCGCCCGGCCGGCCACGCACTGGCCTGCGGGGATGCCGGGGCGCGCGCTGCGGGTGCTGCAGCAGGCGGACGAGGTGGAGGCGATCCTGGCCGCCGCCTCGGCCGACGAGCCCGGCGGTGCCCTCTCGGCCTCCGCCGCCACCGCCCGTCGCGAGGCCCTGCGCCCCCTCGACACCGCCGTCCGGGTCGCCCGCCGCGCCGCGGTCGCCGAGGCGGTCCGCACCTACGCCCCCACCCCGTAGCCGCGAGTCGCGCTGTCAGCTTCCGCGAGTCGGCGGTTCAAGCGGCCGAGTCGCACTTCTCGGTCCGTCCCGGGTTTGTGGTTCGGCGCCCCGGAAGTGCCGACTCGCGGGGACTCAGCCGCGCTCCCGGGCCGCGGCGACGAGCGCCCGCGCGGCGGGACTGTTGGGTCCTTCCGCCCGCCAGGCCAGCTCGATCCGGCTGCGCGCCTCGGGCGCCAGACGCGCGGCGCCGACGTCGAGCCCCGCCGCTCGCACCGCGCCTTCCGGCAGCACCGCGACGCCCAGGCCCCGTCCGGCCAGGCGCGCCAGCAACAGCGGATCCCCTGCTTCGAAGGCCACTGACGGTCGCACCCCCGCGGCCGCGCACGCCGCGTCGAAGGCCCCGCGCGGCCCCGTCCCCGGCGACATGCACATCAGGGGCCGCTCGACCAGCTCGTCCAGGCGCACCTCGTCCGCTTCCACCCCGACCGCCACCAGAGCCTGGTCGGTGATCGTCCGCGTCGCGACGCCGGTGGGCGGGTCGCCCGAGACACCCGCCCACACGAGGTCCACCTCCCCCACGACCAGCTGCGCGAGCAGTGCGTCCGAGGTCCCTTCGCGCAGCGAGATCTCCACCGCGGGGTGTGCGCGCCGGAACTCGGCCAGCAGGTCCGGCAGATCGGTCGCCGCCAGCGACGGCGCCATCCCCACCGCCACCCGCCCGCGGACCAGGCCCTTCAGCTCGTCGACGGCCAGGTGCGCCCCCTCCACGGCGGCCAGCGCCGCTCGCGCGTAGGGCAGCACGGCCTCCCCCGCCGCCGTCGGCGTGACGCCCCGGGAGGTGCGGGTCAGCAGCGGCTCG
This sequence comes from Pseudonocardia terrae, assembly GCF_021343995.1. Taxonomy (GTDB): domain Bacteria; phylum Actinomycetota; class Actinomycetes; order Mycobacteriales; family Pseudonocardiaceae; genus Pseudonocardia; species Pseudonocardia terrae. Next base: position 233,612 of record NZ_JAJTTE010000001.1, on the reverse strand, counting down.
CCGAGCTCGCGCTCCAGTTGCTTGAGCTGGGCGCTCACCCCGGGCTGGGCGACGTGCAGGCTGGCGGCCGCCGCCGTGACCGTCCCCTCCTCGATCACCGCGACCAGATACTGCAGCTGACGCAGCTCCATAACCGAGCATGCTAGCGGTGAGACGATCCATCTCTTGGACTTCTCACCCCGCGCCGTCGAGGGTGGAGACATGTCCACGACGAGCACCCTCATCGGCACCATGCTCCGTCCCGGCGACCCCGGCTTCGACGCCGAGCGCCGCGGCTTCCAGGCCGCCCGCGCACACCGTCCGGACCTCGTGGTCGCCGCCGCCACCGCGGCCGACGTCCAGGCCGCCGTCCACCACGCCCGCGACCGGGGCTTCGCCCTCGCCGTGCAGTCCAGCGGCCACGGCCTCGCGGCCCCGCTCGAGGGCGGAATGCTGATCAGCACCCGTCGGATGCGGGAGGTCACCGTTGATCCCGCCACGCGGTGCGCCCGGGTCGAGGCGGGCGCTAGGTGGGCAGACGTCGTCGCCGCCGCGAGCCCGCACGGCCTCGCCCCGCTCAGTGGGAGCTCCCCCGGCGTCGGTGTGGTCGGTTATCTCCTCGGCGGCGGCTTCGGCCTGCTCGGCCGTACGTTCGGGTTCGCCGCCGACCGCGTCCGCCGGGTCGAGGGCGTCGCCCCGTCCGGCGAGGCGGTCACACTCGACCGGCCGCCGGCTGGCGGCACCGTCGTCACCGCCGTCGAGATCGAGCTGGTCGAGCTCGCCGGGATCTGGGGCGGTTCGCTCGCCGTCGAGGTCACGCCCGCGGTGCTCGACGGTTGGGCCGCCTGGAGCGCGGACCTTCCCGAGCAGGTGACGACCGGGATCTCCCTCGTGCCGTTCGCCGACGACCCGACTCTGCCGCCGCCGTTCCGCGGGCGGCACATCGCGATGATCACGCTCGCCGCCACGGTCGACGCCGCGGAGCTCGTCCGGCCCCTGCGCGAGCTGGGACCGGTGATCCACGAGCATCTCGGGTGGCTCCCCGCCGCCGAGTCGCACGCGATCCATCACGACCCCACGGAACCCGAGCCCTACGCCGGCGACGCCCGGCTGCTCCGCACCCTCGACCGCGACGCCCTGCGGGCGATTCCGGCGCTGACCGGCCCGTCGGCTCCGGTCCCCTCGGTCGTGGAGGTACGCCGTCTCGGCGGGGCGTACGGCCGGGGCCGGACGGTTCCCGCGAGCGCCCGGGAGGCCGGGTACCTGGTGCGGACCGTCACCGTCCTCGACGGTCCGGACGAGACGGCCGCTCGCGCGTTGCACGAGGACCTCTTCCGCCCCTTCGCCGCTGACGACCTCGGACGGGCCTGGACGTTCTGCTACGGCCTCTCCCGGACCACGGACTAGTCACTGTGGGCATCCGCCGGCCGGGTCCCGCGCAAGTCGGCGGTGCCGGGCAGCCGAGTCGCACATCCGGGACCTTCCGGGATGTGCAACTCGGTGGGGCGACACTGCCGACTCGCGGGAGCCCACAGCGCGACTCGCGGGAGCCCACAGCGCGACTCGCGGAAGCCCACAGCCCGACTCGCGGAAACCCACAGCCCGACTCGCGGAAACCCACAGCCCGACTCGCGGGAGCCCACAGCGCGACTCGCGGGAGCCCACAGCGCGGCTCGCGGGCGGGGGGTTACGGGCGGGTGGGGCGGCGGGCGGGTTCGCAGCAGTTCAGCGCGCAGGGGGCGCCGTCCGTCGTGCAGCCCGCCCGCGGGACCCCGCCGAGCGATCGGGCGGGCACGTCGGACAGATGCTCGGCCATCAGCTCCACCACCATGTCGGCGAAGCGGGGGTCGGGGCCGGCGGTGGCGGCCCGGGCGAAGGACATGCCCAGCTCCGCCGCCTTCTCCGCGGCCTCGTTGTCCAGGTCCCAGACGACCTCGACGTGGTCGGAGACGAAACCGACCGGGGCCACGACGACCGCCTCGACGCCCTTGGTGTGCAACGTCTCGACGTGGTCGACGATGTCCGGCTCCAGCCAGGGGACCTGGGGCGGGCCGGACCGGGACTGCCACACGACGTCGTACTCGGTGATCCCGAGCTCCGCCGCGACGAGTCGTGCTGCCTCCGCGATCTGCCGCGAGTAGCGGTGCCCGCCCTCCTCCGGCACGCCGGCCGCGGCGTCGGCCGCCACCGGGATGGAGTGCGCGGTGAACACGACCCGCGCCCCGGCCGGGACGGTCGCGAGCGCGGCACGCACGGCGTCGGCGTTGGCCTGCACGAAGAGCGGGTGGTCGAAGAAGTGCCGCAGCTTGGTCAGGTGCGGGGCGTCGGTACCGACGGCGGCACGGGCGCGCGCGATGTCGTCGTCGTACTGCCGGCAGGCCGAGTAGCCGCCGTACGCGCTGGTGGCGAACACGAGCGCGCTCCGGACGCCGTCGCGGGTCATCTCCGCGACGGTGTCCTCGACCATCGGGTGCCAGTTGCGGTTGCCGAAGTACACCGGCAGGTCCGTCCTCGACCGGATCGCGGCGATCAGCTCCCGGTTGCGGGCGTTGATCGGCGAGACGCCGCCGAAGTGCCGGTAGTGCTCCTCGACGGCGTCGAGCCGCTCCGGCGGCACCCCGCGGCCGCGCACCACGTTCTCGAGGAACGGGCGCACCTCGTCGGGCCCCTCGGGGCCGCCGAAGGAGAGCAGGAGCAGCGCGTCGTACGAATCGGAGGACGAACCCACGGCCTCATTCAACCGCGCGGCCGTGGGCCCCGCCCGTCACACCCCGACCGCGTGGAACCCGCCGTCCGCCATCACCATCGACCCGGTGGTGGTGGGCAGCCAGTCCGACAGCACGGCGCACACGGTCTTGGCGACGGGCACCGGGTCGCTGACGTCCCAGCCCAGCGGGGCACGCGAGTCCCAGTTGTCCTCGAACGCCGAGAAGCCGGGGATGGACTTGGCGGCCATGGTCTTCACCGGGCCGGCCGCGACCAGGTTGACCCGGATCCCCTGCGGACCCAGGTCACGCGCCAGGTAGCGGGTGACGGACTCCAGCGTCGACTTGGCGACGCCCATCCAGTCGTACGCCGGCCAGGCCTGGCGGTTGTCGAAGTCCATCCCGACGATCGACGCCCCCGGCCCGAGCAGCGGCAGCAGCGCGGTGGACAGCGACTTGAACGAGTACGCGCTCACCTGGATGGTCGTGGCGACGTCCTCCCACGGCGCGGTGAGGAACGCCCCCTCCCCCAGGCAGGACGCCGGCGCGAAGCCGATCGAGTGCAGGACGCCGTCGAGGCGCGGCGAGTCCCCCAGGTGCGGCGAGACCCGCTCCACCAGGGAGTCGAGCTGCTCCTGGTTCGCCACGTCGAGCTCGACGACCGGGGCGGGCTTCGGCAGCCGCTGCGCGATCCGCTCCACCAGCCGCATGCGGCCGAACCCGGTGAGCACGACCTCGGCGCCCTGCTCCTGCGCGATCTTCGCCGCGTGGAACGCCAGCGACGCGTCGGTGATCACGCCCGTGACCAGCAGCTTCTTGCCCTCGAGCAGTCCCATCAGGACCCTTTCGCCGTCGTTCGGGAGTTCGGGGAGGTGGAGCTCAGTGGCCCATGCCGAGGCCGCCGTCGACCGGGATGACCGCCCCGGTGACGTAGCCGGCCTGCTCGGAACCGAGCCAGGTGACGGCCGAGGCGACCTCCTCGACGGAGGCGTAGCGGCCCAGCGGCACCTGCTTGGTGATCTCGGCGCGCCGCTCCTCGGAGAGCGCGCGGGTCATGTCCGTGTCGACGAAGCCGGGGGCGACGACGTTGGCGGTGATGCCACGCGACCCGAGCTCGCGGGCCACCGACCGGGCCAGCCCGACCAGGCCGGCCTTGGAGGCCGCGTAGTTGACCTGGCCCGCGCTGCCCAGCAGCCCGACCACCGACGAGATGAAGATCATGCGCCCGCCGCGCGCCTTCAGCATCCCGCGCGACGCCCGCTTGGCCACCCGGTAGGCGGCCGTGAGGTTGGCGTCGAGCACCGAGGTGAAGGACTCCTCGCTCATCCGCATCAGCAGGCCGTCGTCGTTCACCCCGGCGTTGGACACGAGCACCTGGACCGGCCCGAACTTCTCCTCGACCGTCGTGAACGCGGCGTCGACGGCGGCGGCGTCGGTGACGTCGCACTGCACCGGCAGCAGCTCCCCCGGGAGCCCCTCCGCCGAGCTGCGGTACGTCACCGCCACCTGGTCCCCCTGGGCCGCGAACGCCTCCGCGATCGCCAGGCCGATGCCGCGGTTTCCTCCGGTGACCAGCACGCTCCTACCCACGGGCACAGAACCTAGTGCACGGCCGCTCTGCGCACGGGGCGCGCCGCCGTCCGCGACGCGCGTCACGGCAGGCGGCGGCCCAGCACCAGCCCGCTGCCGAGCCCGACCACCAGCAGCAGCGCCCCGCCGGCCAGCCAGGGCCGGCTGGTGTCGACGCGGCGCACCTCGTAGCCGATCTGCTCGGACAGGTCGGCGTAGACCCGGCGCAGCTCGTCCTCGCTCGCGGCGGTGAAGAACTGGCCGCCGGAGAGGTCGGCGATCTGCTTCATCGAGGCGTCGTCGACGGCGACGCGGGTGCGGCCGCCCTCGATGTCGATCGTCCCGTACTCGGTGCCGAACGAGATCGTGGAGACCGGGATCTTGGCCTCCGCGGCCTGCCGGGCCGCGGTGAACGAGCCGCGCGGCTCGTTCTCCCCGTCCGGCCCCGGGACCGTCTGCTTGCCGTCGCTCATCAGCACGATCCGGGCGGGTGGCGGCGGTTCCTGGGCCCCTGCGCCGCCCGCACTCGCGACGGACTGGGAGAACGACTCGATCGACTGCATCGACGCGAAGATCGCCTCGCCGGTCGCCGTGGACTCGGACAGCTTGAGGCCGTCCACGGCCCGTTTGACGGCGTTGCGGTCGGTGGTCGGCGAGACCAGCACGGCCGCGGTGCCCGCGAACGACACCAGCCCGAGGTTGATCCCGGGCGTGAGCTGGTCGGCGAACGACTTGGCCGCGGCCTGCGCCGCCGCGAGCCGGGTCGGCTCGACGTCCGTGGCCTGCATCGACAGCGAGACGTCGATCACCAGCATCACGGTCGCCCGGTTGCGCGGGACCTTGGCCTCCGCCTGCGGCCCCGCCAGCGCGACCGTGAGCACCGCCAGCGCGGCGAGCAGGGCGGCTGCGGGGACGTGCCGGTACCAGCCCGGCCGCTTCGGGGCGACCTTCTCCAGTAGTTCCAGGTTGGTGAACCGGACGACGTCCCGGCGCCGCCTTCGCAGCAGTACGAGGTACGCGGCCACCAGGGCCGCGACGACCAGCAGCCCGAGCAGCCACCAGGGCGAGGCGAAGGTCACCGCCCGCCTCCCGACCGGGTCCGCTTGCGGGCCAGCACGAACCGCACGATGTCCGAGATCCAGTCCGAGTCGGTGCGCAGCCGCAGGTGCGCGGCCCCGCAGCGGCGCAGCGCGTCGGCCACCCGGTCGCGGTGCTCCGACGCGGCCGCGGCGTACTCGCGCCGCAGCAGCGGCGTGGTCTCGACCTCGCGCTGCCGGCCCGTCTCCGGATCGGCCAGGACGACCGTGCCGACGTCGGGCAGGTCCAGCTCGCGCGGGTCGAGGACCTCGACGGCGAGCAGGTCGTGCCGGGCCCCGAGGCCACGCAGCGAGCGCTCCCAGTCCGGTTCGCCGAGGAAGTCCGAGATCACCACCGCGAGGCCGCGCCGGCGCGGCGGCCGGCGCAGCTGCTCGAGGGCCGCGGTGAGGTCGCCGCGCGTGCCGTCCCCGGCCCGGGGCACCTCGGCGACGCGCCGCACCACCATCCGCGTGTGGGCGAGCCCGCCGCGGGCGGGGATCCGGACGGTCTCGGCCCCCGTCGACACGATCGCACCGATGCGGTTCCCGCCGCCGCGGGTCAGGTGCGCGACCGCGGCCAGCGCGGCCACGGCCAGGTCGCGCTTCTCGCAGTCCGCCGTGCCGAAGTCGAGGCTCGGCGACAGGTCGACGACGGCCCAGGTCTCGAGCTCGCGGTCGGCGATGGTCTCGCGGACGTGCGGCTCGGTGGTCCGCGCGGTGACGGCCCAGTCCATCCGCCGGACGTCGTCGCCCGCCCGGTAGGGCCGGGCCTCCGCCGGCTCCGACCCGGGGCCGGGCAGCAGGCCGAGGTGGTTGCCCTGCAGCAGCCCGTCGAGCCGGCCGCGCACGCTCAGCTCCAGGGCGCGCAGCGCCGCCTCGAGGTTCCCGCCCCGCAACGACGGCGGGCCCGGGTGGCCCACCCGCGGGCCCGCGGGGCTCGGGGCGGTCACGACGAACCGGGCGCCGGCGGGTAGGCGGCCGCCGGCGCAGCCGCGGGAGCCGGGGCGGCCGGCTGGGCCTGCGGCCGGGCGGTGACCTGCGGCAGCGGGACGGTCTGCAGCACGCGCTGCAGGATGTGCTCCATCGGGACCTGGTCGGCGACGGCGTCGTAGGAGAGCACGAGCCGGTGGCGCAGCACGTCCGGCGCGACGTCGAGGACGTCCTGCGGCAGCACGTAGTCCCGCCCGCGGACCAGCGCGAGCGCCCGGGCGGCCGCGACGATGCCGAGGGTGGCGCGCGGCGAGGCGCCGTAGGCGACCCAGCCGGCGATGTCCTGCAGCCCGTGGTCGGCCGGGGTGCGGGTGGCCACGACCAGCCGCACGACGTAGTCGACGAGCGCGTGGTGCACGAAGACCTGCGAGGCCACGCCCTGCAGCCGGACGAGCTCCGCCGGCTCCATGACCTGATCGGCCACGGGGGGCGTCGCGCCCATCCGGTAGACGATCTCGCGCTCCTCCTCGACGCCCGGGTACTCCACGATGATCTTGAACAGGAACCGGTCCCGCTGCGCCTCGGGCAGCGGGTAGACGCCCTCGTTCTCGATCGGGTTCTGGGTGGCCAGGACCAGGAACGGGTCGGGCATGGGGAAGGTGCGGCCGCCGATGGACAGGTGCCGCTCGGCCATGACCTCGAGCATCGCGGACTGGACCTTGGCCGGGGCACGGTTGATCTCGTCCGCGAGCACGAAGTTGGCGACGACCGGGCCCAGCTCGACGTCGAACTCCTCGCGGCCCTGCCGGTAGATCCGGGTGCCGAGGATGTCCGACGGAACGAGGTCGGGGGTGAACTGCAGGCGCGCGAACGAGCCGCCGACGACCTTGGCGACCGTCTCCACGGCCAGCGTCTTGGCGACGCCCGGGACGCCCTCCAACAGCAGGTGCCCCCTGGCGAGCAGCCCGACGAGCATCCGCTCGACCAGCCGGTCCTGCCCGACGATGACCCGCTTGATCTCGAAGACCGCGCGCTCGAGATGCTCGGCGTCGTCCTTCGGCGTGGAGGTGGCGGCGGGGGCCGCCGGGGTCCCGGAGGGCGGCGTCGGGTCGGGAGAAGGGTGCACGCTCACCTCCCCATCACATCGGACGGCCCGTGAACCCTCCGTGAGCGGGTCGTACCGGCTCCGGCGGGAGACGCCGGCGGGGCCGCAGCGGAACGACCCGCGCCAGCCGGGTGGTCGTCGACTCGACGTCACGGACGCGCATCGGCTCGGTCGAGGGCTCCGCCGCGTCCCCCGCCGCCGGAAGCGCGGCCCGGACCCGGCCCGGCCGCACCGGCACCCTCGCAAACGCGCGGGTGGGCGGCTCCGCCGGGGCCGCCGCGGCCGCGTCCGCGTCCGCCGCGTCCGCCGCGTCCGCCGCGTCCGCCGCGTCCGGACGGTGCGACCGGTACAGGCGGGCGTACGGCTCGTGGTGCGCCACCAGTTCCGCGTGGGTGCCGGCCGCCGTGATGCGGCCCCCGTCGAGGAAGAGGATCCGGTCCGCGTCGGTCACGGTGAGCAGGTCGTGCGAGATCACGAGGGTCGTCCGCCCCCGCATGAGGCGCCGCAGGGGGCCGAGGACCCGGCGGGTCGACTCGGCGTCGAGCCCGGTGGTCGGTTCGTCGAGCAGCAGCACGGGGGCGTCGCGGATCATGGCGCGGGCGATGGCCAGGCGCTGGCGCTGGCCGCCCGACAGCATCCGGCCGCGCTGCCCGATCCGGGTGGCGTAGCCCTCCGGGAGGGCCGAGACGAACTCGTGGACGTCGGCGGCCACGGCGGCGGCCACGACCTCCTCGTCCGAGGCGTCGGGCCGGCCGTAGCGGATGTTCTCGGCCACCGTGCCGTCGAACACCAGGGTCTCCTGGAGCACGGCGGCGACGTTGCGACGCAGGTCGGCCAGCGCGAGGTCGCGCAGGTCGATCCCGTCGAGCAGGACGGCACCGCGGTCGGGGTCGTGGAACCGCAGGAGCAGCGTGGTCAGGGTCGTCTTGCCGGCGCCGCTCGCCCCGACGACCGCCGTCGTGGTGCCGGGCACCAGCACCGCCCGCAGCCCGGACAGGGTCGGGCGCTCCGCGCCGGCGTAGGTGAAACCGACGTCGCGCAGCTCGAGCACGCCGGTCGCGCGGCCGTGCCGGCGCGGGACCGGGCTCTCCTCCACCGCGGGCCGCTCGTCGAGGATCTCGATGACCCGCTCGGCACCCGCGGCCGCGGTGAAGAGCCCGTTCCAGAGGTTCCCGAACCCGCTGACCGGTCCGTAGAGCTGGGAGAGGTAGGCGACGAAGACCAGCAGGCCGCCGAGCGTGACCCGGTTCTGGGCGATCTCCCACACCGCCAGCCCCACGACGAGGAGGACGCCGACGGTCTCGAGGAGGCTGGAGAACGGTGCGTACAGCGCTTCGAGACGGGTCGCCCGCAGCTGCGCCCGCACACCGGCCAGGTTCTCCCGCTCGAACCGGGCGACCTCGTGCTCGCGCCGGTCGTAGGCCTGGACGAGGGCCACGTTGCCGAGCGCCTCCTCGGCCACGGCGGTGAGCGAGCCGGCGCGGCGGCGCCGCTCGCGGGACGCGGTGCGGATCCGCCGGGAGAAGGTCCGCGCGAGGAGCAGGAAGCCCGGCGCGGCGACGAACGCGGCCAACGCGAGCTGCCAGTTCACGAGGATCATCGCGGTGGCGTAGAAGACGATCTGGAACGCGTAGGTGACCGCCACGTTGACGCCCGAGAGCGTCAGCGACTCGATGGACCCGACGTCGCCCGTGAGGCGGGAGAGGACGTCGCCGAGCTGGATGTTCTGGAAATAGCTCAGGGACAGCCCGTGCAGATGGCGGTACAGCTTCGTACGCAGGTCCGCGACGAACCTCTCGCCGATCCAGGTGGACAGGTACTGGTCACAGAAATTGATTCCGCCCTCGAGCAGGGTCAGGCCGACATAAGCTCCGGCGACGAGCGGGAACAACCGGTAGTCGTGCGGGGTGAGGACGTCGTCGACGAGCACCTTGAACAGGTAGATGCTCGCCGTGCCGAGCGCCGGGGCCGCCGTGGCGAGGAGCAGGCTCAGCAGCAGCCGTCCGCGGTAGGGCCGGGTGTCCGGCCAGAACCGGGCCGCGACCGTCCGGAGCCGGGCAGGTCGGGACTGCGCGACCAAGGCCCCGTCGTCGGGATCCACCGGTTCGCTGTTCGTCGTGCCCATACCCTTCCTGAGCTGGTCGTTCGGTCCCGACCGGGCCGCCGGGGGCCCGGTCGGTCCGGTCGGTCCGGGACGGGGCCCGTCGCTCGGGGCGACGGGCCCCGCTGCCACTGCTAGGTCAGCAGCCCTTGTGCGCCGGGGGCGGGCAGTGACGCCCCTCGTGGTGCTTCTTGTGGTGCCAGGAGACCGGCTTCGGCTCCTCGTGGCACTCCGGCTTCGGCTCCCACTTCTTGACCGGCTTCTTGGGGGCCCAGTGGCCGCACGGAGCAGACATCTCTTTGCCTTTCTTGTGGGGAACGGGACCCCGGTTCGGGATCGCCGTCGGGAATATCGGCATACCCCCGCTCGCGTTTCCACTCCCGCCGGTCATCACTCGAACGGCCCATGCATTCCGGCAGGAATCCGCCAGCTCGGACATCGGTCGAATGCATTCTTCCGACAGCGGTCGTGAAGTGACCGGAAAGGGACTGTTCCCGCGCAATCAGACGGACGGAGCGGAATTCCTGTGCGTCGGCTGTGTCCGACGTGAGAGAAAGGTGGTGCGCCGGCGAGGGCGCTAGATCACCCGGGAGACGGTCGGCATGAGACCGCCCGAGTATCGCACGGGAGAGATCCGCACGGACGCGCCGGAGTACGGGGCCTCGATCATCTTCCCGTTCCCGATGTAGAGGGCGATGTGGTAGACGCGGCCGTTGCGGGCCCACGACAGCATGTCCCCGGGCTGCATCTGCGCGAGCGGGACCTGGTCGCCGTAGGCGTGCTGGTTGCCGCTGTAGCGCGGCAGCTGCACGCCGACGCCGGCGAAGGCGTAGAGCATCAGGCCCGAGCAGTCGAAGCCGACCTTGCGGTAGTCGCCGAAGGCGTCGGCGACGCCCCCGTCGCGGATGCCGAGCGACGGGCCCCGGGCCGTGCCGCCGCCCCAGGCGTAGGTCACGCCGAGCTGCGACATCGCCCGGTCGATCACGGTCTGCACCGCACCGGACCCGGTGCGACGCGTCGTGGGCGGGGCCGCCGACGCCGACGAGCCCGCGCGCCGCGCGGCCTCCTCGCGCGCCGCGCGCTGCCGGGCGGCCTCGGCCTCCTCCTGCGCGCGCTGCCAGTCCTGGAACCGCTGCCGCTGTGCGCGCAGTCCGGCGTCGGCGTTCTCCGCGGCGTCGAGCTGGGCCTGGACCTGCGCCTGCTCGCCCGAGACCGCGTGCAGCCGCTGTGCCTGTTCGTTCGCGGCCTGCTGGGCCCCGGCCAGGGCCTGGTCCGCGGCGGTCTTCGCGTCGGCGGCCGCCTGCCGCCGCTGCTCGGCCTCCTCCTGCGCCTTCCGCGCGGTGGAGTCCGCGTTGGCCTGTTGGACGCGGGCGCGCTCGAGGCCGTCGAGGGCGGCGGCCTGCTGCTGGGCGAGGGCGTCGGTGAGCTGCGCCCGGTCGACGAGGTCCTGCGGCCCGGTCGCGGTGGTGAGCAGTCCGATCGGCCCGAGGTCGAGGCCTTGCGAGTAGGTGCCGGCGACGAAGTCGTCGAGCCGGGTGCGGGCGGCGTCGACGGCCTTGCCGGCGGTCAGGGTCTGGGCCCGGGCCGAGTCGGCCCGCGCGGCCGCGGCGTCGGCCTCGGCCTGGGCGCCGGTCAGGACGTCGAGCGCCTGGTTGGCGGACTCGTGCTGCTCGGCGACCTGGATCTGCAGGTCGTCGGCCTCCGCCTGGAGCTCGGAGAGCCGCTGCGTGAGCCGGGCGACGTCGGCGGCCCGACCGTTCACCGCGTCGCGGCTGTGCTGGAGATCCTCGTTGCTCGGGTTCGGCGGCGGGGTCGGGTCGGGCGCGGCACCGGCGGTCGCCACGGAGGTCACGGTGAGCAGCGTGACGAGCAGGACCAGCAGCAGCGCCCGCGCGATCCGCACCGCTCTCCCCCCACCGCTGATCGACTGGATCGTCGGCACCTTGGCACCGGCGTGTCGTCACGGCGGGTCGCCACGCCGGTACACCGCGGCAACTTCCTCCACTCGGAGGATGGTGCACCGGGCAGGCAGTCCTCCTCGCTGGACCGAGAGACGCAGTGCATCTCGGTACTTCCACCCTGTTCGGGCAGCGGCGGGTCCACCATGATCCCTCCCGACGCATCCGGTCCCGGGTGCCCGACGAGGGGTGGGAACAGTGAGCGACGGCGGACGGGACCCCGGGGGCCCCGCGGACCGGCAGTGGCCCGACCCTCAGCGGTCCGACCAGCAGTGGGCGGGCCACCAGGCGGCGGGCGGGCACGGGGCCGACCGGCAGTGGGCCCAGGGTCCGAGTGTGGGCGCACCGCCCGACCCGTACCGGCAGGACCACCCCGCCCCGACCCCGCACCATCCGACCCAGCAGTACCCGACCCAGCAGTACCCGACCCCGCAGTACCCGACCCCGCAGTACCCGGCTCCGCCGTACGGGGGTGGTCCACCGACCTGGGGGCCGCCGCCGGGGTACGGGGGCGGCGACGGCGCCCCCTCGCCGAAGAAGCGGCGGTGGCCGCTGATCACCGCGATCGTCGCGGTGGTCGCGCTCCTGGCGGGCGGGGGCGCGGCGGCGTGGGCCCTGCTCGGCGGCAGCGGCGGCGCGAGCACGCCGAACGGCGTGGTCACCGCGCTGGCCGAGGATCTGGAAGGCCGCGACTACCTGAGGGTCTACACCCGGATCGCCCCGAACGAGGCCACGCTCCTCACCGACCTCGGCTCGGTGCTCACCACGGAGCTGCAGCGCCTCGACGTCCTGCGTCCCGACGCCCGCGCCGACGCGAGCCTCGACACCGTGACCTTCTCCGGGCTGCGCTTCGACGAGGCGGGCGCCGAGCAGGTCCGCCCGAACGTCACCATCACCAAGCTCGTCGCCGGCACGATCACGACGACGCAGGACCCGGCGAGCCTGCCGTTCACCGACTCGTTCAAGGCGAAGGTCTACCCGAACGGCACGCCACCCGCGGAGGTCCCGCGAACGATCGACATCGCACAGGTCGTGCGCGAGCAGGGTGGGCCGATCCGGATCGCCACCGTGCAGCTCGACGGCGAGTGGTACGTCAGCGGCCTCTACACCGCCGCCGACTACGCGCTGCGCGACGCCGCGGAGCCGTGGCCCACGACATCGGTCGACGCCCGCGGGGCCGGCTCCGCGCAGGACGCCGTCCGCGACCTGGTCCAGGCCGCGCTCGACGCCGACGTCCGCCGCGTGATCGAGCTGACCGATCCCACCGAGATGGCTGCCTTGCACGAGGCCGGACCCGCCCTCGTCGACGGCGCGGCCGGCGCGCGGCCCACGGGCGCGAGGATCGTCGACCTGCGGACCACCGAGACCGACGTCCGGGGGCACACCGCGCTGTCGCTGGCGAGCCTGACCGTCGACGACGGCGCCGGCGCGCAGGTCACCCTGACCCGCACCGGGGACTGCCTGACGATCAGCGGCGTCGAGGGCGCACCGCCGCAGCTGTGCGCCAATCAGCTCGGCTCGCTCGTGGGCGCCCAGGTCGGCTCCTCCCCCGCCCTGCAGGAGCTGACGCCCCGGCTGGCCACCGCCGTGCTGAACGTCAAGGTGGTCACGACCGAGGACGGCGGGTCCTGGTACGTCGCCCCCGGTCAGACCGTCGTTCAGCTCTATGCCGACCTGCTCGGCGCCCTGCGGCCCGGTGATCTCGACGCCCTGATCGCCGGCAACTGACGCCCGACCCACCACCGCCCGACCCGACGGCCCGGCGGCGCACCCGCGCCGCCGGGCCGTCGCGCGTTCCCGGCCGGTTTCGGGGTACGCCCGTGACCTGCGACCCCCTGGCTCGACCCCGTATATAGGACAGGCGTACTGTTTGGGGCGGGACGGGGGTCACCCTGCCGTGGAGCCCACGGTGCGCGAGACTCCCGCGGGACACCCGAGAAGACGCGCCCACCACGCCACCAGGAGGAGAGCCGACAGTGGCCAGTACCGACAGCTTCGGAGCCAAGGGAACCCTCGGGGTCGGGGGCAGCGAGTACGAGATCTTCCGGCTTTCGGCCGTCGAGGGCTCGGAGAGACTGCCCTACAGCCTCAAGGTGCTGCTGGAGAACCTGCTGCGCACGGAGGACGGTGCCAACGTCACCGCCGACCACATCCGGGCGCTGGCGAACTGGGACCCGACGGCCGAGCCCGACACCGAGATCCAGTTCACGCCCGCCCGCGTGATCATGCAGGACTTCACCGGCGTCCCCTGCGTCGTCGACCTCGCGACCATGCGCGAGGCCGTGACCGAGATGGGCGGCGACCCGTCGAAGGTCAACCCGCTCGCCCCGGCCGAGCTGGTCATCGACCACTCGGTGATCATCGACATCTTCGGCCGGCCGGACGCCTTCGAGCGCAACGTCGAGTTCGAGTACGAGCGCAACCGCGAGCGCTACCAGTTCCTGCGCTGGGGCCAGGGCGCGTTCGACGAGTTCAAGGTCGTCCCGCCGGGCACCGGCATCGTGCACCAGGTCAACATCGAGCACCTGGCCCGCACGGTCATGGCCCGCAACGGCCAGGCCTACCCGGACACCCTGGTCGGCACCGACTCGCACACCACGATGGTCAACGGCCTCGGTGTGCTGGGCTGGGGCGTCGGCGGCATCGAGGCCGAGGCCGCCATGCTCGGCCAGCCGGTCTCGATGCTCATCCCGAAGGTCCTGGGCTTCAAGCTCACCGGCGAGATCCCGGCGGGCGCCACCGCCACGGACGTCGTGCTCACGATCACCGAGATGCTGCGCAAGCAGGGCGTCGTCGGCAAGTTCGTCGAGTTCTACGGCGAGGGCGTCGGCGCGGTGCCGCTGGCCAACCGCGCCACCATCGGCAACATGAGCCCGGAGTTCGGCTCCACCGCCGCGATCTTCCCGATCGACGACGAGACCGTCCGGTACCTCAAGCTCACCGGCCGCTCCGCCGAGCAGGTCGCGCTGGTCGAGGCCTACGCCAAGGAGCAGGGCCTCTGGCACGACCCGAAGGCCGAGCCGCGGTACTCCGAGACCCTCGAGCTGGACCTGTCGACGGTCGTCCCGTCGATCGCCGGCCCGAAGCGCCCGCAGGACCGCATCGAGCTCGTGCAGGCCAAGGAGGCGTTCCGGTCGTCCCTGGTCGACTACGCCTCCGCGCCCGACCAGACCGACCCGGACGACGCCGCGTCGTCGGGCTCCACGGTCGACGAGGCCGGCGAGGAGTCCTTCCCGGCCAGCGACCCCGCCTCCCCGGCGCACGACGGCAACGGCGACGCCGGCAAGCCGCACGCGCCGATCTCCGCCGCCCGCGGTTCCGGGGGCCGGGCCACCAAGCCGACCAAGGTCACCATGGGTGGCAACGAGTTCGAGATCGACCACGGCGCCGTCGTGATCGCCTCGATCACCTCCTGCACGAACACGTCGAACCCGTCGGTCATGCTGGGCGCGGCCCTGCTGGCCAAGAACGCCGTCGACAAGGGCCTCGCGGTCAAGCCGTGGGTGAAGACCTCGATGGCGCCGGGCTCGCAGGTCGTCACCGACTACTACGAGAAGGCCGGCCTCTGGCCGTACCTCGAGAAGCTCGGCTACCACCTGGTCGGCTACGGCTGCACCACCTGCATCGGCAACTCCGGCCCGCTGCCCGAGGAGATCTCGGCCGCGGTCAACGAGGCCGACCTCGCCGTGGTCTCGGTCCTGTCCGGCAACCGCAACTTCGAGGGCCGGATCAACCCGGACGTCAAGATGAACTACCTGGCGTCCCCGCCGCTGGTCATCGCCTACGCCCTGGCCGGCACGATGGACTTCGACTTCGAGCAGCAGCCGCTGGGCAAGGCCACGGACGGCACGGACGTCTTCCTCGCCGACATCTGGCCGTCCGCGCAGGACGTCCAGGCGACGATCGACAACGCCATCACCGAGGAGATGTTCGCCAAGGACTACGCGGACGTCTTCCGGGGCGACGAGCGGTGGCGCTCGCTGCCCACGCCGGAGGGCCGGACCTTCGAGTGGGACCAGGAGTCGACCTACGTCCGCAAGCCCCCGTACTTCGAGGGCATGGCGAGCGAGCCGGCCCCGGTCGAGGACATCACCGGCGCCCGCGTGCTCGCGCTGCTCGGGGACTCGGTCACCACCGACCACATCTCCCCCGCCGGCGCGATCAAGCCGGGCACCCCGGCTGCGCAGTACCTCGACGAGCACGGCGTGGAGCGCAAGGACTACAACTCGTTCGGCTCGCGACGCGGCAACCACGAGGTGATGATCCGCGGCACGTTCGCGAACATCCGGCTGCGCAACCAGCTGCTCGACGACGTCTCCGGCGGCTACACCCGGGACTTCACCCAGGACGGCGCCCCGCAGGCGTTCATCTACGACGCCGCGCAGAACTACGCGGCCGCGGGCACCCCGCTGGTCGTGCTGGGCGGCAAGGAGTACGGCTCGGGCTCGTCGCGCGACTGGGCGGCCAAGGGCACCGCGCTGCTGGGCGTCAAGGCCGTGATCGTGGAGTCCTTCGAGCGCATCCACCGCTCGAACCTCATCGGCATGGGCGTGATCCCGCTGCAGTTCCCGCAGGGCGAGTCGGCCTCGTCGCTGGGCCTGGACGGCACCGAGACCTACGACATCGCCGGCATCACCGAGCTCAACGAGGGCCGCACCCCGCGCACGGTGAAGGTGACCGCCACGAAGGACTCCGGCGAGAAGGTGGAGTTCGACGCGGTCGTCCGCATCGACACCCCCGGTGAGGCGGACTACTACCGCAACGGCGGCATCCTGCAGTACGTGCTCCGGGGCATGCTCGCCTCCTGAGCCACGGTCCGACGCGAGGGCCCCGCACCCGGTTCACGGGTGCGGGGCCCTTCGTCGTCTAGATCATCCGCGTGCCTTTGCACGACGGACAGACCTTCGACCGCTTGCAGGTGGGACAGGCGTCGTACCCCACGCTGAATCCTTTCCGAGCGATCCGCCCCTCACCCCTGCAGGAGGGGCACTGCCCCGTCGCCTTGCACAGCACGCACTTCTTCTTCGCCACCGCGTCCCCCCGCGTCCGTCCCCAACCATCCGATCTTCCCCTGTCGGAGCGCACCGGGGCTCTGCCGAACGTCGCAATTGCGCCCTTCCGGACCAGGGCTCCGGTGTGGCCGCGCTGAATGTCCGGTCTTCTCCTGTCTGGTGCGCAAGGCGTGGGACGGGGCTCGTACGGTGAGCCCGTGGTGGTGCTGTGGGCCGGGCTCGTGGTGGTGGTCGGCGCGGTGGTGCAGGGAACGGTCGGGTTCGGGATCGCGCTCGTGGCGGCGCCGCTGCTGGCGCTGCTGGACCCGCAGTACGTCCCGGTCCCGCTGATCGTCGTCGCGGGCGCGCACGCCGTCCTCGCGCTGGTCCGGGAGTGGCGCGACGCCGACTGGCGGGGCGTGGGGTGGGCGCTGACCGGGCGGCTTCCCGGCGCGGTGCTCGGCGCCACGGTCGTCGCCCTGCTGCCGTACCGGGAGTTCGCGACGTTCGTGGCCGTGGCGGTGCTGCTGTGCGTGGCCGCGTCGCTGGTGCGACTGCACCTGCGCCCGACCCGGCCCGCGCTGCTGGTCGCCGGGGCGGTCAGCGGGGTGTCCGGCACGGCGGCCGGGATCGGCGGGCCGCCGGTCGCGCTGCTGTACCAGAACGAGAACGGCGCGACGGTCCGCGCCACCCTCGGTGCCTACTTCGGGCTCGGCACGCTGCTGTCCCTGGGCGTGCTCGCCGCCGGCGGCCAGGTCGACGGGGCGCACCTGCTCCAGGGTGTGGTGCTGATCCCGTTCATGGCCGCCGGGTTCCTGCTGTCGAACCCGCTGCGCCGGCTCCTGGATCGGGGCTGGACCCGCCCCGCCGTCCTGGGCCTGGCCGCGGCGACCGCCGTCGCGTTGCTGGTCCAGGCGCAGTTCGCGTAGCAGCCGGTCGCGCGCACTCCCGGGGTCGGCAGTACCCGGCGGGGCTCAGCGGTTCAGGAGGCCAGCCAGTCCAGGGCGACGGCGGCGGTCCAGGACTGCATGGCCGAGCCGAGGGCCTCGCCGGTCATCGGGTCGAAGTACTCGGCGAACCCGACGTGGCGCAGCGAGTCCAGTGCGGCCTCGCGCAGCGCGGCCGCCCGGGCGGTGTCCCCGCCGTCACGCAGGCCCTTCCAGTACAGCCAGTTGACGATCGGCCAGACCGGGCCCCGCCAGTAGTTCCGCGGATCGAAGCACTCGGCGCGCGGGCTGGTGCTCGGCAGCATCGCCCAGCGCAGGTCCGGGTGGCCGGTGAAGTCCGCGGAGTCGAACAGCGCCCGGGCACGGTCGCGCTGCGCGGCCGGTGCGCCGGCGTCGAGCAGGGAGGACATCCCGGCGAACGTCGCGACCTCGATCGGCGCGCCCGTGCCCAGGTCCACGTCGTGGACCATCCCGCTGGCGGCGTCGGTCGCCGCCGCGATGCCCGCGCGGGCCCGGTCGATCCAGGCCCGGATCGTGGCGCGGTCGGCCTGCGTGGCCCCGACGACGTCGGCGATCTCCAGCAGCGCCCGGTTCGCCATGATCAGCACCGAGGTGAAGAAGACGTCCTTGACCAGGAACGGGTAGCGCTCGTGGATCACGGCGTCGTCGTAGCGGTACCGCTTGAGCAGCTCGAGCAGCCAGAGGAAGCGGTCGTAGTGCGCGTTCGTGGGGCGCTGCCCGGCGTCGGCGACGTGCTGGACGTCGCGCCGGGTGTACGGCGGGACCTCGCCGACCTCGAGCCGGCCGAGCACACCGTCCCAGCGCGGGGAGTTGTCGATGCCCTCCCACGGGTGGTACGTCGTGACCAGGCCGGACGACGACGGGTCCCGGTTCTCGGCCAGGTACCGGTGCCAGGCGAGGAGCTGCGGGAAGAGCAGACGCAGCCGGGAGCGGATCTCCGGCTCGGCCTCGGTCCCGAGGGCGACCTCCCAGACGCGCGCCACGGCGATCGCGTGGACCGGCGGCTGGCAGATGCCGCTGGTCTCGGCCACGCCCACCGGCGCCTCCGGCGACACCTCGACGGCCCAGCGCGCGGGGTCCGGGAAGTACGACTCCGGCCCGGCAAGGGGGTTGAAGACGATCTGCGGGACCATCCCGTTGCGCCACTGCGCCTCGAACAACCGCTGCTGCTCGGTCATCGCCCGGCGCACGTCGACGTGGGCCCAGCCGATCGACACGAAGGCACTGTCCCAGCTCCACTGGTGCGGGTAGAGCAACGGCGCCGCCTTCGTCCAGCCGCCCATGTCGTTCGTCCGCAGCACCCCGACCGCGTGCGCGCCGAGGCCGGTCTCGGTGAGCGCGGCGCCGTACGCGGCGTGGGCCGCCCGGGCGTCGCGGCCGGGAGGAGCCGGAGGAGCCGTGGCGCGAGCGGTCGGACGAGGGCCGGCGTCGGGCTCCGTGCTCACGGGAGATGCGCTTCCTTCCGGCGTATTCACGGCGCTGATCGGCATCAGCAGTACTGAACCGCAGGGTAACGACGGGTATCCGACCGCTCAATACCTCGCCGTTCGCTCCATCGGACTCGCCGCCGACGCGTTACGCCGTCCGGCTCGCCGTTCCGCGCGTCAGACCGCGGTGGCCAGGGAGAGGGCGAAACGGCGGTCGGGGTCCGCCCACCAGCGGACGAGGTCGAAGCCCACCTCGGCCAGCATCTCCCGCACACCGGCCGGCCGGAACTTCGCCGATATCTCGGTGCGCATCTCCTCGCCCTCGACGAAGTCGACGGTGAGGTCCAGCTCCTCCACCCGCACCCGCATGTCCTTCTCCGCGCGCAGCCGCATCTCGATCCACTCGTGCTCGGCGTCCCACACCGCGACGTGCGCGAACGCCTCCGGGACGAAGTCGGCGCGCAGCTCGCGGTTGAGCACGTGCAGGACGTTGCGGTCGAACTCCGCGGTGACGCCCGCGGCGTCGTCGTAGGCGGCGACCAGCGTGGGCTCGTCGATCACCAGCCCCGTGCCGAGCAGGAGCTGCTCGCCCGGCTCGAGCACCGAGCGGACGTGCGCGAGGAACGCCGTGCGCTCCCCCGGCCGCAGGTTGCCGATCGTGCCGCCGAGGAAGGCGATCATGCGGCGGCCGCCGGCGGGCAGCCCGGTGAGGTCCTTCGTGAAGTCACCGACCACGCCGTGCAGCTCCAGGTCGGGGTACTCGGTCTCGAGCGCGTCCAGCGCCCCGCGCAGGGCCGCCTCGCTGACGTCCTGCGGGACGTACCGGCGCAGGGTGCCGGCCGCCCGGAAGGCGTCGAGCAGCAGCCGGGTCTTGGTCGACGAGCCCGACCCGAGCTCGACGACCGTGTCGGCGCCGGAGGCCTCGGCGATCGCCGCGACCGACTCCTCGAGCAGGGCCCGCTCGGTGCGCGTCGGGTAGTACTCCGGGAGCTCGGTGATCTTCTCGAAGAGCTCGCTGCCGCGGGCGTCGTAGAAGTACTTGGGCGGCAGTTCCTTGGGGTCGGCGGTGAGCCCGGCGCGGGCGTCGGCCCGTAATGCGGCCTCGGCGTCGGCCGCGGTGAGATGGACATCCAGCTCGGTTAGGCGGTTCGGCCGGGTCATGATCGTGCTCCTCGCGGTGTGTCCGGGCGGGGCCTGGGGTCGAGCAGGATCGCTGCTCAGGGATGGGGCGCGCGGGTCCCGCGGTCCGGGATCCGGGTGTCGGTGGCGGTGTCGGTCGCGGTGTCGGTCGCGGTGTCGGTCGCGGTGTCGGTCGAGGTGACGGCCGCGGTGTCGGTCGTGCTGTCGGTGGCGCTGTCGGTCGGGGTGACGGCCGGGCCGATCGGGCGCCGGTCGAGCCGGCCCGGTGCGGCGACGACGAGGTGCCGGTCCGGTACCGGCTCCCAGCCCGGCCCCGCGTCGGTCGGCTCCGACGCCACCGTGGCCGCATCCTCGGTGACCCGCACCGACAGTGCGTGGTCCCAGGCGGTGCCCCAGATCGTGACGCCGTCGGTGAGCAGGAGGTTGAGCCGGGAATGCGGTGCGGCGGCCTCGACCGCGAGGACGGTCCCGGACAGCACCCGCGCCGGGTCCTCCCCCGCCCGCAGCCGGTGCCGGACCAGCGCCCAGAGCAGTGCCGCGTCGGTCGGGGCGTCGAGGGTCAGCAGGTCGACGACGGGCAGCCGGGAGGCCAGGTCCGCGACCGAACGGGGCCAGCCGCGCACCACGCCGTTGTGGCTGAAGAGCCACCGTCCCTCGGCGAACGGCGCGGCTGCCGTGCTGGTGACCGGCATCCCGACGGTCGCCGAGCGGACGGCGGCCAGTACCGCGGAGCTGCGGGTGGCCGCGGCGAGCGACGCGAACGACCCGTCCGACCAGATCGGCTCGGCCGAGCGGTACCGCGCGGGTTCGGGCGCGTGGCCGTTGCCGCCCGGCTCTGCGGGCGGGTACCAGCCCGCACCGAACCCGTCGGCGTTCACCGTGCCCCCGCCGCGCATGTCGGCCGGGGCGTAGGACTGGTGCAACAGCCCGTGCGGCGGCTCCAACAGCAGGGCGGAGAGCGTGGTCGGCGGGCCCAGGTGGGCCAGGTGGCGGCACACGTCAGGCGCGTGGGTCCGCGTGCTCGGCGGCGTCGGCCGCCGACGCGTCCCGCGCGCAGCGGAAGCCGGAGAAGATCTGCCGACGGATCGGGTGGTCCCAGTTGCGGAACGTGCTCCGGATCGCCGACGGGTCGGTGCCGAACGAGCCGCCGCGCAGGACCTTGTAGTCGCCGCCGAAGAAGACCTCGGAGTACTCGCGGTACGGGAAGGCCTCGAACCCCGGGTACGGGTGCCAGCCCGAGTCGCACCACTCCCAGACGTCGCCGATCAGCTGCTCGACGCCCAGCGGCGACGCCCCCTCGGGGTAGGCGCCGACCGGCGCGGGCCGCAGGTGGCGCTGCCCCAGGTTGGCGTGCCGCTCGGTCGGCGACCCGTCACCCCACGGGTAGCGCCGGCTGCGCCCGGTGGCGGGGTCGAAGCGCGCGGCCTTCTCCCACTCCGCCTCGGTGGGCAGCCGCTTGCCGGCCCACCGGGCGTACGCCGCGGCCTCGTGGAAGCAGACGTGCACCACCGGCTCGTCGGCCGGCACGCGCTCGACCACGCCGAACCGGCGCCGCCACCACTCGCCCGCGGGGTCCCGCTCCCAGAACTGCGGTGCGACCAGGCCCTCGGCCGAACGGTGCCGCCAGCCCTCCTCGCTCCACCAGCGCGGATCGGTGTAGCCGCCGGCCTCGACGAAGGCGGCGTACTCGCCGTTGGTCACCGGGTGGGTGTCGATCCAGTAGGCGGGCAACGGGACCGGGTGCGCGGGGCGCTCGTTGTCCAGCGCCCACGGTTCGGTCGAGGTGCCCTGGGTGAACGCCCCCGCGGGCACCAGCACCTCGCGCGCGGCGAGGCGACGCCCCGGCGGCGGCTCGGGGGCCTGCAGCACCGGTGCCCCGGCCCGCAGCTGGTGGGTGGCCAGCATGGTCTCGTCGTGCTGCTGCTCGTGCTGGACGATCATGCCGAAGGCGAAGCCCTCGTGCTCCAGCCGGCGGCCGCGTAGCGGGCTGCGCTCCAGCGCGTCGAGCGCCTTCTCCCGCACCTCGGCAACATAGCGTCGGGCCTCCGGCGGGGTCAGCAGGGGCAGCTCGACGCGGCTGGCCCGGCTGTGCTGGAAGGCGTCGTACAGCCCGTCGATCTCGGGGCGCAGCGGCGGGCGGCCGCCGACGTCGCGCACCAGCCAGAGCTCCTCCTGGCTGCCGATGTGCGCGAGGTCCCAGACCAGCGGGGACATCAGCGGCGAGTGCTGGGCGACGAGGTCGCCCTCGTCGACCGCGTCGGTGAGCCCGGTGCTGCGGGCACGGGACCGCTCGAGCAGCCCCGCGACGTGGGTGCGGAGCTGCTCGGCGGCGTGGAAGGGGTCGGTCTCGGGCGTGATCGTCACGGGAGTGCTCCCTCCGTCGGGGACGGGATGATCTCGAGCGTCTCGAGAGGGCCGCCGGAGGGCGGTTCCCCGGGCAGCGGGTCGTCGGCGGGGCAGCGGCCGGCGGCGACGCGCCGCTCGGTGACCTCCACCAACCGGTCCAGCAGGCCGGGCGGCGGGTCGAGCGCGGGCAGCTCGGCGCACGCCAGCGTGAACACCTCGACGGCGGCCGCGGCGAGGACACGGTCCTCGAGTCCGTGCCGGGCCGCGGAGGTCCAGCGCAGCCGGGCGGGCGCACAGATCTCCCGCACCCGGTCGACGACCGCGCGCCGGGCGGTCAGCGCGGCGAGCACGGCGACCGGGAGGGCCCAGTCCGCTCTCTGCTGCCCGTCGACGTACCGGACCTCGAGGAACCCGCGCGGCCGGACCGGCGGGAACAGCGTGGAGATGTGGTACTCCAGGTCGGCGACGGTCGGCCTGCGGCCGGGCAGCCGGCCCTCGACCCAGTCGGCGAAGGTCACGCCCTCCGGGGTGGACCATTCCCCCGCGCCGCGCACGCAGAGCAGCGGTGTGCCCACCACCCGCTCGGCCCACGCCGCGGCCGGGTCGCCCTCGACCGACGACGGCGGCGCCGTGCGGGCGGGATCGAGGGCCAGCCAGGCGGCCAGCCGGCTGGACTTCCAGCCGGTGCGCCTCCCGTGCAGCAGCGGCGAGTTCGCGAACGCGGCCACGAGGACCGGGCCCAGGTCGTGCAGCATCGCCCAACGGGCGGGCAGGTCGGCATGCTCCCCGGCGTCGAGCGCGACCTGGACCGCGGACGTGGAGCACATGCCGCTGCGGCCGTGCGGGCCGAAGCGGTCGAAGGCGCGCTCCATGGCGCGGTAGCGCGGGAGCTGCAGGAGCCGCCGCGCGGGCCGGACGGGATCGGCGGCGCGGGGTTCGGGGGTGAGGCCGCGGGCGGCGAGCCGGTCGTGGAGGGCGGCGGAGTCGGCCTCGACGGTGGCGACGAGGGCGGCCAGCCCGGCCGTCGGGGGGCTGGCGAGCTCGACCTGGCCACCGGGCTCGACGGTGACGACCGAGCCGTGCGGCAGCGGGGCGGCGGGGGATCCGGGGACGAGCGGGGCGGGGGCGTGCGGGCCGAGCGCGCCGAGCAGGTCGGCGAGATCGGCGGGGTCGGCGGGCCGGGCGGGGCGCAGGAGCCATTCGAGCTCCACGCCCACGTACCGTGGGGGTCCGTGCTTGAAGCAGACCGAGGCGACGTAGGCCTCGGCCTCCGCCCGGCTGCGCAGCTCGGTACCCGCCGCGGGCCGTTCCGCCCCCCGGGCCGTGGAGCTGGGTCCCGCCTGCACCGGGACCCCGGACGGCGCGGGAACGCCCTCCGGCCCCGGGACGGCGGGCACGATCCCCGCGTCTGGAAGCACGGATCGAACGCTACCCGCGGGGTCCGACAGTTGCAGGCCCTTCTCGCGGCCTTTCCCGGACCCGTTCCCGCGGCCTGCGCCACAAGACGTACGTACGGGATACTGGACGCGTGCCCCGTGTGAGTACCGACCAGCTCGCCGCCCGGCGCCAGCACATCCTCGACGGCGCCCGGCGGTGCTTCGCCGCGCACGGGTACGAGGGGGCGACGGTCCGGCGGCTCGAGCAGAGCACGGGGCTCTCCCGCGGCGCGATCTTCCACTACTTCCGCGACAAGGACGCACTGTTCCTCGCCCTCGCCGAGCAGGACGCCCGCCGGATGGCCGACGTCGTCGCCGAGCAGGGCCTGGTCCAGGTCATGCGGAACCTGCTCGACGGCACCCGCGCCGACGCGCGGGACCACGACGGGGTCGCGGCAACGGGTCCGGCCCCGGATCCCGACGGAGACCTCAGCTGGCTCGGCACCCGTCTCGAGGTCTCGCGGCGGCTGCGCACCGACCCGGACTTCCGCGAGCGCTGGCAGGCGCACTCCGCCGAGCTGACCGCGGCCACCCGGGAGCGGCTCGAGCGGCAGGCCGCCGCGGGGGCGCTGCGCGACGACGTCCCGGTCCCGGTGCTGGCCCAGTACCTGGAGCTGGTGCTGGAGGGGCTGGTGTCGCACCTGGCCATGGGGCTGCC
Organism: Pseudonocardia terrae; assembly: GCF_021343995.1. Taxonomy (GTDB): domain Bacteria; phylum Actinomycetota; class Actinomycetes; order Mycobacteriales; family Pseudonocardiaceae; genus Pseudonocardia; species Pseudonocardia terrae. The sequence goes on along the minus strand of NZ_JAJTTE010000001.1, from coordinate 209,223 downwards.
GGCCGACGCCCTCGACGGCGTGCTGGACCTCGTCGAGCAGAGCGTGCGGACGCTGCGCGGCTGATCCCGGCAGGCGGGCCCGCCGGCCCCGGAGGGGGTGTGGGGCCGGCGGGCAGGTCGGGAGCGGACGGGTCCTGCGGGACGGCTAGGCCGGCTCGACCTCGACGCGCGTGTCGGAGAAGGTCGGCGCGTTGCCGAGGTCGGCGAACTCGGTGGGGTTGACCGCGTTGACCGTGGCCAGGCCCTTCGCCTGCGAGCGCCACTGCCCCATCGACGCCAGGACGACGCCGCGGGCCACCTCGTCGGACACCGTGACCTTGACGAGGAACTCCCCGCGCTCGTTGAAGACCCGGACCAGCGAGCCCTCGACGATCCCGCGGGTCTCCGCGTCGGCCGGGTGCACGATCGCCGACGGCTCGCCCTGCACCCGCTGCTGGGCGCCCAGGTTCCCGTAGGACGAGTTGAGGAACGCGTGCGCCTTGGGCGAGACGAGGTGCAGCGGGTAGTCGCTGCGCGCCGGCGGGATGTAGTGCGGCAGTGGGTCGACCTCGCCGCCCGGCTGGGCCTCGTTCGACCCCTGCCGGAAGAGCGGGAGCACGAAGTTCCCGCCCGCCGCGGCGGCGGAGAGGAACTCCTGCTTCCCCGACGGCGTCGGGAAGCCGCCCTCGACGTGCGGGGCGTACCGGTCGGCGTCGGGCAGGTTCAGCCGCGCCCAGCCACTGCGCCCCAGCGACTCGGGGGTGAGGCCCTCCAGCGCCGGGGCGGACCAGTCGTAGGCCTGCGCGATCAGCTCCTCGTCGGTCATCCGGAAGCACTCGTCGTCGAACCCCATGGCGGCGGCGAGCCGCCGGAAGAGCTCGGTGTTGGGGATCGCCTCCCCCACCGGCGGGATCGAGGGCCGGTTCAGCCCGATGTAGAAGTGTCCCCACGAGAACATGACGTCGAGCTGCTCGAGCTGGGTGGTGGCCGGCAGCACGATGTCGGCGTACTGCGCGGTGTCGGTGAGGAACTGCTCGCTGACCACGGTGAAGAGGTCCTCGCGGGACAGCCCCGCGACCATCCGCTCCTGGTCGGGGCACACGACCAGCGGGTTGGCGTTGTAGACCATCAGCGCGTGGATGCCGGGGTCGAGCCCCATCTCCCCGGTCAGCGCCTTCCCCAGCAGGTACTGGTTGACCACCCGGGTGCCCTCGGGTCGCAGCTGTGGCTGGGAGAGCGCGTCCCAGTTCACCGGGAAGGCCCACAGCGGCAGCGCGAGCAGCCCGCCGCCGGGCTTGCGCCAGGCGCCGACGAGCCCGGGGAGACAGGAGATCGCGCGCACCGTCTGCCCGCCGCCGGAGTGCCGCTCGATGGCCACGCCGATCCGGATCATCGACGGCTGCCCGGCCGCGTACTCCCGGGCCAGCGTCCGGATGTCCTCGGCCGGGATGCCCGTCTCCTCCGACGCCCACTCCGGGGTGCAGTCGCGGACCCGCTCCGCGAGCTCCTCGACACCCACCGTGTGCTCGGCGACGTACTCGGCGTCGGTCAGGCCCTCGGCGAGGATGACGTGGATCAGCGCGAGGGCCAGGGCGCCGTCGGTGCCCGGGCGGATCGGGATGTGCCAGTCGGCGCGCCTGGCCGTGCGGTGCCGGACCGGGTCGATGACCACGACCTTGGCGCCCCGCTTCTGCGCCTCGGCCACGAACGGCCAGAGGTGCAGGTTCGTCGAGACCATGTTGCAGGCCCAGATCACGATGTAACGCGAGTGCACCAGGCTCTCGGGGTCGACGCCCGCCGTCGGGCCGAGGCTCATCACGTACGCCGTCGACGCGCCGGAGTCGCAGAAGGTGCGCTCGGCGACGGTGGCGCCCAGCCGGTTGAAGAAGGGGTCGCCGACGTTGAGCCCGTTGAGCGTGCCCTGGGTGCCCAGGTAGCTCACGGGCATGATCGCCTCGGGCCCGTGCTCCGCGACCACGCCGCGGAACCGGTCCGCGATCTCGGTGATCGCCTCGTCCCAGGTGATCGGCGCGAACCGGCCGGAGCCCTTCGGCCCCGTGCGGCGCAGCGGCGTGGTGACCCGGTCCGGGCTGTAGACCCGGTCGACGTAGTTGTTCACCTTCACGCACAGGCCGCCGCGGGTGAACGGGTGGTCGGGGTCGCCCCGCACACCCGTAGCCCTGCCGTTCTCGACCGTGACCAGCATGGAGCACCCGTCGGGGCAGTCGTGCGGGCAGATCGCGCGGTGGGTGCCCGTCTCCCCGACGGCGAGGAGGGGCAGGTCGGCGAGGGTCATCGCGGTCGCTCCGGGGTCGTGGTGGGTGACTCATCCTGGTGCGCGCCGGCCCGGCCCGGCTTGGCACCGAGCGACCGGAGGTGGGCAGCGAGTGACCGGTGGTGGGCACCGAGCGACGACCGCCGGGCGCTGAGCGACGGGCACCGACGGCGGGGAACCGGCGGACGGAGGCGTTGACGCGCCCGCACCACACTGCGAACCTGCGTCTGGTTCCCTCCGGAGCGAGCCGGCGGGAGTGCCGCCGTCAGCGCAGGAGGTGACCGTGGTCCTCGCACCCGGATCGGCGCCCGGCGGCACGGACCGACACGCCACCCGCCGCTTCGACGAGTGGCGGGACACCATCCGGCACGACTTCGTGGCCCTCGACATCGCCGCCGACCGCCGGATCGGGACGTTCACCGGCGCGGTGCGCAACGCGACCGTCGCCCACCTGCAGGTCTCGGAGGTCTCCTCGGTCGACCAGGTCTGCCGGCGGACACCCTCGCTCGCCGCGGCCGACGACCAGGAGTTCCTGCAGATCGGGATGATCACGCGGGGCACCGGCGTGCTGGAGCAGGACGGTCGCCGCGCCGCCCTCGCCGGCGGCGACTTCGCCGTCTACGAGACCGGGCGGCCGTTCCGCTGGCGGCTCGGCGGGGACTGGTGCCTCGAGGTCTTCACCTGGCCGCGCGCCTCCGTCGGGCTCGACGCCGGGGAGTCCGTCCGCGCCACCGCGCTGCGGATGGACGGCCGGGAGGGTCTGTCCGGGATCGTCGGCGGGATGCTGCGCGGGCTGCTCGCCGCACCACCGCGGCTGACCCCCGCCGGCGCCGCGCGGGTGGCCGACGAGACCGGCGACCTGGTGACCACCCTGGCCGTGGAGCACCTGGCCGGGCCACTCGCCGTCGACCGGCCGCAGCAGGCGTTGCTGCGGGAGATGCTCACCTACGTCGGCACCCACCTCGCCGATCCCGCCCTGGGTCCGGCCGCCGTGGCACGGGCGCACTTCGTGTCGGTGCGCCAGCTGCACCGGCTCTTCGCCTCGACCGGCGAGACGGTGAACCGGCGGATCCGCCGGTTGCGTCTGGAGCACTGCCGCCGCGAGCTGGGCGACCGGCGGCGGGCCGGCGAGCCGGTCACGGACGTCGCGCGGCGCTGGGGCTTCCCCGACCTCGCCACCTTCAGCCGGGCCTTCCGGACCGCGTACGGCGTGTCCCCCACCGCGTACCGGGGCCGCCACCTCGCCCCGTGAACCCGGAACTCGCTCTGCCGGAACTCCCGACTCGCGCCGCCGGAACCCCCAATTCGCGCTGCCGGAACTCCCGACTCGCGCCGCCGGACTCCCGACTCGCGTCAGAGGGCGGCGAGGATCCGGTCGAGGTGGGCGAGGTCCTCCGGCGGCAGAGCGCGCAGGATCGGCGGCGGGTCGCCCAGGATCGCCCCGGCGGTGGCGGCGGCCCGCTCCCCGTCCGCCGTGACGCTGACGATCTTGCAGCGCCGGTCCTCCGGATGGTGCTCGCGGCGGACGAGGCCGCGCTTCTGCAGCTCGTCGACCACGACGGTGGCGTAGGGCCGGTCGACCGACAGCCGGTCGGCGAGGTCGGAGAGCGTCCCCGGCTCGCGCGCCACCGCGAGCAGCGCCTTGACCCGCACGAAGCTCAGCCCGACGGCCTCGCACGCCTCGCGCCGCCGGTCGTGCTGGTCGACGACGAGCGCCCGCATCCGGCCCCAGGCCCGCACGGCCGGGTCGGCGGGGTCGAGCTCCCGGACCTCGCGCTCGCGCTCGACCGTCACGACACACCCGCCCGGGCCGGCACGTCCGAGGTGGCGAAGAGCTCGGCGGTGTGGCCGGCGGTGCGCCGCGCCCACGCCGTCGTCGAGACCAGGCCCAGCACGAGGACGGCGACCCCGCACCCGATCTGCACCGCCCAGCCGACGTGGGTGGCCGCGGCGAGCCCGGTCGGCAGCGGCCCGACGACGGACGCCGTGACCGCCGAGCCGATGATTGCGACGCCGAGGGCCGTGCCGACCTGCCGGCTCGTGGACGCCACCGCCGAGGCCACCCCGGCCTGCGCGGCCGGCATGCCGGAGACGGCGGTGTTGGTGATCGGCGGGTTGACCATGCCGAACGCGATCCCGAACAGCACGTAGGCGGTGATCAGCACCCACAGCGGCGAGTCGGTGCGCAGGGTCAGCAGCACCGCGCCGGACAGCACGAGCCCCGCCCCGCCGACGACGAGCGGGATCCGCGCCCCCCGGGTGGCGACGAGCCGCCCGGCGACGGTCGGCAGGACCGCGGCCATCGCGGCCATCGGCAGCGTGAGCAGCCCGGCGTGCAGCGGCGAGTAGCCGCGGGCGGACTGCAGGTAGAGCGCGTTGACGAAGAGGAAGCCGGCGAGGCTGGCGAAGGCACACACCGCGATCACCGTGGCGCCGGCGAACGGGACGCTGCGGAAGAAGCGCGGGTCGAGCAGGGGTTCCGGCCGGCTCCGCTCCCACGGCAGCAGCGTCACCAGCGCGGCGGCCGCCGCGACCGCGCAGCCGAGGACCCACGGCGAGGTCCAGCCCTGTGCCGGGCCCTCGATGATGGCGAAGGTGGCGCCGCCCAGCAGCACCGCCATCAGCACCTGGCCCACCGGGTCGAGCCGCCGCGGCCGCGGGGCGCGGGACTCCGGCACGAACCGGGTCGTCGCCACGACGGCGGCCACGACCACGGGCACGTTGATCCAGAACACCGACCGCCAGCCGACCGCCTCGACCAGCGCGCCGCCGATCAGCGGGCCCAGCGCCATGCTCAGCCCGACGACGCTGCCCCACGCCCCGATCGCACGGGCGCGCTCGCGGGGGTCGGTGAAGACGTTGACGATGATCGACATGGCGACGGGGTTGAGCATCGCCCCGCCCAGCGCCTGCACCACGCGGAACCCGACGAGCGCCCCGGCCGAGGGCGCGACGCTGCACAGCAGCGAGCCGACGCCGAACAGGACCAGCCCGATCCGGAAGATCCGCTTGCGCCCCACCCGGTCCGCGGTCGACCCGGCCAGCATGAGCAGGCTCGCGAGGGTGAGCGTGTAGGCGTCGATCGTCCACTGCAACGAGGTGACCGACGCCGACAGATCGGCCTGGATCGACGGCAGCGCCAGGTTGACGATGGTCGAGTCCATGCTGACCACGAACAGGCTGGAACAACAGATCACGAGCACCAGCAGGCGGTGCCTGCGGTCGAGCTCGGGCACAGGGCCCCTCCGAACGACGGTGGTTGCGGCAGCACAATCGTTAGCATGCTACAACCGATCCGGTCGCCGGGTCAGCGCCTGAGAGGCAGATCGCCCTGGTCGTGCGTGTGGTCCTCGTGGGTGTGGGGGCAGCCCGGGACCAGACAGGCGGCGTCCGGCAGGTCCGGATCGGCGAACTGGGTGCGGTGCAACGCGGCGTAGCGCCCCTCCGCGGCCAGCAGCTCGGCGTGCGTGCCCTGCTCGGTCACCCGCCCGGCCTCGACGACCGCGATCCGGTCCGCGGCGCGGACGGTCGACAGCCGGTGCGCGATGACGATCGCGGTCCGCCCCACCAGCGCCTCGGCCAGGGCCTCCTGCACCGCGGCCTCGGACTCGGAGTCGAGGTGCGCGGTCGCCTCGTCGAGCACCACGACCGGCGGCCGGGCCAGCAGCAGCCGCGCGATCGTGAGCCGCTGCCGCTCGCCGCCGGAGAGCCGGTAGCCGCGCTCCCCCACGACGGTCTCGAGCCCGTCGGGCAGCTGGTCGAGCAGCTCGCCGAGCCGGGCTCGGCGCAGGGCCTCGCGCAGCTCGCCGTCCGTCGCCTCCGGGCGGGCGTAGCGCAGGTTGGCCGCGATGGTGTCGTGGAAGAGGTGCCCGTCCTGGGTCACCACGCCGACGGCGCCGCGCAGCGCGTCGAAGGTCAGGTCCCGGACGTCGACACCGGAGAGCTCGACGGCGCCGGAGTCGACGTCGTAGAGCCGCGGGAGCAGTGACGCGATGGTCGACTTCCCGGCCCCGGACGGCCCGACCAGCGCCAGCAGCGAGCCCGCCGGCACCTCCAGGTCGATTCCGTGCAGCACCTCACCGGGGGCGCGGCGGTCCAGCACGGCGACGTCCTCCAGCGAGGCGAGCGAGACCTGCTCGGCCGTCGGGTAGGAGAAGTGGACCGCGCGCAACCGCACCGACACCGGGCCGGGCGGCAACGCGCGGCCGTCCGGCCGCTCGGTGATCATCGGCTCCAGGTCGAGGACCTCGAAGACCCGCTCGAACGCGACCAGCGCGGTCATGATGTCCACGCGGGCGTTGGCCAGTGAGGTCATCGGTGTGTAGAGCCGGGTGAGCAGCAGGGCGAGGGTCACGACCGTGCCCGGCTCGATCCGCCCGGTGACGGCGAGCCAGCCGCCGAGGCCGTAGACCAGCGCCTGGGCCAGCGCGGAGACCAGCGACAGGGACGCGACGAAGACCCGGGACACCATCGCCGTCCGGACCCCGATGTCGCGGACCCGCTCGGCGCGGTCGCCGAACTCGCGCGCCTCCTCCCGCGGCCGCCCGAACAGCTTGACCAGCGTGGCGCCGGCCGCCGAGAACCGCTCGGTCATCTGCGTGCTCATCGACGCGTTGAGGTTCGCCGAGTCCCGCCGCAGGTCGGCGATGCGCCGGCCCATCCGCCGGGCGGGCAGCACGAAGATCGGCAGCAGGACCAGCGCGAGCACGGTGACCTGCCACGCCAGCCCGATCATCACGGCGAGCGCGAGGGTCAGCTGGATGACGTTGGACAGGACGCTCGCGAGCGTGGTCGTGATCGCCGACTGCGCGCCGATCACGTCGTTGTTCAGCCGGCTGACCAGCGCGCCGGTACGGGTTCGCATGAAGAAGGCGACCGGCATGCGCTGGACGTGCGTGAACACGGCGGTGCGGAGGTCGACGATCAGACCCTCGCCGATGCGCGAGGAGAACCAGCGGGTGGCCAGCCCGATCAGCGCCTCGGCCACGGCCAGCGCGGCGATGGAGAGCGCGAGCGTGACCACCCGGCGGGCCGCGTCGGCGCCACCCGCGACGATCGCGTCGACGACCCGGCCGGCGAGCAGCGGCGTGACGACGCCGATGACCGCCGTGCCGGTCGTGAGCAGGAGGAAGGCCAGCAGCCAGCCCCGGTAGGGCCGGGCGAACCGCCAGATCCGCGGGATCGTCCCCTTGGCGACGGAGCGCGGGGCGTCGGCCGCCCGCGTCATCCCGCGCATGATCGTGAGCGGCCTGTCCACACACCTCACCCGAACCGCATCATGGGGCCACGACGCGTCGCCGGAGGCCGAACCCGAGATCCAGGTGTCGACCCTAGTGCGAGGGTCGCGGCGGCACGCGTCACACGTGGGGTCAGGACGTGATCACGCGCTCACGACCGGCCCGAGTGGGTGCGGACACGTCGACCCGCCGCCGTGGACCGCGGACGGTGGCGGGCGCGTGCCGACGTGGATGGTTCCGGGACGACTCCCGGCCGTCCTACTTCTTCTTGGTGCGGGTGGCCCCGCCGCGACCGCGCAGCGTCACCCCGGTCTCGCTCAGCACGCGGTGCACGAAGCCATAGGACCGTCCGGTCTGCTCGGCCAGGGCGCGGATGCTGGCGCCCTTCTCGTACTTCTTCTTCAGATCGGTGGCGAGTTTGTCCCGCTGGGTGCCCGTGATCCGGGCTCCCTTCTTCAGGTCGGCCACGACATTGACCTCCTCTGCCCCACCGCGGACCCCGCGCCCGCGGACCGGAGCCGCCGATCGGCTCGTCGGTGCGAGCCATGATGATCCTTCTGTCGGGATGTGGCCAGCGCAACATCCCGCATGATCGGTGAACGGTTACCCCGTTCGGATCACGCGGACGGGTGATCGCATTCGGCCCCGGCGTCACGCGGAGGTCACCTCGCCGTCACGGGCGCGTGGCCTACGCCAGCTGGACGAGTTCCAGGTAGTCCGCGGACCAGTGGTCCTCGGTACCGTCCGGCAGCACGATCACCTTGTCGGGTTCAAGTGCCTCGACGGCGCCCGGGTCGTGGGTGACCAGCACGACGGCACCCTCGAAGCGGCGCAACGCATCGAGCACCTGCTCGCGGCTGGCCGGGTCGAGGTTGTTCGTCGGCTCGTCGAGCAGCAGCACGTTCGCCGCGCTGGAGACCAGCCCGGCCATCGCGAGCCGGGTGCGCTCACCGCCGGAGAGCGTGCCCGCAGGCTGCTCCAGCTGCTCGCCGGAGAACATGAACGTGCCCAGCACCGTGCGGAGCTGCTGCTCCGGGGCGTCGGGCGAGGCGTGCCGGATGTTCTCCCAGACGCTCGCGTCCATGTCGAGGGTGTCGTGCTCCTGCGCGAAGTAGCCGGTGCGCAGCCCGTGACCCGGCACGACGGCGCCGGAGTCCGACTTCTCGGTGCCGGCCAGCAGCCGCAGCAGCGTGGTCTTGCCCGCGCCGTTGAGCCCCAGGACCACGACCTTGGTCCCGCGGTCGACGGCCAGGTCCACCCCGGTGAACACCTCGAGGGAGCCGTACGCCTTGGAGAGGTTCTCCGCGGTGAGCGGGGTGCGCCCGCACGGGGCCGGCGTGGGGAACCGGATCTTGGCCACCCGGTCCGCCTGGCGCTCCGGCTCCAGGTTGGCCAGCAGCTCGTCCGCGCGCCGGGCCATGTTCTTCGCGGCGACGGCCTTCGTGGCCTTGGCGCCCATCTTCGCGGCCTGGGCGTGCAGCGCCGACGCCTTCTTCTCGGCGTTGGCCCGCTCGCGGCGGCGGCGCTTCTCGTCCGTGGCGCGCGCCTCGAGGTAGCGCTTCCAGTTCATGTTGTACTGGTCGACCTCGCCGCGGGTCGCGTCGAGGAACCACACCTTGTTCACCACGGCGGCCAGCAGGTCGGTGTCGTGGCTGATCACCACGAGCCCGCCCTCGTGGGCCTGCAGGAACCCGCGCAGCCAGGTGATGGAGTCGGCGTCGAGGTGGTTGGTCGGCTCGTCGAGCAGCAGCGTGGTGGCGCTCTGCGAGCCGCCGTCCGACGCCGCGAACAGGATCCGGGCCAGCTCGACGCGCCGGCGCTGCCCGCCGGACAGGGTGGCGATCTGCTGGTTCAGCACCCGCTCGGGCAGGCCGAGGTTGGTACAGATCCGGGCGGCCTCGCTCTCGGCGGCGTACCCGCCGAGCGCGGCGAAGCGCTCCTCCAGCCGCCCGTACTCGCGCACGGCCTTCTCGTTCTCGGGGCCGTCGACCAGCTCGGCCATCGCGGTCTGGACCTTCTCCAGCTTGCGCAGCAGCTCGTCGAGGCCGCGGGCGGAGAGCACCCGGTCCTTCGCGGTGACGGAGAGGTCGCCCTCGCGCGGGTCCTGCGGGAGGTAGCCGACGGGCGAGTTGGTGGAGACGGAGCCCCCGTACGGCTCGCCCTCCCCCGCCAGCACGCGCATGGACGTGGTCTTACCGGCGCCGTTGCGGCCGACGAGGCCGATCCGGTCGCCGGGCTGGACGCGCAGCGTGGCGCCGGAAAGCAGGATCCGGGAGCCGGCGCGCAGCTCGAGGTCGGTGGCGGTGATCATGAAGGGACTCCGGGAGGGGTCGGAACGAGAAGGGCGGCCTGAGGGCACACGGGTGCCGGGGCGCGGCGCCTACTCGATCAGGATCACGCGTCCAGGCTACCGGCCCGCGCACCCCGTTTTGCCCCGTAGGGTCACCGTCATGACCGAAGTCACCGACGCCACGGGGGATCTCGCAGGTCGCGCGGCGCTCGTCACGGGCGCGAGCCGCGGGATCGGGCTCGCCGTCGCCGCCGAGCTGCTGTCCCGCGGCGCGTCCGTCACCATCACGGGCCGCAAGCAGCCCGATCTCGAGGCCGCGGCGGCGGAGCTCGGTGCGCCGGACCGCGTCCTGACGGTGGCGGGCAACGCGGGCGACCCCGTGCACCGCGAGGAGGCCGTGGCGCGCACCGTCGAGGCCTTCGGCAACGTCGCGATCCTGGTCAACAATGCCGGCATCAACCCGCAGTACGGCCCGCTGGTCGACGCGGACCTGGGCGCCGTGTCGAAGATCTTCGACGTCAACGTCGTCGCCCCGCTCGGGTTCGTGCAGCTCGCGTACCGGGCGTGGATGCGCGACCACGGCGGGGCGGTCGTCAACGTCGCGTCGATGGCCGGGATCCGGGCCACCGGCGTCATCGGTGCCTACGGGGCGTCCAAGGGTGCGCTCATCCGGCTCACCGAGGAGCTGGCCGGCCAGCTCGGCCCGGGCATCCGCGTCAACGCCGTGGCCCCCGCCGTCGTCAAGACGCGGTTCGCGGCGGCGCTCTACGAGCACGACGAGCAGGGCGTGGCGAACGGCTACCCACTGAAGCGGCTCGGCACCCCGGAGGACGTCGCCGCGGCCGTCGGGTTCCTGGTGTCCGACGCGTCGGGCTGGATCACGGGCGAGACCGTCCGGCTCGACGGCGGCGCCCTCGCGTCCGGGAGGAACGGCTGAACGTGCGGGAACCCGCGGCGCAGAGGGCACAACCGGCACGGCCGGAGGCGCAGCCGGCACGCCCGGGGGCGCGGACCCCACAGCCGGAGGCGCGGAGCGCAGGGCCGGAAGGGCCGGCGGCTCCGGGTCGTGGGCCGGTGGACGTGCTGGTGGCCGGCGGCGGCCCGGCCGGGCGCGCCCTCGCCGGCGCCTGCGTGCGGCTCGGCCTGCGGACCGCGCTGGCCGACCCCGCCCCGGACCGCCCCTGGCGCGCGACCTACGCGGCGTGGGCGGGCGAGCTCCCGGCGGACCTGCCGGCGGACGTCGTCGCAGCCCGGGCGCAGGGCCGGGCCGTCGCGCTGACCGAGCACCGGCTGGGCTGGGAGTACACGATCCTCGACACCGCCGCGCTGCGCGCCCACCTCGATGCGGGACTGGCCGGCGTCGCGGTCCACCGGGCGAAGGTGGTGGGCAGCGAGCCGGGGTACGCCCGGCTGGCCGGCGGGCGCGTCCCGGCGCGGCTGGTCGTCGACGCCACCGGGCACCGGCCCGCCCGCGCGCGCCGGCCGGTCGCGGAGCAGACGGCGTACGGGCTGATCGTCGACGAGGCCGTGGCCGCCCCGTTGGTGGCGCCGGGCGAGGCGCTGTTCATGGACTGGCGGCAGGAGCACGGGCGGACCGGCGGGGCCTGGCCGACCTTCCTCTACGCCGTGCCGCTCGGCGGCGGCCGGGTGCTGGTCGAGGAGACCTCCCTGGCCCGCCGCCCCGGCCTGCCCCTGCCCGAGCTGCGCGCACGGCTGCAGGCCCGCCTCGCCCACCGCGGTGTCCCCCCGCCCGCCGACGCCGGCGACGAGCGCGTCCGGTTCCCCGTCGAGGGGCCCGTCGGCGCGACGCTGGCTCCCGGGCCCGCGTTCGGCGCCGCGGGCGCGCTGGTCCATCCCGCCACCGGCTTCTCGGTGGCGACCGCGCTGCGCCTGGCCCCGCAGCTGGCGGAGGCGCTGGCCGGGCCCGCCCCCCGCCGCGCGGCCCGGTCCGTCGTGTGGCCGGCCCAGGCCCGCGCGGTGCACGTGTTGCGCCACCGCGGCCTGGAGGCGCTGCTGCGCATGCCGCCCGAGCGGGTGCCGGCCTTCTTCGAGGCGTTCCTGGGGCTGCCCGCGCACCACCGCTGGGCCTACCTCACCGGCCGCGCCGACCTGCCCGGCACGGCCGCCGCCATGCGCGCGCTCTGGGCCCGCGCGGACTGGTCGTTGCGCGCCCGGCTCGTGGGTCCCGCGCTGCTGCCCCGGGCCCGTCCCGCCACCACCGGGTGATGCTCGCGAGTCGGTGCAGGTCAGCGAACTACCGGTCGGTAATCTGCCCGGGACACCGTGTGACCGATCCCCCGGAGGGCACATGTCCGCCTACACCACCGTCGTCGTCGGCACGGACGGATCGGCGACCTCGTACGTCGCCGTGGAGCGCGCGGCCGCCGTCGCCCGCGACTCCGACGCCGAGCTCGTGCTGGTCTCGGCCTACACGCCGGCCTCGCGCGACGAGACCCTGGACGCCGAGGACGCGCTCGGCGCCGAGGCCTACCAGGTCCGCGGCTGGACGCCCGCCGAGGAGGTGCTGCGCACCGCCGAGGACAAGGCCGCCGCGGTCGGCGCCACCAAGATCAGCAAGATCGCCGAGGACGGCGCACCGGCCGACGTGCTGCGCAAGGCGGTCCTGGAGCGCAAGGCCGACCTGCTCGTGGTGGGCAACAAGGGCCTCAACACCCTCAGCGGGCGCATCCTCGGCTCGGTCCCGTCGGACGTCGCCCGCCGCTCGGGCGTCGACGTCCTGATCGTGCACACCACCTGAGCCGTCCGTGAGCGAGGGCTGGCTGGACGACCTCGGGTCGTTCCTCGACGCCGCGGCCCGGGGCGAGCGGCGCCGGCTGGCCGAGTCCGCCCCGCTGGTCGGGGCGCTGGAGGAGATGATCCTCGGCGCCCCGCGGCGCTACACCCGCGCCGAGGTGCTGGAGCGGGCCGGGGTTCCCGAGGAGGAGGGCCTGCGGCTCTGGCGGTCGCTCGGCTTCCCCGAGGTGCCGGACGAGCTGGTCTACTTCACCGACGGGGACGTCGACGCCGCCGGGCTGCTCGCCACCGATCCCGTGGCCCGTTCGCTGCCCACGGACGTTCGCGAGACGGTCCTGCGTGCGATCGCGCAGTCGGTGTCCCGGCTCGCGGACTGGCAGGTCGGGATGCTGGCCCGGATGGTGGCCGACCGGGCGGCGCCGACGGCCGGTTCCGGCTCCGGCTCCGGAGAGATGGAGCCCGAGGCCGCCCTGCGGTTCACGGCCGAGCTGCTGCCGACGCTGGAACGCGTGCAGGCCTACATCTGGCGGCGGCACATGGCGGCCGCCGTGTCCCGGTTCGTGGTCGGTCCGCTCGACGACCCGGAGTCGGCCGAGACCCGCACCCTCGCCGTCGGGTTCGCGGACATGGTCGGCTTCACCCGCACCACGCGGCGGCGTTCCCCCGCCGAGCTGTCCGAGATGATCGAGCACTTCGAGGCCGGCACCGCGGACGTCATCACGGAGTGCGGCGGGCGGCTGGTGAAGACCGTCGGCGACGAGGTGCTGTTCGTGACCGACGAGCCCGCCGAGGCCGCGTGGCTGGCCCTGCGGCTGCGCGAGCGGGTGCGGCGCGAGCCCTCGCTCCCCCCGCTGCGCATCGGGCTGGCCGCGGGCGACGTGCTGCTGCGCTTCGGCGACGTCTACGGCGAGCCGGTCAACATCGCCGCCCGGCTCACCACGCACGCCCGCCCGGACACCGTGCTGGTCGACCGGGAGGTCGCGCACGGGATCGAGGGCGACGAGCGGTTCAGCACCCGCCGGCTCAAGCCCTTACAGGTCCGGGGCTACCGGCACCTCCAGCCCTACCTGCTGCGCGAGCGCGGCGACGGCGGCTGAGAACGCGCGGGTCGGCACTCCCGAGCGGCCGAACCCCACATCTCGGGACATCCCGGGATGTGGGGTTCGGTGCGTCGGGAGTGCCGACTCGCGGAACGGTCTAGACGCGGAAGCCGAGGGCGCGCAGCTGCTCGCGGCCGTCCTCGGTGATCTTCTCCGGGCCCCACGGCGGCATCCAGACCCAGTTGATCGTGATGTCCTCGACCAGGCCGCCGTTGCTCGGGCCGGTGAGGGCGGAGCGGGCCTGCTCCTCGATCACGTCCGTCAGCGGGCAGGCCGCCGACGTCAGGGTCATGTCGATGATCGCCTTGTTGTCCTCGACCTTCAGGCCGTAGACCAGGCCGAGGTCGACGACGTTGATCCCCAGCTCGGGGTCGACGACGTCGCGCATGGCCTCCTCGACGTCGTCGAGCGAGGGACCGTCGCCGGCGGCCTGCGCGGCCGGCGGCTCCGGCATCCCGGCGGCGCCCCGGACGATCTCCTCGTCGGCCGTCCCGGTGGTGTTGTCGCTCATGCCTCCTCCTTCACCCGCGCGACCGCGTCCTTGAACGCCATCCAGCCCAGCAGAGCACACTTCACGCGCGCCGGGTACTTGGAGACGCCGGCGAACGCGATCCCGTCGCCGATGATCTCCTCGTCCCCGGGCACCTTGCCGCGGCTCTGCGCCATCTCCTGGAACGACTCCAGGATCCGGAACGCCTCCTCGACGCTCTTGCCGACCACCAGGTCGGTGAGCACCGACGTCGACGCCTGGCTGATCGAGCAGCCGAGCGACTCGTACGAGACGTCCTGCACGGTCGGGTGGGCGGGATCGTCGCCGAGCTTGACCCGCAGGGTCACCTCGTCGCCGCAGGTCGGGTTGATGTGGTGGGTCTCCGCGTCGTACGGCTCCCGCAGACCGGCGCCGTGCGGCTGCCGGTAGTGGTCCAGGATGATCTCCTGGTACATCTGCTCCAGTTTCATCACGCGACCCCGAAGAACTCGCGGGCGGCCCGCACGCCGTCGGCGAGCTGGGCCACCTCCTCCACCGTGGTGTACACGTGGAAGGACGCGCGGACGGTCGCCGCAATTCCGAAGCGGCGGTGCAGCGGCCACGCGCAGTGGTGCCCGACCCGGACGGCGATGCCCCGGTCGTCGAGCACCTGGCCGACGTCGTGCGCGTGCACCCCGTCGACCACGAAGGACACCGCGCCGCCCCGCTGCTCGAGCGAGTCCGGCCCGATGATCCGCACGCCCTCGACCTCGCGCAGCGTGTCGAGCGCGACCTTCGTGAGCTCGCGCTCGTGCGCGAAGACCGTGTCCATGCCGATCGCGGACAGGTAGTCCACCGCGGCGCCCAGGCCCACGGCCTGCGACGTCATCGGCACGCCCGCCTCGAACCGCTGCGGCGGCGGCGCGTAGGTCGAGCCCTCCATCCGCACCATCTCGATCATCGAGCCGCCGGTGATGAAGGGCGGCATCGCGTCGAGCAGCTCGGTGCGGCCGAACAGCACGCCGACGCCCGACGGGCCGAGCATCTTGTGCCCGGAGAAGGCGGCGAAGTCGACGCCGAGCTCCGTCAGGTTGACCGGCATGTGCGGCACGGACTGGCAGGCGTCGAGCACGGTGAGCGCACCCACCGCCTGCGCCCGCCGTACCAGCTCCTCGACCGGGGCGATCGAGCCCAGGACGTTGGACTGGTGGGCGAAGGCCACGACCTTGACGCGCTCGGTCAGCTCCAGCGAGTCGAGGTCGATCCGGCCGTCCTCGGTGACGGAGTACCAGCGCAGGGTCGCCCCGGTGCGCCGGCACAGCTCCTGCCAGGGCACCAGGTTGGCGTGGTGCTCCAGCTCGGTCACGACGATCTCGTCGCCGGGGCCGACCGCGAACCGCTCCGACTCCGGGGCCAGGCCCGTGCGGATCGAGGAGTTGCCCATCGCGTACGCGACCAGGTTGATCCCCTCGGTGGCGTTCTTGGTGAACACCAGCTCCTCGGGCTCGGCGCCCGTGAACACCGCGATCTTCGACCGCGCGGCCTCGTAGTCGTCCGTGGCCTCCTCGGCGAGCTGGTGCGCGCCGCGGTGCACGGCCGCGTTGTGCGTCTCGAGGAAGGCCCGCTCGGCGTCGAGCACCTGGCGCGGGCGCTGCGAGGTGGCGCCCGAGTCCAGGTAGACCAGCGGGCGCCCCTCGCGGACGGTGCGCGACAGGATCGGGAAGTCGTCGCGGATCGAGGCGACGTCCAGACCCGCCGTGGGGGTCTGGAGCGTGGTCACGACGCCGCCGCCGCTTCCCGGACGAACCGCTCGTAGCCGTTCTTCTCGAGGTCGTCGGCCAGCTCGGGGCCGCCGGACTCGACGACCCGGCCACCGGCGAACACGTGCACGAAGTCCGGCGTGATGTGCTGCAGGATCCGCGTGTAGTGCGTGATCAGCAGCATGCCGTTCTCGGGCGAGCGGTACCGGTTCACGCCCTCGGACACGACCCGCAGCGCGTCGACGTCGAGACCGGAGTCGGTCTCGTCGAGGATCGCGATCTTCGGGTTGAGCAGGGCGAGCTGCAGCACCTCGTGGCGCTTCTTCTCGCCGCCGGAGAAGCCCTCGTTCACCGAGCGGTCGGCGAACTCCTCGGAGATCCCGAGGTCGGACATCGCGCCCTTGACCTCCTTGACCCACGTGCGCAGCTTCGGGGCCTCGCCGCGGATCGCGGTGGCCGCCGAGCGCAGGAAGTTCGCCATCGAGACGCCGGGGACCTCGACCGGGTACTGCATGGCGAGGAACAGGCCGGCGCGGGCCCGCTCGTCGACGGTCATCCCGAGCACGTCCTCGCCGTCGAGCAGGACCTGGCCCGAGGTGATCTCGTACTTCGGGTGGCCCGCGATCGCGTAGGCGAGCGTGGACTTGCCGGAGCCGTTCGGCCCCATGATCGCGTGCGTCTCGCCGGCCTTCACGGTCAGGTCGACACCGCGCAGGATCGGCTTCGGACCGTCGTCGGTGCTGACCGACGCGTGCAGGTCCTTGATCTCCAGGGTGGACATCGCTGTTCGGAACTCCTGTGGTGGGAAGGGCTAGACGCCGGTGACGGCGAGCTCGGCCTCGATGGCCGCGTCGAGCCGCTCACGCAGCGCCGGGAGGGCGCCTGCGCCGTGGGTCGGGATGCGCTGCAGGATCTCGCCGAAGAACGCGCGGACGACCAGGCGCCGGGCCTGGTCCTGGGGGATGCCGCGGCTCTGCAGGTAGAACAGCTGCTCGTCGTCGAAGCGGCCGGTCGCGCTGGCGTGGCCGGCCGACACGATCTCGCCGGTCTCGATCTCGAGGTTCGGCACCGAGTCCGCCCTGGCGTGCTCGGTGAGCACCAGGTTGCGGTTGAACTCGAAGGTCTCGGTGTTCTCCGCGGCCGCCTGGATCAGCACGTCGCCGATCCACACGGTGTGCGCGTCCGTGGTGCCCGCGCGGCCCTGCAGGGCGTTCTTGTAGAGCACGTTGGACTTGCAGTGGGGCACCGCGTGGTCGACCAGCAGCCGCTGCTCGAGGTGCTGCCCGGCGTCGGCGTAGCCCAGCCCGACCAGGTCGACGTCGCCGCCCGGGGCGCGGTAGGTCACCGTCGGGCTGACACGGACCAGGTCCCCGCCGAGGGAGACCGCGACGACCTTGAGGGTCGCGTCCCGCCCGACCGACAGGTGCTGCGCCGAGACGTGCACCGCGTCGTCCGCCCACTCCTCGGTGACGACCAGCGTCAGCCGCGAGGAGTCGGCGAGCACGACCTCCAGGTTGTCCGCCAGCACGCCGGACCCGCGGTGCTCCAGCACCACGGTGGCCTCGGCGAACGGGGTGGTACGCAGCTGGAGGTGACCCGCCGCCGTCGACCCGGCACCGGGGCCCTCGACGGTAATCGTGAGGGGCGCCGGGGTGCCGTCGAGGGTGACGACGGTGGCCTCGGGGAACGCGGACCAGGCCTGGGCGGCCACGCGGTCGGCGGGGGTGCCGCCCTCGCCGATCCGCGCGTCGTCCCGCCCGACCGTCTCCACGGTCACGCCCTCGGCGGCGGGCACCGTGACCGGCGCCCGGCCGTCGAGCGCCGCGCTGCCGTCGTGCAGCCCGTGCAGTCGCCTGAGCGGGGTGAACCGCCAGTTCTCCTCACGCCCGCCCGGGACCTCGAAGGCCTCGACGTCGTAGGAGGTGAAACGCTCGCCGGCGGAGAGGACGGGCTTCTCGCCCTGCCCCTCCTTCGCACCGGCCAGCTCGGGTGCCAGCCCCGCAACCTCAGGGGTCGTCATCCGACGGAACCCTCCATCTGCAGCTCGATCAGGCGGTTCAGCTCGAGGGCGTACTCCATGGGGAGCTCGCGCGCGATGGGCTCGACGAACCCGCGCACGACCATCGCCATGGCCTCGTCCTCGGTCAGACCGCGGCTCATCAGGTAGAAGAGCTGGTCGTCCGACACCTTCGAGACGGTGGCCTCGTGGCCCATCTGCACGTCGTCCGTGCGGATGTCGACGTACGGGTAGGTGTCGCTGCGGCTGATCGTGTCGACCAGCAGCGCGTCGCACTTCACCGTGCTCTTCGAGTTCTTCGCCCGCGGGTTGACCCGGATCAGGCCGCGGTACGACGTGCGCCCGCCGCCGCGCGCCACCGACTTCGAGATGATCGTCGACGACGTGTTCGGCGCCAGGTGCGTCATCTTCGCGCCCGCGTCCTGGTGCTGGCCCTCGCCGGCGAACGCGATGGACAGGACCTCGCCCTTGGCGTACTCGCCCATCAGCATCACGGCCGGGTACTTCATGGTCACCTTGGAGCCGAGGTTGCCGTCGACCCACTCCATGGTCGCGCCCTCTTCGGCCTTGGCGCGCTTGGTGACCAGGTTGTACACGTTGTTCGACCAGTTCTGGATGGTCGTGTACCGGACCCGGGCGTTCTTCTTGACGACGATCTCCACGACCGCGGAGTGCAGCGAGTCCGACTTGTAGATCGGCGCGGTGCAGCCCTCGACGTAGTGCACGTACGAGCCCTCGTCCGCGATGATCAGCGTCCGCTCGAACTGGCCCATGTTCTCGGTGTTGATCCGGAAGTAGGCCTGCAGCGGGATCTCGACGTGCACGCCCGGCGGGACGTAGATGAACGAGCCGCCCGACCACACGGCGGAGTTCAGCGCCGAGAACTTGTTGTCGCCGCTCGGGATGACCGAGCCGAAGTACTCCTTGAACAGCTCCGGGTGCTCGCGCAGGCCGGTGTCGGTGTCCAGGAAGATGACGCCCTGCTCCTCCAGGTCCTCGCGGATCTGGTGGTAGACGACCTCGGACTCGTACTGCGCGGCGACACCGGCGACCAGGCGGGCCTTCTCGGCCTCCGGGATGCCCAGCTTGTCGTAGGTGTTCTTGATGTCCGGGGGCAGGTCCTCCCAGCTGGTGGCCTGCTTCTCCGTGGACCGCACGAAGTACTTGATGTTCTCGAAGTCGATGCCCGACAGGTCGGAGCCCCAGCGCGGCATCGGCTTGCGCTCGAACAGGTCCAGCGCCTTGAGCCGGAAGTCGAGCATCCACTGGGGCTCGTTCTTCAGGCGGGAGATGTCGGCCACCACGTCGGCGGACAAGCCGCGACGGGCGGACGCGCCGGCGACGTCCGGGTCCGACCAGCCGAAGTCGTACCGGCCGAGCGTCGCGAGCGTCTCCTCCTGCGTGAGCCCTGGCTTCACCTCAGGAGTGGTCGTCATGAAGACTGCCTCCCTCTCGGGGACGTGGTGGTCGCTTGCTGCCCCGCCGGTCCCGGGCGCTGCCCGGGCCGGAGGCGTTCGGGAGCCTCCGGGAACACGGTGGGGACGTGGGTGGTGCACGCGGAGTCCCCGCGCGCGATGGTGGCCAAGCGTTGCACGTGCGTGCCGAGGACCTCGGCGAAGGCCGCGGTCTCGGCCTCGCAGAGCTCCGGGAACTCGGCCGCGACGTGGGCCACCGGGCAGTGGTGCTGGCACAGCTGCACGCCGTGCCCGGCCTCCCGGGCCGCCGCGGCGTAGCCCCGCGAGGTGAGCACCCGCGCGAGCGCCTCGGCCCGCTCCTCCGGCGTGCCCGCCGCGTGGATCTCGTCCTCGGCGCCGCCGAGCAGCTCGTGCACGCGGGAGCGGGCGAACTCGCCGACGGCCTGCTCCCCCGCGTGGGCCGCGAGGAAGCGCAGGGCCGAGGTGGCCAGGTCGTCGTAGCCGTGCCCGAAACGGACCCGGCCCGCGTCGGTGAGCAGGAAGTGCTTGGCCGGCCGCCCGCGCGAGCGCCGGGTGCGCCGCGGCGCGTCCCGGATCTCCGCCTCGCCGTCGGCGATCAGGGCGTCCAGGTGCCGGCGCACGGCGGCGGCCGAGAGCTCCAGCTCGGCGGCGACCTCCGCGGCCGTGATCGGCCCCTGCTCCAGCAGCAGCCGCGCCACGGCGAGCCGCGTACGGCCCTCGGGATGGGCGGGGACGTGCGCCGGGTGCCCGGCCGGTGCGGGCACGCCGACGGCGGACGCCTGCGGCGCCCGGGTCGCGGTGCTCGGTCCGGCTGTTTTCACAACACCAGTGTTGCGTATATACGGCGGACCGGCAAAGGCGGCCCCCCGGGCACGTGAGCGGACTCACGATCGGCACGGCCTCGGCGCCGTTCGTCGGCCCGCAGTAGGCCGTCCGCAGTGCCGGGAGCGCGGCTCCGGGCGGTCGTCGCGAGGCCGGTCGATAGGCTCCCGGCATGGCCGCACCCGCCCTGGACCCCACCGGCTCACCGCCGGTGGACCGGCGTGTCGCGGCCGATCCGGCCCGGGTCGCCCGGCGGCTCGGACTCACCGGGGCGCTGCTCATGGCGATCGGCGCCCTCGGCGCCGGGGCGCTGCCCGTGCCCAACCCGCTCAACGGCCTGCGGCTGATCGGGCTCCCCGCCCGGAACGCCACGCTGGCCCTCGCGCTGACCTACGCCGGCATGGGCATGCTGGTGCTCGCCTGGCTGTGGATCGGGCGGATGCTCTCCGCCCGCGGCGCGGTCCCGCCCGCGCCGGACCGGCTCTCGATCGGCCGCGCCGGCATCCTCTGGGCGCTCCCGCTGGCGCTGGCGCCCCCGCTGTTCTCCAAGGACGTCTACAGCTACCTCGCCCAGTCGGCGATCGTGGCGCGCGGCCTCGACCCGTACGTCCTCGGCCCGGCGCAGGCCCTCGGTGTCGACGACCCGCTGACCCGCACCATCCCCACGATCTGGCGGGAGACGCCGGCGCCCTACGGGCCGCTGTTCCTCGTCGTCGGGCGCGGGATCACGGCCCTGACGGGCAACGACGTCGTGTTCGGCGTGCTGGCCCATCGCGTGCTGGCGCTGGGCGGCGTGGCCCTGATCCTCTGGGCGCTGCCCAAGCTGGCCCGCCGCTGCGGCGTGGAACCCGGCCTGGCGCTGTGGCTCGGCGCGGCCAACCCGCTGGTGCTGTTCCACCTGGTCAGCGGCATCCACAACGAGGCGCTGATGCTCGGCCTGCTGCTCGCCGGCCTGCACCTGGCCCTGGGCGAGCGGGACGTCCCGGTCCCGTGGCCGCGCTGGGTCGCCGGGGCGGTGCTCATCACGCTGGGCGCCTCGGTGAAGCTGCCGGCGCTGCTCGCCCTCGGGTTCCTCGGGACGGACCTGGCCCGGCGGTGGGGCGGGCGGGTGCGCGACGTCGCGGTGGCGGCCGGCGCCCTCGCCGGCGTGGCCGTGGCGGTCTACGCCGTGCTCGGCTTCGGCACCGGCCTGGGGTTCGGCTGGATCTCCACCCAGGGCACGGCGAACTCGATCCGCAGCTGGATGTCGTTGTCCACCGACCTCGGCCAGCTCTCCGGGCAGCTCGGCATCCTCGCCGGTCTCGGCGACCACACGGACACCACGCTCACCCTCACCCGCGGGCTGGGCGGGCTCGCTGCGGCCGCGGCCTGCGGCTGGCTGCTGTGGCTGTGCCTCAAGGGCCGGGTCGACCCGGTGACGGGCGTGGGCGCCGGGCTGGGTGCCGTCGTGCTGCTGGGGCCGGTGGTGCACCCCTGGTACCTGCTGTGGGCCGCGATCCCGCTCGCCGCCACCCGCGGGATGCCGCGCTACCGGCGCTTCGCCCTGGCCGCCTCGGCGGTGATCGCGGTGATGGTCCCGCCCACCGGGGCGGACTTCAACTTCCGCGCCTACCAGCTGCCCTTCGGGATCGTGGCGGGGGCCGTGATCCTGCTCGTCGGGCTGCTGCTGGTGCGGCGCGCCCTGGGCCGCGAGGCGGCCCGCGATCCGGGTGCCGCGCCCGCCGCCCGGACCCCTGCCTAGACTCGACGGTTGTGCAGATCCCCCCGTCGGCCCGGTCGGGCGAGGCCGTTCCGGACGCTGCCGCGGACAGACCAGACAGAGCCGACAGCGCCGCGGACACCGCCGTGTCCGTGCGCGGCCTGGTCAAGCGGTTCGGCGCGACCACGGCCGTCGCGGGGCTGGACCTGACCCTGCGCCGTGGCACGGTGCTCGCGCTGCTCGGTCCCAACGGGGCGGGCAAGACCACCACGATCGAGGTCTGCACCGGCTTCCAGCGCGCCGACGAGGGCGAGGTCCGCGTGCTCGGGCTCGACCCGGCCGGCGCGCCCGACGCGCTGCGGGCGCGGATCGGGATCATGCCGCAGGGCGGTGGCGCCTACCCCGGCGTCAAGGCGGGCGAGATGCTGCGGCTCGTCGCCGCCTGCGCCGCGAACCCGCTCGACCCGGCCTGGCTGATCGACGTGCTGGGCCTCACGGGCGCCACCCGGACCCCCTACAAGCGGCTCTCCGGTGGTCAGCAGCAGCGGCTCGCCCTGGCGTGCGCGGTCGTCGGGCGGCCCGAGGTCGTGGTGCTCGACGAGCCGACCGCCGGCCTGGATCCGCAGGCCCGCCGGGTCGTGTGGGAGCTCGTCTCCGCGCTGCGCCGGGACGGGGTCGGGGTCCTGCTGACCACCCACCTCATGGAGGAGGCCGAGGCCCTCGCCGACGAGGTCGTGATCGTCGACCACGGGCGGGTCGTCGCGGCCGGCAGCCCCACCGAGCTCACCGCCGGGGGCGACGAGCAGGAGCTGCGGTTCCGCGCCCGCACCGGCATGGACGTCGAGGCCCTCACCGCCGCGCTGCCCGCCGGCTACCGCGCGGCCGAGACCGTGGCGGGCCGCTACGTCGTCCGCGGGCGCATCGACCCGCACGTCCTGTCCGCGATCACCGGCTGGTGCGCCGGCCAGGGCGCCCTCGCCGACGACGTCCAGGTGGCGCGGCGCAGCCTCGAGGACGTCTTCCTGGACCTGACCGGACGGGAGCTGCGGTCGTGACCGAGCTGTTCGCACCCGGCACCTTCACCCCCGCCCCCGGGCGGGGCCGGCTCGGCCGGATGCTGCTGGCCCAGGCGGGCACCGAGACCCGGCTGGCGCTGCGCAACGGCGAGCAGGTGCTGCTCACCCTGCTGATCCCCGTCGTGCTGCTCGTCGGGCTGTCGGTGCTGCGGGTGGTCCCGCTGCCCGAGCCGCGGGTGAACTCGGTGGTGCCGTCGGTGCTGGCGCTGGCGGTGATGTCCACCGCCTTCACCAGCCAGGCCATCGCGCTGGGCTTCGACCGGCGCTACGGCGTGATCCGGCGGCTCGCCGCCACCGCCCTGCCGCGGTGGCTCCTGGTGGCGGGCCGGCTCGCCGCGGTGCTGGCCGTGGTCGTGGTGCAGCTGGTCGTCCTCGGCGTGGTCGCGGCGCTGCTCGGCTGGCGGCCCGACGCCGCCGGCGTGGGCTGGGCCCTGCTGATGCTGCTGCTGGGCTGCGCCGCGTTCGGCGCGCTGGGGATCCTGCTGGGCGGCACGCTGCGGGCCGAGATCGTGCTGGCCGTGGGCAACCTCGTGTGGTTCGTGCTGCTGCTGGGGGGCGGCATCGTGATCCCGCTCGACCAGCTGCCGTCGGGGGTCGCCGCGGTGGCCGCCGCGCTGCCGTCGGGCGCACTGGCCGAGGGGCTGCGCGCGCCGCTGGTCGCCGGCACCGCCCCCGGGATCGGGCCGGTCCTGGTGCTGGTCGCGTGGGCCGTCGTGGCCGGCGGGGTCGCGGTGAAGGCCGTCCGTCTGCGCTGAGGCGCATCTTCTACCATCTGTAGTGTGAACCTCCTGCGGCGCGTGCCGGCGACGTCCCCGCTCTGGATGCGGCGGCTGGCGATCCTGGCGCTGATCGGTCAGGCCGGGATCATGGTCACCGGTGCCGTGGTCCGGGTGACCGGCTCCGGCCTGGGCTGCCCGACGTGGCCCAACTGCTTCCCCGGCTCCCTGGTCCCCGAGCCGCACCCCGAGATCGCCACGCTCACCCAGTGGACCGAGTTCGGCAACCGGCTGCTGTCGGCGTTCCTCGTGGTCGTGTCCATCGTGACCTTCCTCGCCGCGCTCACCGTGCGCCCGCGCCGCCGCCGGCTCACCTGGCTCGCGCTGGCGATGCCCCTCGGTGTGGTCGCGCAGGCGGTCATCGGCGGGATGACGGTGCTCGCCGGTCTGGTGTGGTGGAGCGTGATGCCGCACTTCCTGGCCTCGACGATCCTGGTCTGGCTGGCCGTCCAGCTCATCGACGAGGCCACTGCGGGCGGTCCCGTGACCCGGACCGTCCCGCGGCCGGTGCGCCTGCTGACCGTGGTCAGCACCGTGGTGCTCGGCGGCCTGCTGGTCGCCGGCACCCTCGTCACGGCCGCGGGTCCGCACGCCGGCGACGCCGCCACCCCGCGTCTGGGCATCGGCGTGCCCGCGCTGGCCCAGCTGCACGCGGACCTGCTCTTCGCCTACCTCGGGCTGGTCGTCGGCCTCGGCTTCGCGCTGTGGACGGCCGGCGCCGACGCCCGTCTGAAGCGCCGCTTCGGCCTGCTCGTGGCGGTCGTGCTGGCGCAGGGTGCTCTCGGCGGCGTCCAGTACGCGCTGGGTGTGCCCGAGGTGCTGGTGGCCCTGCACGTGCTCGGTGCGGCTCTGACCACCGCCGCCGCCGCGGGGGTCTGGGCGGCCACGAGTCACCGCGCGCCCGCCCCGGCGACCGTCGAGGCCCCGACCACCGAGCCCACCCTCGCCGCCAGCCGCTGAGGCGCCTGCGCCTCCTGCCTGAGCCGCCCTCGGGTCCCCGCGGCCGGGACGGCCTTCCCGTGGGCCGGCGCCGGGCCGGCGCTGTTCGGGCTTCCACGACGGCCGGGCTCAGCCCGCCCGGCGGCTCGCCCGCACGGTGAGCGCGACCGCGACCAGCGCCAGCACCGCGACGATGCCCGAGAACACCACGCCCGCCGGCACCAGCCCGAACGCCTGGGAGGCCGCACCGACGCCGATCACCGGCAGCGAGATGGCCACGTAGAGGACCAGGAAGAAGGTCGCGACCACCGCGCCGCGCACGGCCTGCGGGGCCCGCGAACCGACCGCGCCCAGCCCGGCCCGGAAGCTCATCCCCTGGCCCAGCCCCGCGATCGCGGCGCCGATGCAGAACACGGCGAGCGAGGCCGTCGCGATGCCGGTCCCGATCAGCGCGGCGCCGACGGCCAGCCCGCCGCAGCCGCCCGGCAGCGCCACCCGCTCGGGCACGGCACCCGACAGCACCTGGCCCAGCGCCGACGCGCCCAGCATCACGAACACCACGAGCCCGACGACGACATGGCCGGGCCGGCCCATCACCTGGACCAGCACGGACGGCGACACCGCGGTGAACAGGCCCAGCACGGCGAACCCCGCGAACCCGCCGACGGCGGCCCGCACGAACACCCCGCGCACCTCCGGCGGCACCCCGCCGACCTTCAGCGGCTCGATCCGGAACGATCCCCGCTCCTCGACGGGCTCGGGGACGAACCACAGCGCCACCGCCGCGACGACCACCAGCGCGGCGTGCACGAGGTACGACAGGTCGAGGGGCAGCGGCGCGTACTCGGCGAGGATCCCGGCCAGCACGGGCCCGAGACCCAGCCCCAGCATGTTGACGGCGGCCGCGACGAGCCCCGCCCGCGCCTTCCGGTCCTCGCGGGCCAGGTCGATGATCGTCGCCGTGGCCGTGCCGGTGAACACGCCCGCGGAGATCCCCGACAGGAAGCGCCCCACGAACAGCGCCGGCTCCGCGGGGATCAGGAACACCAGCGAGCTGACCACCGCCGCCGCCAACCCGACGAGCAGCACGGGCCGGCGCCCGATCCGGTCGGAGAGGTTGCCGAGCACCACCAGGGCGGCGGCGACGCCCACGGCGTAGGTCGCGAAGACGACCGTGACCATGAGCCCGCCGAACCCGTACCGCTGCTCGTAGAGCGGGTACAGCGGCGTCGGCAGCGTGGTGCCGATCATCGTGACGACGAACGTCACGGCGACCACCGCGGTCCCGGCGCCCCTGCTCATCACCGGCCGCCCGGCCGTCGCTGCCGTCCGTGCTGACGTCACTCGTCTCCCCTTCCGTCGTGCCGCGACCATTGTCGGCGCACCGCGGCGGACCGCTGGAGCCCTCCCCTCCGGACGGACGGGACACGGACGGGACGGTGTAGGTATGGCACGTGTCCGATGCTCCGACCGAACCCGAGTCCCCGTTCGCCGACCCGCAGTCGTTCGTCGCGCTCCCCCGTCTCGCCGGGCTGGCCCTCTCCCCCGACGGGTCGCGGCTGGTCACCACGGTCGCCGGCCTCGACCGCGACCGGACCGCGTGGCGGCCCGCGCTGTGGGAGGTCGACCCGACGGGCAAGGCGCCGGCACGCCGGCTCACCCGCGGCCCGAAGGGCGAGTCCTCGCCCGTCTTCACCCCCGAGGGTGACCTCCTCTTCGTCTCCGCGCGCGTCGATCCCGACGCGGCGCCCGAAGCCCCCGACACGGCGGCGCTGTGGACGCTGCCCGCGGGTGGCGGCGAGGCGCACGTCGTCCGGACCCGTCCGGGCGGGATCGCCGCGCCGCACGTCGCCCGCGAGGCGGGCACCGTGCTGGTGACCTCGGCGACCCTCCCAGGAGCCGTGACCGGCGAGGACGACGCCGCCCGCCGCAAGGCGCGCAGCGAGAAGAACATCGCGGCGATCCTGCACGACGGCTACCCGGTCCGGTTCTGGGATCACGACCTCGGCCCCGACGAGGCCCGGCTGCTGGCGGCCCACCCGGGTGCGCCGTGGACCGACCTCACCCCGGCGCCCGGACGCACGCTCGTCGACACCACCGCCGACATCGCGTCCGACGGCCGCACCGCGGTGAGCGGCTGGAGCGTGTCCGACGGCCGCGGCGCGTCCCGCGCGGTCGTGGTCGCGTTCGACACCACCACCGGCGAGCGCCGCATGCTGCTCGACGACGCGGACCACGACTACGGCACCCCGCGCGTCAGCCCCGACGGCCGGACCGTCGCCGCGGTCCGCACCCGTCGCTCCACCCCGGAGCGGGCCCCGCGGATGACGCTCGTCCTGGTCCCGCTCGCCGGCGGCCAGCCCAGCGAGCTCGCCGCCGACTGGGACCGGTGGCCGGGCGAGCTGACCTGGACCCCGGATGCGTCCGCGCTCATCGTCACGGCCGACGAGCAGGGCCGCGCCCCGCTGTTCCGCGTCGAGGTCGGCACGGGCGCCGTCACGCGGCTGACCG
Organism: Pseudonocardia terrae; assembly: GCF_021343995.1. Classification (GTDB taxonomy): domain Bacteria; phylum Actinomycetota; class Actinomycetes; order Mycobacteriales; family Pseudonocardiaceae; genus Pseudonocardia; species Pseudonocardia terrae. The sequence goes on along the minus strand of NZ_JAJTTE010000001.1, from coordinate 182,083 downwards.
GCGACCACGGCGCCTACACCGACCCCGTCGTCTCCCCCGACGGCACGAGCGTCTACGCGCTGCGCTCGGCCGTCGACAGCCCGCCCGCCCCGGTCCGGCTCGACGCGCACGCCGCCTACCAGGAGCCCACGCCGCTGCCCGGCCCCGCCGAGGCACCGACGTTGCCGGGCACTCTCACCGAGGTCACCGTCACCGCGGAGGACGGATCGCCGCTGCGCGCCTGGCTCGTGCTGCCGGACACCGACGGGCCCGCCCCGCTCCTGCTGTGGGTCCACGGCGGCCCGCTGAGCAGCTGGAACGCCTGGCAGTGGCGGTGGAACCCGTGGCTGATGGCGGCCCGCGGCTACGCCGTGCTGCTGCCGGACCCGGCGCTGTCCACCGGCTACGGCCAGGACTTCGTGCAGCGCGGCTGGGGCGCGTGGGGCGGCCCGCCGTTCACCGACCTGATGGCGATCACGGACGCGGCGGCGGCGCTGCCGGAGGTCGATGCCTCCCGCACCGCGGCCATGGGCGGCTCGTTCGGCGGCTACATGGCCAACTGGATCGCCGGGCACACCGACCGCTTCCGCGCGATCGTCACGCACGCCAGCCTGTGGGCGCTCGACCAGTTCGGCCCGACCACGGACTTCGCCGACTACTGGCTCATCGAGATGACGCCGGAGATGGCGGCGGCGAACAGCCCGCACCACCACGTCGACGCGATCACCACGCCGATGCTGGTGATCCACGGCGACAAGGACTACCGCGTCCCGATCGGCGAGGGCCTGCGGCTGTGGTGGGACCTGCAGTCCCGCGTCGCGGACCCCGCGGAGAACCCGCACCGGTTCCTGTACTTCCCGGACGAGAACCACTGGGTGCTCACGCCCCAGCACGCCGCGCTCTGGTACGAGACCGTGTACGCCTTCCTGGCCCACCACGTCCTCGGCGCGCCGTGGCGGACGCCCGACCTGCTGCGCTGAGGCCCGCCGGAACACCGAACCCCACATCCCGGGCGACGGGGATGTGGGGTTCGGTGGACGGGACGTGCCGACCCGCGGGTCGGGAGCGGGGTCAGAAGACGGTGGGCAGCCCGATCGCGGCGTCGACGGCGATGGTGAGGAAGAGGCCGCAGAGGTAGAGGTTGGACAGGTGGAACAGCCGCATCGGCGCCACCTCCCGGCCCGCCTTGACCCCGGCGTGCAGCCGGTGCGCGGTGATCACGAAGTAGGCGCCTCCGGCCAGCGCGAACGCGGCGTAGACCCACGAGGTGACCGGCAACAGCAGGAACGTCCAGAGCGCCATCACCCACGAGTAGGCGACGATCCGCACCGACACCTGCCGAGGCGTGGCCACGACCGGCAGCATCGGCACCTCGGCGGCCGCGTAGTCGTCCTTGTACTTCATGGCCAGCGCCCAGAAGTGCGGCGGCGTCCAGAAGAAGATGACGCCGAACATCACCAGCGCGGGCCACCCGACCGTGCCGGTGACGGCCGACCAGCCGATGACCACCGGCATGCACCCCGCTGCGCCGCCCCACACGATGTTCTGCGACGTCCGTCGCTTGAGCACCAGCGTGTAGACGAGCACGTAGAACGCGATCGCGGCCACCGACAGCAGCGCCGACAGCAGGTTCGTGGTGGCCCACAACCAGAGCGCCGACAGCGCGCCGAGCACCAGGCCGAAGATCAGCGCGTTGCGCCGCGGCACCTCGCCGCGGGCGGTGGGCCGGCGCGACGTGCGCTTCATCTTGGCGTCGATGTCCGCGTCGACCACGCAGTTCAGCGCGTGCGCGCTCGCGGCGGCCATCGCACCGCCGACGAGCGTGGCCAGGATCAGCCAGACCGAGGGGATCGCGCGCTGGGCGAGGATCATCGCCGGCACCGTGACCACGAGCAGCTGCTCGATGATGCGGGTCTTGGTCAGACCGAGATAGGCGCGCACCGTGTCCCGGAACCGCGCCAGCCGGCCGCGGGCCGCCGGCCCCGGGGGTCCCGTCCGGTCGGGCCTCTCGGCCGCTCCCCGGTGTGAGACGGGTGCGCTCACCAGTTGCTACCTCGCTCGCCGACGGACAGTGGTGGGTGCCGCGTCCACCGGCCCGTGTCGAACCCACAGCCCACGGACCGACTTCTACAACGCGTCGATGCTAACCGGTGGAGTGCGCGCCGGGGTCCCCGGGTAGTCCGGTCGGTGAGAGCTGAGTGGCCGACCGACTCCGGTGGGGGCGCCGGCTACCCCGCGAGGGCTATTGTCCGGGGCGAGCCGGACGCGCCGATCGGACCACGTCGCGGAAGCCGTGGCGGGGCGGGGGGCATGGACGACACCCCGCCGGGTAGATCGGCGCTCCCCACCCACGAGGACAGGAGCTTCAGGCGTGTCTGTGACGGAGCCCGACATCGCTGCACTGACCCGCGCGCATGTCCCGGACGACTGGACCGAGCTGGACAAGCGGGCCGTCGACACGATCCGCGTGCTCGCCGCCGACGCCGTGCAGAAGTGCGGGAGCGGCCACCCCGGCACCGCGATGAGCCTCGCGCCGCTCGCATACCTGCTCTACCAGCGCGTGATGCGCCACGACCCGACCGACCCGGGCTGGGTCGGGCGCGACCGGCTCGTGCTCTCCGCCGGCCACTCCAGCCTCACCCTCTACATCCAGCTCTTCCTCGCCGGCTACGGCATGGAGATGGAGGACCTCGAGGCGCTGCGGACCTGGGGCTCCAAGACCCCGGGACACCCGGAGCTCGAGGCGACCCCCAACGGCGTCGAGATGACGACCGGTCCGCTCGGCCAGGGCCTGTCCTCCGCGGTCGGCATGGCCGTCGCCTCGCGGCGCGAGCGAGGCCTGTTCGACCCGGACACGCCCGAGGGCGCCTCGCCGTTCGACCACTTCATCTACGTCATCGCCTCCGACGGGGACATCGAGGAGGGCGTGACCAGCGAGGCGTCGTCCTTCGCGGGCCGCCAGGAGCTGGGCAACCTCGTCGTCTTCTACGACGACAACCAGATCTCCATCGAGGACGACACCACCATCGCGCTGTCCGAGGACACCGCGAAGCGGTACGAGGCGTACGGCTGGCACGTCCAGGTCGTCGAGGGCGGCGAGAACGTCAGCGGCATCCTCGAGGCGATCGAGAACGCCAAGGCCGAGACCACCCGCCCGTCGTTCATCCTGCTCCGGACGGTCATCGGCTATCCGGCACCCACCAAGATGAACACCGGCAAGGCGCACGGCTCCGCGCTGGGTGCCGACGAGGTCGCCGAGGTGAAGCGCATCCTGGGCTTCGACCCGGACAAGAGCTTCCAGATCGCCCCCGAGGTGCTCGAGCACACCCGCTCGGTCGGCGAGCGGCAGGGCGGCGCCATCGACCACTGGCGCAACGCCTTCGACGACTGGGCCATGCGCGAGCCGGAGCGCAAGCAGCTGTTCGACCGGCTGCTGGCCAACGCCCTGCCGGAGGGCTGGGCCGACGCGCTGCCCACCTGGGAGCCGGACGCCAAGGGCCTGGCCACGCGCAAGGCGTCGGGCGAGGTGCTGAAGGCCCTGGCCCCGGTGCTCCCGGAGCTGTGGGGCGGCTCGGCCGACCTGGCCGAGAGCAACAACACCACCATGGAGGGCGCCGACTCGTTCGGCCCCAAGAGCGCCGCCACCAAGATGTGGAACGCCAACCCCTACGGCCGCACGCTGCACTTCGGCGTCCGCGAGCACGCGATGGGCGCGATCCTCAACGGCATCGCCCTGCACGGGCCGACCCGCCCCTACGGCGGCACGTTCCTGCAGTTCAGCGACTACATGCGGCCCGCGGTGCGGCTCGGGTCACTGATGAAGAGCGCGGCCATCTTCGTGTGGACGCACGACTCGATCGGCCTCGGCGAGGACGGCCCCACGCACCAGCCGATCGAGCACCTCGCCGCGCTGCGCGCCATCCCGAACCTCTCGGTGCTGCGGCCGGCCGACGCCAACGAGACCGCCGCCGGCTGGAAGGCCACGATCGAGTGGCAGGACGGCCCCGTCGGCATGGCGCTCACCCGCCAGAACGTGCCCACCCTGGAGGGCACGTCGGCCGAGGGCGTCAAGAAGGGCGGCTACGTGCTGGCCGACGCCTCGAACGGCGACCCGCAGGTCGTGATCATCGCCACCGGTTCCGAGGTCCGGCTGGCGGTCGCCGCCCGGAAGACCCTCGAGGCCGACGGCGTTGCCACTCGTGTGGTGTCCATGCCCTGCGTGGAGTGGTTCGACGCGCAGGACGCCGCGTACCGCGACTCCGTGCTCCCGCCGTCGGTGAAGGCGCGGGTCGCGGTCGAGGCGGGCATCGCGATGCCGTGGTACCGGTTCGTCGGCGACGCCGGGCGGATCGTGAGCATCGAGCACTACGGCGCCAGCGCCGACGCGGCCACGCTCTTCGAGAAGTTCGGCTTCACGCCGGAGGCCGTCGTGGACGCGGCCCGGGCGAGCCTCGGCAAGTCCTGAACCCGCCACCTGAAGAAGGAGTACCGGCAATGAGCACCAACGAACGGCTCGCCGCGCTGTCCGAGGCGGGCGTCTCCATCTGGCTCGACGACCTGTCGCGCGAGCGGCTCACCTCGGGGAACCTCATCGAGCTGATCAACGAGCGCTCCGTCGTCGGCGTCACCACCAACCCGACCATCTTCGCGTCGGCGCTGAAGAACGGCGAGGCCTACAACACGCAGGTCAACGAGTTGGCGGGCCGCGGCGCGGACGTCGCCGCGGCGATCCGCGAGATCACCGTGGCCGACGTCCAGCAGGCCTGCGACGTCTTCAGCGGCACCTGGGAGGCCACGAACGGGATCGACGGACGCGTGTCGCTCGAGGTCGACCCCACCCTGGCCCGCGACACCGAGGCCACCGTCGCCCAGGCGCTCGACCTGTGGAAGGCCGTCGACCGGCCGAACCTGCTGGTCAAGATCCCGGCGACCGAGCCCGGCCTGCCGGCCATCACCCGCGCGCTGGCCGAGGGCGTGAGCGTGAACGTCACGCTGATCTTCTCGGTCGAGCGGTACGAGGCCGTCATGGAGGCGTTCCTCGCCGGCCTGGAGCAGGCTGACGAGAACGGCCAGGAGCTGGCCCGGATCGCGTCGGTCGCCTCGTTCTTCGTGTCCCGGGTGGACACCGAGATCGACGCGCGGCTGGACAAGATCGGCACGGACGAGGCCAAGGCGCTCAAGGGCAAGGCGGGCGTCGCGAACTCGCGCCTGGCCTACGCCGCCTACGAGGAGGTCTTCGGCTCCGACCGGTGGGCCGCGCTGGAGGCCAGGGGCGCCCGGCGGCAGCGGCCGCTGTGGGCCTCGACCGGCGTGAAGAACCCGGAGTACCCGGACACGCTCTACATCACCGAGCTCGTGGTCCCGAACGTCGTCAACACCATGCCGGAGAAGACCCTGCAGGCCTTCGCCGACCACGGCGAGGTCGAGGGCGACAAGGTGACCGGCACCGCCGCCGAGGCGCAGCAGGTGTTCGACGACCTCGAGCGCGTCGGCATCGACCTCACGGACGTCTTCCTCACCCTCGAGAACGAGGGCGTCGACAAGTTCGAGAAGTCGTGGTCCGAGCTGCAGGAGTCGGTGCGGCAGCAGCTCGACGCCGCCAAGTAGGCCGACCGGCGATCCCAGGAGGCTCACCCCCGTGACCTCGCGACCCGCCGTCGGGCTCCCCGTCGTGGAGCTCGGCGGCGGTTCCCGTACCGGCACCGGTCCGCTGGCCCGCGAGGCCCGCCGGGTCGCCGCCGAGCTCGCGACGGACGTCGTCGCGTCCCGGATCACCGACGCGGACCCCTCCGCCTGGGGCCCGGGCGCGGGCGACGGCCTGGGCTGGGCCGCGCTGCCCCGCACCTCGCGCCCGCTGATCGGGCAGGTCGACGCCCTTCGCGAGGCCTTCCGCGTGGAAGGTGCCGCGCGTGTGCTGCTCGTGGGCGACGCGCGGTGGACCCTCGGCGCGCAGGTCCTGGCCGGCGAGTCCGGCCTGCTCCGGGTGCTCGACTCCCCCGACCCCGGCGCCGTCTCGCACGCGCTGGCCACCGACCTGAGCGGCACCGTGCTGGTCGTGGCCGACCCCGCGGGCGACACGCCCTGGATCGCGGCCGTCCACGAGCTGCTCACCGCGGCGGTCGCAGAGGAGATCGGCCCGCGCCGCGCGGCCGAGCGCACCGTGGTGCTCACCGAGGCCAGCTCGCCGCTCGACGAGAGCGCGCGGGCCGCCGGATCCGTGGTGATCACCACCGAGCGGGACGTCCCCGGCGCCTGGTCCGTCCTCGGCGCCCCCGGGCTGGTCCCCGCCGGGCTGGCCGGGGCGCCGGTCGGCGAGGTGCTCGACGACGCCCGGGCCGTGGCCGAGCTGCTCACCGCCGACGAGCCGGAGAACCCCGCACTGGAGCTCGCCGGCGTGCTGGTCGCCGTCGGGGCGGGTGCCGTGCGGCTCGATCCCGCGGCGGGCCCGCCCGCGCTGGCGGAGTGGGTCGCCGCGCTCGTCGCCGCGGCCGGCGGTTCGCCCGTGCTCGTCGACGCCGGCGACCCGGAGGGGCTGCCCGACGGCCCGACCCTGGCGCCCGCCACCGCCCGGCATCCGGACGCGGCACCCGACGACCTGTCGGAGCTGCTCGACGGGCGGAGCGGGGGCAGCCACGGCGGGACGGGCGATGCTGGACCCGAACCGGACCTCGGGACGGACGAGGACGACGACCCCGACGACCCCGACGCGACACTCGGCGACGAGGTCGTGCGCACCGGCGGGCCGTTGGGCGCCGAGCTGCTGCTGTGGCAGTACGCCGCGGCGGCCGCCGCCCGGCTGCTCGACGGGGAGGCGTTCGGCCCGGAGGCCCCGGCCACCGGCGGGGCGGCCGCGCCGGAGACCCTCGCGCGACGCGGTTCGGACGGTCTCGTCGACATCCACGCCGCGGACCCGCTCGACGCCGCGGGCGACGATCCCGGCGCCGCGCTGCAGGCCCTCGTCGATGCCGTCCCGCCGGGCGGCCACCTGGCGCTGTCCGTGTGGCTCGACCCGGCCGACGACGCGTCCGTCGCGGTGCTGCGCGGCGAGCTGGCCCGGCGCGCGGGCGTGCCGGTGACGTTCGGGTGGGGTCCGCGGGACCGCGGGGTGCTCGCCCCGTTCCGCCGCGACGACCCCCGACCGGGTGCTCTGTGCCTGGTCACGGGCGACCCGCCGGACGATCTCGTTCCCGATCCCGGGGCCTGGCTGACTAGTCTGGCGCTGACCGAGGCAGGCGGCGTCGCGGCCGACGTCGCGGCACGGGGCGTCCCCGTGCTGCGGCTGCACCTCACGGACCGGGTGGCCGGGCTCGTCTCGCTCGCCCGCGCGGTCCAGGGACTGCGCACGGGCCCCGCCACCCGGGGCCCCCGAGCGAGCTGACCGAGCCGACCGACCCGAGCCGACCGACCCGAGCCGAGACCGAGCCGAGAGACGGAGCGTGTCATGACCAGCGGGACCAAGGGCATCCCCGCAGCGACCGCGAACTGGGTGAATCCGCTGCGGGACCCCCGCGACAAGCGACTCCCCCGCATCGCGGGCCCGTGCGGGCTCGTGATCTTCGGTGTGACCGGCGACCTGTCGCGCAAGAAGCTCATGCCGGCCATCTACGACCTCGCCAACCGCGGGCTGCTGCCGCCGGGCTTCGCGCTCACCGGCTTCGCCCGCCGGGACTGGGACGAGCAGGACTTCGGCCAGGTCGTCCACGAGGCCGTGAAGCAGCACGCGCGCACGCCGTTCCGCCAGGAGGTGTGGGACCGGCTCGCCGAAGGCTTCCGGTTCGTGCAGGGCACCTTCGACGACGACGACGCCTTCGACCGGCTCGAGCAGACCGTGCGCGACCTCGACCGGGTCCGCGGCACCGGCGGCAACCACGCCTTCTACCTGTCGATCCCGCCGTCGGCCTTCCCCGTGGTGTGCAAGCAGCTGGCGCGGTCCGGCCTGTCCGCGCAGAACGCCGACCAGTGGCGCCGCGTGGTCATCGAGAAGCCCTTCGGCCACGACCTGGCGTCGGCCAAGGAGCTCAACGCGATCGTCAACGACGTCTTCCCCGAGGACTCGGTCTTCCGGATCGACCACTACCTCGGCAAGGAGACGGTGCAGAACGTCCTGGCGCTGCGCTTCGCCAACCAGCTGTTCGAGCCGATCTGGAACAGCCACTACGTCGACCACGTGCAGATCACCATGGCCGAGGACATCGGCCTGGGCGGGCGCGCGGGGTACTACGACGGCATCGGCGCGGCCCGGGACGTCATCCAGAACCACCTGCTGCAGCTGCTCGCGTTCACGGCGATGGAGGAGCCGACCTCCTTCTCCTCCGACGAGCTGCGCGCCGAGAAGATCAAGGTGCTGCGGGCCACGAAGCTGGTCCAGCCGCTCGACGAGACCACCGCCCGCGGGCAGTACAGCGGCGGCTGGCAGGGCGGCGAGCTGGTCCGCGGGCTCAAGGAGGAGGAGGGCTACGACCCGAACTCCACCACCGAGACCTACGCCGCGATCACCTGCGAGATCGAGACCCGGCGCTGGGCGGGCGTGCCCTTCTACCTGCGCACGGGCAAGCGCCTCGGCCGCCGGGTCACCGAGATCGCGGTGATCTTCAAGCGGGCTCCGCACCTGCCGTTCGACTCCACGATGACCGAGGAGCTGGGGCAGAACGCGCTGGTCATCCGGGTGCAGCCGGACGAGGGCGTGACGATGCGGTTCGGGTCGAAGGTGCCGGGCAGCCAGATGGAGGTCCGGGACGTCACGATGGACTTCGGCTACGGCACGGCGTTCACCGAGGCCTCCCCGGAGGCCTACGAGCGGCTGATCCTCGACGTGCTGCTCGGCGAGCCCTCGCTGTTCCCGGTGAACGAGGAGGTCGAGCGGTCCTGGGAGATCCTCGACCCGGTCATCGAGCACTGGCACGCACTGCCGGAGGGGCCGCCGCCCTACCCCGCGGGCTCGTGGGGCCCCGAGCAGGCCAACGAGATGCTCGCCCGGACCGGCCGCACCTGGCGCCGGCCGTGAGCGTGCGACCGGCCGCATCGACCTGCCCCTAGTCCCCGAGGAGCTCCGAGAATGATCGTCGACCTGCCGTCGAGCAACACCTCGGCGGTCAACAAGAAGCTGGTCGAGCTGCGCGAGCGCGGCGGCGTGCTCGCCCTCGGCCGCGTCCTGACCCTCGTCGTCGTCACGGACGACGGGACCGGGATCGAGAGCGCCATCGAGGCCGCGAACACCGCGAGCCGCGAGCACCCGTGCCGCGTGATCGTCCTGGCCCGGGGCCAGCGCAAGGCCGCGGCCCGGCTGGACGCGCAGATCCGGGTCGGCGGCGACGCCGGCGCCAGCGAGGTGATCGTGCTGCGCGGGTACGGCGCGCTGGCCGGTGGCGAGGCCGGAGCCGGCATGGTGATGCCGCTGCTGCTGCCCGACGCCCCCGTCGTCGCGTGGTGGCCGGAGGACGCGCCGGCCGTGCCCGCCGAGGACCCGATCGGCCAGCTCGCCCAGCGCCGCATCACCGACGCCCTGTCGTCGAAGAACCCGATCAAGGCGTTCGAGCAGCGCCGGGCGAACCATGTCGCCGGCGACACCGACCTCACCTGGACCCGGCTCACCCAGTGGCGCGCGCTGCTGGCCGCCGCGCTGGACTTCCCGCCGCACGACCAGGTCACCGGCGCGCTCGTCGCGGGCGAGCAGGTCTCGCCGTCGACCGACCTGCTGGCGGGCTGGCTGGTCACCCGGCTCGGGGTGAAGGTCAAGCGGTCCCCCGCCGCGCGCGGCGAGGGTATGTCGCTGGTCCGCCTCACCCGGGCGTCCGGTCCCGTCGAGCTGGTCCGGCCGGACGGCAAGACGGCCACGCTGTCCCAGCCCGGCCAGCCCGACCGGTTGATCGCGCTGGCCCGCCGGGGGGTGCCGGACTGCCTCGCCGAGGAGCTGCGCCGGCTCGACCCGGACGACACCTACGGCGAGGCCCTCGCCGGCGTCGACAACGTCTCCCGCGGCCGGACGGCGGTGCAGGTGTGAGCGGCGGTGCCCCCGAGATCGCGATCCACTCCGACGCCGACGTCCTGGCCGCGGCCACCGCGGCCCGGCTGGTGACCCGGCTCGTCGACCTGCAGGCCACCGGGAGCATCCCGCGGCTCGTGCTGACCGGCGGCGGCGTGGGCACCCAGCTGCTCGCCCACATCCGGGACTCGCCGGCGCGGGCCGCGGTGGACTGGTCGCGCGTGGAGTTCTACTGGGGCGACGAGCGGTTCCTGCCCGCCGGCGACCCGGAGCGCAACGAGACCCAGGCCCGCGAGGCGCTGCTCGACCACGTCGACGTCGACCCGGCGCTGGTCTACCCCATGGGGGCGGACGTGGGCACCGGGCCGTCCGGCGCCGACGAGGCGGCCGCGGAGTACGCCGACCTGCTCGTCCGGAAGGCCCGGCCCGAGGACCACGGCGACGTGCCGGCCTTCGAGATCATGCTCCTGGGCATGGGCGGCGAGGGGCACACCGCGTCGGTCTTCCCCGAGTCACCGGCGGTCTACGAGGCCGAGCGGACCGTCATCCCGGTCTACAACTGCCCGAAGCCCCCGCCGACCCGGGTCTCGCTGTCGCTGCCCGCCATCCGGACCTCGCAGGAGGTCTGGATCGTGACGGCCGGCGAGGAGAAGGCCGCCGCCGTCAGCATGGCGCTGGGCGGCGCGGGCGAGGTCGCGATCCCGGTCGCGGGCGCCCGCGGCCGGCTGCGCACCCGGTGGCTCCTCGACCGTGCGGCGGCGTCGAAGCTGCCCTCGGACCTGCGCAACCCCTGAACGGCGGCACCGTGCGCCACCTGGTCGTCGACGGCGCCAACGTGGTCGGCTCCCGCCCGGACGGGTGGTGGCGCGACCGGGCGGGCGCGGCGTCCCGGCTCGCCGCCCAGCTCGCCGGCGCCCGGGACGCGGGAGCGTTGGTGTCGCTCGGCGACCGGGTCCTGCTCGTGCTGGAGGGCGCGGCCAAGCGGGCCGCGGTCCCCGAGGACCTCGAGGTCCTGCTCGCACCCGCGGACGGGGACTCGGCGATGGTCGAGCTGGCGCACGACCTCGGCGAACGGGACGAGGACGTGTGCGTGGTGACCGCGGACCGCGAGCTCACGCGGCTCCTCCACGCCGTCGGCGCCAGCACGGTGAAACCCCGCGCCCTCCTCGCCCTCCTCCCGCGCTGACCGCAGGCAGCGGCCGGAGTGGACGACGCCGGTGGGCGAGCTCGAATCCACGGGGTCCGCGGCGATGAGTTCCTCCGGTCCGGACCGTCTTCCCTGGGACGGCAACCCGACGCCCGTGACGAGGAGACCCCGATGAAGCAGATCGCCACCTGCCTGTGGTTCGACGGCCAGGCGCAACCGGCCGCGGAGTTCTACACCTCCGTGTTCCCGAACTCGGAGATCACCGAGATCCAGCGCTACCCGGAGGGCGCACCCGGGCCCGCCGGAGAGGTCATGATCGTGTACTTCACCCTCGACGGGCGCGAGTTCGCCGGGCTCAACGGCGGCCCGCAGTTCCCGCACAGCGAGGCGATCTCGTTCGTCGTCCCCTGCGAGAGCACCGAGGAGATCGACCGGTACTGGGACGCGCTGATCGAGGGCGGCCAGCCCCAGCCGTGCGGATGGCTGAAGGACAAGTTCGGCGTCTCGTGGCAGGTCGTGTCGCTCGAGGCCGAGGAGTGGATGAAGGACCCCGACACCGCGGCGGCCAACCGGACCATGCAGGCGATGCTCTCGCAGTTCGGCAAGCCCGACGTCGAGGCGATGCGCAAGGCCTACCTCGGCGAGACCACGGACGCGTGAGCGGCCGGGGTGCCGATCTCCGCGGAACCTAAGCTGACCGCATGCGCATCGGCACCCCGCTCGCCCCCTCCGCGACCCGCGTCATGCTGCTCGGCGCCGGCGAGCTCGGGAAGGAGGTCGTGATCGCCTTCCAGCGGCTGGGCGTCGAGGTCGTGGCGGTCGACCGCTACCCGGACGCGCCCGGCCACCAGGTCGCCCACCGCGCCCACGCGATCGACATGACCGACCCGGTCGCGCTCACGGCAGTGATCGAGCAGGAGCAGCCGCAGTACGTCATCCCCGAGATCGAGGCGATCGCGACGACCGCCCTGCTGGCGGTGGAGGAGGCCGGCACGGCCACGGTCGTGCCGACCGCCCGCGCCACCCGCCTGACGATGGACCGCGAGGGCATCCGCCGGCTCGCCGCCGAGGAGCTCGGACTGCCCACCTCGCCCTACGCGTTCGCCGACTCGCTCGACGAGGTGAGCGCCGCGATCGACGACGGCATCGGGTTCCCGTGCGTGCTCAAGCCGGTGATGTCGTCGTCGGGCAAGGGGCAGTCGGTGCTGCGCTCCGCGGCGGACCTGGGGCCGGCATGGGACTACGCGATGGCGGGCGGCCGGGTCGCCGGCACCCGGGTCATCGTCGAGGGCTTCGTCGACTTCGACTACGAGATCACCCAGCTGACCGTGCGGGCAGCCGACGGGACCCACTTCTGCGCGCCCATCGGGCACCTCCAGGAACACGGGGACTACGTCGAGTCGTGGCAGCCCCAGCCGATGTCGGAAGCCGCCGCAGCAGCGGCCCGGGACGTCGCCGGCAGGATCACCGAGGCGCTCGGCGGTCGCGGGGTCTTCGGCGTCGAGCTGTTCGTGCGGGGCGACGAGGTGCTCTTCTCCGAGGTCTCCCCGCGACCGCACGACACCGGGCTGGTCACGCTCGCGACCCAGCGGCTGTCGGAGTTCGAGCTGCACGCCCGCGCCGTGCTGGGCCTCCCGGTCGACGTCTCCCTCCGCTCCCCCGGCGCCTCGGCGGTGATCTACGGCGGGGTCGACGCGAAGGCCGTCGGCTTCGAGGGGGTCGACGCCGCGCTGGCCGTGCCCGGCACCGACGTCCGGCTCTTCGGCAAGCCCGAGAGCTTCGCGACGCGGCGGATGGGCGTCGCGGTGGCCGCGGCCGACGACGTCGAGACCGCCCGATCGCGGGCGACGGAGGCCGCCGGACTCGTCCGCGTCGTCGTGGACTGACCGGTCAGGTGCTGGGCACCGTGCCCGGCGGCAGGTCCCGCTGCCCGTCCGCGGTGCGGTGCCGGTGCCAGTGCGGGGGCGTGAGGTGGATCTGCGCGGCGTAGACGACCCAGCCGGCCACCGACAGTCCCAGCCACGTGATCAGGCGGTAGACCAGCACCGTCGCCGCGGCGGGTGCGAGCGGCGCGCCGGCGGCGAGCAGGACGCCGAGCAGCCCGGTCTCGGCCAGGCCGGCACCGCCGGGCAGCACCTGCAGCGCGATGCTGAGCTGGACGACGAGGAAGCCGAGGGCCAGGGTCGTCCACCGCGCGTCGAGCCCGAGGGCCTCGGCACAGGAGTGCAGGGCGAGGAAGTCCCCCGCCCAGCTGGCCAGCGCCGTGACGGTGAGCACCAGCCACTGCAGGGGCGTGGGGTGCAGGATGTCGATCCGCTCGGTCAGCCGGTTCGCGGTGGCCTCCGGGTCCGAGGCCCAGCTGTGGCGGCAGTCGTGGCACACGCCTGGCACCCGACGCCACAGGTGGACGAGGCCGAGCAGGATCCGGTGCAGCACCGAGGCGTGCGTGAGCACCGACCAGAACCCCATCGTCCCGACGGTGATCGCGGCCGCGACGAGCAGGGCCAGCCACATCGGCATCCAGCCGGCCGACCCGACGATGAAGACCGCGCCGACCAGCAGGACGATCGTCGACAGGGCCCCGGGCAGGAACACCGACCACGAGGCCAGCGCGGCGTCGACCCCGCGGCTGCGGAGCCGGGCGATCGAGTAGGCGAGCGCCCCGGCACCGCCCACGACCGGGACGGTGTTGGCGATCGCGTTCTCCGCGAACGTGATGGCCTGGACCGTGCGGGCCGGCACCCGCGCGCCGCCGATCACCAGCATGCGCCGGTGCAGCTCGCCGTAGAGCATGAGCGCGGCCACCGCGAGCAGCACGGCGAGCCCGAGCCAGCCGGGCCGCATGTGGGACAGCGGGTCGCCGGCCTCCCGGACCGCGCGGACCATGTCCGGCATCTGCCACGCGATGTAGCCCAGCGCGGCCACGACCAGGATCCAGTGCAGCACCGTCTTGAGGTGGTGCAACGGCCAGGACAGCGCCGCCGACAGGGCCGAACGCAGTCGCACTGCCGCCATCGACCCTCCCCCGGTGCTCCGCCTCCGACCCAGGCTAAACCTCGGGCGGCCGGACGACCCCGGTCCCGCGCTCAGCCCTGCTCCTCCGGCAGCCGGCCGTTGTTGTGGTCGTCGTAGGCCGACAGGTCGAGGAAGCCGTGCCCGCTGTAGTTGAAGAGGATCACCTTCTCCTCGCCGGTCTCCTTGGCGGCCAACGCCTCGTCGATCGCGGCCCGGACCGCGTGCGCGCACTCCGGCGCCGGGATCTTCCCCTCGACCCTGGCGAACTGGACCGCCGCCTCGAACACCTTGCCCTGCGGGTAGGCCGTCGCCTCCATCCGACCGGCCTTGACCAGTGCGGACACCAGCGGCGAGTCGCCGTGGTACCGCAGCCCGCCCGCATGGATGGACGGCGGCACGAACTCGTGCCCGAGGGTGTACATCGGCATCAGCGGGGTCAGCCCGGCGACGTCCCCGAAGTCGTACTCGAACCGGCCCCGGGTCAGTGTCGGGCAGGACAGCGGCTCGACGGCGAGCAGCCGCACGCCCGCGTCGGGCACGAACGGGAACGCGATCCCGCCCAGGTTGGAGCCGCCCCCGCAGGACGCGAGAACGACGTCCGGCAGCCGCTCCCCCGCCAGCTGCAGCTGCTCCTTGGCCTCGAGCCCGATCACGGTCTGGTGCAGCAGCACGTGGTTGAGCACCGAGCCGAGCGCGTAGTGCGTGTCCGCGCGGCCCACGCAGTCCCGCACGGCGTCGGAGATCGCGGAGCCGAGCGAGCCGGGGTGGTCCGGTTCGTCCACCGGGGACGGGACCACGGAACCGCCCCAGGTCTCCATCGCGATCCGGCGGTACGGCTTCTGCTCGTAGGAGGCGCGGACCATGTAGACCTGCAGCTCCAGGTCGTACTGCGCGGCCGCGTAGGCCAGCGCGGTGCCCCACTGCCCGGCGCCGGTCTCCGTGGTGAGGCGGGTGATGCCCTCCTTGGCGTTGTAGAACGCCTGGGGCACGGCGGTGTTGGTCTTGTGGCTGCCCGACGGCGAGCCGGACTCGTCCTTGAAGTAGATCCGCGCGGGCGTGCCGAGCGCCTTCTCGAGCCGTTCGGCCCTGACCAGCGGGGTGGGGCGCCACAGCTTCAGGATGTCGAGGACCTCGCCCGGGACGTCGATCCACGGCGCGGTCGACACCTCCTGCCCGATGAGCTCCATCGGGAACAGCGGCGCCAGGTCGTCCGAGCCGACGGGCTGCCGGGTGCCGGGGTGCAGCGGTGGGTCCACCGGCTCCGGCAGGTGCGGCGCCACGTTGAACCAGGAGCTCGGGATCTCGTCCGGCGGCAGCGTCCAGCGACTCATGGCCCGCAGGCTAGCGATCACGACGCCCGGGTGTAAGGGTCGACCGACTGGTCCGGAAGTACCTGCGTACGCAGGTCCCACCGGATCCGGTCGCCCTGGTCACGCGGCCGAATCGGGACCTGTGGTCCTTGACCGCCCGGACCGGCGAACCGAGCATCGCCGGCACAGCAGGGCCGCGCGGTCGCGCCGGCCGGTCGGGCGGCGTGCCGGGCCGGGGGTGCGGCGGCGCCGCCGCCGGAGACGCCATGCCTGCACCGGTCCGTCCCGACCCGCCCGCCGCGCCCGGGGTCCGGCCCGACCACGCCGAGGCCACCGCGCTCGCCCGCGCCGCGGGCGGATCCGGGATCGTGTTCGCCGCCCTGTTCGTCGTGGCGCTGGTCCTGGTGTCGCAGGGCCCCGGCCTCGACGCCCCCGACGACGCCTACACCGCCTTCTTCACCACGGGCCGCGACTCGCTGCTGGTCTCCGTCGGGCTCTACGTGGTGCCCTTCGCCGGGATCGCGTTCCTGTGGCACATGGTTGCGACCCGGACGTACCTGCAGGTCATCGCGCCGCGCTCGTGGGCGCGGATCCCGCACTGGCTGCACCTGGCCTCGGGTGTCGTGTTCGTGTCCCTGCTCTTCGCCGGCACCGCCACCGCCGGCGGTGCCGCGCTGCTCACCCGCTTCTCTTCCGCCGCGCCCCCGCCGCCCGACGTCGTCCGCACCCTGATGACCGTCGGCTTCACCATGGTGTTCGTCTACGGCGTGCGGGCCGCCGGCATGTTCATGATCACCACGACCAGCGGGCTGGGCCGCGCGCTCCCCCGGCCGCTCGCCGTCGTCTTCTACCTGGCCGCGGCGTTCCTGCTGGTCAGCACCACGTTCCATCCCTCGGTCCTGCTGGTGTTCCCCGGCTGGGTGCTCGTGCTGAGCGTCCTGCTGCTGGTGCGCCGCCCGGGGCACGAGGACGGCCGTCCGAAGGAGGACCCCGATGAGCAGTGAGACCGGCACCGGCGCCCAGGGCGTCGTCACGATCGACGAGCTGCCCGGCCCGCACCCGTTGCCCCTGCTCGGGAATCTCCTCGACATCGACAGTGCCGCCCCGATGGACGGTTTCCTGCGGATGGCGAAGGAGTACGGCCCGATCTACCGGCTCAGCATGCCGAGCGGGTCACGACTGATGCTCTCCGGCGCCGAGCTGGCCCAGGAGGTGTTCGACGACACCCGCTTCGACAAGGCGCTGGGCGGCGGGCTCGCCCAGCTCAGCGCGGGGCCGATCGGGAACGGGCTGTTCACCTCCGAGACCGACGACCCGCTTTGGCACCGGGCGCACGAGATCCTCATGGCGCCCTTCTCGATGCGAGCGATGCGGGACTACGTGCCGCGGATGGTCGACATCGCCGACCAGCTCATGGAGAAGTGGGCCCGGCTCAACCCCGGCGAGGAGGTCGACGTCCCGGCCGACATGACCCGGCTGACCCTCGACACGATCGCGCTCTGCGGGTTCGGCTACCGGTTCAACTCCTTCTACCGCGACACCCCGCACCCCTTCGTCCAGGCCATGACCCGCGTGCTGGCCGAGGCGCAGGGCCGGCAACGCAATCTGCCCATCCAGAACCGGCTGCGCGTGCGTGCCCAGCGGCAGCTCGAGGAGGACGCGACCTTCATGAGCGACCTGGTCGACGGGCTGGTGCGCGAGCGCCGGGCCCAGGGCGAGGCCGCCGACGACACCGATCTGCTGGGCCGCATGCTCGTCGGCCGCACACGCGACGGCGAGTCGCTGCCGGACGAGAACATCCGCGCGCAGTGCATCACGTTCCTCATCGCCGGCCACGAGACGACGTCCGGCCTGCTCTCCTTCGCGATCTACGAGCTGCTGAAGAACCCCGAGGCGGCGCAGCGGGCACGCGACGAGGTCGACGACGTCCTCGGCGACGACGCCGCGCCGACCTTCGAGCAGATCGGCCGGCTCCGGTACGTCCGCCAGGTGCTCGACGAGACGCTGCGGCTCTGGCCGACCGCGCCCGGCTTCACCCGCCGGCCCCGCGAGGACACGGTGATCGGGGGCCGGTACGCGATCCCGGCCGGCACACCGGTCACGGTGCTGGCCGGCGCGCTGCACCGGGACACCGCGGTCTGGGACGATCCGGAGCGGTTCGACCCCGACCGCATGGCCGCGGACAAGCTCGCGGCCCTCCCGCCGAACGCCTACAAGCCCTTCGGGACCGGTCAGCGGGCCTGCATCGGGCGGCAGTTCGCCCTGCAGGAGGCCACGCTGGTGCTCGGCATGATGCTGCAGCGTTTCGAGTTCGAGGACCACCTCGACTACCAGCTGCACACCAAGACGACCCTGACCGTGAAGCCCGACGACTTCCGGATCCTGGTCCGCCCCCGCGAGGGCCGCACCCTCCGCGCGGCCCCGGCCGCGACCGGCGCAGGCACCGCGGTCGCGCAGGAGGCCGTGCCCGTCGGCGCGCCGGAGCCGCTCGTGGCCAAGCACGGCACCCCGCTCGTGGTGCTGTTCGGCTCCAACCTCGGCACGGCGGAGTCGCTGGCCACGACCCTCGCGGGCGAGGGCACCGCGCGCGGGTTCGACGTGACCCTCGGCCCGCTCGACGACCACGTCGGCGCGCTGCCGGGGAAGGGCGCGGCGATCGTCGTCAGCTCCTCGTACAACGGGACCCCGCCGGACAACGCCGCGGCGTTCTGCTCGTGGCTCGCCGGTCCCGACGCCCGGGTGCCCGGCACGGCGTTCGCCGTGTTCGGGTGCGGCGACAGCGAGTGGGCCGGGACCTACCAGGCGGTGCCGACCCGGCTCGACGAGGGCCTGGCCGCGGCGGGTGGGCGGCGCGTCCACCCGCGGGCCGGCGGCGACGCCAGCGGCGACTTCGACGCCGCCTACCGCGACTGGCACGCGGGGCTGTGGGCCGACCTCGCCCGGTCGCTCGACCTGCCCGAGGAGGTCGGCGCCGACCTGCGGCACGGCCCGCGGCTGACCGTCACGCTCACGAACCGGCAGGTCACCAACCCGGTCGTGCTCTCCTACCACGCGCGACCGGGCCGCGTCACGGCCAACCGCGAGATGATCCTCGGGACGAACGGCAAGCCGCCGGAGCGCTCGACCCGGCACGTGGAGATCGCGCTCCCCGAGGGCGTGACCTACGGCGCGGGCGACCA
Organism: Pseudonocardia terrae; assembly: GCF_021343995.1. Lineage (GTDB taxonomy): Bacteria > Actinomycetota > Actinomycetes > Mycobacteriales > Pseudonocardiaceae > Pseudonocardia > Pseudonocardia terrae. The sequence goes on along the minus strand of NZ_JAJTTE010000001.1, from coordinate 163,471 downwards.
CCTCGGGGTGTTGCCGCGCAACGGGATCGGTCCCGTCCGCCGGGTGATCGCGCACTTCGGCCTCGACGGGGCGCAGTACGCCACGATCATCCCGACCGGGACGGCGCCGACCCACCTGCCGGTCGACGAGCCCGCCCCGCTGCTCGGGGTGCTGGCCACCTGCGTGGAGCTGCAGGACGTGGCGACGCGCGGTGACGTCGAGACCCTCGCCCGGTACACCGAGGACCCGGCCGCGAAGGCCGAGCTCGAGGCGCTCGCCGGGGACGGGTACCGCGCGGGTGTGGCCGAGCCGTACCGCTCGGTGCTCGACCTGCTCGAGGCGTTCCCCGCGTGCGACCTGCCCTTCGCGGAGTTCCTCGACCTGATGCCCCCGCTGCGGCCGCGGTACTACTCGATCTCCTCGTCGCCGCGGGCGGAGGACACGGCGAGCACGGAATGCAGCATCACCGTCGGGGTGGTGCGCGGGCCGGCCCGCTCGGGGTCGGGCGTCTACCGCGGCACGTGCTCCGGGCACCTGGCGGAGCTGCCGGAACAGGGCACGGCGTTCGTGTTCGTGCGCAAGCCGACGATCGCCTTCCGGCCGCCGGCCGACCCCAGCACCCCGATGATCATGATCGGGGCCGGGACCGGGCTCGCGCCGTTCCGCGGGTTCCTGCAGGACCGGGCCGCCGACGCGGCGGAGGGCCGGACCGTCGGGCGGTCGCTGTTGTTCTTCGGCTGCCGCAGCCCCGAGACCGACGAGCTCTACGCCGACGAGCTGCGGAGGCTCGAGGAACAGGGCCTCGTGCACGTCGTCCCGGCGTACTCGCGGTGGGCCGGCGGCCCGCGGCAGTACGTGCAGGAGTCGATGCTCGAGCACGCCGACGAGGTGTGGGAGCTGCTGCAGCAGGGCGCCGCGGTGTTCGTGTGCGGCAACGCCTCGACCATCGCGCCCGGGGTGCGGGCGGCGCTGCGGCAGGTGTTCCGGGACCGGACGGGCGCGTCCGAGGCCGACGCCGACGCGTGGCTGGCCGGGCTGCGCGCCGCCGACCGGTTCCTGGAGGACATCTGGGGCGGCGGCACCGGCTGACCCGGCCCGACGACGTCGGCGCGAGAACGCCGCCGGCCCCGCGAACGATGCGTCGCGGGGCCGGCGGCGGGTCTACGGAGGCGGCGTCAGAGCTCGCGGGAGGCGCGCAGCCGCGCGAGGGCCTCCTCGAGGATGGCCGCGCCGTCCTCGTCCGAGCGGCGCTCCTTCACGTAGGCGAGGTGCGTCTTGTACGGCTCGTTGCGCGGCGCGGCGGGCGGCGAGGCCTGCTCGCGACCGGCAGGGAGGCCGCAGCGCGGGCAGTCCCAGAACTCCGGGATCTCCGCCTCGGCGGCGAACGACGGCCGGGTCTCGTGACCGTTGGCGCAGAAGTACGGGATCCGGGCCCGGGGTGCGGTCTCACCCCGCTCGGACTCGCCCATCGGGCCGGCCCCGACCCGGGTACCGCGGATCGCGTTGCCGCCGGACATCGCCATGGTGCTCTCCTCCGCTCGACGCCGCTGTGGTGCAGGGCGTGACTGCAGGGCGTTCGGTCAGGCCCCGACCTTGACCAGCAGGCCGGTCCCGATGATGGCGACCAGCCAGATCGCCGCGGTGAACAGCGTCAGCCGGTCCAGGTTCTTCTCGACGACACTCGACCCCGAGAGGCTCGACTGCACACCGCCGCCGAAGAGGCTCGACAGCCCGCCTCCGCGCCCGCGGTGCAGCAGGATCAGCAGCACCAGCACGACGCTGGACACGATCAGCACGATCTGGAGCGCCAGGATCATCCCGTTCTCATCCGCCCTCTCGAAGCCCGGCAGGGGTGTCCACTGTAACCGGCGCCGCTCGCCCGCTCCCCCCGGGCCGTGTTCCGTGGGTCGCCAGGGGCGGGCGGTGCGTTACCGGACCGCCGATCGCACCCCGCCGACCGTTCAACGGCTGGTGCGCACCCGGGGTTCCCCGGACCCCGAGAACGGACGACGCCCCCGCTCCCGGGAAGGAGCGAGGGCGCCGCCGGTCGGTCGGACGCCGGACGCCACCGGCTACGGCAGCGGGCCGCCCGCGGCGATCGCGCAGAGCTGGGCGAACTCCTCCGCGTCGAGCGAGGCCCCGCCGACGAGCGCGCCGTCGACGTCCGCCTCGGCCACGATCTCGCCGACGTTCTTCGCCTTCACCGAGCCGCCGTAGAGGATCCGCAGCGCGTCGGCGACCTGGTCGCCGTACTTCTCGCGGACCGCCTCACGCAGCGCGTGGCAGACCTCCTGCGCGTCGGCCGGGCTGGCCACCTTGCCGGTGCCGATCGCCCAGATCGGCTCGTAGGCCACGACGACCTGGCCGATCTGCTCGGCCGTGACCTTCTCCAGGGCCGCGACCAGCTGCGCGGTCGTGTGCGCGACCTGCGCACCGGACTCGCGGACGTCGAGACCCTCGCCGACGCAGAGGATCGGCTGGAGGCCGTGCTTCAGCGCGGCGCGCACCTTGGCGTTGACGACGCCGTCGTCCTCGCCGTGTATCTCCCGCCGCTCCGAGTGGCCGACCACCACGTACGTGCAGCCGAGTTTGGCGAGCATCGCGCCCGACACGTCGCCGGTGTAGGCCCCCGAGTCGTGCGGTGACAGGTCCTGCGCGCCGTGGACCAGCTCGAGCTGGTCCCCGTCGATCAGGGTCTGGACGGTGCGGATGTCCGTGAACGGTGGGATCACCGCCACGTCGACGTGGCCGTAGTACTTCTCCGGCAGCGTGAAGGCGATCTTCTGAACCAGCCCGATGGCCTCGAGGTGGTTGAGGTTCATCTTCCAGTTGCCCGCGATGAGCGGCTTGCGTGCCATCAGCGCTCCAGGACCGCGACGCCGGGGAGGGACTTGCCCTCCAGGAACTCCAGGGACGCCCCGCCACCGGTGGAGATGTGCGAGAAGCCGTCCTCGGGCAGGCCCAGCGCGCGCACGGCGGCCGCGGAGTCCCCGCCGCCGACCACACTGAACGCGCCGGACTTCGCGGTGGCGTCGACGATCGCCTGCGCCACGCCGCGCGTGCCCTCGGCGAAGGGTGCCATCTCGAACACGCCCATCGGCCCGTTCCAAAAGACCGTCCTCGCCCCGGCCAGCACGGACGCGAACTCCCGCACCGACTCCGGGCCGATGTCCAGGCCCATCCAGCCGTCCTCGATCGCGTCGACCGGGACGGTCTTGGTGGCGGCGTCGGCCGCGAACCTGTCCGCGACCACGACGTCCGTCGGCAGCACGATCTTCCCGGACTCCAGGAGCTTGCGGGACGTGTCGATCTGGTCGGACTCGAGCAGCGACGAGCCCACGCCGTAGCCCTGGGCGGCCAGGAAGGTGAAGCACATCCCGCCGCCGACGAGCAGCGAGTCGACCTTCGGCAGCAGCGCCTCGATCACGGCGAGCTTGTCGGACACCTTCGACCCGCCGAGCACGACCGCGTACGGCCGCTCCGGGTCCCCGGTCAGCTTCTGCAGCACCTCGACCTCGGACAGGACCAGCCCGCCCGCGTAGGCGGGGAGGTCCTGCGCCACGTCGTACACCGAGGTCTGCTTGCGGTGCACCACGCCGAAGCCGTCCGACACGAACGCGGCGTCCGGCCCGACGAGGTCGACGAGCTCACGGGCGAACTCGGCCCGCTGGTCGTCGTCCTTGCTGGTCTCGCGCGGGTCGAACCGGATGTTCTCCAGCAACGCGACCTGACCGTCGGCGAGGTCCGGGCGCTTCCCGTGCGGGACGAGCGCGACCTCCTTGCCGAGCAGCTCGCCGAGCCGTGTCGCCACCGGGGCCAGCGAGTACTTCGCGTCGGCCCCGCCCTTCGGCCGGCCGAGGTGCGCGGTGACGAGGACCCGGGCCCCGGCGTCGGCCAGGGTCGAGATCGTCGGCACGGACGCGCGGATGCGGCCGTCGTCGGTGATGGTCTCGCCGTCGAGCGGGACGTTCAGGTCCGAGCGCACCAGCACGGCACGCCCGCTCACGCCCTCGGAGACGAGGTCGGAGACGGTCCTCACAGCTTCGACGCCACCAGCGCGGTGATGTCGGCGAGGCGGTTCGAGTAGCCCCACTCGTTGTCGTACCAGCCGACGATCTTGACCTGGTTGCCGATCACCTTGGTCAGGCCCGCGTCGAAGATGCAGGAGTGCGGGTCCGTCACGATGTCCGCCGACACGATCGGGTCCTCGGTGTACTTGAGGACGCCCTGCAGCGGGCCCTCGGCGGCCGCCTTCATCGCGGCGTTGACCTCCTCGACCGTGGTCTCGCGCCCCACCTCGGCGGTGAGGTCGGTGGCCGAGCCGGTGGGGATCGGCACGCGCAGCGCGTAGCCGTCGAGCTTGCCCTTGAGGTGCGGCAGGACCAGCGAGATCGCCTTGGCCGCACCGGTCGAGGTCGGCACGATGTTGATCGCGGCGGCCCGGGCGCGGCGCAGGTCCTTGTGCGGGCCGTCCTGCAGGTTCTGGTCCTGCGTGTAGGCGTGGATCGTGGTCATCAGACCCTTCTCGATCCCCACCAGGTCGTCGAGCACCTTCGCCATCGGCGCGAGGCAGTTGGTGGTGCAGGACGCGTTCGAGACGATCGTCTGCGAGCCGTCGTACGCCGAGTCGTTGACGCCCTTGACCACGGTCAGGTCCTCGCCGGTGGCCGGCGCGGAGATGACCACCTTCTTGGCGCCCGCGTCGAGGTGCTTGGCGGCGGCCTCCCGCTTGGTGAACAGGCCGGTGGACTCGACCACGACGTCGACGCCGAGGTCCTTCCACGGCAGCTCGGCCGGGTCCCGGTACGCCAGGCTCTTGATCGGCTTGCCGTCGACGACGATGTCCTCGCCCTCGGTGCTCACCGCGTACGGGAGCCGCCCGAGGATCGAGTCGTACTTGAGCAGGTGAGCGAGCGTCGCGTTGTCGGTGAGGTCGTTCACCGCCACGATCTCGATGTCGCTCGTGCCGGCGGCGCGCTGGGCGTCCACCGCCCGCCAGAAGTTGCGGCCGATGCGGCCGAAGCCGTTCACGCCTACCCGGACCGTCACACGAACCTCCACTGGTGTCGTCTTGGGGATCGGGCCAACCCTAGCGGCATCGGCGGCGCTTCACAGGGGCCCCGCGGGCGTGACCTGCGCGGCATTTGCGCAGGTCGGTGCCCACGTGGGTGCGTCCTGGGTCACGCCTCCTCGAGCATCTCCGGGGTGACCGCGGACTCGGTGTCGGGGATCCCCAGGTCGGCGGCGCGCTTGTCCGCCATGTGCAGCAACCTGCGGATCCGCCCCGCCACGGCGTCCTTCGTCATCGGCGGGTCGGCGAGCTGGCCGAGCTCCTCCAACGACGCCTGGGTGTGCTCGGCCCGCAGCCTGCCCGCGGCGAGCAGGTGGTCCGGGACGTCCTCGCCGAGGATCTCCAGCGCGCGCCGGACCCGGGCCGCCGCGGCGACCGCGGCGCGGGCCGAGCGGCGAAGGTTGGCGTCGTCGAAGTTGGCGAGCCGGTTGGCGGTGGCCCGGACCTCGCGGCGCATCCGCCGCTCCTCCCACGCCATCACGGACTCGTGCGCGCCCATCCGGGTGAGCAGGGCGCCGATGGCGTCCCCGTCCCGGACGACGACCCGGTCCGCCCCGCGCACCTCGCGCGCCTTCGCCGTGACCCCGAGCCGGCGGGCCGAGCCGACCAGCGCCAGCGCGGCCTCCGGACCGGGGCAGGTCACCTCCAGCGCGGAGCTGCGCCCGGGCTCGGTGAGCGAGCCGTGCGCGAGGAACGCGCCGCGCCAGGCGGCCTCGGCGTCGTCCAGGTCGCCGGAGACGACGGCGGGCGGCAGTCCCCGCACCGGCCGGCCGCGCTGGTCGAGCAGGCCGGTCTGGCGGGCGAGGCCCTCGCCGTCGCGCACCACGCGGATCACGTACCGGTTGCCGCGGCGCAGCCCGCCGGCGGTGATGACGTGCGCCTCGACCTGGTGGCCGTAGAGGTCGTGGATCTCCTTGCGCAGCCGGCGCGCGACGGAGCCGGTGTCGACCTCGGCCTCGATCACCACGCGGCCGCCCACGATGTGCAGGCCCCCGGCGAACCTGAGCAGCGACGCGACCTCGGCCCGCCGGCAGGAGGGCTTCGTCACGGTGAGCCTGCTGAGCTCGTCCTTCACCGCCGCGGTCATCGCCATGCCGTGCGCCTCCCCCTCCGGTCCGTCCGCACACCCCGCGCGTGCGCCTGCCCCCTCATGCCCGCCTCCCGGCCGGCATCGGTGCGGACGCCGCCAGGACCTCCCGCAGCGCCGCCGCCAACGCCGCCGGCTCGTGCCGCGGCACGAGCGGGTCCTCCGCCGCGACCGGGGCGAGATGCACCCGGCCGCCGGGTCCCATCATCGCCCGTGCCGCCCGGCGCAGCCGATGGGGTACCGCGACCGCCGCCACGTCGGCCAGCACGGCGTCCACCCGCAGCTCGGGTGCATGCGCCGCCAGCACCGCCAGGTGCTGCTCCGGCGAGAAGTCCGCCGTCTCCCCCGGCTCCGGCGCGAGGTTCAGCACCACGACCCGCCGGGCGGCCGTCTCGTGCAGGGCCTCGCGCAGCCCCGGGACCAGCAGGTGCGGCAGCACGCTGGTGAACCAGGAGCCGGGGCCGAGCAGCACCAGGTCCGCCAGGCGGACGGCCTCGACCGCCTGTTCGCAGGCCGGCGGCCGGTCCGGGTGCAGCCACACCCGTTCGACCCGGCCCGGGGTCGACGCCACCGCAACCTGGCCGCGGATCCGGTGGAGGCGCCCGGGGTGGGTCTCGTCGAGCCCGCTGACCTCGGCCTCCATGTCCAGCGGCACCCGGCTCATGGGCAGCACCCGGCCGCGGACGCCGAGCAGGCGGCAGACCTCGTCGAGCGCCTCCACCGGGTCGTCGAGGATCTCCATGAGCCCGGCCAGCAGGAGGTTGCCCACGGCGTGCCCGGCCAGGGCGCCCGTGCCGCCGAAGCGGTGCTGGACGAGCTCGGCCCAGCGGCGGCCGCCGTCGTCGTGGGCGGCGAGCGCGACGAGTGCCATCCGCAGGTCGCCCGGGGGCAGCAGGCCGCCCAGCTCGCGGCGGATCCGGCCGGACGAGCCGCCGTCGTCGGCCACCGTGACCACGGCGGTGACGTCGGCGACCTCGGACATGTGGCGCAGCGCGGACAGGGTCGCGGACAGGCCGTGCCCGCCGCCGAGGGCGACGGCGCGCAGGCCGCTGCGGCCCTCCTCGCCGTCCCCGCCGTCCTCGCGCTGTCCCGGCACCCGGGCCGTCCTTCCCGGGCCCGTCACTCGCGGCCCAGGTCGCGGTGCGTCACGCTCACCGCGACCTCCTCGGCGCCCGCCAGCCGCCGGGCCAGCTCCTCGCTGATCGCCACGCTGCGGTGCTTGCCGCCCGTGCAGCCCACCGACACGGCCAGGTACCGCTTGCCCTCGCGCCGGTAGCCCGCGCCGACCAGGGTCAGCAGCTCGACGTAGCGGCGGAGGAACTCCTCCGCGCCCTCCTGGGAGAGCACGTAGTCCCGCACGTCCGCGTCCCGCCCGGTGTGCTCGCGCAGCTCGGGGATCCAGTGCGGGTTCGGCAGGAACCGCATGTCCACGACCAGGTCGGAGTCCATCGGCAGGCCGTACTTGTAGCCGAAGGACAGGAAGTTCACCCGGGTCGGTTCCGGGGCACCGGTCTCGAAGCCCTGCTCGATCCGGGAACGCAGCTGGTGCACCGACAGGGTGGACGTGTCGACGAGCAGGTCCGCGTTCTCCCGCAGTGGGCGCAGCAGCTCCCGCTCGGCGGTGATGCCGTCGACCAGCCGGCCCGCACCCTGGAGCGGGTGGCTGCGGCGGTTCTGCTCGAACCGGCGCACGAGCACCGCGTCGGAGGCCTCGAGGAACAGCAGCCGGGGCTTGTAGCCGCGGGCGTCGAGGTCGCGGATCACCGCGCTCAGGTCGCGGGTGAACGCCCGGCTGCGGACGTCCATGACGACCGCGATGCGCGTGACCTCACCGCTGGAGCGCGCGCCGAGGTCGACCATCGTCTCGATCAGCTCGGGCGGCAGGTTGTCCACCACGAACCAGCCGAGGTCCTCCAGCACCTTCGCCGCGGTGCTGCGGCCCGCCCCGGACAGGCCGCTGACCAGCGCGACCTCGATCCCGGACGGCACGGGGCCGCCCTCCGTCGGTGTGGTCCCCGGAGCCACGGCCGGTGCCGTGTCCGCCGTCGTCGGTTCGCCGTCCTTCACCGGCCGGGCGCCCCCTCCGCGCTCGTTCCCGCTGTCCGCTGTCCGTCCGCTCCGTGTCCGGCCCGGTGCTCGGAGTGATGTTCGTCCCCCCGGGCCTCCGGGTTACCGCCGTCGGCTCGAGCCTCGCCGGCCGGGTGGAGGGCGGCGACCACCGCCTCGGCCGTCCGGCGGCCGAATCCGGGCAGGCCGGCGATCTCGTCGACCTCCGCGGCCCGGATCTTCCGCATCGAGCCGAAGTGCTTGAGCAGGGCCTGCCGCCGGGCCGGGCCGAGACCCGGCACCCCGTCGAGCTCGGAGGCCACCATGCTCTTGGAACGACGCTGGCGGTGGTAGGTGATGGCGAAGCGGTGCGCCTCGTCCCGCGCCCGCTGCAGCAGGTACAGCGCCTCGCTGGTCCGGGACAGGATGACCGGGTCCGGGTCGCCGGGCAGCCAGACCTCCTCCAGGCGCTTCGCCAGCCCGCAGAGCGCCACGTCGTGGATGCCGAGGTCCGCCAGCACGTCCGCGGCCGCCTCGACCTGCGGCTGCCCGCCGTCGACCACCAGGAGGTTCGGGGCGTAGGCGAACTTCTTCGGCCGGCCGGTCGTCGGGTCGATGCCGGTGCGGACCTTCGGCATGGACTCGTCCTCGCCCGGCTCGGGTCCCCCGGCCCCTTCCGTCTCCCCGGTTCCGGCCGGCTCCTCGGCCCCGTCGCGGTTCTCCGAGAGGTAGCGGCGGAACCGCCGCCGCACCACCTCGGCGATCGACGCGACGTCGCCGCCCTGGGCGCCGTCGCGGACCTCGAAGCGGCGGTAGTCGGACTTCTTGGCCAGCCCGTCCTCGAACACCACCAGCGAGGCGACGACGTTGGTGCCCTGGACGTGGCTGACGTCGATGCACTCGATCCGCAGCGGCGCCTGGTCCAGGCCCAGGGCCTCCTGCAGCTCCTGCAACGCCGCCGACCGGGCCGTGAGGTCCCCGGCACGGCGCAGCTTGTGCTGGGTGAACGCCTCCTTGGCGTTGCGCTCGACGGTCTCGGCGAGCGCCCGCTTGTCGCCGCGGTGGGCCACCCGCAGCCGCACGCGGGACCCGCGCAGCCCGGTGAGCCACTCCTCCAGGGCGTCGGCCTCCGGCGGCAGCTCGGGGACCAGGATCTCCTTCGGCACCGGCTGCGAGGCGTCGTCCGCCGCCTCGGCCAGGGCGGCCTGCTCGCCGTAGAACTGCGTGACGAACCGTTCGACGAGCGCGGCGGTGTCCGCGGTCTCGTCCGTCTTGTCGATCACCCAGCCGCGCTGCCCGCGGACCCGGCCACCGCGCACGTGGAAGACCTGGACGGCCGCCTCGAGCTCGTCCTGCGCGAACGCGACGACGTCGGCGTCCGTGCCGTCGCCGAGCACCACGGCCTGCCGCTCCATGGCCCGCTTGAGCGCGCCCACGTCGTCCCGCAGGCGGGCGGCCTTCTCGAACTCCAGGCCCTCGGCCGCCTCCTGCATCCGGCGCTCCAGCTCGCGGATCATGCGGTCGGTGCGCCCGGACAGGAAGTCGCAGAACTCGTCGACGATCCGCCGGTGCTCCTCGGCGTCCACCCGGCCGACGCACGGCGCCGAGCACTTGTCGATGTAGCCGAGCAGGCAGGGCCGGCCGATCTGGCCGTGCCGGCGGAACACGCCCGCGCTGCAGGTCCGGGCCGGGAACACGCGCAGCAGCAGGTCGAGGGTCTCGCGGATGGCCCACGCGTGGGCGTACGGGCCGAAGTAGCGGACGCCCTTGCGCCGCGGGCCGCGGTAGACGTGCAGCCGCGGGTACTCCTCGTTCAGCGTGACCGCGAGCACCGGGTAGGTCTTGTCGTCCCGGTAGCGGACGTTGAACCGCGGGTCGAACTCCTTGATCCAGTTGTACTCGAGCTGGAGGGCCTCGACCTCGGTCCCGACGACCGTCCACTGCACGTGCCCGGCGGTGGTCACCATCTGCCGGGTGCGCGGGTGCAGGCCGGCGATGTCGGCGAAGTAGCTGTTCAGCCGCTGGCGCAGGCTCTTCGCCTTGCCGACGTAGATCACGCGGCCCTGCGGGTCGGAGAAGCGGTACACGCCCGGGGCCTCGGGGATCGTCCCCGGGGCCGGGCGGTAGGTGGCGGGGTCGGGCATGGCCTCCCCAGGGTAGAGCGGCCCCCCGACACGCCGTGCCGCCCGGGCGGTGTCGGGGTCCGGGGGCCGGGGGTGTATCCAACCGGAACTGTCGGTGCGGTCGGGTAGACCGTTCCTCGACCCGAACGGCCGTTCGAAGGAAGGCTCCCCCGATGACCACCGGCACCCCGCTCTCCCCTGCCGCCTCCCCCCGCGCCGACCGGCTCGGCCGGGTGCGCAAGCTGCTGGCCAAGGCCGAACGGGCGGGCACGCCCGAGGAGGCCGAGATCTACAACGCCAAGGCCGTCGAGCTGATGGCGCGGCACGGGATCGACGAGGCCCTGCTCGCGGCCGACGATCCGCGGCGGGACGAGATCGGGATGCTCCGGATCGCGATGGAGGACCCGTACTCGGCCGGCAAGGCGCGGCTGCTGGGGTGGACCGCGGCGGCGCTGCGCTGCCGGTGGGTCATGCACGGCGCCGCCGGGGGGAAGGTCGCCGCGGTCACCGTGTTCGGGTTCGGGTCGGACCGCGAGCGGGTGGAAGTGCTCTACACCTCGCTGCTGCTGCAGGCCACGGGGCAGCTCGTGCGGCTGAGACCGCCCTGGACCGGGGAGTCCGTCGCCGCCTACCGGCGCTCCTGGCTGCAGGGCTTCGCGGCGCAGGTGCACCAGCGGTTGCTGGAGGCCGAGGAGCGGGCGGCCGCGGAGGCGACCGCCGGGGCCGGCGGGGATCGTGCCCGTGCCGCCGGCACCGCGCTGGTGCTGGTCGACCGTGGCGTACAGGTCGACCGGGCCTACGCCGAGGCGTTCCCCCAGCTGTCCCGGGCGCGGCGGCCGTCGCTCTCGGGCAGCGGGTTCGCCGAGGGCGCCGAGGCGGGCCGCCGGGCCGACCTGGGCGGCCGGCGGATCGGCGGTGGTGAGTCCGACGCGGGTGGGTCCGGTGCGGGCGGTGGGTCCGGTGCGGGTGGGTCCGGTGCGGACGGGCCGCGGGGCCTGGAGGCGGGCTGACCGGTCCCGGCACCCCGCCGGGGCTGGCCGGTGCTCAGGCGGGCAGGTCGAGCAGCGCCTCGATCGTCGTGACCAGCGACGTCCCGCTCACGTGCGGCAGGTCGATCGAGGCGGGGGCGCCTTCGCCGTCCCGCAGCACCAGGGCGCCGACCAGGCCGGCCCGCATCGCGCCGTGCACGAGGTACCCGTGCGCGGACACGAAGGCGGTCGCCTCCGGGTCGACCCGGGCGGCGGCGCAGGCCAGCCGGTAGGCCTCGGGGGCCGGTGGCAGCGCGCCGAGGTCGTCGCTGGCCACGGTGCCGCGCAGGAAGGTGCGCAGGCCCGTGGCGTCGAGCGCGTTCGACGTGAGGTCGCCGCTGCCCTGCGCCACCGCCCAGGCGGGGACGCGGGAGCGGGCGAGGACGGTGAGGGCGGGCTCGGCGTCGGCGAAGGCAGGCAGCGCGGTGAAGCCCTCCCGGATGTGCGCGAGCGCGTCGCGGGAGAGCGTGTGCCCGGTCGCGGAGCGCAGCGCGTCGGCCAGCACCCGGGCGAACTCCGTCGGGGTGCCGGCCAGCGCGAAGCCCATCGCGTCGCGCAGGGCGTGGGCGAGGAAGAGCTCGTACTCGTGCTCCGGCCGCCCCACGTCGACGAACCGACGACGCAGGGCGTCCGTCCGCAGGACCGTGTCGTAGACGTCGACGAGCACGGCCCGGGGGCGGCGCAGCCGCCGCGGGGCCACCGGCTCGCCCCTGCCACCTCGCCCGGCTGTGCGCGGGGCACCGGTCGTCCGCGGCGCCTCGGGTCGCCCGCCGTGACCCCCCTGACCCCCGTGACCCCCGTGACCCAGCGCCATGCGTCCACCTCACCGTGCCGGGGCGTCGCGGCGAAGAGTCCCGGCATTCGGTACACGATCGATCACACTCCGCAACGCGGGCACCATCCTCGCCCGGCGTGCGACGCGCACGGTGCTCCGAGTGGCGGCCGGCGCCGAGCGGTCATGATCTCGCGGCGAGCAGTGCGCCGATCAGCGGGAACGGAAATCGGCAGGTGGATCGGGGGGTGGCGCCGGGCGGCGGCGCGGGGGTCAGTACCGGTTGTGCTCCGCATCGTGCGCGAGGGCGGCGTCGATGTCCTCGGCGGCCACGTCGAGATTCTTCATCGCCTTGGCCATCTGTCCCACGCTGGGCACCGCGGCGGGGTCGGGCCAGGACTCCGGCCCCCCGCCCTCAGCCGACGCTCAGTCGCCCGCGCGGTGCGCCGCGGCGTGCAGCACCCGGACCCTGCGGATCGCGTCGACGGCGTGCTGGCGGTCGACGGCCTGGATCGCCAGTACCGGCAGGTACTCGAAGTCCGGCAGGTCCAGCCGGGCCCACGAGGCACCATCCGGGAAGGCGACCCGCTCCACCTCCGACCAGGGCAGGTACCGCGGCAGGGCCACGTTGCGGACCTCGATGCCGTGCTCGTCCGCCCGCACCCGGGGCCGGGCGAACAACGCCAGCCCGGCCGCGATGAACACCCCGAGCAGCACCATGGCGACCTGGTCGGCGAAGCGGAAGTAGACGCCGGTGGCCGTGTTCCGCAGGACGATCGCGACCACGACGAAGATCACGAGGACGGCGACCGCGGACACCCAGCCGAGCCACCGGGCCAGCCGGGGACGGATCGTCACGGCGCCCGGCCCCTGGCCCGGGCACGCCGGCTGCTCCCGCACGTCGGACGACACCGACGCCCCCGCGACCCCGCCGTCGGCGCCGTCGGTCCCGCTCACGACAGCTCCCGCAGCTCGGCGAGCACGATCGCCGTGCGCAGCGCGGCCACCGTGGCCTCCGCGCCCTTGTCCTCGCTGCTGCCGGGCACGCCGCTGCGGTCCACGGCCTGTTCCAGGGTGTTGGTGGTGAGCACGCCGTTGCCGACCGGGGTCGACTCGTCGAGCGCCACGCGGGTCAGCCCCGCCGTGACCGAGTCGCACACGTACTCGAAGTGCGGCGTACCGCCGCGCACCACCACGCCCAGCGCCACGACCGCGTCGTGCGTGCGGGCCAGCTCCTGCGCCACGACCGGGAGCTCGACCGTCCCGGGCACCCGGACGACGGTCGGTACCGCCCCGGCCTTCTCCGCCGTGGCCAGCGCCCGATCCAGCAGCGCGTCGACCACCTCGGCGTGCCAGGTGGCCGCCACGATGCCGATCCGCAGCCCCGCCGCGCCCGTCAGGTCGCCCGCGTCCGCGGGCCTGCCCTCACCGCTCACCGCATGTCTCCGGCACCTCGCGAGTTCATGCCACCAGTCTCCCAGGTCCGGCCGTCGGGAAGCGCCCGGGTCAGCCGCCCAGCCCGTCGGAGAGGCCGTCGGACAGGTTGCCCGGTCCGTCCGCTTCGCCCAGGTTCGGCAAATCGTGTCCCATCCGGTCCCGCTTGGTGCGCAGGTACCGCAGGTTCTCCGGGTTGGGCCGGATCGGCATCGCGATCCGCTCGGTGATCCGCAGGCCGTAGCCCTCGAGCCCGGCGCGCTTCTCCGGGTTGTTGGTGAGCAGCCGCATGGACTTCACGCCCAGGTCGGACAGGATCTGGGCGCCGATGCCGTAGTCCCGGGCGTCGGCCGGCAGGCCCATGGCGAGGTTGGCGTCGACGGTGTCGGCACCGGCCTCCTGCAGCTGGTACGCCTGCAGCTTGTGCAGCAGGCCGATACCGCGGCCCTCGTGCCCGCGCATGTAGAGCACCACCCCGCGGCCCTCCTGGGCCACGGCCTCGAGCGCGGCGTCGAGCTGCGGGCCGCAGTCGCAGCGCAGCGAGCCCATCACGTCGCCGGTCAGGCACTCGGAGTGCACGCGGACCAGCACGTCCTCGCCGTCGCCCTCCGGGGTGCCGACGTCGCCCTTGACCATGGCGATGTGCTCGATCCCGTCGAGCAGCGAGTCGTAGCCGAACGCGACGAACTCGCCGTGCGCGGTCGGGATCCGGGCCTGGGCGACCCGCTGGATGTGCTTCTCGAAGCGGCGCCGGTAGCCGATCAGGTCGGCGATGGTGACCAGGGTGAGCTCGTGGTCGTCGGCGAAGACCTGCAGCTCGTCGCCGCGGGCCATCTCGCCCTCGTCCTTCTGCGACACGATCTCGCAGAGCGCGCCGGCGGGCGAGAGCCCGGCCATGCGGGTCAGGTCGACCGCGGCCTCCGTGTGCCCGGGGCGGCGCAGCACGCCGCCCTCGCGGGCGCGCAGCGGCAGCACGTGCCCGGGCCGGACCAGGTCGGTCGGCTGCGTCGACGGGTCGGCGAGCAGCCGGATCGTGTGGGCGCGGTCCGCCGCGGAGATTCCGGTGGTCACGCCCTCCTTCGCGTCGACGGTCACCGTGAAGGCCGTGCGGTACGCGTCGGCGTTCGTGTGGTGCATCGGCGGGAGGTCGAGCCGGTCGCACTCGGTGTCGGTGAGCGCCACGCACACGTAGCCGGAGGTGTAGCGGACCACGAAGGAGACCAGCTCGGGGGTGGCCTTCTCCGCGGCGAAGATCAGGTCGCCCTCGTTCTCGCGGTCCTCGTCGTCGACCACGACGACGGGCTTGCCCTCGGCGAGGTCGCGCAGGGCCCGCTCGATCCGCTCGAAGCCGCCCGTGAGGCCGGCTGCGGCGGCGGCCCCCTGGTGAGCGATCTCGGTCACTTGGCACCGTCCTGTCCGTGCTGGTCCTGGGGCTGCTCGGGCGCGCGCCGAGCGGGGGCCGGGCCGGCGACGTAGCCGGCGGTCAGCCGCTCCACGTACTTGGCCACGACGTCGACCTCGAGGTTCACCGGGTCGCCGGGCGCGCGCAGGCCGAGCGTGGTGTCGGCGAGCGTGGTGGGGATGAGCGCGACCGAGAAGGTGTCGCCGTCCGTGCCGGCGACCGTCAGGGACACGCCGTCGACCGTGATCGAGCCCTTCTCGACCACGTAGCGGGCGAGGTCGGGCGGCAGGCTGAAACGCACCTCGTCGCTGCGCTCGCCCGGGGTGCGCTCGAGCAGCGTGCCGACGCCGTCGACATGGCCCTGCACGATGTGGCCGCCGAGCCGGGCACCGGCCTGCAGCGCCCGCTCCAGGTTGACCTTCACACCGGGGGCGGCCCCACCGAGCGAGGTCCGCTTCAGCGTCTCGGGCACCAGCTCGAGCCGGAACTCGTCGCCCTGCGCCCCGCCGGGGTCGGCGACGGTGAGACAACAGCCGTTCACCGCGATCGAGTCGCCGTGCGCGGCGTCGTCGGACACGCGCGGTCCCCGCACGGTCAGCACGACCACCTCGCCGGACTGCCGGACGTCGACGATCTCGCCGACCTCCTCCACGATCCCCGTGAACATGGACTCCGCCCCTCCTGCCTTCCGCTCCACCCGGGCCCTACCCCGTCGCGGGCCGCGCGTCGACCAGCACGTCCCCACCCACGGTGCGCACCTCGTCCACCTGCAACCGCCGGATCCCGGCGATCGTTCCCACACCCGCGTCGGCCAGCGCGGCCGGACCCGCACCGAGCAGCGCCGGCGCCAGGTAGGCCAGCACCCGGTCCACCCGGTTGGCCGCGAGGAAGGCCCCCGCGAGCCGCGGGCCGCCCTCCAGCAGCACGTCGACGGCGCCACGGTCGGTGAGCGCCTTCAACACGTCGTCCGGCGAGTGTGTCCGCAGGTGTAGCACGTCCGGGGCGTCCAGCCGCGATCCCGGGCGAATGTCACTGTGGCCCACCACGACGCGGAGGGGCTGGCGCTCCCGGTCCGTTCCGTCCGGATACCGGGCGGTCAGGGCCGGGTCGTCGGCCGCTGCGGTGCCCGTGCCGACGACGATCGCGTCCACGTGGGAGCGGAACTCGTGCACCTCGGCGCGGGCCTCCCGACCGGTGATCCAGCGGCTGGTCCCGTCGGCGGCGGCGCTGCGCCCGTCGAGCGTCGCGGCGAGCTTCCAGGTCACGTGGGGCCGCCCGGCGCGCACGGCGTGCAGCCAGGCACGCAGCGGCCCGGCCGCGACCTCGTCGGCGAGCGTGCCGAGGGTGACCTCGACGCCCGCCCCGCGCAGCACCGCGGCCCCGCCCGCGGCCAGGGGGTTCGGGTCGGCGACGGCCACGTGCACGGCCACGATCCCGGCTCCGGCGAGCGCGTCGGTGCACGGCGGGGTGCGCCCGTGGTGCGCGCACGGCTCGAGGGTGACGACGGCGGTGCCGCCGCGTGCCCGCTCCCCCGCCTCCCGCAGCGCGACGACCTCGGCGTGCGGCCCGCCGGCCGGAGCCGTGGCGCCGACCCCGACGACCTCGCCGGCGGCGTCGAGGACCACCGCACCGACGGGGGGGTTCGGGCTGGTCGCGCCGTGCACGGCCACCGCGGCCGCGAGGGCCCGCCGCATCGCCCGCTCGACCGGCGGGGTCGCGCCGGCGGCAGCGGTCACCCCGACCACCGCGGGTGGGCGGCCACCGCCTGCTCGCGCAGGGCCGCCACCGCCTTGCCCGGGTCGTCGGCGCCGTAGACCGCCGAGCCCGCCACGAAGCAGTCCACGCCGGCCTCCGCCGCCGCCTCGATGGTGGAGGCGGCGATGCCGCCGTCGATCTCCACCAGCACGTTCAGGTGCCCCGTCTCGACGAGCCGGCGCGCGGCACGGACCTTGTCCAGCACCTCCGGCATGAACGCCTGGCCGCCGAAGCCCGGCTCGACGCTCATCACCAGCAGGGTGTCGTAGTGCTTGAGGACCTCGACGTACGGGTCCAGCGGGGTACCGGGCTTGATCGAGAGCCCGGCCTTCGCCCCGGCCGCGCGCAAGTTCTTGGCCAGCATCACCGGGTCCTCGGCCGCCTCGATGTGCACCGTGACGTTGTGGGCGCCGGCCTCGGCGTAGCCCGGGGCCCAACGGTCCGGGTCCTCGATCATGAGGTGACAGTCGAGCGGGATGTCGGTCGCCCTCAGCAGCGACTCCACCACCGGCAGGCCGAGCGTGAGGTTCGGGACGAAGTGCGCGTCCATCACGTCGACGTGCAGCCAGTCGGCGCCCCGCCCCGCACCGGCGGCCGCGTCGGAGACCCGCGCCGCCTCGTCGGCGAGGTGGGCGAAGTCGGCGGACAGGATGCTCGGGGCGATCAGGGGACGCACCCTCGCAGGGTACTGCGCCGCCCCGGCCCGACCGCCCCCGCGCACCCCCCGTCGAGCGGGGAGAGGCAGGTCACACCGGTTCTCGCCGAGGTTCGGCGCCGAGGTTCAGGCCGTCCGGCGGAGCAGGGTCAGGAACATGGCGTCGGTGCCGTGCCGGTGCGGCCACAGCTGCACGTGCGGCCCCGCGCCGAGCTCCGGGACGCCGGGCAGGTACTCCCGCGCGTCGAGCCGCTCGACCGTGACGGCCAGGTCCTTGCGGCGGACGATGCCGCCCACGACGCCGACCGTCTCGGACAGGTGCGGCGAACAGGTCACGTAGCCCACGACCCCACCCACCCGGACGTGGCGCAGCGCGGCCAGCAGCAGCTCGCGCTGCAGCTTGGCGAGCGCGGACACGTCCTCGGGCTTGCGCCGCCAGCGCGCCTCCGGCCGCCGGCGCAGGGCCCCGAGCCCGGTGCAGGGAGCGTCGACGAGCACCCGGTCGAAGGCGCCGTCGGGCAGCGGCGCCTCCCGCCCGTCGGCGTGGTGCACCGTGACGGGCAGCCCGTCCGTGGACTTGCGCACCAGGTCGGCGCGGTGCTCGGCCTGCTCGACGGCGTCGAGCGTGCCGCCGTCGAGGGCCGCGAGCGCGCCGAGCAGCACGGCCTTGCCGCCCGGACCGGCGCAGAGGTCGAGCCAACGGCCGGTGTCGTCGCCGGCCAGTTCGGCGCGGGCCAGGGCCAGCGCGACGAGCTGGCTGCCCTCGTCCTGCACCGTCGCCACGCCCTCGCGGATCGCGTCGAGCTCGCCGACCTCGCCGCTGCCGGGCTCGAGGTGCACCCCGTACGGCGAGTACGGCGCCTCCGTGCCGCCGGTGACCAGCGCCAGCTCCTCGGCGGTGATCTCGCCGGGCCGGGCCAGCAGGTGCACGGCCGGGCGGGCGTCGTCGGCGGCGAGCGCGGCGGGCAGCTCCTGGTGCGACCCGAGCGCGTCGGCGAACGCCTGCCCGATCCACTTCGGGTGGGCGTGCACGAAGGAGGCGTGCCCGACCGGGTCCTCCTGCTCGTCCGGCGCCAGCTCGGCGAGCCACTCCTCGGCCCCCTTCGCCGCGGCGGTCTCGGCGACCTTGCGCAGGATCGCGTTGACGAAGCCGGACGAGCGCGAGCCCGCGATGCCGCGGACGATGTCGACCGAGGTCGCGACGGCCGCGTGCTCGGGCACCCGCATGCGCAGAAGCTGGTACGTGCCGAGCCTCATGGCGTCGACCAGCGGGCCCTCGATCCTGTGCAGCGGGCGGTCGGCACAGGCCTCGATGACGGCGTCGAGCTGGCCGGCGGCCCGCAGCGTGCCGTAGCCGAGCTCGGTGGCGAGCGCCGCGTCGCGGTCCTTCAGCCGGTAGCGGCGCAGGATCGACGGCAGCACGAGGTTGGCGTAGGCGTCGCGCTCGCGCACCGCGGTGAGCAGCTCGAACGCGGCCTGGCGGGCCGGGTCGCCCGCCGGCGGGGCGTCCGGGCCGCTGCGCCGCCGCGGCGGGCCGGCGTTGCGCGGGCCGGGGGTGCGGTCGCGCCGCCCGCCCCGGTCGTCACGTCCGTAGCCGCCCCGCCGGTCGTCGCCCCGGCCGGTGCGGTCGCCGCGCCCGGGCGAGCGGTCCCCGCCCCGCGGGCGGTCGTCCCGGCCTCGGTCGTCACGGCGACCCCGGTCGTTCCGGCCGCGGTCGTCACGGCCCCGGTCGTCACGGCCACGGTCGTCTCGGCGGGCCCGGTCGTCGCGGTGGCCACGCTCGTCGCGGGAGGAGCCGCCCCGATACCCGCCCCCGCCACCGGGACGGCCGCCCCGCCGCGGGTCCTGCGCCGGCCGACCACCCGAGCGCCGGTCGTCCGACCGGCCGGACCCGCGCCGCTCCCCGGATCCCCGGGGGCCGCCGGACCGGCCCCGATCGTCGTGGTCGTCCCGCTCGGGTCGTCCGCCGTCGGGCTCGCTCACGCACACTCCTCGCTCGTCCAGCACGTCCGCCCCATGGTCCCAGGTCCGCCCCCGGCCCTCGTCCCCCGGGCCGTCCGGTCAGCCGGTCCGTCGTGCCCGACCCGACGGGACGCTCCCCCGGACGTCACCGCACCGGTCGCCATCGCGTGACCGTGCCGCCGGCGCCGGGCTCACCCGAGCGTCTCGGACTCCGTGATCCGCACCCCGCGGGCCCAGTCCGCCGCCGGCATCGCCTTCTTGCCCACCGGGCGTACCTCACCCAGCCGCACCGGCACCGTGGCGGTGCCCACCAGCACGCGCTTCTTCTCCGCGCGCAGCTCGCCCGGCTTGAGCTCGACCTCGCCGGTCCGTACCGGCGTGACCGGGCCCAGGCCCAGCCGCTGCCCCCGGAACTCCGTCCAGGCACCGGGCTCGGGCGTGGTCGACCGGATCAGCCGGTCGAGCGGCACCGCCGGCGCCGCCCAGTCGACCCGCGCGTCGGCCACCGTGACCTTCGGCGCGTGCGAGACGCCCTCCGCGGGCTGCGGCACCGCGCACAGGGTGCCGTCCTCGATGCCGTCCATGGTCGCGACGAGCAGGTCGGCGCCCGAGCGGGCGAGCCGACTTAGCAGGTCGCCCGAGGTGTCCCGCTCGCCGATCGCCTCGGTGACCACGCCGTAGGTCGGGCCGGTGTCCAGGCCCTCCTCCAGCAGGAACGTGGTGGCCCCGGTGATCTCGTCGCCGTGCCTGACCGCGGCCTGCACCGGGGCGGCGCCGCGCCAGGCCGGGAGCAGCGAGAAGTGCAGGTTGATCCAGCCGTGGGCCGGGACGTCGAGGGCCACCCGCGGGACCAGCGCCCCGTACGCGACGACCGGGACGCAGTCCGGCGCCAGCTCCCGGAGGGCGTCGAGGAACTCCGGGTCGCGCGGCTTCGCCGGGGTGAGCACGGGGAGCCCGGCCTCGTCGGCCAGCGCCCCGACGGGCGAGCGGACGAGCCGGCGGCCGCGCCCCGCGGGGGCGTCGGGCCGGGTCAGCACCCCGACGACCTCGTGCCGCGGCGAGTCGAGCAGGGCCCGCAACGACGGCACGGCCGGCTCCGGGGTGCCCGCGAAGAGCAGCCTCAACGGGCTTTCCCGAACATCGGGTGCGGGCTGACCTTCACGATAGGCTCGGGGCGGCCGAACCACTCCGCCGCCCGGATCTCGGACATCGCGAGCTTGCGGGTCTCCGGGTCGAGCCGGTCGACGAACAGCACGCCCTCCAGGTGGTCGGTCTCGTGCTGGATGGCCCGCGCCAGCTTGGCCGTGCCCTCGACCGTGATCGGCTCACCGTGCATGTTCCACCCGGCCGCGACCACGTTCAGCGCCCGCCGGCAGTCCCAGCCGAGCCCGGGGATGGACAGGCAGCCCTCCGGGCCGACCTGCTCCTCGCCGTCGACCGCGTTCCAGGTCGGGTTGACCATGTGCCCGGCCACGCCGTCGACCTCGAAGGTGAACACGCGCAGCCCGACGCCGATCTGGGGCGCGGCCAGGCCGGCGCCGCCCTCCTCGTGCATGGTGTCGGTGAGGTCGGCGACGAGCTTGCGCAGCTCCGCGTCGAACGTGGTGACGGGTGCGGCGGGGGTGCGCAGCACCGGGTCGCCGAACAGGCGGACGGGCTGAACGGACACGGAACTCCAAACGATCGGGATCGCCCTCGATTGTGCCACCCGGCGGCGGGCCGCCCGGTCATGGCGGCGGCGGGCCGCCCGGCCATGGCGGCGGCGGGCCGCCCGGCCATGGCGGCGGCGGGCCGCCCGGTCGCGGCGGCGGTGGTCCGCCCGGTCACCCGGCGGCGGGCCGTCCGGCCGCCCGCCGGTGCGCCCCCGGTCTCAGCCGATCTCGGCCGGGTCCAGCCGCACGCGGACCGCGTCGGGCGCCTTGCGCGTGCTGCGGGCGGCCTGCGCGGCGTGCAGGTGCCGGGCCAGCGCGCGGCCCTGCGCCCGCGGCACCCGCAGCAGCGCTCGCTCCCGCACCTCGCCCGCGGTCTCCCCGGGCTCGGGCGGGGCGTCGATCTCGACCGGGCCGAGGACCTCGACCTCCGGTCCCCCGTCCCGCGCGGCGGTGAGGACGGCGTCGACGACGTCGGCCACCGCGCCCGGGGTGCCCTCGACCGCCGCCATCCGCACGGCCGGCGGGAACCCGACCTCGGCGCGCGAGGCGAGCTCCTCGGCGGCGAACCCGGCCGGGTCCCAGCGCACGAGCGCCTGCACCACCGGGATCGCGGACTCGGCGACGACGATCACGCGTCCGCCCTCGGCGTGCGGCCGGACCAGCGCCGCGGCCGCGAGCCAGCGGCGCAGCGCCTCCTCGGCCACCCGGAGGTCGGCACGGGAGAGCGTCGCCCAGCCGTCGAGCAGCAGGGCCGCACCGTAGCCGGCCGGCGTCCCCTCGACGGCGGGCTCCGCCCCGGGCGTCGCGACGACGATCTCGGGCTCGTCCGGCACCGAGGCCAGTACCGGCGCCCCGCCCCCGGAGGTCCGCACGGACACCCCCGGGAACGCCCGGCCGAGCTCCTCCGCGGTCCGCCGCGACCCGACGACGCCCGCGCGCAGCCGCCGCGACCCGCAGCCGCCGCACCGGAACGCCGGCTCGGCCCGCCCGCACCACCGGCAGGTGGGCAGCCCGGGATCGGCGTCGGTGCCGCCGCGGGGCAGGCCCAGCGGGCCGGCGCAGTGCCGGCAGCGGGCGGGCTCCCGGCAGTGCGCGCAGGACAGCCACGGCAGGTAGCCGGCGCGCGGCACCTGGACGAGCACCGGCCGGCCCGCGCCGAGCGCCTGCCGGGCGGCCTCGAACGCGACGGCGGGCACACGGGCCGCGCGCGCGTCGGGGTCGCGGGCGAGCTGGGTGTCGGTCTCCCCGATCGCGGTCACCCGGGGTGCGGCCGCGCGCACGGTGGCGCGGTCGGCGACGATCGGGCTCGCCCACCGGGACTCGACCAGCAGCTGCGCCTCGGCGGTGCGGCTGAATCCGCCCACCAGGAGCGCGGCGCCCGCGGCATGGGCCCGCGCCACCAGCACGTCGCGGACCTGCGGGTACGGCGCGCGCGGCTCGGCGTGGCTGTCGTCGCCGTCGTCCCACACGGCGAGCAGCCCCAGCTTCTCCACGGGTGCGAAGGCCGCCGACCGGGTCCCGACGACCGCCCGCACGGCCCCGCGGCGCACGGCGAGCCAGCGCCGGTACCGCTCCGCCGGTCCCAGCTCGGCCGTCAGCGCGACCACCGCGTCGGCCCCCAGGCGTCCGGTCAGGGCGGCGCGGGCGGCCTCGACGTCCCGCTGGTCGGGGACCACGAGGAGCGCGCCGCGGCCGGCGGCGACGGTCGCCGCGGCAGCCTCGGCGAACCGCGCGGTCCAGGGCTCGCCCGGCAGGGCCTGCCACACGGCGTGCGCGGCACGGCCCCCGGCGAGCGCGTCGAGGTAGGCCGCGCCGTGCTGGTAGCGCGCCCATCCGGTCGGGTCGGGGGCCTCGACGGGCGGCAGCTCCCGCTCGCGCGGGGTCTCCGCCTCCACGCGGGCGTGCCGCGGCGGCACCGCCATCCGCACGACGTCGGCGAACACGCCGGCGTACCGGTCGGCGACCGTCCGGCACAGGGCCGCGACCTCCGGGGCGAGCACGGGCTCCGGCGAGACGACCTTGTCGACCCACGCCAGCCGCCCGGTGTGCCCGGACTCCTCGGCCCGCTCGAGCAGGAACCCGTCGACCAGCCGCCCGGCGAACCGCACCCGCACCCGGACGCCGGGTCGGGCCTGCTCGTCGAGGTGTGTGGGCACGCGGTAGTCGAACGGGCGGTCCAGGTGCGGCAGCGGCATGTCGACGGCCACCCGCGCGACCGGCTGCACGGGCGCCGCGGTCCACTCCCCGCGCGTCCGCGCGCTGCGTGCGGCCAAGCCGGGACTCAGGCGCCCGCGAGGGACTTGAGCGCCTCGGCGCGCGAGGTGTCCTCCCACGGCAGCGCGATGTCGCGGCGGCCGAAGTGGCCGTAGGCCGCTGTCTGCGCGTAGATCGGGCGCAGCAGGTCGAGGTCGCGCACGATCGCGGCCGGGCGCAGGTCGAACACCTCCGTGATGGCCGACTCGATCCGGGCCGGGTCGACGCGCGCGGTGCCGAAGGTCTCGACGAACAGGCCCACGGGCGCGGCCTTGCCGATCGCGTACGCGACCTGCACCTCGATGCGCTCGGCCAGCCCGGCGGCGACGACGTTCTTCGCCACCCAGCGCATGGCGTACGCGGCGGAGCGGTCGACCTTCGACGGGTCCTTCCCCGAGAAGGCGCCGCCGCCGTGCCGGGCGAACCCGCCGTAGGTGTCGACGATGATCTTGCGGCCGGTGAGCCCGGCGTCGCCCATCGGGCCGCCGATCACGAACCGGCCGGTCGGGTTGACCAGCAGCCGGACGTTCGAGGTGTCCAGCCCGAGGTCGCCGATCTCGGGAGTGACGATCTTGTCCAGCACGTCGGGCGCGAGCATGCCGTCGAGGTCGATGTCCTCCGCGTGCTGCGTGGAGAGCACGACCGTGTCGACGCGGACCGGCTTGTCGCCGTCGTACTCGATGGTGACCTGGGTCTTGCCGTCCGGGCGCAGGTAGGGCAGCACGCCGGACTTGCGGACCTCGGTGAGCCGCCGGGAGAGCCGGTGCGCGAGCGCGATCGGCAGCGGCATCAGCTCGTCCGTGTCGGTGTTCGCGTACCCGAACATCAGGCCCTGGTCACCGGCACCCTGACGGGCGATCTCGTCCTCGCTCGACTCGACGCGGCTCTCGTACGCCGTGTCGACGCCCTGGGCGATGTCCGGCGACTGCGCGCCGATCGCCACGTTGACGCCGCACGAGTTGCCGTCGAAACCCTTCGACGACGAGTCGTAGCCGATCTCGAGGATCTTCTCCCGGACCAGGCCGGGGATGTCGGCGTAGGCGCTGGTGGTGACCTCGCCGGCGACGTGCACCTGCCCGGTGGTCACGAGGGTCTCGACCGCGACGCGGCTGCGCGGGTCCTGTGCGAGCAGCGCGTCGAGGATCGTGTCGCTGATCGCGTCGCACATCTTGTCCGGGTGACCCTCGGTCACCGACTCGCTGGTGAAGAGCCGACGGCCCACGTTCGCCACGCGCCACTCCTGCCGAGGTCGTCGCGCCCCTGGCCTCGTTGCCGGCTCCACCGCGTCGTGCGGCGGGGCGGGGTGCAGATCGCTGGATGCTGTCGGACGGCAGGGTAGTCGACCGCGGGCCTACGCAGGTGAGGAGACCACGACCGATCACAGTGCGTGACGGACCGTGTCGCGAGCGCCCCGTCCACCACCCTTTCGGGTGGACCCCGAGCGGGGTCCCGAATCGGTAACGGGCGGCGTCGTTGGGCTCGGTGACACCGCAGCCGCGCCCCGGCCGACGCCCCCGCGTCGCCCCACATCCGGGTCGCGGTCGACGACTCTCGGAGGTTCCTCCCCATGAAGGTGACTGGACTGCAGCGACCGGGCCGCGCCGCTGCGGCGGTCGGCGGGTTGCTCGCCGTCGGCGCGGCCGGGCTCATGGCCGTGCTGGCCGGCACCGCGTCCGCCGCGACCGCGGGCACGTGCACCGACAACGTCAACGTCCGCGAGGAGCCGCGGGCGGACGCCGCCATCGTCGCCGTGTGCGACCGCGGCACCACGGTGCAGGTCGGCGAGACCCGCAACGGCTTCGTCAAGCTGGAGAACCTCGACGGCTGGGCCGTCAAGGACTACGTGAAGACGAACGGCGCCGCCTCCGGTTCCGGCACCGGGACCCCGAGCGACGCCGGCGTCACGCGCGGCGGCCAGAACGGCAGCACCCCGGCGACCACCGCCGCCCCGTCGGCCTCCGGTACGGACTCGCCGGAGAACGCCACCCCGGCCGAGGGCGCCGATGGCGCGAACGCCGACCAGAACGCCCCGGCGGAGACGCCGGCCCGCAGCGGCGGCGTGGGCGGCCTGCTCGGCCGCTGAGCTGACCTGAGGCGCGGGCGACCCGCACACGAGACGAGGGGCGGTCCCGGCGGGACCGCCCCTCGTGCGTTCTCGGTTCTGTCCCGGCCGGCGCGGGCTTCAGGCCAGCCGGGACGCCACCGCGTCCCACAGGCGCGAGGCCAGCAACGCCTTGGAGCCGTTCGGGATCTGCGTCTCGCCGCCGTCCGCGCCCAGCAGCCAGCCCTGGTTCTCGGTGTTCTCGAAGGCGCCGCCCTCGCCCACCCAGTTCACCAGCAGCAGGTCGCAGCCCTTCTTCGCAAGCTTGCGGCGCCCGTACTCCAGCACGTCCGTGGTGTCGTCGCCGGTCTCGGCGGCGAACCCGACCACGACCTGGTTCGGCTCCCGGGCGGCGACGAGCTCGGCGAGAATGTCCGGGTTGAGCGCAAGGTGCAGCGGATCGGGCTCGGACCCGTCCTTCTTGATCTTGTGGGCGGCGAGCGACGCGGGCCGGAAGTCGGCGACCGCGGCGGACATCACGACGGCGTCGGCCCCCTTGGCCGCTGCGTGCATCGCCTCGCGCATCTCCAGCGCCGACCCGACCTTCACGACCTCGACGGCCGCGGGATCAGCCAGCTCCGCGGTGTGCCCCGCGACGAGCGTGACGTGCGCACCGCGCTGCGCCGCGACCTTCGCCAGGGCGTACCCCTGCCGGCCCGAGGACCGGTTGCCGAGGTAGCGGACGGGGTCGAGCGGCTCGCGGGTGCCCCCGGCCGAGACGACCACGCGCCGGCCCTCGAGGTCCCGCGGCAGCGCGTCGCCGCGCTCCAGCAGCAGCCGGGCGAGCTCGGCGATCTCGGCGGGATCGGGCAGCCGTCCGGGGCCGGTGTCCTTGCCGGTGAGCCGGCCCGACGCGGGCTCCATCACGATCGAGCCCCGCGCGCGCAGGGTGGCCACGTTGGCCCGGGTGGCCGGGTGCTCCCACATCTCGGTGTGCATCGCCGGCACGAAGAGCACGGGGCACCGGGCGACGAGCAGCGAGCCGGTGAGCAGGTCGTCCGCACGGCCCTGCACCGCGCGGGCCAGCAGGTCCGCGGTGGCGGGGGCGACGACGACGAGATCGGCCTCCTGGCCCAGGCGCACGTGCTGGACCGACGGCACGTCGGAGAAGACGCCGGTGTGCACCGGCTGCCCGGAGAGGGCCTCGAACGTGGCGGCGCCGACGAAGTTCAGCGCCGACCCCGTGGGGACGACCCGCACGGAGTGGCCGGTCTCGGTCAGCCGCCGGAGCAGCTCGGCGCTCTTGTAGGCGGCGATGCCGCCGGCCACGCCGAGCAGGACCTTCGGTGCGGTCATGCCGTCCTCACGCCATCGGTGCGCAGCCGGCCGGGCTCACTCGCCCTCGGTGTGCTCGAGCAGGCCGCTCTGGATCTCGCGCATGGCGATCGACAGCGGCTTCTCGCGGGGACCCGGCTCGACCAGCGGGCCGACGTACTCCAGCAGGCCCTCGCCGAGCTGGGAGTAGTAGTCGTTGATCTGCCGGGCACGCTTGGCCGCGTAGATCACCAGCGCGTACTTCGAGCTGACCTTGTCGAGCAGGTCGTCGATCGGCGGGTTGGTGATGCCCTCGGGGGTGGAACCGGCGACCGCGCCGGTCAGCGGCATGCTCACTCAGAAACTCCAGAGACGGACGAATGCGGGGACTCCGCAGGTGCGACCAGCAACTCTACCAACCGGTCGACGACGGCCTGCACCTCGTCGTTGATGACGACGACGTCGAACTCGTCACGCGCCGCCATCTCCTCGATTGCGGTGCGCAGCCGGCGCTCCCGGACCGCAGGGGTCTCGGTGCCCCGGTCGGTGAGCCGCCGGGCCAGCTCCTCGAAGGAGGGCGGCTCGACGAACACCGTGACCGACTCCGGCATGACCCGCTTGACCGAGCGGGCGCCCTGCAGGTCGACCTCGACGAGAACCGGGTGTCCGGCGGCGAGCTCGCGCTCGACGGGCTCGCGCGGGGTCCCGGAGCGCTGCAGGCCACCGTGCACCTCGGCCCACTCCAGCAGCTCGCCGTCGACGATCAGCCGGTCGAACTCGGCCGGGTCGACGAAGTGGTAGTGGATCCCCTCGACCTCCCCCTCCCGCGGCGCCCGCGTGGTCGCGGAGACGCTGAAGTGGAGGTCGGGGAGCTCCGAACGGAGCCGGTCGACGATGCTGCTCTTCCCGACCCCGGAGGGTCCCGCGAGCACCATCAGCCGGCCCCGGCGGGGCGGCGGTCCTGCCGGCACGCCGCTCCCTCTCAGGAAGGGAACTCGGCCAGCAGCGCCTTGCGCTGCCGCTCGCCGAGGCCGCGCAGGCGGCGGCTCGGGGCGATCTCGAGGCGCTCCATGATCTGCGCCGCGCGGACCTTGCCGACGCTGGGCAGGGCCTCGAGCAGGGCCGACACCTTCATCTTGCCGAGCACCTCGTCGGTGTCGGACTGCTTCAGCACCTCGGCGAGGGTGATCCCGCCGCGCTTGAGCCGGTCCTTCAGCTCTGCCCGGGCCCGGCGGGCGGCCGCGGCCTTCTCCAACGCGGCGGCACGCTGTTCCTCGGTCAGCTGGGGAAGGGCCACGGTCTCCTCCGTCTTTCGTCGTGCGCGAGGGCGATCGTCCGGTGGCGGCGATCGCCGTCCCCGGTGGGTGTGCCGGGGGCCGGGAGCGAACGTACCCACGCACCCGTTCGGGATGCCAACGGGGGTGCCACCTGTGGGTTTGATGCCACAGGCACGGTCGCCCACACCCGTCCGGGTGATACCACGAGGGGCCGCGCGGGGGCTACGGCGACGCGCCCGTTCGGCGCGCGGGACCGGCGCGTCACCGGTGTCGTCCGT
The DNA here is from genome assembly GCF_021343995.1 of Pseudonocardia terrae. GTDB lineage: Bacteria > Actinomycetota > Actinomycetes > Mycobacteriales > Pseudonocardiaceae > Pseudonocardia > Pseudonocardia terrae. The sequence goes on along the minus strand of NZ_JAJTTE010000001.1, from coordinate 135,341 downwards.
CACGAATCGTGCGTGCGGGGGCGCCGCGGCGCTCAGCCCGCCCGTTCCACCGGCCCCAGGGCGCGCAGCCGTGCCGGTGTGAGGTCTTCCTTGTTGATGTACGCCACGGCCCCGCACCGCGCCGCGTCGCCGGGGAGATCGTCCAGCGCGTAGGTCGACAGGAGCACCACGCGGGCCGCCGGATCGCCCGCAAGGATCCGCCGGGTGGCCTCGATCCCGCTGATCCCGGGCAGGTTGATGTCCATGAGCACGACCGCGGGATGCACCCGTTCGGCCTCCACCAGGGCCTGCTCGCCGGTCTCGGCCTCGGCGGCCACCCGCCAGCCGCCGACCATCCCCACGACGGTGCGCGCCACCGTCCGGAACGGGCGCTGGTCGTCCACGATGAGGACGTCCACCACCTCGTCCACCGTTCCGGTCACCGACGGCACCTCCCCCGACCCGCGCGGCTCCGGTCCCGGCCGCGCGGTCAGCACAGCCTGCCGGGCCGTGGGGCAGGGCACCAGGGTGCCACCATCCCCTCCGAACGGGTGAATCCGTGCTCCGGAGGTATCAACCGGCCGCCGCGGCCACTCGCGGGCCGGGTCGGGCCCTGTCCGGCGCAGGGTTCAGCGTGGGGCGGTCACGGCGGTTCAGCGCAGGGCGGTGAGTGCCGCCGCCAGCTCGTCCCGCTGGGCCTCGGCCGCTGACCGCAGGGCCGCGGGCTCCGGTCCGGCCTTGAGGATCGACCGGGAGGCCGCGGGCAGGACGAGCCCGGAGAGGCCCGCGAAGCGCTCCGCGACGTCCCGCGGCGTGGCGCCCTGGGCCCCGAGCCCGGGGGCCAGCACGGCGCCGTTGAGGGCGCCGAGCTCGAGGCCGTGGTCGTGGGTGGCACCGACCACCACGCCGACCCCGCCCAGCGGCGACGCGCCGGCGTTGCGGCCCGCCGCGCCGTCGACCACCGCCTGGGCGACCGTGCGGCCGTCGGCGCTCGCCAGCTGCACCGAGCCGCCCTCGGGGTTCGACGTGCGGGCCAGCACGAACACGCCGCGCCCGGCCTCCTCGGCGACCCGGAAGGCCGGCTCGAGGGACCCGAACCCCAGGTACGGCGAGACCGTGATCGCATCCGCCGCGACGGCCGCGCCGACGCCGAGGTAGGCGTCGGCGTAGCCGTCCATGGTCGAGCCGATGTCGCCGCGCTTGACGTCGAGCAGCGACAGCGTGCCCGTACCGGCGAGGTCGGCGAGGGTTCGCTCCAGGACGGCGATCCCCCGCGACCCGTGCCGCTCGAAGAACGCCGCCTGCGGCTTCACCACGGCGACGTGCCCGGCCAGCGCCTCGACGGCGACGGCGCAGAACCGGGACAGCCCGTCCGCGTCGTCCGTGAGACCCCACTCGGCGATCAGCCCGGGGTGCGGGTCGATGCCGGCGCAGAGCGGCCCGAAGCGGTCGACGGCCGCGGCGAGCCGCTTCCCGAAGCTCACGACCCACCCCGATTCGACCGCATTGTGGTTCCATACCGCCGAGAAGAACCGTCGGAAATCGCATCATGGTTCCATAACGCGATCATGGGCGGGACTTCTTCAGCGCGGCGTGGGCGTCCTGCAGCGAGCGGACGCCGATGGAGCCGCGCAGCTTCGCCTCGATGCCCTGCACCGCGGCGGAGGCGCCCTGCACCGTGGTGATGCACGGGACCCCGCGGGACACGGCCGCCGCCCGGATCTCGTAGCCGTCGACACGCGGGCCCGAGTTGCCGTACGGCGTGTTGACGATCAGCGCGACCTCGCCGGCGAGGATCTGGTCGACGATCGTCTCGCGGGTCGTCCCGTCGGGGGCGGACTTCTGCGAGTGCTTCCGCACGACCGTGGTCGTGATCCCGTGCCGCCGCAGCACCTCCGCGGTGCCCTCGGTGGCGAGCACCTCGAAGCCCAGGTCGGCGAGCCGGCGCACCGGGAACACCATGGCGCGCTTGTCCCGGTCCGCCATCGACACGAAGACCTTGCCCTCGCCCGGCAGCGAGCCGTACGCCGCGGCCTGGGACTTGGCGAACGCGGGCCCGAAGGACGCGTCGATGCCCATGACCTCGCCGGTGGACTTCATCTCCGGGCCGAGCAGCGGGTCGACGCCCTGGCCGGCCGGGGTGCGGAAGCGGTTGAAGGGCAGCACCGCCTCCTTGACCGCGACGGGCGCGTCGGGCGGCAGCTCGGCGCCGTCGCCCTGCTGCGGGAGCATCCCCTCGGCCCTCAGGTCCGTGATCGACGCGCCGAGCATGATCCGCGCCGCCGCCTTGGCCAGCGACACCGCCGTGGCCTTGGACACGAACGGCACGGTGCGCGACGCCCGCGGGTTGGCCTCGAGGACGTAGAGCGTCTCGCCGTGCAGCGCGTACTGGACGTTGAGCAGGCCCCGCACCCCGACGCCGTGCGCGATCGCCTCGGTGGAGGTCCGGACGGCCTCGAGGACGCTGCGCCCCAACGTGATCGGCGGGAGCGTGCACGAGGAGTCGCCGGAGTGCACACCGGCCTCCTCGATGTGCTCCATCACGCCGCCGACGAAGACCTCCTCGCCGTCGCACAGGGCGTCGACGTCGATCTCGATCGCGTCGTCGAGGAACTTGTCGACGAGCACCGGCCGGTCCGGCGAGATGGTGGTGGCGCGGGCGATGTAGCCGGCGAGCGTGGACTCGTCGTACACGATCTCCATGCCGCGACCGCCGAGCACGTACGAGGGCCGCACGAGGACCGGGTAACCGATCCGCTCGGCGATCTCGCGGGCCTGCTCGAAGCTCGTCGCGGTGCCGAACGCCGGGGCGGGCAGCCCCGCCTTGCGCAGCACCTCGCCGAACGCGCCCCGGTCCTCGGCCAGGTCGATCGCGGCCGCGGAGGTCCCGACGACCGGCACCCCGGCCGCGGTGAGCCGCTGCGCCAGACCGAGCGGGGTCTGCCCGCCGAGCTGCACGATCACGCCCGCGACGTGGCCGGACTGCTGCTCGGCGTGGACCACCTCGAGGACGTCCTCGAAGGTCAGCGGCTCGAAGTACAGCCGGTCCGCGGTGTCGTAGTCCGTGGAGACGGTCTCCGGGTTGCAGTTGACCATGACGGTCTCGAACCCGGCCTCGCGCAGGGCCTGCACGGCGTGCACGCAGGAGTAGTCGAACTCGATGCCCTGGCCGATGCGGTTGGGCCCGGAGCCGAGGATGAGCACCTTCGGCTTCGCGGTCTGCGGCTCGATCTCCGACTCCGCGGCGGGGTCGGTCTCGTAGGCGCTGTAGTGGTACGGCGTCTTCGCGGCGAACTCGGCGGCACAGGTGTCGACCGTCTTGTAGACGGGCCGGATGCCCAGTCGGTGCCGCAACGCGCGCACGCCGTCCTCGCCCGCGAACTCGGAGCGGATCGCGGCGAGCTGGCGGTCCGAGAGCCCGGCCCGCTTCGCCCGGCGCAGCAGCGCCGCGTCGAGCACCGGCGCCGCCTCGATCTCGGCCCGCAGCTCGGCGAGCAGCTGGATCTGGTCGAGGAACCACGGGTCGATGCCGGAGATCTCGGCGACCTCGTCCACGGTCCGGCCCGCCCGCAGCGCCCGCTCGACGGCGTAGATGCGCCCGTCCGTGGGCGTGCGGATCTCGTCGTCCGAGGGCGTCCCGGCCGGCCCCGCCGGGTCCGGCGTCGTCCAGAAGCCGATCGCCGAGCGCTCCATGGAGCGCAGCGCCTTCCCGAAGGCCTCCTGGAACGACCGCCCGATGGCCATCGCCTCGCCGACGGACTTCATGGTCGTCGTCAGCTCGGTGTCCGCGCCGGGGAACTTCTCGAACGCGAACCGCGGGATCTTGACCACGACGTAGTCCAGCGTCGGCTCGAACGCCGCCGGGGTCTCGCCGGTGATGTCGTTGCGGATCTCGTCGAGCGTGTAGCCCACGGCCAGCTTCGCCGCGATCTTCGCGATCGGGAAGCCGGTGGCCTTCGACGCCAGCGCACTCGAGCGGGAGACGCGCGGGTTCATCTCGATGACGACGAGCCGGCCCGTCTCCGGGTGGATGGCGAACTGGATGTTGCAGCCGCCGGTGTCGACGCCGACCTCGCGCAGCACGGCGATGCCGACGTCGCGCATGTGCTGGTACTCGCGGTCGGTCAGCGTCATGGCCGGGGCGACGGTGATCGAGTCGCCGGTGTGCACGCCCATCGGGTCGAGGTTCTCGATCGAGCAGACGACGACCACGTTGTCGTGGTGGTCGCGCATGAGCTCGAGCTCGAACTCCTTCCAGCCGAGCACCGACTCCTCGATGAGGACCTCGGTGACCGGGGAGGCGGCGAGCCCCGCCCCGGCGAGCCGCTCCAGCTCCTCGTCCGTGTGCGCCATGCCGGAGCCCAGCCCGCCCATGGTGAACGACGGCCGGATGACCACCGGGAGCCCGAGCTCACCGACGGCCGCCCGGACCTCCTCCATGGAGTGGCAGACCGCGGACCGCGGCACGTCGCCGCCGATGCGCTGCACGATCTCCTTGAACTTCAGCCGGTCCTCGCCGCGCTCGATGGCGTCGACGTCCGCGCCGATCAGCTCCACGCCGTAGCGCTCCAGCACGCCGTTCTCGTGCAACGCGATCGCGGTGTTGAGCGCGGTCTGCCCACCCAGGGTGGCCAGGATGGCGTCCGGCCGCTCCGCGGCGATGACCTTCTCGACGAACTCCGGGGTGATCGGCTCGACGTAGGTGGCGTCGGCGAACTCGGGGTCCGTCATGATCGTCGCCGGGTTGGAGTTGACCAGCGAGACGCGGATCCCCTCGGCGCGCAGCACCCGGCAGGCCTGGGTGCCGGAGTAGTCGAACTCGCAGGCCTGGCCGATGACGATCGGGCCGGAGCCGATCACCATGACGTGCCGGATGTCCTCGCGGCGCGGCATCAGACCGCTCCCCCGTTCTGGTCGAGCAGGCGGTGTCGCCCGCCCGAGTCCTCGGTCCCGGCCGGCCCGTGGGCCACCGGGTTGTCCGTCATGAGCTGGCAGAAGCGGTCGAACAGGTCCGCGGCGTCGTGCGGGCCCGCGGCCGCCTCCGGGTGGTACTGCACGCTGAAGGCCGGGAAGTCCAGGCCGGTGAGCCCCTCGACGCAGCCGTCGTTGGGGCAGGTGTGGCTGACGACGCCGGTGCCGAACGGGGTGTCGAAGCGCTCCCCCGCGCTGCCCTCGACCGCGAAGCCGTGGTTCTGCGAGGTGATCGCGACCCGTCCGGTGGCGTGCTCCACGACCGGGATGTTGATGCCGCGGTGGCCGTAGCGCAGCTTGTAGGTCCCGCGGCCGAGCGCCCGGCCCAGGATCTGGTTGCCGAAGCAGATGCCGAACAGCGGGATCCGCCGCTCCAGCACCTGCCGGGTGAGCTCCACCGGGACGTCGGCCGTGGCCGGGTCGCCCGGGCCGTTGGAGATGAAGACCCCGTCGGGGTTGACGGCGAGCAGCTGCTCGAACGAGGTGTCGGCCGGCAGCACGTGCACCTCGATACCGCGCTGGGTCATCATCCGCGGGGTGTTGAACTTGATCCCGACGTCGAGCGCGGCGACCGTGAACTTCTTGTCCCCCACCGCCTCTCGGACGTACGGGGTCCTCGTGGTGACCGCGCCGTAGAGGTCGGCACCCTCCATGCCCGGGCTCTGCTTCACGCGCTCGACGAGCATCTCGTCCGACCCCAGCGAGGTACCGGAGAAGACGCCGGCGCGCATGGCGCCGCGCTCGCGCAGGTGCCGCACGACGGCGCGGGTGTCGATCTCGGCGATGCCGACGATGCCCTGGGTCCGCAGGGCGTCCTCCAGCGAGCCGGTGGACCGCCAGTTCGACGGCCGGCGGCTGGGGTCGCGCACCGCGTACCCGGCGACCTGGATGCCGGTGGACTCGTCGTCCTCGTCGTTCCAGCCGGTGTTGCCGATCTGCGGGGCCGTCTGCACCACGATCTGGCGGTGGTACGACGGGTCCGTCAGGGTCTCCTGGTAGCCCGTCATTCCCGTGGTGAACACGGCCTCGCCCAGGGTCTCGCCCACGGCGCCGAAGGCCTCGCCCCGGAAGATCCGCCCGTCCTCGAGGACGAGCACTGCGTCGATGGTGGGGCTGGTCATGCCACAACCTTCCCGTCGCGGGCCGTGATCCGGCCACGCAGAACCGTCGCGGCCACCGCTCCGGGCAGCCGCATTCCCTCGTACGGCGTGTTCGCCGCCCTGCTGGCCAGTGCCGCGCCGCGCACCGTCCACTGCGCGTCCGGGTCGACCAGCGCGAACGTCGCCGGCTCCCCGACCGCGATCGGCCGGCCCTGGTCCGGCAGGTCGACGATCTCGGCCGGCCGCTCCGACATCACCCGCGCGACCCCGTGCCAGTCCAGCAGGCCCGGCTCGACCATCGTGTGGATCACGACCGACAGCGCCGTCTGCAGCCCCAGCATGCCCGGCTTCGCGGCCGCCCATTCCGTGTCCTTGTACTGAGACGCGTGCGGGGCGTGGTCGGTGGCGACGACGTCGATCACGCCCTCGGCCAGCGCCTCGCGCATGGCCTGCGTGTCCGCCCCCGTGCGCAGCGGGGGGTTGACCTTGTTGACCGGGTCGTAGCCGGTCAGCCGCCCGTCGGTGAGCAGCAGGTGGTGCGGGGTGACCTCGGCGCTGACCCGCACGCCCTGCGCCTTCGCCGCCCGCAGCACCGCGATCGAGTGCAGCGAGGAGACGTGGCAGACGTGCAGCGCGGCGCCGGCCTCACGGGCCAGCGCGCAGTCCCGTGCGACCACGGTCTCCTCCGCCGTGGCGGGCCACCCGGCCAGACCCAGCCGGGACGCGATCGCGCCCTCGTGTGCCTGCGCACCGTCGGTGAGCCGGTGGTCCTCGGCGTGCTGGGCGATCACGACGTCGAGCGCGCTCGCGTACTCCAGAGCCCGCCGCATGATCAGCGGGTCGTTCACGCAGCGCCCGTCGTCGGAGAACATCCGGACCTGGGCCGCGGACGTCGCCATGGTCCCGAGCTCGGCGAGCTTCGCGCCCTTCAACCCGGTGGTCACGGCGCCGACCGGGTGGACGTCGACCAGGCCGACCTCCTCGCCGCGGCGCCGCACGTGCTCCACGACGACGGCGGTGTCCGCCACCGGGTCCGTGTTCGGCATCGCGAAGACCGCGGTGAAGCCGCCGAGCGCGGCGGCGTGCGAGCCGGTCTCGATGGTCTCGGACTCCTCGCCGCCGGGCTCGCGCAGGTGCACGTGCAGGTCGACGAGCCCGGGCAGCAGCACGTGCCCGCCGGCGTCGAGCACCTCGGTGCCCTCGGGCGCGGCGAGGCCGGTGCCGATCTCGGTGACGACGCCGTCCTGCACGAGCAGGTCGACGGCCTCCTCGCCGTAGGGCCGGGCGTTGCGGATCAGTAAGTCGTTCAGCAGGTCTGTCATTCGGGCGCTCCGGCGAGCAGGTGGTAGAGGACGGCCATCCGCACGTGCACGCCGTTGCGCACCTGGGCGAGGACCGCGGCGTTGGGGGCGTCGGCCACGGCGGGCGCGATCTCCATGCCGCGCACCATCGGACCGGGGTGCAGGACGGGCGTGCCCTCGGGCAGCAGGGCGAGCCGGCGCTCGTTGAGCCCGTAGGTGACCGAGTACTCGCGGGCGCTCGGGAAGAAGCCGCCGTGCATCCGCTCGGCCTGCACCCGCAGCATCATCACCGCGTCGAGCGCGGGCAGCTCGGCGTCGAGGTGGTGCGCGACCCGGCAGGGCCACTCCGCGACGCCCGTGGGCAGCAGCGTCGGCGGGGCGATCAGCACGACCTCCGCGCCGAGGGTGGAGAGCAGCAGCACGTTGGACCGGGCGACCCGGGAGTGCAGCACGTCGCCGACGATCCCGATCCGGCGCCCGGCGACCGAGCCCAGCCGCTCCCGGAGCGTGGCCGCGTCGAGCAGCGCCTGGGTGGGGTGCTCGTGGGTGCCGTCGCCCGCGTTGACGATCGAGGTGTGGGTGCCCGTCGTGCCCGCGTCCTTGTCGGCCCACCCGGCGATCCGGTGCGCCGCACCCGACGCGGGGTGCCGGACGATCACGCAGTCCGCGCCCATCGCGGAGATCGTCAGCGACGTGTCGCGCAGCGACTCGCCCTTCGACACCGACGAGCCCTTGGCGCTGACGTTGATCGTGTCGGCGCTCATCCACTTGCCGGCGACCTCGAAGGACACCCTGGTCCGGGTCGAGTCCTCGTAGAACAGCGTGACGACGGTGCGGCCGCGCAGCGTGGGCAGCTTGCGGACCTCACGGCCCAGCAGCGTGTCCTTGAGCCTGCTCGCGGTGTCCAGCAGACCGGTCGCGGTCGCCGCGTCGAGGTCCGCGATCGAGAGCAGGTGCTTCACGCGTCCCCTCCGTCCGTGGTCGGCTCCGCCTCCGTGTCGATGGTCGGCTCCACCTCCGGGCCGACCGCCGGCTCCCCGGGCCCCGGCTCCGGCCGCTGGATCAGTACCCCGTCCCGGTCGTCGGACTCCGTGAGCCGGACCAGGATCTTCTCGGCGCGCGAGGTGGGCACGTTCTTGCCCACGTAGTCCGCCCGGATCGGCAGCTCGCGGTGGCCGCGGTCGACCAGGACGGCGAGCTGCACGGCGCGCGGGCGGCCCTCGTCGCTCAGGGCGTCGAGCGCCGCGCGGGTGGTGCGGCCCGACATGAGGACGTCGTCGACGAGGACGACGAGCTTGCCGTCGATCCCGCCCTCCGGCACCGCGGTGTCGACGAGCGCGCGGGTGGGGCCGCGGCGCAGGTCGTCCCGGTAGAGGGTCGCGTCGATCGAGCCGACGGCCGGGGCGACGCCGGTGAAGTCGGTGATCGCGGCGGCGAGCCTGCGGGCCAGCACGGCCCCGCGGGTGGGGATGCCGAGGAGGACGAGGTCACCGGTGTTGCCCGGCCCGAACGCGGTCTTCTCGATGATCTGGTGCGCGATGCGCGCGATGGTGCGGGCGACGTCGGCGCTGCTCAGCAGCTCCCGGGCAGGAGCCTGCCCCTCGCCGACGTCCCCGCGGCGATCGTTCGCCACGAGGTGCTCTCCTTTCCCGCCTCACGGGACGGGGTTAAAGGACTGTCGGGGTCCGAGGTTATCAAGCGGCGGGTGGTCGTCGCGGCCGGGCGGGAGCGCCGTCGGTCACGTCCGCGGGGACCACACCAGGTCACGGGTTCGTCACGATCGGGCAACACGCCGGTCCCCTTCCGGTCCCCAGCGCGCGGCGTGGGCGCTCCCCGCGACCGTCACCGCCCGTACTGTCACGCAGTGCCACACCCACACGTTCACCATGCGTCCCAACGCTCGCGGGCCGTCGCGGCCGGCCAGGCGGGATGCCCGATTGATACCGCTGACGGGGGACGAACCGTCGTTCGATCGGGTGGGAATGTCCGACCTGGCCCCCGTCCGGGGCCACCCGGCTTGACCTGCGACGCGACACCGGCGCATGATTACTCTGCGTATTGATCGACAGTGGCGAGGGTGGCCGCCGCGGCGGCGACACCGACCTCGTCCCACGACGAGACCAGCGAGCACCACCGGAGCGCGTCGGCGCTCAGCAGCACCCGCTCACCACTCAGCGGTACGAGGTCCACTTTCGGCCCACAGCGGCCGAGAAGACCAGGAATGAGGAGATCGCCACATGGGCGACTACGCCAAGGCCCTCGGGAGCAAGCTCCGGGCCATCCGGCAGCAACAGGGGCTGTCGCTGCACGGCGTCGAACAGAAGTCCGGGGGCCGCTGGAAGGCGGTGGTCGTCGGGTCCTACGAGCGCGGCGACCGCGCGGTGACCGTCCAGAAGCTCGCCGAGCTGGCCGACTTCTACGGCGTCCCGGTGGCCGAGCTGCTGCCCGAGGGCCGCGTGCCCTCCGGCTCCGAGCCGGCCACGAAGATCGTCATCAACCTCGAGCGGCTCCAGCAGCTGCCCGCGGACAAGGTGGGCCCGCTGGCCCGCTACGCCGCCGCGATCCAGTCCCAGCGCGGCGACTACAACGGCAAGGTCCTCTCCATCCGGGCCGAGGACCTGCGTTCGCTGGCGATCATCTACGACATGACCCCGGGCGAGCTGACCGACCAGCTCATCGACTGGGGCGTGCTGCCGCCGGAGGCACGGCCCTCCCACCGGGTCGAGTAGGAACCGACGGCACCGGACCTCCGCACCGCACGGGACCGCGCACCGGGGAAGGGCGCGCGGCACCGGGACCAGGTCCAGCGGGAGCGGCGATCCGACGGCGGCGGCCCTCAGGCCGGGGCCGCCGCCGTCGTGCCCGGATCCGACCCCGACAGGGGCGGGAACAGAGCGTTCAGGACCGGGGTGACCGGAACAGGCACTCTTGCGTGAGGCTGGCGACGTGCCCGCCGGAGCGGTCGTGGAGCGTGCCCGTGTACCAGTTGCGGCCGCCCGCGGCGCTGCGCGGCACGAGGTCGATGAGCATCCAGTCGTCGGCCCGGACCGGGCGGTGGAACCACAGCGCGTGGTCCAGGCTCGGGCCCGGCACTCCCCCGTCGACCGGCGGGAACGCGCCGAACATGTCCGAGATGTAGGTCAGCGCCGAGGCGTGCACCAGCGGGTCCACCGGCAGCGGCTCCGTGCACCGGGTCCAGTAGCGGACCGGGTAGCGGCGGGCGCCCGGGTGGGCGCGGACCGTGCGCCCCTCGAACCCGAAGACCCGCGGGACCGGCTCGCCGGTGAGCGTCTCGGGGTCGGGTGCCTCGGGCGCGGGATCGACCGAGGTGTCCGGGCCGTCCTGCGGCACCGCGAACGACGCGGCCATGTTGAAGATCACCTCGCCGTCCTGGATCGCGACGACCCGGCGGGCGGTGAACGAGCGGCCGTCGCGGTCCCGGTGCACCTGGAACACCGTCGGGCGGGAGGCGTGTCCGCCGCGCAGGTAGTAGCCGTGCAACGAGTGCGGCACCCGGTCGTCGGGCACCGTGCGGCCGGCCGCGAGCAGCGCCTGCGCGGCGACCTGCCCGCCGAACAGGGCGTAGTCCTCCTCGAAGACGGTGCACGCGCGGAACAGATCGCGGTCGATGCGCTCGAGCTCCAGCAGGTCGAGCAACGTCGGCTGTGTGCGGCGCGGCTCGGTCGCCGTCATGCCAGAACCTCCCCGGGGGTCGCGGCACGGGAGTGCCGCCAGTCGGCCAGCAGCGTACGCAGGCCGGTGACCAGCGCGATCGGTGAGTCGATCATCACGTGGTGCGCGGCGGCGGGGATCTCGACGACGGGCACCCCGCGGCCGAGCCGGTCGCTCACCATCTCGCCCATGTGCTTCGGCATCAGCCCGTGCTCGGCGCGGAAGAGCGCGACCCGGCAGCCGGGGATGTCGAGGTCCTCCGGGGTGAGCGCGTTGCGCAGGAACACCCGCGGGTCGAACTTCCACGACCACCCGCCCTCGACCGCGCGCAGCGAGTGCTCGGCGATGTGAGCGAGCACGTACGGCTCGCCGTCCTGCGGCGGCACGGTCCGGAAGTGCCGGATCGCCCGCTCCCGCTCGGCGTAGACGCGCAGCGGGCCGAAGGCGCGGTGCTGCCGGGCCGCCTTGTCCTCCGGGGGCATCTCGCGGACCGGGGTGTCGATCGCGACGGCGCCGCCGAGCCGGTCGCCGAACTCCTGCGCGGCGATCAGCGCGACCATCCCGCCCATGCTGTGGCCCAGGATCACCGGCAGCGGGGCGAGCCCGGAGGCGTCGGCCACGGCCAGCGCCTCCGCGGCCCACTGCTGCAGTGTGTAGCGCTCGCGGCGGCCGGAGTCGCCGTGCCCGGACAGGTCCATCGCGACCACCCGCCGGCCCTCGGGCCCGACGAGGAGCGGCCCGAGATGGTCCCACCAACGCGCGTGCGCGGCGCCGCCGTGGATGAGCAGCACGCCCTCGCCGGGTGGGCCCCACGCCCGGAAGGCGACGGCGGCGCCGTCGACCTCGACCGCTCCCGTCTCGGCCTCCTCGGCGAGCGCGGCCCGGAACCAGGCCGGGGGGTCGGCCGGCGAGTCGGGCCCGGTGGAGTCGGGCCCGGTGGAGTCGGGCCCGGTGGAGTCGGGCCCTGTCGAGGCGGGCCCTGCTTCGGGCGCCGGATCGGACCCGGACACGGGCTGGGGCACGGGCGGCTCCTGGTCGTGGTGGGTGGACGGTGGGGTTCGGGTCCCCGGGGACGTTACGGCACCCGGCGCCCGTTCCCGCCCCGTCGGGCGCCGGTGTCGGGCTCGGTGTCTGGCTCGGTGTCCGGGCGGGCGGGGTCGTGGTCCTCGTCGCCGATTCCTCTCGCCGCGAGCGCCTCGCCCAGCTCGTCGGCGTGCCGGAGGGTGCGGACCACGAAGGGCACCGCGAACGCGGTCGGCGACCGCTCCGCCCCGCGCGCCCGTGCCGCCTCCCGCACCGACCCCGCGATCGCGGACAGCGTCGTCACCGCCTGCACGGTGAGCCCGACGAGCAGGCCGAGCCGATCCGCACGCACCCCGACCCGGCGCAGCGGGCCGAGCGCCCGCTCGACGGTCGCGATTACCGCGTCGATCCGCGTGGTCAGGGTGAACAGGCCCGCCGCCGCGAGGGACGCTGCCAGCCGCAGGACCGTGACCAGGGCGGACTGCCAGCCGAGGAGCCACACCTGCAGCGCACCGACCAGCACGGCGAGCAGGAGCAGGGACCGCGCCACCGGCAGGACGCGGCCGCCCGGGATGCGCGCGATCACGTACCCGGCGGCGACGAGCCCGCACGCCCCGCCGAGCCACGCCGGCGAACCGACGACCACGACCGCGGTCACGAGCGCGAGCAGCACGAGCAGCTTCGCCCCGGCCGGTGCGCGGTGCAGCGGGCTGTGGCCGGGCGAGTACAGGCCGAGCGGGGTCACGTCTCGCACAGCTTCCGGTAGTGCCGCAGCGCGGGCTCCGGCTCGTCGTCGGCCACGACCCGGCCCTCGTCGAGCACGACGACGCGGTCGAAGTCCGCCAGCAGGTCCAGGTCGTGGGTCACCAGCAGCACCTGCTGCCGCAGCCCCGCCACGATCTCGGCGAAGCGACGGGTGTTGCGCAGGTCGAGCAGGGTGGTCGGCTCGTCGCAGACCAGCACGTCGGGATCCAGGGCGAGCATCCCGCACAGCGCGAGGAGCTGCTTCTGGCCGCCGGAGAGCTGGTGGGCGGGATGGTCGGCGTAGCCCTCGAGGCCGTGCGCGGCGAGCACCGCGGCGGCCCGCCGGGCGCGCTCGGAGCGGGAGAACCCGCTGCGGCGCAAGGAGAACGCGACGTCCTCGCCCGCGGTCGGCATCACGATCTGGCTGTCCGGGTTGGTGAACACGAACCCGACCCGCCGGCGGACCGCGGGCCCCTTCTCGGCCGGGTCCAGGCCGTCGACGAGCACCCGGCCCTCGGTGGGCAGGACGAGCCCGTTCACCATGCGCGCCAACGTGGACTTGCCCGAGCCGTTGGCTCCGACGAAGCCGATCCGCCGCTCCGGGAGCGCCAGGTCGACCTCGCGCAGCACCACCCGCTCCTCGTAGCGGTGCCCGACGCCCTCGAACGTGATCACCGTGCTCCCTCCGGTGGTACCGGCTCCCCGTCCGGCCCGACGGCCTGCCACAGGGCCGCGACGCCCAACCCCCCACCGGCGGACAGCGCCGTCAGCCCGAGACCGCCCCGCCCCTGCCGCACGAGCTGTGCGAACAGCCGCACCGCCAGGACCGCGCCCGAGGCGCCCCAGGGGTGGCCGAGGGCGATCGCCCCGCCGTCGGGGTTGACCGTCCCCTCGTCGAGGCCGGCCGCATCGAGACAGGCCAGCGCCTGCCCGGCGAAGGCCTCGGTGAACTCGGTGACGTGGGGCGTGCCGTGCTTCAGCACCGTGCGCAGGGCCGGGACCACGCCGAGCCCGAGCCGCCGCGGGTCGCAGCCGGAGGTCGCGCTCGCGACCAGCCGCAGGCCAGGGAGGTTCCGCTCGCGCCGCACGCGTTCCGACACGACGAGGACCGCCGCGGCACCGTCGCTGACGCCGCACGAGTTCGCCGCCGTGGCCGTGCCGTCCGCGGTGAAGGCGGGCCGGAAACGCGCGAGCCGCGCGGCGGTGAAGCCCGCGCGAGGCCGCTGGTCGCGCCGGACCCCGGCGACCTCGACCAGCTCGTCGTCGAAGCGGCCCGCGGCCTGCGCGGCCACCGCGCACTCGTGGCTGCGCAGGGCGAAGCGGTCCTGCCGCTCGCGGGAGATCCCCGCCTCGGCGGCGACGAGGTCCGCCGCCTCACCCATCTCCGGGTCGCCGAGCTCGGCCGGGGCGAAGGGCGCGCGGGTGTAGGGCTCGGGCGGATCGGTGCGCCACAACCGGTGCGGGGCGGTCGACGCGCTCTCGACGCCGCCCGCGAGGTAGGCCTCGCCCTCCCCCGCGGTGATCATGGTCGCGGCCAGGGTAATCGCCGCGAGCCCGCTGGCGCACTGCCGGTCGACCGTCAGGCCGGGGACCTCCGCGCCGAGGCCGGCGCGCAGGGCGGCCACCCGGGCGGTGTTGCCGCCGGGGCCGAAGACGTTGCCGAGCAGGACGTCGTCGACCGTGGTCAGCCCCGCGTCCGCGAGCAGGGTCCGGAGCACCGGGGCAGCCAGCTCGTCGGCGGCGAGGTCGCGCAGCACGCCACCGGCGGTACCGATCGGGGTGCGGCGGGCGGCGACGACGACGACGGGTGAGTTCATCGCAGCGGCTCCGCGTCGAGGACCCCCGCGGCCAGCTCGTCGGTGATCACGGCCCGGGCGGGCTTGCCGGAGGCGGTGCGCGGCAACGCCTTCGCCCGCAGCCACACCCGCGGCCACTTGCCGGGTTCGAGGGCCCGGCGGACCGCCGCGCGCAGGTCCGCCAGGGCCGGCTCCCCCTCGGCCTCCCCCTCGACGACGGCGGTGACCAGCGCCCCGAGGCGGGGGTGCGGCGACCCGGCGACCACCACGTCGTCGACACCCGGGACCTCGCGCAGCACGGTCTCCACCTCCTCGGCCCCCACCAGCCGGCCCCCGCTGGAGATCACGGCGGAGTCGCGGCCGTGCACCGTGAGCACGCCGTCGTGGAGGTCGACACGGTCGCCGACGGTCGTCCACTCCCCCGCGGGCGCCAGGCGGCCGCCGCGCAGCGCCCCGTCGGCCGCGAGGGGTGAGCGGACCCAGAGCGTGCCGTCGCGGACGTCCAGGTCGACGCCCGGCACCGGCCGCAGCCCGGCGCCGCGCCGGATCGCGATCAGGGAGTGCTCCGCGGAGCCGTAGTACTCCACGAGCTCGGCGCCGGGGAAGGCGCGGGCGAACCGTTCCCGGAGGCCGTCGCCGAGGTGCGCGCCGCCGCAGACCACGGTCCGGAGCGCGGACGGCTCGGTTGCGCGCTCCTGCGCGGCGACCAGGTCGGCGAGCATGGCCGGGACGACGTGGGTGGTCGCGGCGGCGCGGGCGTCCGGGGCCCGGCCGAGCCGGAGCTCGGCCCCGCACCACAACGCGTGCAGGGCGCCGAAGAGGAACAGCGACGAGCTGAGCGGACCGCCGATCAGGACCGGGCCGGGCACGGGGCCGAGGGCGGCGAAGCTGCGCAGCCACGAGTCCCGGGAGCGCTGCAGCACGGTGGGGCGGCCGCTGCTGCCGGACGTGGTGGGCAGGTAGAAGGGCGTGCGCCCGTCGCCCGCGGGGGTCACGGCGCCCGGCTCGGCGTCGACGAGGCCCCCCGTGCCGGCGGTCCCGACGGTCCCGGCGACGAGGTCGGGGCGCGCGTCGTCGAGGACGGCGGCGCGTTCGCCGACGGACCACCGGGGTTCGACGACGAGGGCCGCGGCGCCGAGCAGGTCGGCGCCGAGGAACCGGGCGAGGAGGTCGTCGTCGGCGCTGCCCTCCAGGGCGACCCGGCCGCCTTCCCGCAGTCCCCGGCGCGCCAGCTCCGCGGCGGCGGCGTGGGCCCGGCCCAGGAGCCCGGCGGGGACCGTGGCGGCGCCGAGGACGGGAGGCGTGCGCGGGGCGGTCACCGCGTCCGCGTCCCCACCAGGCGTCCGGGCAGCGCGCGGTGCACCACCGAGGCGATCAGCGCCGCGACCACCACCTTGACCAGATCGCCGGGGACGAAGACCAGCGACCCCGTGAGCGCGGTGCTCCACGACCCGGTGTAGACGGCCAGCCAGGGTACGCCGATCACGTAGTCGGCGACGAGGCCGGCGAACGCCGCGAGCAGCAGCACGGGGAACCCGGGCCGGCCGCGCCGCGCGGCGGCCTGTGCGATCAGGCCCGATACCAGCGCCGACAGGATCCAGCCGAGCAGGAACCCGCCGCTGGGGCCGACGAACGGGGCGAGGCCGCCGCGGCCGCCGGACAGCAGCGGCAGCCCGATCGCGACCAGCGCCAGGAACAGCACGACGGCGAACACGGCCCGCTTCGCGCCGATGAGCACCCCCGCCAGGAACGGCCCCATGTTCTGGACCACGATCGGCACGCCGGTGGCGCCGACGTACACCCCCGGGAAGAGTCCGAGCACCGCGAGGAACGCGGCGAAGACCACGGTGGTGGCCAGATCGGTGGCGGGCGACGACGCTCGGGCGGACACCCGACGAGGCTAGACGAGCTGGGGACGTTTCCCGAGGTCCTGCCCCTGTCACCCGCGCCACTCCGCGGTCCTGCCGCCGACGGCCGGGGGAAGGCCCGCGGACACCCCTCACGCCCGCGGGCGACCCGCCTCAGCCCGCCAGTACCGCGTCGATCTGCCCCATGGCGAGGCGCATGCCCTCCTCCATCCCCATCGCGGCGAGCTTCTCGAGGTCCTCGAGGGTGGGGAAGGTGGTCACGGTGGTCATCCGGGTGCCCGAGCCCGTGGGCTCCAGCGTCACGGTCGCGTGGGTCGTGGGCATGTCCGTGTTCGGCTCGCCGTCCTCGCCCGCGAAGCCGTCGTCGAACTCCAGACGGTGGGGCTCGTCGATCGCGGTGATCCGCCACCACCCGCCGGCCTTCTCCCCCTCGGGGCCGGTCATGTAGTAGCGCGACCGCCCGCCGACGACGAACCGGTGCTCGACGAACGTCGCAGGCCAGGTCGGCGGGCCCCACCACCGCTCCAGCCGGCGCGGGTCCGCCCACACCTGCCACACCTGCTCGACCGGGGCGTCGAACTCGGCGACGAAGGTCAGCGTGAGGGCCTGCGGGTCCTTGCGGACGTCGATCACGGTCATGGTTACGTCCTCTCCTCCGGGTCTCGGGCGAGGGCGTCCTCGGCGAGGACGTCCTCGATGGCCCGCACGCGGTGCCGCCAGATCCGCTCGTAGTCGTCGAGCAGGCGGGCGGCCCGCTGCAGGGCCTCCGGGTTGCCGTGCACGAGCTGCTCCCGTCCACGTCGCTGCTTGGTGACGAGCGCGGCCCGCTCGAGCACCGCCACGTGCTTCTGCACGGCGGCGAAGCTCATGTCGTACCGGCGGGCGAGCGTCGAGATCGACTGTGCCTCGCGCAGCACCTGCTCGACGATGTCCCGCCGGGTCGCGTCGGCCAGCCCGTGGAAGATCCGGTCGATCTCGTCCGGACTCAGCCCGCCGGCGATCCGCTCACGTACAACCACATGGTTGTACGTTAGGGCATCGGCCCCAGCGCGACAAGCCCCCGGTTCGCGGCGGCCAGCGCCAGCAGGACCACCGCCGCGTCGGTGGGCCTCGTGACGTCGCGCCCGGTCAGCGCGGTGAAGCGGCGCAACCGGTTGAGCACGGTGTTGCGGTGGCAGAAGGAGGCCTCCGCCACCTCCTTCATGGAGCCGGACTCCGCGAACGCCCGCACCGTCTCCAGCAGCCGGTCCCGCTCCCCCGGCGCCGCCTCCGCCAGCCCGGACAGCACCGAGTCGACCAGCTCGGCCGCGGTGTCGGAGAGCCGTCCCGCGGCGAGCGGCAGCCAGGCGTCGCCCACCTCGACCGGGCCGGGCCCCGCGGTCACCGACGCGATCTCGGTCGCCAGCCGCGCACACCGCGGCACGGTGGCGAGCCCGTGGGCGAGCGGCCCGACCCCGCACTGCACGCCGTCGAGCACCGCCCGCACCGGCGCGCCGGTCCCGCCCTGCCAGGCCGCGATCAGCACGCTGTGCGCGCCGGCCGCCTGCACGTGCACCATGCGGCCCCGCGCCGCCAGGGACTCGGCGACGCGCCGCAGACCGGCGCCGGACGCGGCACCGGCGGCGGCGACGAGGAAGTCCGCGTCGACGTCGACGGCCAGTGCGAGCGCCACCCGCTCGACCTGGTCGGGATCGGGGTTCTCGCTCCCCAGCAGCTCGCCGACCAGCGCCGTCCGCTCCCCGAGCCGCTCGCGCGCGAGCAGCGCGGCCTCCTCCTGGTAGCTGGACTGGACCTGCAGCGTGTAGTCCTCGACCACCGCCCACACCTGCTCGACCCGCGAGACCAGGACGTCGCGCTCTTCCGGCGTCGCCCGCTCGCGTAGGGCCGACCACAGCACACGGAAGTCGAGCCGCACCGCCGAGAGCAGCTCGTTGAGCGGGACCCCGCGGCGGGCCCGGTCCCGCCCGATCGACTCGCCGACGGCCGCGAGCCGGTCGGGGACGTCCTGGCCCGCGATCCGCCGCAGCAGGTGGTCGAAGGTCAGGTCCGCGTCGGCGACCAGCCGGTCCGGCGGCACGAGGCCGCGGCCGTACGGGGCGATCCGGCGGACCTTGTCCACGAACTCGTCGACCAGGCCACCCGAGTCGACCCGCAGCCGCCCCACCAGGACGGCCCAGCGGGCGTCGTCGGCCGGGTTCGCGGCCGGGATCGCTGCAGTGTCACGCCGGTTGTGCATCTGCACATCATCCAGCTCACATCACGCTGCACGAAGTGCTACCGGCCCCGTGACCGAATGGTCACGCTGTGCCCGTGCACCTGACCCCGCGAGAGACCGAGCGGCTGCTGCTGCACAGCGCGGCCTCGCTCGCGCGCCGTCGGCTCGACCGCGGCGCGAAGCTCGGCGCGCCCGACGCCGTCGCCCTGGTCTGCGACGAGATCTGTGAGATGGCCTGGGACGACCTGCCCTACGAGGAGGTCGTCGCCCGGGCCCGCACCGTCGTCGACCCGGAACGGCTGGTCGAGGGCGTCGCCTCCGCCGTGCCGTCGCTGCAGGTCGAGGCCCTGTTCCCGCACGGCTCGGTGCTCGTACACGTCGACCGGCCCTTCGGCACCCCGCGGGCCGACGGGCCGGGGGCAGTCCGCGCCGAGGGCCCGCCCCGCGAGCTGGCGCCCGGCCGCGAGCGCGGCACCGCGCGCCTGCACAACCGGGGACACCTGGCGATCTGGGTCTCCTCGCACGTCCAGCTCGACCGGCTCAACCCGGCGCTGGCGGTCGACCTCGCCGACGCGGGCGGCTTCCGCCTCGACCTGCCGGCCGGGACGTCGCTGAAGGTGGAGGCCGGCGCGGAGCGGGAGGTCCCGGTGGTCCGGATGGGGAGGACACACGCATGACGACCGTCGAGCGCCGCGCCTACGCCCGCCTGTACGGGCCGACGACCGGCGACCGGATCCGGCTGGGCGACACCGACCTGTGGATCGAGGTCGAGGCCGACGACACCGAGCCCGGCGAGGAGCTGCTCGGCGGCTGCGGCAAGACCGCCCGCCACGGCGCGCTCGTCAGCAGCTCCGCCGACCGCGCGAGCGCCCTGGACATGATCGTCCTCGGGGTGGTGCTGGTCGACCCGCTGCTGGGCGTGCGCAAGACCAACATCGGCATCAAGGACGGCCGGGTCGTCGGGGTCGGCCGCGCCGGGAACCCTCAGGTCCAGGCCGGGGTCGAGCTGGAGGTCGACGCCCACACCGCGATGATCACGGGCGAGGGGCTGATCTGCACCCCCGGCGTCGTGGACTCGCACGTGCACCTGTCCAACGCCGATCTCGCCGCCGCGGCACTGTCCGCCGGCGTGACCACGCTGGTCGGGATGGGGATGGGCGGGGTCTGGGACGTCGGCGCCAACCCGCGCCGCAACCTGCACACCCTGATCGAGGGCTGGGCGGACGTGCCGATCAACGCCGCGTTCCTCGCCCGCGGCAGCTCCACCAGCGCCGGGCTGCTCGAGGAGGCCGTGGCCGCGGGCGCGGGCGGTTTCAAGATCCACGAGGACTGGGGCGCCACGCCCCCGGTGATCGACACGTGCCTGGGCGTGGCGGAGGGCGCGGACCTGCCCGTCGCCCTGCACACCGACACGCTCAACGAGTCCGGCTACCTCGCCGACACCCTCGACGCCGTCGGCGGCCGGACGGTGCACGCGTACCACGTCGAGGGCGGCGGCGGGCATCCCGACCTGCTGCAGATCGTCTCGAAGGACAACGTCCTCACCTCGTCGACGACGCCGACGCTGCCGCTCACCCCGTCGACCGTCGCCGAGCTGGGCCCGATGACCCTCACGGTGCACCGCGGGCACGCCCACGTGCCCAGCGACGTGAGCATCGCGGCCGGCCGCATCCGCGAGCACGCGATCTCCGCCGAGAACGCCCTGCACGACTCCGGCGCCATCGCGATCGTCAACTCCGACGCCCTGGGCATGGGCCGGATCGGCGAGACCGCGCGGCGGACCTGGCAGCTCGCGCACGTGCAGGCGACGCTGGCCGGCGAGACCGGCCCCGACATCGCCAACAACGCCCGGGTGCTGCGCTACCTGGCCAAGCTCACGCACAACCCGGCGGTCGCACACGGGCTCGCCCACCACGTCGGCTCGGTCCGGCCCGGGATGCTCGCCGACCTGGTCCTGTGGAACCCGGCCTGGTTCGGCGCCCAGCCCGACCTGGTGCTCAAGTCCGGGTTCGTCGCCTGGGGCGCCGCCGGCTCGGGGTCCGGCTCCACCCGGCTGACCCAGCCGCGGCGGATGCTCCCCTTCTACGGGGGTCTCGGCACCGCCCCGGCGCGGCTGGCCCACGTGTTCGTGTCCCGGCACGCCGACCACGGGAACCTGCCCCGCGGGCACACCTACGCGACCATCGCCGACAGCCGGGGCCTGACCTGCGCGGACATGCTGCACAACACCGCCACGCCCCGGGTCGAGGTCGCCCCCGAGCCGATCCCGGTGCGCGTCGACGGCCGCGACGTCCCGCTGCACCGCTCGCCCGCCCTGCCCCTGACCCGGCTCCACCACCTGGGATGAGCATGATCGACCTGCTGCTGCACAACGCGACCGTCCACACCCTCGACCAGGACCACGCCCGCGCCCGGTCCGTCGCGATCCACCAGGGCCGCGTGTTCGCCCTCGATCCCGACGGCGTGCGCGCCCGCCGCGAGATCGACCTGCAGGGCGCCACCGTGGTCCCCGGTTTCGGCGACGCGCACAACCACATGGCGTGGTTCGGCCAGTCCCTCACCGACATCGACCTCGCCGGCCTGCCCGACCTCGACGCGCTCTACGCGGCCGTCGCCGAGCGTGCCGCGACCCTGCCCGCCGACGCCTGGGTGACCGGCGCCGGCTACGACGACACCACCCTCGGCGGGCACCCGCACCGGCGCGCGCTGGACCGCGCCGCGGGTGGGCGCAAGGTCTGGCTCAAGCACCGCTCCGGGCACGTCTGCACGGTCAACTCGCCGGTGCTCGAGCTGATCGGCGACCGGCCGGTGCCCGAAGGCGGCGTGGTCGTCACCGACGCCGACGGGCCGACCGGGACGCTCGAGGAACAGGCCCAGAACCTGGTCGCCGACCTCGTGGTGCCCTACCCGCTCGACGACCTCGCGGCGGCGATCCGGCGGGCCGCCGCGGTCTACGCGACCGAGGGCCTCACCCACGTCACCGAGTGCGGCGTGGGCGGCGGCTGGATCGGGCGCTCCGGGCTCGAGCTCGGCGCCTACCAGCAGGCCGGCCCGTTGCCGGTGCGCGTGCAGGTCATGCCGGTCTCCGACGCCCTGCACCCGTTGCGCGGTCACGCGAGCGACCCGGACCGGTTCGGCCTCGACCTCGGCCTGCGCACCGGCTTCGGCGACGACATGCTGCGGCTCGGGCCGATGAAGATCTTCCTCGACGGCTCGCTCGTGGCCCGCACCGCGGCGATGCTGCACCCCTTCTGCGACCGGCACTCCCACGGCTACCTGCAGGAGGACGCCGAGCTGCTGCGCAGGCGGGTGGTCGACGCGCACGTGTCCGGTTGGACCGTCGCCGCGCACGCCATCGGCGACCGCGCCGTGGACCTCGCCCTCGACACGTTCGCCGAGGCCCAGAAGGAGCGGCCGCGCCCGGAGGTGCGGCACCGGATCGAGCACGCCGCCGTGACCAGCGAGGCGCAGATCGCGCGGATGGCCGACCTCGGCGTCACGCCCGTACCGCAGACCCGGTTCCTGTACGAGATCGGCGACACGATGGCCGCCGCCGTCGGGCCCGACCGGGCCGACTCGCTGTACCGGGTGGCCGGCTTCCACCGCGCCGGGCTGCGCGTGCCCGGCAGCTCGGACCGGCCGGTCGCGTCGGGGGCGCCGCTGCTCGGCATCCAGTCCATGGTCGAGCGACGCACCCGGGACGGCGCGGTGCTCGGCCCCGACGAGCGGGTGTCGGCCGAGGCGGCCCTGCGCGCCTACACCCTCGACGCCGCCTGGACCGCCGGCGACGACCACGTCCGCGGCTCGCTCACCCCGGGCAAGCACGCCGACCTGGTCGTCCTCGGCGACGACCCGCTGTCCCTGCCCGCCGACCGGATCGGCGCGACCGAGGTGGTCGCGACCCTCCTCGGCGGCCGCCCCACCCACGGCTCCGCCACGCTCGGTCTCGATCCCCTGGAGTTGTCATGAGCTCACCGGTCCGCGCCGCGACCGTCAGCGATCGCGAGGCGCGCACGGTCGCCTTCGGCGCCTTCGTCGGCACCGCTCTCGAGTGGTACGACTTCTTCCTCTTCGGCACCGCCGCCTCGCTGGTGTTCAACCACCTGTTCTTCACCGGCTCGCCGGTCGCGGCCACGCTGGCGGCGTTCGCCACCTTCGCCGTCGGGTTCGCCGCCCGGCCGCTGGGCGCGATCCTCTTCGGGCACCTCGGCGACCGCATCGGCCGGCGGACCTGCCTGCTCATCACCGTGACCATGATCGGCGTCGTCACCGGTGTGATCGGCGTCCTGCCGACGGCCCTGTCGATCGGCGTGCTCGCGCCGATCGCGCTCACCGCGCTGCGCCTGCTGCAGGGCATCGCCGTCGGCGGCGAGTGGGGCGGCGCGGTGACGCTCGCCGTGGAGCACGCGCCGAAGGACAAGCGCGGCCGGTACGCGGCGATGCCCCAGATCGGCTCGCCCATCGGCACGCTGCTGTCGTCGGGCGCATTCCTCGCCGTGTCCGCGCTGCCGAAGGACAGCTTCGACTCCTGGGGCTGGCGGATCCCGTTCCTGATCGCCTTCCCGCTGCTCGGCGTCGCGCTGTACCTGCGCCGCCGGGTCGAGGAGTCGCCGCTGTTCGAGCAGCTGCTGGCCGAGGACGAGCGGGCCAGCTCGCCGGTCAAGGACGTCGTGGTGCACTCGCTCCCGCAGCTGCTGGTGGGCGCCGGCTCGGCGTTCCTCGGCGTCGGCGGGTTCTACCTGGCCACCACGTTCGTGATCAGCTACGGCACGGCCACGCTCAAGCTCCCGTCGTCGCTGATGCTCGCCGCCACGCTCGTCGCGGCCGCGGTGGAGATCGCCGTGCTGATCACCGGCGGCCGGCTCGCGGAGCGGTACGGCGCGGCCAGGATCACCGTCGCCGGCGCCGTGTTCTCGGCGATCGCCGCCTTCCCGATGTTCTGGCTGATCGACTCCAGGTCGGCCACGCTGGTGATCATCGGCGTCACGTTGGGCGTCGCCTGCCTGTCGGTGCCCTACGCGGTCTCCGGCGCGCTGCTCACCGAGCTGTTCCCGGCGCGGCTGCGGTACTCCGGCGTGGCCCTGTCGGCCAACGTCGCCGGCGTGGTCAGCGGGTTCGTCCCGCTCGTCGCGGCCGCCTTCCTCGCCGGGGCCGGCGGGGCCTCGTGGACCGCCGCGGTCCTGCTGATCGTCATCGCCCTGATCACCGCGATCTCGGGCATGCTCGCACCGAAGGTCGCGCTGGGGCGCGACGACGAGGTCGTGGAGGACGTCCGTGGCTGACGGGACGGAACGGACCGGCACGGAACGCACGGAGCGGACCGGCGTGGAACGGACGGCGGGGGCGCTGCTCGTCGCGCAGCTGGAGGCGCTCGGGGTGCCGCGGGTGTACGGCGTGCCCGGCGAGAGCTACCTCGAGGTGCTCGACGCGCTGCACGACTCCCCGGTCGAGATGGTCGTCTGCCGGCAGGAGGGCGGGGCCGGGTTCATGGCGATCGCCGAGGCCCGGCTGACGGGCCGGCCCGGCGTCGCCGCCGTGACCCGCGGCCCGGGCGCGGCCAACGCCGCCATCGCGGTGCACACCGCGTGGCAGGACGCCACGCCGCTGGTCCTGCTCGTCGGACTGATCCCGGTCGCCGACCGGGACCGGGAGTCCTTCCAGGAGTTCTCCCTCGGCGGATGGTTCGGCACCACCGCGAAGCGGGTGATCACCCTCGACCGGCCCGAGCGGGCGGCCGAGCAGGTCGCGGAGGCGTTCGCGGTGGCGACGGCGGGCCGGCCCGGCCCGGTGGTGATCGGTCTGCCCGAGGACGTCCTCACGGCCAAGACCTCGGCGCCGGTCGTCCCCGCGCGTGCCTTCTCCGGCGGTGCGGTCTCCCCCGCCCAGGCGGAGGAGCTGGAGGTGCTCCTCGCCGGGGCCGAGCGGCCGCTCGTGATCGTCGGCGGGACCGGCTGGACGGCCGACGCGACGGCCGCGGTCACCGCCTGGTGCGAGCGGCGGCGCTTCCCCGTCGTCGCGGACTGGCGGTGCCAGGACATGGTCGACCACGACAGCCCGGCCTACGCCGGTTGGTTCGGCTACGGCTCGGACCCGGGACTGCTCGACGCCCTCGACCGCGCCGACCTGCTGCTCTTCGTCGGGGGGCAGTACGGCGACGTGCTGTCCGGCGGCTACACCCACGGGAACCCCGAGGCCCCGACGGTCGTCGTGTCCGCCGACCCCGACCTGCGGGCCCACCAGCGCCGCGTCGACCTGCACCTGCTCGCCACCCCGGCCGCCTTCGCCGCCGCGCTGCCCGAGGGACCCGCGGCGGACCCGGCCTGGTGGGACGAGCTGCGCGCGGCCCGCGAGCGGTTCGCGACGCCCGGCGGGCCGGTCGACGGCGAGTTCGTCGACCTCGACCGCGCCGCGGCCGCGCTGGCGGAGCGCATGACGCCGGACGCCATCGTCGCCCACGGTGCCGGGCAGCACGCGATCTGGGCGCAACGGTTCCTGCCGCGGCACGCCTTCCCCTCGCTGCTCGCCCCGCGC
Source organism: Pseudonocardia terrae (assembly GCF_021343995.1). Classification (GTDB taxonomy): domain Bacteria; phylum Actinomycetota; class Actinomycetes; order Mycobacteriales; family Pseudonocardiaceae; genus Pseudonocardia; species Pseudonocardia terrae. The sequence continues at coordinate 110,141 of NZ_JAJTTE010000001.1, read as the reverse complement.
AACGGGGCGATGGGCTACGGGCTGCCCGCGGCCGTCGCCGCCGCGCTCGTGCACCCCGGCCGGCAGGTGGTCTGCGTGGCCGGCGACGGCTGCTTCCTCATGAACGGTCAGGAGCTCGCCACCGCCGCCGCGTACGGCGCCGCCCCGCTCGTGCTGATCGCCGACAACTCCGGCTACGGCACGATCCGTCAGCACCAGCAGCGCCACCACCCGGGCCGGCCCAGCGGCACCGCGCTGGTCAACCCGGACTTCGGCGCGCTCGCCCGCTCGTTCGGCCTGCACGGGGAGCGGGTCTCCCGCACCGACGACGTCCCGGCCGCGCTCGACCGCGCCCTCGCCGCCGTCGCGGGGGGCCGGGCCGCGGTCCTGCACCTCGACGTCGACCCGGAGATCCTCCAGCCGCGCGGGGTGTGAGGTGGGGTCAGGGCAGGTCGGGCGACTTGAGGATCATCCAGCCGAGGAGCTGGGCGCTGCGGTCGAGCCGGCGGTCGGCGTCGGCCCAGCTGTCCTGATACTTCTGCCCGCCACCATCCTGGGTGGAGTCGTAGTGCTGCCAGACGTCGTGCGCGGCGTCCCACGCCAGCCCGCGCGTCAGCCGGACCACCAGGTCGGAGGCCGAGTTGCCGAAGCGGTCGAGCAGGCCACCGTCGCGGGTCTCGGCGAGGAAGGCGCCGAAGTCCTCGCGGAGCTGGTCCATCTCCTCCGCGAAGATGTCGTTGACCTGGTCGTAGTCGGACCGGCGGGCGGCCGTCGGTGGGTACTTCTTCCAGGTCTCGAGCAGCGCGAACGTCAGGTCGTAGTTGACGTGCGCGTTCACGCCGGCGGCGGCGAAGTTGACGTGGTGGATGTCCTGGTCGCGGCGCCGGTCGAACAGCACGCTCCAGGCCCGCGGCGTGCTCCGCTCGCCGGCCTCGTACGCCCTGATCGCCGCGAGGTAGCGGCGAGCGAACTGCAGGTCGAGCTCGGTCAGGAACGCCGGGTCCTGGAACGTCCGTTCCTGCTTGTTGCCCTCGACCGTGTCGAGCACGTTCTGCGTGATGATCGTGTAGAGCCGCGAGAAGCACGAGATCCCGTCGACCTTCGGTGCGAGGATGTCCTCGGCCGACGCGTCCCGGATCGCCCCGAGCACCTTGACCACGTCCGGGATGCTCGTGACCTCGCTGCAGCAGTCCGTCAGGTTCCGTGCCACCGTCGCCACCGTCCGTGCTCCCCTCGTCGTCCGCCCCGGAAGAGGAGAGCACGAACGGTGGCCCGGGAATACCGCTCAGTGGTGCGCGGCGCGCTCCACGGTCGTCTGCAGCGCGGCCAGCAGCTCACGGGCCGTGTCGAGGCTCAGCTCCACCGCGACCCGCGCCCCCGGCCCCTGCTCGGGGTTGAGGAAGTCGATGTTGACCGTGTGCTCGTCCGGGGCGTGCACGGGGTGGTCGTAGTAGACCGTGGCGGTGCGCAGCGGGAACCAGCCCTCGGGCCCCTTCCCGCTGCTGCGCGCGACCTCGATCTTCTCCGTGGAGTAGGTGCACACGGGTCAGCCCGCCAGGTGAGTCGCGAAGAACGCCTCGACGTGGCGCCAGCCGTCGACGGCCGCCTCCGGGCGGTAGCTCGGCCGGTCGACGGAGAAGAAGGCGTGCCCGGCGCCGTCGTAGCGGTGGAACTCGTAGGTCTTGCCGCTCTCCTGCAGCAGCTTCTCCAGCTCGTCGACCTGCTCGGGCGACGGGTAGGAGTCGTCGTTCCCGAACAGGCCCAGGATCGGTGCCCGCACCTCGGGGACCCGGTCGGCGAGCGGCTGCACCTGCAGCGGGAACCCCTCGGGCGGCGTCCCGACGACGAACGCGCCGTAGCAGTCCACGGCCGCCTGGACGTCGACCTCGACGGTGGTCAGGAAGGCCTGCCGGCCACCGGAGCAGTAGCCGATCGAGCCCACCTTGCCGTTCGACGTCGGCAGGTCGCGCAGCCACCGGGCCGCGCCCCTCGCGTCGCCGACGAACCGCTCGTCCGGCACGCCGCCCCGGGCGCGGGCGGTCGCGGCCGCGTCGTCCGGGGCGGCGCCGGGCGCTTCGCGGCTGTAGAGGTTCACGCAGATCGCGTCGTAGCCGAGCACCGCGAAGCGACGGACGACCTCCTTGGACTCCCGGTCGTAACCGGGCATGTGGTGGATCACGATGACCCCGCCGCGGGGGCCGGGGGCCAGCGGCCGGGCGGTGTAGGCCTCGACCAGGTCGTCGCCGTGGCCGCGGATGCCCACGGTCTCGGCCAGCACGGCGTCGTACGCCACTTCGCGCCTCCTCGAAGATCTCGTGTTCCCGCCCTGCTTACTCTCCCGAGCGTGGCCCCGGCGAGCCGGACCCGCGCACGTACCGTCCGAACCGATCCGAAGGAGACACCGTGACCGGCACCGAGACCCTCTGGCACCCGTTCGCCGCGATGCACGCGGTACGGCGGTCGCAGGTGACGATCACCCGCGCCGAGGACGTCTGGCTCTGGGACGCCGCCGGCACCCGGTACCTCGACGCGACGGCCAGCCTCTGGTACGCCAACGCCGGGCACGGGCGGAAGGAGATCGTCGACGCGGTCGCCGCCCAGCTCCGGACGCTCGACGCCTACCACCTGTTCACCGACTTCGCGAACGAGCCGGCGCTGCGGCTGGCCGACGAGATCGCCGCCCGCGCCCCGCTCGACGACCCGCGGGTGTTCTTCACCAGCGGCGGCGGGGACTCGATCGACACCGCCGCGAAGATGGCGCGGGCGTACTTCGCGCTGACCGGGCAGCCCGAGCGCACGATCCTGCTGCACCGCGAGCACAGCTACCACGGCACGCACGGTCTCGGGACCTCGCTGGCCGGCATCCCCGGCAACCGGGTGGCCCCGCCCTTCGTGCCGGACGTCGTGCAGACGGCGTGGAACGACGCCGAGATGCTCGAGGAGACCATCCGCGAGCTGGGCGCCGAGCGGGTCGCCGCGTTCTTCTGCGAGCCCGTGATCGGCGCGGGTGGCGTGCTCCCGCCCCCGCCCGGCTACCTCGAAGCCGCCGCCGAGGTGTGCGCGCGGCACGGCGTGCTCTTCGTGGCCGACGCCGTGATCTGCGGGTTCGGCCGGCTCGGGAACTGGTTCGGCATCGAGCGCTTCGGGGTGCGGCCGGATCTCGTCGTCTTCGCCAAGGGCGTGACGTCCGGGGTGCAGCCGTTGGGCGGCGTCGTCGCGTCGGGGCGGGTGGCGGCCCCGTTCTGGGACGAGCCGGGCCGGGTGTTCCGGCACGGCCAGACCTACTCCGGGCACCCCGCCGCCTGCGCCGCCGGGATCGCGACGATCGCCGTCTACGAGCGCGACGGCCTGTTCGAGCGGGCCACCGACCTGGAGGGCCCGCTGGCCGAGCGCCTCGCCGGCCTGGCCGACCACCCGCTCGTCGACCACGCCCGGGGCGGCACCGGCTTCCTCGGCGCGCTCGAGCTCGACCCCGAACGCCTCGCCGCGACGCCCGGCCTGCCCGGTGTGGTCGCGAACGCGGTGCGCGAGCACGGCGTGCTCGTCCGGCCGATGGTCTCCTCGCTCGGCTTCTCCCCGCCGCTCACCGCGACCGAGGAGCACCTCGACCTGCTCGCCGACGCCGTCCGGAAGGGACTCGACGATGTGGCGTGACGGGGTCGCGTGACGCCTCTGGAGTGTGGCATGCCACTCCCCTAGGGTCGGGCCCGGAGACGTCGAGGAGGACGGGCATGAGCGCAGGGCTGGAACGGTTCCGGATGCTGATCGGCGGCAAACCCGCCGACGCCGCGTCGGGACGCACCTTCGAGTCGCAGAACCCCTACACCGGCCAGGCGTGGGCGGAGATCCCCGACGCCGGCACCGAGGACGTCGACGCCGCGGTCGCCGCCGCCCGCGCCGCGCTCGACGGCGAGTGGGGCCGGACCACGGGGTTCGCCCGGGCCGCGCTGCTGCGCCGGCTCGGCGACCTCGTCGGGGAGAACGCCGAGCGGCTGGCCCGGCTCGAGGTGAACGACTCCGGGAAGCTGTACCGGGAGATGATCGGGCAGCTCAACGGGCTGGGGTCCTGGTACCACTACTACGCCGGGCTGGCGGACAAGATCGAGGGCCGGCAGATCCCCTCGCCCAACCCGAACTACCTCGTGTACACGCGGCGCGAGCCGGTCGGGGTGGTCGCGGCGATCACGCCGTGGAACTCGCCGCTGCTGCTCATGACGTGGAAGCTGGCCCCGGCGCTGGCGGCGGGCTGCACGATCGTGGTCAAGCCGTCGGAGCACGCGCCCGCGTCGACCCTCGGCTTCGCCGAGCTGATCGAGCAGGCCGGGTTCCCGCCGGGCGTCGTGAACGTGGTGACCGGGCTGAACCGGGAGGTCGGCGCGCACCTGGCCGGGCACCCGGGCGTCGACAAGGTGGCCTTCACGGGCTCGACGGCGACCGGGCGCGCGGTCGCGCACGCGGCGGCGGAGAACCTCAACAAGGTCACCCTCGAGCTCGGCGGGAAGTCGCCGCAGATCGTGTTCCCCGACGCCGACCTGCAGGCGGCGGCGAACGGGCTCATCGCCGGGGTGTTCGCGGCGACCGGGCAGACCTGCATGGCCGGGTCGCGGCTGATCGTGCACGAGTCGGTGCACGACGAGCTGGTTCGGCTCGTGGCCGAGCGCGCGGCCACCATCAGGCTCGGGGATCCGAACGACCCGGAGACCGAGATGGGCCCGGTCGCCAACGCGCCGCAGTACGAGAAGGTCCTGGGCTACCTGCGAACGGCGCAGGACGAGGGCGCGACCGTCGCGTACGGCGGGGCGGCCGAGGACGGGCTCGGCGGGTACTTCGTGAAGCCGACCGTGCTCACCGGCGTCGGGCCGACGTCGACCGTGGTGCGCGAGGAGGTCTTCGGCCCGGTCCTGTCCGCGTACACCTTCACCGACGAGGACGAGGCGGTGAAGCTGGCCAACGACACGCCCTACGGGCTGGCCGGCGCGGTCTGGACCAAGGACGTGCACCGGGCGCACCGCGTCGCCGCGCGGATCCGGGCGGGCTCGGTGTGGATCAACGCCTACCGGGTGGTGGCGCCCAGCGTGCCCTTCGGTGGCTTCGGCGCCTCGGGGCTCGGCCGGGAGAACGGCGTCGCCGCGGTCGACGAGTACCTGGAGAACAAGTCCGTCTGGGTGGAGCTCACCGGCGGCACCCGGGACCCCTTCACCCTGGGGTAGCGGCTCCGTCGCCCGCGCGCGGTCGGTGGTGCCGGAGCACCGTTGACCGCGCTCGGCGGGTTCTCGGGGGGGTGGGATCTGTCGGGGTGGGATTCCGTCGGGGTGGGATGCGAACATCTGTTCGTGTCCCGGATCGAGAGTCGCGCCGAGGCGAGCATCCTGCACGCCGACCTCGACTCCTTCTACGCGTCCGTCGAGCAGCGGGACGCGCCGCGGCTGCGCGGCCGTCCCGTGATCGTCGGCGGCGGAGTCGTGCTCGCGGCCAGCTACGAGGCCAAGGCCTTCGGGGTGCGCACCGCGATGGGCGGCCGGCAGGCGCGGGCGCTGTGCCCGCACGCGGTCGTGGTCCCGCCGCGGTTCTCCGCCTACAGCGAGGCCAGCAAGGCCGTCTTCGCGATCTTCAGGGACACCACGCCCGTGGTCGAGGGGATCTCGATCGACGAGGCGTTCCTCGACGTCGGCGGCCTGTGGCGGATCGCGGGCACGCCGGTGGCGATCGCACAGCGGCTGCGGGCGCGGGTGCTCGCCGAGGCGGGCCTGCCGATCACCGTCGGCGTGGCCTGCACGAAGTTCCTCGCGAAGGTGGCCAGCGGGGTCGCGAAGCCCGACGGCCTGCTGGAGGTCCCGCCGGGCGGCGAGCCGGCGTTCCTGCACCCGCTGCCCGTCGAACGGCTGTGGGGCGTCGGGAAGGTCACCGCGGCGAAGCTGCACGCGCTGGGGATCCACACGGTCGGCGAGGTCGCGGACCTCGGCGAGCCCGCGCTGGTGTCGCTGCTCGGCCGGGCGTCGGGGCGGCACCTGCACGCCCTGGCCCACAACCACGACCCACGCGTGGTCGAGACGGGGCGGCGCCGGCGGTCCATCGGCTCGCAGCGCGCACTCGGCCGCCGCCACCGCACCCCGGAGGAGATGGATGCGATCCTGGCCGGGATCGTCGACCGGCTGGGCAAGCGGCTGCGCGGCGCGGGCCGGACCTGCCGCACCGTGGTCCTGCGGCTGCGGTTCGGCGACTACACCCGCGCGACCCGCTCGCACACCCTCGCCCGCGCCACGGACCACACCCCGACCTTGCTGGAGGCGGCGCGGCGGCTGCTGCGCGAGTCGTTGAGCATGATCCTCGACCGCGGGCTCACGCTGCTCGGGATCTCGTTCACGAACCTCGACACGGACGACGCGATGCAGCTCGCCCTGCCCTTCGACCGCACGAGCGGGCCCGAGCTGGACCGGACCCTGGACTCGCTGCGGAGCCGGTTCGGCGCGGAGTCCGTCACCCGGGCGGCGCGGCTGGGCCGCGACCAGGGACTGGAGGTGCCGATCCTGCCGGACGGATGATCCGGCGCCGCAGCCGGAACCCGGGACCGGGCCAGAGAAGGATCTGCCGGTATCGGCGAGGGGGCTCCCCAGTCCCCGCCGATACCGGCATCCGGTTCAACGAGCGGGGGCGCGGGGAGTTGCCCGTCGGGTTCGTTGTGGGTGCGTGAACGCTCCGGAAACCGGGCCGACGTGCGGACGGCTCAGCCCGCGCGGCCGGCCGGTCCGGCCGCGCGACCCGACCACTCGGGTTCGACCTCGGCCCACCGGCGGGTCCACTCGGCGTCGTTGCGTCGGGCGGTCCAGCCCAGCGCGAGCCGCCAGGCCGCCAGGAGCAGCAGCGCCGCGGCGACCGCGACCCAGCCCGCGGCCACGGCGCCCACCAGCACGCCCGCGCCGGGCGCGATCGGGGGCCGGGCGGGCGTCCCGGCACGGTCCACCCACACCGGGACGGCCGAGCCGGCCTTCGCGCTCAGCGGGACCGTGACCTCGTCGATGCGTTGCGTGCCGTCGGGAGCGGTCCAGGTGGCCGTGGCGCGCCGGGTGCCGGGGCCGACGCCGTCCGTCGTGGCGGCCGCGTCCGCCGGCAGGACGACCGTCGCGACCACGCGGGTGCGGTCCGCCGCCTCCTGGTACGCCCGCGCCGACACGGTGCCGTGCGCCGCCGCGCCGACCAGCCCGGCGAGCACCATCGCCACCACGCCGAACGCGCACAGCAGGACGGCCACGACGTCCTCGATCCGGTCCGTCCGCCTGCGCGGCAGCCTCCGGCCGCGTCGGGTCTCCACGGCCCGGTTCTCGTCCTGGCCCACCCCCGCCGTTACGGCCGGGCCGGATCGTCACACCGGGTTCGTCACAGCCCGAGGGTGGCGAGGCGCTCCTCGTACCGGGCGCGGACGTCCTCGAGGTCGCCACCCGCGTCGAGCTCCTCGGCGTAGATCGCGGCCGTGTCCGCGCCCGTCTCGGCGACCCGCGCGAACCACTTCTCGGACTCCGCCCGCCAGTACCCGACGACGCCGTAGGAGCCGGCGGACAGCTTCAGCTCCTGGCGCAGGTAGCGACGCACCGCCCGGGTCGCCGACGCCTCGCCGGCCACGTACACGTAGCCGGGACCGGGCGGCAGCTGCGCGCCCCGCACGAGCTCGGCGAGCCGGCTGGGCGCTTGCCCCAGCCCGGCCGTGTGCATCCAGCGCACCTGGGCACCGGGCAGCTCCTGGGCGTCCTCGCGGTGCGGCACCTCGACCAGCACCGTCGTCGGCAGCCGGTCCGCCGACTCCTCCACGATCCGGCCGAGGGCCGGCAGGGCCGTGACGTCGCCGAGGAGCAGCTGCCAGCCCGCCTCCGGGGGCCGACGGAACCAGCTGTTCCGGTGCGTGATCTCGAGCCGGTCGCCGACCTGCGCCCGGGACGCCCACTCGCCTCCGACCCCGCCGGGGTGCAGCACGATGTCGACGGTCAGCCGGCCCGGCTCGCACCGTCGCACGGTGTACCAGCGCGCTGCCTCGGACCCCGGGAACCGCAGGACCACGGCCTCGTCCGGGACCCCGAGCGGGGCGAACGAGGCCAGGCCGGGCCCGCCGAGACCCACCCGGACCAGGCTCGGCGACAGCCGCTCGACGGTCTCCGTCACCACGGGGACGGGGCCGTTCTCCAGCTCGGTGGCCATGTCGTGCGGACCTCCACGGACGAGGATCGGGGAACACAGGTGAGGCTAACCAATTCCCGCACCACCGTCGATCATCTACTCGGGAGACGACGCGACGAGTCGACTCCGGGAGGGGACTGCCGTAAGGCGGCTGCATCAACTAGCGTGCAGGCAACGGCCGACGCAGGCGTCGGCGAACGCGAGTCGCGGAGGTGCGGGCACGATGGCGTGGGACTTCTCCACCGAGCCGGAGTTCGAGAAGAAGCTGGACTGGATGCGGGAGTTCGTCCGGGAGGAGATCTTCCCGATCGAGACGCTGGACCTGACCCCGGAGCAGTACGCCCGGATCACCGCGCCGCTCAAGGAGCAGGTCAAGGAGCAGGGCCTGTGGGCCGCGCACCTGCCCCCGGAGCTGGGCGGCGGCGGGTTCGGGCAGGTCAAGCTCGGCCTGATGCACGAGATCCTCGGGCAGAGCAAGTTCGCACCGGGCATCTTCGGCAACCAGGCGCCGGACTCCGGCAACGCGGAGCTGCTGGCGATCGGCGGCTCGCCGGAGCAGAAGGAGCAGTGGATGCACCCGCTGCTGCGCGGCGAGCTGCGCTCCTGCTTCTCGATGACCGAGCCGGGCGCGGGCGCGGACCCGACCCTGCTCACCACCCGGGCCGTGCTCGAGGGCGACGAGTACGTGATCAACGGGCACAAGTGGTTCTCGTCGAACGCCAGCCGCGCGGACTTCCTGATCGTCATGGCCGTGACGGACCCGGACGTCTCGCCGTACCAGGGCTCGTCGATGATCATCGTCCCGACGGACACGCCGGGCGTGAACATCCTGCGCGACATCCCGGTCATGGACCACTCGACGGTGCACCCGCAGCTCGAGGGCGGGCACGCCGAGATCATCTACGACAATGTGCGGGTGCCGAAGTCGAACCTCGTCGGCAACCCCGGCGACGGCTTCAAGCTCGCCCAGCAGCGCCTCGGCCCGGGCCGCATCCACCACGCGATGCGCTGGCTGGGCCAGTCGAAGCGCGCCTTCGACATGCTCTGCGAGCGGGCCGTCTCCCGCTACGCGCACGGCTCGGTGCTCGCCGACAAGCAGATGATCCAGGACTGGGTCGCCACCTCCGCCGCGGAGATGCAGGCCGCGCGCCTGCTGACCCTGCAGGCGGCGTGGACGATGGACCAGGTCGGCGCGTCGAACTCCCGCAACGAGATCGCCATGATCAAGTTCTGGGGCGCGAAGATCCTTCACGACGTCATCGACCGGGCCATCCAGATCCACGGCTCGCTGGGCTTCTCCGGCGACCTGCCGCTGGAGCAGATGTACCGGGCGGCCCGCGCCGCACGCATCTACGACGGCCCGGACGAGGTGCACAAGGCCACCCTCGCCAAGCGCATCCTGCGCGGCTACGAGGCGAAGGACGTGCCGACCGAGCACGTCCCGACCCGCGCGGCGGCGGCCCAGAAGAAGTTCGCGCAGTACCTGGACCTGGCCACCGCGAACGACTGACCCGACGACGACGGCGCGTTGTCCGACAGGTGTAGGATAAGGGCGTACGACGATGAGGCCGCTCGCGACGCCGCCTCCTCGTACCCGACGCCCGGTCGGCCCCTCGAGAACGCTTCGAGAAAGGACCGACGATGCGCGCCGTCGTCTTCGAGCAGTACCAGACCTTCCCCGCGCTGCGGGAGGTCGACAAGCCCGTCCCCGGACCCGGCGAGGTCCTGCTGAAGGTCGCCGGGGCCGGGGCGTGCCACTCGGACGTCGCGGTCTACCGCGAGTTCACGGCCGGCACGCCCGGCGCCCAGGAGCCCGGGTTCGTGCTCGGCCACGAGAGCTCCGGCTGGGTCGAGGAGGTCGGGCCCGGGGTCACCGGGTTCACGAAGGGCGACGCCTACCTCGTCTACGGCCCGGTCGGCTGCGGCCACTGCCGGATGTGCGTGCAGGGCAAGGAGAACTACTGCGAGAACGCCGCGACGAACCCGTACGCGGCGATCGGCCTGGGTCGCGACGGGGGCATGGCCGAGTACGTGACCGTCCCGGCGCGCAACCTCGTCCCGCTCGGGGACACCGACCCCGTCGCCGCGGCGCCGCTCGCCGACGCGGCGCTCACGCCGTACCACGCGGTCCGCAACGCCCTGCCCCACCTTGCGGGCGGCGGGAGGTACGCCCTGGTCGTGGGCCTGGGCGGACTGGGCCAGATCGCCCTGCAGATCCTCACCGCGCTCACCGGTGCGACGGTCATCGCCACCGACACGAAGGCGGACGCGATGGCCCGCGCGGCCGAGCGCGGCGCCGTCACCGTTCCCGGCGGGCCGGACCGGGCCGCCCGGATCCGCGAGATCACCGGCGGGCGCGGCGTGGACGCGGCCTTCGACTTCGTCGGCGTCACCCCGACGATCGCGCTCGCCCAGGCCTCGATGGCCGTCGGCGGGCGGCTGACGGTCGTCGGGATCGCGGGCGGGACCGTGGAGTGGAACTTCTTCGCCACGCCGTACGAGTCCACGCTCACCAACACCTACTGGGGCAGCGTCGACGACCTGCACGAGGTGGTCGCGATGTACCGGGCGGGCCAGATCGTCCCGGACGTCGAGCGGTACTGCCTCGACGACGCCCTCGAGGCCTACCGCCGGCTGGAGGCCGGCGAGCTGTCCGGGCGCGCGGTCGTCGTGCCGCACGCCTGACCGCACGGCGGGACCTGCCGCGTCAGAGCCAGGCGTCGATCTCGGCGTGCCAGCGCCGCTTGTCCTCCTCCGGCGCGAAGGTGGCGTCGACGGAGTTGCGGGCCAGCTGCGCGAGCCGCGGCCGGTCCAGGCCGAGCTCGCGCGCGACGGCCCGGTAGTTGTCGTCGACGTACCCGCCGAAGTAGGCCGGGTCGTCGCTGTTCACGGTGGCGAGCAGCCCCTCGTCGAGCATCCGCGGGAGCGGGTGCTCGCCGAGGGTGTCGACGGCACGCAGGGACACGTTCGAGAGCGGGCACACCGTGAGCGGGATCCGCTCGTCACGGAGCCGGGCCACCAGTTCCGGGTCCTCCATGGCCCGGATACCGTGGTCGACCCGCTCCACGTGCAGCAGGTCGAGGGCCTCGCGCACGTACTCCGCGCCGCCCTCCTCCCCCGCGTGCGCGACCCGGTGCAGCCCCTCGGCCGCCGCCATCGCGTAGACGCCGGTGAAGAGCGACGGCGGGTACCCGACCTCCGCCGAGTCCAGCCCGACCCCGATGAAGTGCTCGCGGAAGGGCAACGCCGCCCGGAGGATCTCCTCCGCCGCCTCCGGGCCGAGGTCGCGCAGGAAGCAGAGGATCAGCGCCGCCGACACCCCGTGCGTCTCCTCGGCCGCGGAGAACGCGCTGCTCAGCCCATGGATCACCGCCTCGAGCGGCACGCCGTGCTGCACGTGGGTCTGCGGGTCGAAGAACACCTCCGCCCGCCGCACCCCGGCCTTCAGCGCGCGGTCGAGGTAGCCGGTGGCGAGCTCGTGGAAGTCCTCCTCGGTGCGCAGCACGGCGAGGTTCGCGTAGTACACGTCGAGGAAGGACCGCAGGTCGACGAAGTGCGCGTACCGCTCGCGCAGGACGGCGGGATCGCGCGAGGGCAACGGGAGGCCGTGCCGGTCGGCGAGCCGGACGAGCAGCTCGGCCTCGATCGTGCCCTCGACGTGGAGGTGCAGCTCGGCCGTGGGCGGAGTGGGAGCGATCATCCCCCGCAGAGTGCCCCACCCGGCCGGATTCAGTCCTCGGGCACGAACCCGTGGGCGTTCCCGTCGAGCACCGGCCGGAACCGTCAGAAGCGGCGGTTCGCCAGCACCGGGACGGCCTTGCGCGCCGCGTCGACCTCGTCCAGGTCGACCTCGGCCACGAGCAGCCCGGGCTCCTCCCCCAGCTGCGCGACGACCGCCCCGTACGGGTTCGCGACCAGGCTCGCGCCGATCCCCGTCGGCGCCTTCCCGCGCTCGCGGCCCACCGTCGCCGGGTCGGCCTGGTCGCAGGCGGCGACGAACGCCGTCGAGTCCAGGGCCCGCGCGCGCACCAGCAGGTCCCACTGCTCGCGCTTGCCCGGCCCCGCGCCCCACGACGCCGGCGCCAGGACCAGCCGCGCCCCGCGGTCGCCGAGGGCCTGGTAGAGCCCGGGGAAGCGCAGGTCGTAGCAGGTGGTGAGGCCGATCGTGCGCCCGTCGACCTGGATCGTGCGCAGCCCCGTGCCCGGGGCGACGGTGTCCGACTCGGCGAACCCGAAGGCGTCGAACAGGTGGATCTTCTCGTAGGACGCCTCGACCTCCCCGCCGGTCGCCAGCAGCGTGTTGTGCACGCGACCGTCCTCGGCCGGGGTGAACATGCCGGCGACCACGGTGATCCCGGCCTCCTCGGCGATCGTCCGCACCCGGCCTGCCCACGGGCCGTCGAGCGGCTCGGCGACCGGGCCCAGCTTCACGCCGAAGCAGCACATCGTGGCCTCGGGGAACACGACGATCCGGGCGCCGGCCTCGGCCGCCGCGCGTGCCCCGTCGGCGACGAGCCCGAGGTTCTCCTCCGGCGACGGGGTCGAGACGATCTGGGCCAGGGCGATCCGCATGGGCTCAGGCTGGCATCCCGAGCATGCGGCCCGCCAACTCGGCGTAGAGCAGGCCCAGGGCGTCGGGCGTCCACGCGCCGCCCGGGACGTACCACCGGGCCACGTCGATGCCGAGGGAGAGCACCGCGGCGCTGGCCCCACGGACGTCGGGCACGGCGAACGCGCCCGCCTCGCTGCCCCGGGTGATCAGGTTCCGCACGACCCGTTCGGTGTCCCGGCGCAGCTCCGCGATCACCTCGGCGTGGGCGGCGGTGAGCGCGCCCTGCTCGTACTGGACGACGCGCGCAGTGGTGCGTTGCTCGGCGTGCCAGCGGGTGAACGCGTACACCAGCACCCGCAGCGCCGTCACCGGGTCGGGCTCCGCGGCGGCCGCGCGGACGAGCTCCAGCGCGATGGTGTGCCCGCGCCTGCTGAGCGCGAAGAGCAGCTCCTCCTTCGAGGCGAAGTGCACGTACAGCGCGGCCGTGCTCAGCCCCGAGCCCTGGGCGATGTGCTTGAGCGACGTGCCGTGGAAGCCCCGCTCGGCGAACGACTCGAGCGCGGCCCCGACGATCGCCCGCTGCGTCGCCGTCGCCCACTCCGCCCACAGGTCCAGACCGGCGAGGATCCGCTCGCCCGCCTCCGCCGTCGTCCCACCGGTGACCCGCACCATGGCCCGCTCCCCTTGACGCCGCCGCTCGTCGCGCCCACTCTACTTACTGATCGATCAGTAACCATTCGGGAGCGACGATGCCACGAGGCGACCGCGACCTCATCCTGTCCCGCCGCGACGTGCAGTTCCTGCTGCACGACTGGCTGCACGTGGAGGAGCTGACCAAGCGCGAGCGGTTCGCCGAGCACTCCCGGGAGACGGTCGACGCGGTCCTGGAGCTGGCCGCCGACCTCGCCGCGGAGAAGTTCGCCCCGCACAACAAGCGCAACGACGCCGAGGAACCCCGGTTCGTCGACGGACGGGTGGTCCTGCACGACGAGGTCGCCCCCGCCCTGTGTGCCGCCGCCGAAGCCGGGCTGCTGTCCGCGACGATGGACGCCGAGGTGGGCGGGTTGCAGCTCCCGCACGTCGTCGGCACGGCGGTGCAGGCCTGGTTCCACGCGGCCAACATCGGCACCTGGGCCTACGCCATGCTCACCGTGGCCAACGCGAACCTCCTGCTCGCGCACGGCACGCCCGAGCAGATCGCCACCTGGGTGCCGCCGATGCTCGAGGGCCGCTACCACGGGACGATGTGCCTGTCCGAGCCGCAGGCCGGCTCGTCGCTCGCCGACATCACCACGAAGGCCGAGCCGCAGCCCGACGGCACCTACCGGCTGCGCGGCACCAAGATGTGGATCTCCGGCGGCGACCACGAGCTGGGCCAGAACATCGTCCACCTGGTCCTGGCCAAGATCCCCGGCGCAGCTGCCGGGGTGAAGGGCATCTCGCTGTTCCTGGTGCCCAAGTACCTGCTCGACGACGACGGGGAGCCGGGCGAGCGCAACGACGTCGCCCTCGTCGGGCTGAACCACAAGATGGGCTACCGCGGCACGGTCAACACCCTGCTCAACCTCGGCGAGGGCGCGCACACCCCTGGCGGCGAACCGGGCGCGGTCGGGTACCTCGTCGGCGCCGCCGGCGGCGGGCTGGCCGCCATGTTCCACATGATGAACGAGGCGCGCATCGGGGTCGGGGCGGGCGCGGCCGCGCTCGCCTACACCGGGTACCTCAAGGCGGCGGACTACGCGAAGACGCGCCCGCAGGGCCGGCCCGCCGGGGCCAAGGACCCGGCCGCGCCGATGGTGCCGATCGTCCGGCACGCCGACGTGCGCCGGATGCTGCTGGCGCAGAAGGCCTACGCCGAGGGCGCGCTCGCGCTCGTCCTCTACTGCGGCCTGCTCGTCGACGAGGAGCGCACCGCCGCGACCGAGGGCGAGCGCACCCGGGCGCACCTGCTGCTCGAGACGCTCACCCCGATCGCCAAGAGCTGGCCCTCGCAGTGGGGCCCCGAGGCCAACTCGCTGGCCATCCAGGTGCACGGTGGCTACGGCTACACCCGCGAGTACGACGTCGAGCAGCACTACCGGGACAACCGGCTCAACCCGATCCACGAGGGCACCCACGGCATCCAGGCCGCCGACCTGCTCGGCCGCAAGGTCGTCATGGCCGGCGGCGCCGGGTTCACCGCCCTGCGGGAGACGCTCTCCGCGACGACCGCGCGGGCCGCCGAGGCCGGCGGCGCGGCCGCGGAGTACGGCGCAGCGTTGCACGCGGCGCTGGACCGGCTCGTCGAGGTCACCGCCGTCCTCCACGCCCACCCGGACGCCGAGGAGCGGCTGGCGAACGCCTCGGTCTACCTCGAGGCCGCCGGGCACGTCTTCGTCGCCTGGATCTGGCTCGAGCAGCTGCTGGCCGCGGCCGGACGCGACGACGACCTCGGCCACGGCAAGCGCGCCGCCGCCCGCTACTTCTTCCGGTTCGAGCTGCCGAAGGTCGGCCCTCAGCTGGACCTGTTGGCCTCGCTCGACCGGACGTCGCTCGACACGGACCCCTCCTGGCTCTGAACAGGGTCCGGCCCGGAGCGGCGGGTGAGCACGATCCCGACGACGACCACGACCGCGGCGATCAGGTCCGTCATCGCTAGGTCGAAGCGGGAGCCCTCGCGGAACCCCATGTACACGAGCATGACCGGGATGACCACGATCACCGCCCACGTCAGCACGGGGTAGGCCCACATCCGCACGGGCAGCGCGACGCCCTCCCGCTCCAGCCGGCGGCGCATCCGCAGCTGGGACACGGCGATGACCAGGTACACGAGCAGGGCGATCGCGCCGGAGGTGGCGAGCAGGTGTAGAGCGCCGAGTTCAGGCAGCTCGCCACGGCGACCAGCACCACGATGTCGACGATCAGCTTGGCGTTCGGGATGCCGATGGCATCGAGCGCGGTCTGGTAGGAGCCGTTCTCGGGCAGCTCGGGGGCGCTCCACGGCACCAGGGCGACCACCAGCAGGATCGAGGCGAGGTAGAACACCGAGATCCGCCAGATCGCCGAGCGCGTCGCCCTGCCGATCTGCTCCGCCGGGTTCTCGGACTCCGCCGCCGCGATGGTGACGATCTCCGTGCCCATGAAGCTGAACATCGTGACGAGCACGGCCGCGACGACGGCGCCGACGGCCCAGCGGCCGATCGCGCGGTCGGCGTAGGTGGAGAAGGAGCCGGAGTCCGGGGTGGCCGCGGCCATCTCGCCGAGCATCCGCATCACGAGGATGACCAGCAGACCCGCGAACGCGTAGGCCAGCAGCACGGCCGGTCCCGCCGTCGCGATCGCGGTGCCGGAGCCGACGAACAGGCCCGCACCGATCACACCCGCGATGCTGATCATGGTGACGTGCCGGCTCTTCAGGCCCGCGCTGAGCTGCGAGTCCCCCCGCCATGTCCGCTCCCTCCCGTCGCGTCGGGGAATCACCACGCCGCGCAACGACCCACGCAGTGCGAAGGAGTGATGGCAGGGTCCCGGGCATGGCCCGTGTCCTGTACTCCGCCGCCATGTCGCTCGACGGCTACGTCGCCGGTCCCGGTGGGGACATGTCCTGGCTCGCGCAGCACGTCGGCCCGGACCCCGACGCCGAGGAGCTCGCGACCTCCACCGGCGCCCTGCTCGTCGGTGCCCGCACCTACCGCGGCGACGACCCCAACGCCGGGACGGACGCGGAGGGCGCCTTCGGCGGCACGTGGAGCGGGCCGACGATCGTCGTGACCCACCACCCGGACCCGGAGCCGCCACCCGACGTCACCTTCGTCGGGTCCGTCGAGGAGGGACTCGACCTCGCGCGGGCCGCGGCCGGGGAGCGGGCCGTGAACATCCTGGGCGCCGACCTGGCGCGGCAGTGCCTCGCCCTCGGGGCGGTCGACGAGATCGTCGTGTTCGTGGTGCCGGAGCTGCTCGGCGACGGCGTGCGCCTGTTCCACGAGCCGGGCGGGATGTCGGTGCGGCTGGAGCGGACCCGGCTCAGCGGGCCGCCCCACGCCACCTCGATCTGGTACCAGGTGGTCAGGTCCGGGCGATAGGCGCTCGCCCTGAGCTCCGCGTCGGCGGAACGGGTGCGGGTCAGGCCCGGGGAACGAACATGGCCCGGATCCAGTGCCGGCCATCTCGTGCCGCGAGACATCGGTGAGGGCGCGGACGCCGAGCGCGCTCCCGTGGAACGAACCTGCGCCCGACTTCTCCGGCCATCGTGGATCGGGCCGTCGGCTCGGCAGAAACTGTCGGGGGTCGAAGGTATGTTCGACCCGTGCAGCAGGTGGTGACTCTTCCGGAGGACCTGGCGGCGATGCCGCCCGGGCCGGAGCTCGCTGCCGCCCTGGCAACGATCGACCTTGCGGCCACGGCGAACGAGGACCTCCCGATCGTGCTGCAGGCGCGGTACCGGCAGGTCGCGCACGAGCAGGCGGGGCTGTACGAGGTGATGGCGCAGATCGGAGTCGCGGACCCGGAGCGCTGGTTCTCGGCGGCGAGGCGGGCCCGGCCGCAGAAGTACTGGTCGGACGAGGTGCGGGCCGCGCTCACCTGGACCCGGCGGGCCGCCGAGTACCACACGGAGCTGGCCTGGGTCCTGCACGCGCACCTGCCCTCGGTCGCCGAGGCGTTGCGCGGCGGTGTGATCGACCTGCCGAAGGCGCGGGTGTTCGCGGACCATCTCGCCGACCTGTCCGCGGAGCAGGCCGCGGCGCTCGTGTCCTGGGTGCTGCCGCGCGTGGTCGACTGGACCACCGGGCAGCTCGCGGCGCGGCTACGCGCGCTCGTCGCGGATCTCGACCCGGCCCACTTCGAGAAGCGCTACCGCCGGGCCGTGGCCGGTCGCGAGGTCATCGGCATGCTCTGCGACGACGGCACGGTCACGATCACCGCGACCGGCCTGCCCGCCCACCAGGCCCAGGCCGCGATCGACCGGGTCGACCGTCTCGCGCTGGCGATCCGCCGCGCCGGGCACCCCTCCCCCGTGGCCCACCTGCGCGTCGACGTCTTCCTGGGCCTGCTCGACGGCTCGCTCCACCACCTCACCCGCGACCAGATCATTGCGGAGTTCCTGACCCGCGCCGCCGCGGAGGAAGCGGGTAGCGCCAGCACCGCACAGGACGGGCCTGATGAGGGCGACGCGCGGGCCGGGGGAAGGACCGGAGACGCTGCTGGTGCGAGCCCCCACGTTCCGGACGAGCGATCTGGCAGCCCAGCCGACAGCCAGAACGATGACAACGGCGAACACGCCGACGCCAACAGCCGGCTACGCGACGACGACAGCGACAGGGACAGAAGGTGTCTCAGCAACAGCACCGGGAGTGCCAGCGCTCCGCTGGAAGACCCGGCTAAGGAGGCCGGGCGGGGCATCCACGTGCGGGCGGCGTTGAGCACGCTGCTCGGCCAGGACAAGCGGCACGTCGTGCTGCCGGGCCAGGGGCCGGTCCCGGCCTTTGTCGGGCGGGACGTGGTGGCGCGACAGCGCGGGGCACTGTGGCGGTTCGCCGTCGTCGATCACCGCGGGCGGTTCGTCCGGGGCGGAACGGTGCGAGCGCGACCATCACCCCCGACCGGTCCGCCGGTCCCGGACCGGCGCAGCAGCGGGCCACCCGGCGGACTGGTCGACATCCTGCTCACCGAGGCGGAGCTCGACACTCATCTCGAGCCGCGGACCGGCAGACCTCAGGACCCGATCCCGGACACCCGTGGACACGACTGGCGCCCGGTCCTGTCCGCGATCCGCCGTGCCCTCGCTCGTCTCGAGGACCTCGACGACGACGCGACCCGACGCTTCCCCCGCGCCGGGCTGCGCCGCCGCGTCCAACTACGCGACCAGACCTGCACCTTCGTCGGATGCCGCGCGCCGGCCGAACGGTCGGACCTCGACCACACCGTCGACCACGCCCGCGGCGGCCGTACCACCGACGACGACCTCGGCCCCGCCTGCCGTCACGACCACGGCCTCAAGCAGGCGGGCTGGACCCTCGACCAGCCCGAGCCGGG
Organism: Pseudonocardia terrae; assembly: GCF_021343995.1. Classification (GTDB taxonomy): domain Bacteria; phylum Actinomycetota; class Actinomycetes; order Mycobacteriales; family Pseudonocardiaceae; genus Pseudonocardia; species Pseudonocardia terrae. Next base: position 91,432 of record NZ_JAJTTE010000001.1, on the reverse strand, counting down.
CGTCTTCCGCTGGACGAGCCCGCTCGGCCACACCTACGAGACCACCGCGGAGCCGCTCCTGCCCGAACCCCCGCGGCAGGTCCCCCACCGCGGGGACGCCGACCAGCCGCCCTCCGTCTGGCCCGACGACGAGGCATGTGGCCTGGTCGAGCCCCTCGGGCCGCCCGAGCCCGAAGCAGAGCCCGACCCGCCCGTCGTCGACCTCGACGACGAGCCGCCCTCCTGACCGGCTCGTGGCCGCTCGCCCGACCTCAGACCATCACGATCCCACCGTCGATCATCACCGACTGGCCCGTCATGTAGTCCGAGTCCGGGCCGGCCAGGTAGGAGACGAAGCCGGCGACGTCCTCGGGCGTCTGGACCCGCTTGAGCGCGATGAGCTCGGTGTACTGCTTGAGCGTCTCGCCGCGCTCGTTGCCCAGATAGGGGCCCATCTTCTCGTCGATGAGGTCCCACATGTCCGTGCCGACGATGCCCGGGCAGTACGCGTTGACAGTGATCTTGTACTGCGCCAGCTCCTTCGCCGAGGCCTGGGTCAGCGCACGCACGGCGAACTTGGTGGCGGAGTAGTGGCCGAGGAAGTCGAAGCCCGAGTGGCCGGCGATCGACGCGGCGTTGATGATCTTCCCCCCGCTGTGCTCCTTCATGTGCTCCGCCGCCGCCTGGATCCCGTAGACCACGCCGAAGACGTTGACCCCGAAGATCGTCTGCAGGTCGTCGGGCGTCAGCTCCAGCAGCGTCTTGACCTGGGCGATCCCGGCGTTGTTGACCAACACGTCGAGCCCGCCCAGCCGGTCGACGGTCGCAGCGACGCCGTCGAACACCGCGTCCCGGGACGTCACGTCGAAGGGCAGTGCGACCGACGACCCGCCCGCCGCGGCGATCTCCCCGGCGACGGCCTCGGCGCCGGCCTTGTTGACGTCGTTGACGGCCACGGAGTGCCCGTCCTTCGCCAAACGGAGCGCGATCGCCCGGCCGATCCCCCGCCCGGCCCCGGTCACCAGTGCGACGCTCATGCCAGCAGCTCCTTCGGCGAGACGAGGATCTTCACGTTCTCCTCCTTGTTGTCGATCAGCTCCCGGAAGCCGCCGGACACGATGTCCTCCAGGCCGATCCGGCCGGTGATGAACTGGGCCGCGTCGACCTTCCCGTCGCGCAGCAGCGCGATCGTGTCCGGGTGGTCGCCGCAGTAGGCGAGCGAGCCGAGCAGGTTGACCTCGCTCATGACCAGGTCGTTCACGGCGACCGACGGGACGTGGCCCCAGATCGCGACGTTGACGACGGTGCCGCCGGGGCGTACGGACCCGATGGCCGAGGCCAGGACGGCGTCGATACCGGCGCACTCGAAGGCGACGTCCGCGCCGCCGCCGGTGAGGTCGAGGATCGCCGCCGGTGCGTCGTCGGCGATCGGGTCGATGATGACGTCGGCGCCCGCGGGTCCGGCCTTGGCCTTGCGCGCCGCCGCGGGCTCCACCACCACGACCTGCGAGGCGCCCGCGGCCTTGAGCGCCGCCGTGGTGACCAACCCGATCGGGCCGGCGCCGTAGACCACCGCCGTCCCGCCCTCGCGGACCCCCGACAGACGCACCGCGTGGTAGCCGACGGCGAGGGGCTCGACGAGCGCGCCGAGGTCCGTCGGCAGGTCGCCGAGGGGGTGCACCCACCGCTGGTCGACCACGCAGCGCTCGGCGAAGCCGCCCTGGTCACCGGCCAGGCCGACGAAGCCGAGGCTGCGGCAGATGTTGTAGCGGCCCGCCTTGCAGGCAACACACTCCCCGCACACCCAGTACGGCTCGACGGCGACCTTGTCGCCCTCGCTCACGCCCGTGACGCCCGATCCGACCGCCGACACCACGCCGGCGAACTCGTGCCCGAGCACGACGGGCATCTCCACGCCGGTGAGCGGGTGCGGCTCGCCCTTGTTCGGGATGAAGATCGGCCCCTCGAGGAACTCGTGCAGGTCGGTGCCGCAGATGCCGCACCAGTCGACCGACACCTCGACCTGGCCCGGCCCCACCACCGGGTCGGGGACCTCGTCGATGCGGATGTCGCCGGGGCCGTGGAACCGTGCTGCTCTCATGTGTCCACGGTCACGCCCGCGCCGGGCCCTGGGCAACGGTTGCAGCGAGGTTGCAGGATCACCCCATGACCACGAGCGCGGACACCGACGTCCCGAACAGGCGCGCGGTGCGCGAGTTCGCCCGCCACCTCTTCGGCGTCTACACGGCCGGCGGGCTGACCATGATGATCGACCTGGGGCACCGCACGGGGCTGTTCGAGGCCGCGGCCCGTGGCCCGGCGACGTCGGCCGAACTGGCCGAGCGGGCCGGGCTGCAGGAGCGCTACGTGCGCGAATGGCTCGGCGCGATGGTCACCGGCGGGATCATGGCGTTCGACGACGGGCAGTACGTCCTGCCCGCCGCGCACGCCGCCGCGCTCACGGGCCCGGGTTCGAAGAACATGGCGCCGATGGCCGCCATGGTGCCGCTGCTCGGCCGCAACCTCGACGGGATCGCCGAGGTCTTCCGCAGCGGCGGCGGCCTGCCCTACGCGGCGTTCGCACCCGACTTCACCGGCGTGATGGACCAGCTCAACCGCCGCCCGCTCGACGAGCTGCTGGTGGACGCCTGGCTCCCGCTGGTGCCGGGACTGACCGAACGCCTGACCGCGGGGGTGCGCGTGGCCGACGTGGGGTGCGGGACCGGGCACGCGATGGTGGTCCTGGCGAAGGCGTTCCCGGCCTCGACCTTCACCGGCTACGACATCGCCGAGGACGCCCTGGAGCGGGCCCGCGCCGAGGCCGCCGCAGAGGGTCTCACCAACCTGCGGTTCGAGCGCGCCGACGCGGCCGCCTTCCGCCCGGCCGAGCCGGTCGACGTCGCGTTCGCCATCGACGCCGTGCACGACCAGGCCGATCCGGCCGCGGTGCTGCGCGGGATCCACGACGCGCTCGTGCCCGGCGGCACCTTCGTCATGGTGGACATGGCGGCGGCGACGGACCTCGCCGACAACGTCGGCAACCCGTTCGCCCCGTGGATCTACACGATCAGCACCCTGCACTGCATGACGGTCTCGCTGGCGGAGGGCGGCGCCGGGCTGGGCGCGGCCTGGGGCCGGGAGCTGGCGGTGCGCATGCTCGGCGAGGCCGGGTTCGGCGAGGTGACCGTCACGCCGGCGCCGGGCCAGGCGCTGAACCTCCTCTACGCGACGGAGCGGCCGGGCTGAGCCCGGCCGCTCCGTGGCCCCCCGGATCCCCCGGGGCGGTCCTGCGGGACCTGTTCAGGCCTGTGTCAGGCCTTGGCCTGCATGCTCCTCCGGGCGGGGTTGCCCTGGTCGTCGGCCTTCGGGTCGGTCTCGGAGGCCTTCTCCCGGACGCCGCTCTCGATCCGGTCGCCGATCTCCTTGTCGATGTTGTGCCAGTACTCGAAGGCGCGCTCGAGGACCGGCTCGGACACGCCGTTGAGCAGGTGCCCGACGACGTTGTCGACCAGCCGGGCGCGGGCGTCGTCGTCCAGCACCTCGCGGACCATCGTGCCGGGCTGGCCCCAGTCGTCGTCCTCGGCGTGGTCGACGTAGGCGCTGCGCACGAGCTCGCCGTCCACCTGCCAGGTCGGGACCCGCCCGTAGCGCTCGGTGTCCGCCGCCGGGCCGCCGTAGGAGTTCGGCGCGTAGACGGGGTCGGACACCTTGTGCATGCGCATCGCCCCGTCCTTCGAGTACGAGTGCACGGGCACGACGGGGGCGTTCACCGGGATCTGCTGGTAGTTGCCGCCCAGGCGGTGGCGGTGGGCGTCCGCGTAGGAGAACAGCCGCGCGAGCAGCATGCGGTCCGGCGACGGCCCGATGCCCGGCACGAGGTTGTTCGGTTGGAACGCGAGCTGCTCGATCTCGGTGTGGTTGTCCGTGGGGTTGCGGTTCAGCGTCATCCGGCCGACCTCGGTCAGCGGGTAGTCGCCGTGCGGCCAGACCTTCGTCAGGTCGAAGGGGTTGAACCGGTACGTCTTGGCGTCCTCGTACGGCATGAGCTGGACGTGGAGCGTCCAGGACGGGTAGTCGCCGTCGCGGATGTGCTCGAACAGGTCGCGCGTGTGGTAGTCCGTGTCGGCCGCCGCCATCTGGTCGGCCTCGTGCTGGGTGAAGTACTCGACGCCCTGGTCGGTCTTGAAGTGGTACTTGACCCAGGTCTGCTCGCCGGCCTCGTTGATCCACATGTAGGTGTGGCTCGTGTAGCCGTTCATGTGCCGCCACGTGCGCGGGATGCCCCGGTCGCCCATGAGCCAGGTGACCTGGTGCGCGGACTCCGGCGAGAGCGTCCAGAAGTCCCACTGCATGTCGTGGTCGCGCAGGTTGTTGTCGGCGCGCCGTTTCTGCGACCGGATGAAGTGCTGGAACTTCATCGGGTCCTTCATGAAGAAGACCGGCGTGTTGTTGCCGACCATGTCGTAGTTGCCCTCGGACGTGTAGAACTTGATCGCGAACCCGCGGGGGTCGCGCCACGTGTCGGGGCTGCCACGCTCCCCCGCGACGGTCGAGAACCGGATGCCGAGCTCCGTCTTCGCACCCGGCTGGAAGAGCGCCGCCTTCGTGTAGGCGCTCACGTCGTTGGTCACCTCGAAGGTCCCGAAGGCCCCGCTGCCCTTCGCGTGCGGCTGGCGCTCCGGGATGCGCTCCCGGTTGAACTGCGCCATCTGCTCGATGAGGTAGCTGTCCTGCAGCAGGATCGGGCCACCCGGGCCGACGGTCAACGAGTGCTCGTCGCTCTCGACCGGGATGCCGGCGTCGGTCGTGGTGGGGTTCGGGCGCGTGCTCGTCACGGGGTGCGCCTCCTCGTCGTGGGTCGCCTTCGGTGCTCGCGTGGTGGGCGAGGAGCGGCGCCGGGCGCCGCCACACGCGGGTGGCGTACCCGGGCCTCGCGCGCGTGAACCTCCTTCCGCCGCTCGGCCCCCGTCCGGATTCCGGGTATCTCCGGTCCGCATACCGCGCTCGTTGCGGGGGTAGTGACCGTCTTGCCCGAGCACGGAGGTACGCACGATGGTCGACGACGACCGGCTCCCCCAGAACGACGACATGACGGTCGCCGCGGCACCGCCGACGGTGATGTCCATGGACGAGGACCAGCTCTGGGACGTGGTGCGGTCACTGGCCGAACCCGCCCGCGGCGAGCTACGGGCGCTCTCCTGATCCGCCCGACCCTCGCCTTTCGCCCAGGTGATCGGCGTTCTTCCGCCGTGTAGCGTCGGACGTCCGGCGACGGCGGCGGGGCCGACCGGCGACTGTGTGGAGGCGGTACGCGGACGGTGATCGACGGGTGATCGACAGGGACCGGGAGCGGCTGCTCGCCGGGGAGGTCGAGCGCATCGCGCGCCGGCCGGAGATCGTGGCCTCCTGGCGGCGGTCGCGGCTCTCCGGGGTCGACCCCGACCAGCTGGAGCTGCCGCAGGCGCAGCCCGAGGAGAGCCGCTTCAGCCGCACCGCCACCCCGGTCCTGGAGGCGGCGGCCGACACCCTGGTCGGCGCGGACACGAGCCTGATGCTCACCGGCCCCGGCGGCACGGTCCTGTGGCGCTGGACGGACACCGACGGCCTGCGCCGCCGGCTGGACCGGCGCTCGGTCGTGGTCGGCACGCAGTGGGCCGAGGAGCACGTCGGCACCAATGGGATCGGCACGGCGCTCGAGACCGCGCGCCCGGTCGTCGTGACGGGGGCCGACCACTACGCCGCGGCGCTGCACGGGTTCAGCTGCGCGGCGGCCCCGGTGCGGCACCCGATGACCCGGCGCGTGCTCGGCGCGCTCAACATGACCTGCCGTGCCGAGGACGCGAACCCGCTGGTCCGGCCCACGCTGCTCAAGCTCGTCCGGGAGATCGAGGCCGAGCTCTACGGCACAAGCAGCGCCCGGGAGCGCGAGCTGTTCCGGCACTACCTCAGCGCCCGTCGCCGCAGCTCCGCCGCGGTCGTGGTGCTCGACGGCGACATCCTCATCGCCAACCGCGCCGGCGCCCGCCTCGAGCTGGACCACCGCGCCTGGTGGGCCCGCGCCCAGGACGAGCTGGCCGGCGCCACCGAGGTGACCGTCCCCGCCGGCCCCGACGGTCCGGAGGTCCGGTGCCGCACCGTGACGTCGGCCGGCCGGACGGTCGGGCTGATCGTGACCGTCCCCGAGGCCGCCGACGGCCCGGCCCTCCCTGCCATGGCGGCCTCCGCCACGTCGGGCGACGGGCTCGCCGACACCGTGCGGCGGCGGCTCGGGGTGGAGCCGCTGCTGGTGCACGGCGAGCCGGGCACGGGCAAGACCACGCTGCTCACCGGCCTGGGCCTGGCGGTCCATGACGCCGCGCGGGTGCCCGCCGCGGGTCTCCCGGCCTGGCTCGACGCGGTGCGGAACGGGCTCCACGAGCGTTCCGGCGTCGCGCTGACCCACCTCCAGGCGCTGGACGAGGCGGGGTGCGCGGCGCTCGGCGCCCTGCTCGACGACGCCGCCGGGCACCCGGCCCGGATCGCCGGCACCTGGTCCGGCGACCCCACCGCGGCCACGTCGGCCCAGCAGGCGCTGCTCGACCGGTTCGGGCCGGACGCCGTCGTCGTCCCGCCGCTGCGCAGCCGGGCGGCCGAGATCCCCGCGCTGCTCGACGGCCTGCTCGACGCGCTCACGGTGGACCGCCGCGCGCCGCGGCCGCGGCTCACCCCGGCCGCGACCGAGCTGCTCCGCCGGCACCCCTGGCCGGGCAACCTCCGCCAGCTCGCCGGGGTGGCGCGCTGGCTCGCCCGGCAGGACCGCGCCGTCGTCGATGTCGACGACCTGCCCGGCCGGCTGCGCGCCGAGACCCCGCGGACCCGGCTCACCCCGATGGAGGCCGCGGAGGCCGACGCCATCCGGGACGCGCTGCGGGACTGCGGCGGCAACAAGGTCGCGGCCGCGGCCCGGCTGCAGATCGCCCGGTCCTCCCTCTACCGGAAGCTGCGCGAGTACGGGATCTCAGGAGACCGCTGACGGCATGCCGTTCATCGACCCGGAGCCGGGCACGGTGAGGGCCGGAACCGCGTCCGGGGCGACGAGGAGCAGCACACCGAGCGCGAGCAGCAGGGCCGCCGTCGCGACGGTCGTGATCCGGCGCCACGGCAGCGTCTTCTCGACGGTGATGAGCCCGGCGACGGCGGCCATCCAGATCAGGCTCATGACCCCGAGCGCGAACAGCGACGCCATGAGCGCCCAGCAACACCCGACGCACCAGGCCCCGTTGCGCGCACCCATCCGGAGGGCGCCCCAGCGGCCCTCGCGCCAGGAGGTGAGCAGGAACCCGAGCGGGCTCGTGCACTTGGCGAGGCAGACGTCCTTGAGCGGCGTCAGCTCGTACACGGCGGCGACGACGAGCGTGCCCCCGGCGATCCAGCGTCCCGCCCGGTCCCACATCAGGACGTCCCCAGGGACGTGCCCGGCCAGCGTAGCGATCACGAAGGCGCCCAGACCGGCGGCCGACCAGGTCAGCACGTATCCCGCGGTGAACAGCAGGGGCGACGCCGGGGAGCGCCTCCTGGTCAACCGCGAGTAGAGCGCGACCGTCGGGGAGACCGAGGGGAACATCATCGCGGCCATCATCACGACCCAGATGCCGAGGAACCAGCCGAGCCCACCCAGACTCGTCCACGGCCCCTGGTCCATGCCGCTCATCTGCCTGGCCGTCGACCACCAGGCGAGCGCCGCGAGGGCGAAGAGGAGGACGACCAGTCCGAGCCGGGTACGGACGGCGGCGTAGGCCGGCGCGAGACCGCCGCCGGTTCCGGCCGGGCGGTCCTGCGCCGGAGCGCTCATCGCGTCAGGCTGCCCACGAGAAGTCGGACGTGGACAGCCCCGTCCTGCCCTCGTACCGGATACCGAAGGCGTCGATCCGCGAGCGCCGGGCCTCGGCCATGGTCAGGTTCGAGCCGACCGGGTGGAACATGCCGTCGAACCGCACCGGCCGCCCGTCCTCGACGCCGAACGGCACGATGTCCTCGACCTCGAAGTCGATCGAGTCCGCGACGCGCACGCTGTGCCGCAGCCCGTCGTGGTCGAGCTCGATCGCGGCACGCTCGACCCCGACGACCTCGCCGACGAGCGGGGCCAGCGCGGCCATCGGGCCGCCGAGCTGCCCGCCGAACACCTTCACCAGCTTGTCGAACTGTTCGTCGGTGGCCTGGTCGTCGACGAACATCCCGAGGCGCCAGTTGCCGTCCGTCATCACCTTCGGCGTGTCGATGATCGCGACGACCCGGCGGCCCCGGACGTCCGTGCCGTCGATCTCGCCCTCGGCGATGTCGAAGGCCAGGGTCGCCCGGCAGAAGTCGTAGGTGGCGCCGTGGTCGAACGTCAGGTTGCACGGACACATGAGCTCGCACGAGCACGTCTCGACGTACCGGCCCCTCAGGTTCCACGCCATCGTCGGCCCCCCTCCGCGAGGGCGACGATTGTTCTCCGCCTCCCACGGGCGGGTCAACGTTCGGCCGGCCCGATCTCCCGCACGAGGTCGAGGGCCCGGCCCAGGGTCGTGAGCCGCTCGTCGAGGGTGCGTCCGGCGGGGTAGAGCCGCACGGTGTCGACGCCGGCGTCGCGCCAGACCCGCAGGCGGGCGCGGACCCCCTCCTCGGTCCCGATGAGGGTGGTGCCCAGCACCATCTCGTCCGTGACGAGCGCGGCGGCGCCGGTGCGGTCGCCGGCCTGCCACCGCTCCCGGACCTCGGCGGCGACGTCGGCCCAGCCCTGCCGGCTGTAGGCGGCGTTGTAGAAGTTGGTGGCCGCAGAGCCCATGCCGCCCAGGCTGAACGCCAGCCCCTGCTTCCGCTCGGCGACCATGCCGCGCAGCTCGTCCTCGTCGGCGGCGAAGGCCACCTCGGCGCCCTGGCAGACGTCGAGGTCGGCGCGGGTGCGGCCGGCAGCGGCCAGCCCCTCGTCGAGCGGGCCGAAGTACGCCGAGGCGCCTTCGGGGACGAAGCTCGTGCCCAGCCAGCCGTCGGCCGTCTCGCCGGTGAGCCGCAGCATCCGCGGGGACAGGGCGGCGAGGTAGATCGGGATGTCCGGGTTCGGCGCGGTGGACAGCCGCATCGGCCGCCCCTCCCCGCCGGGCAGCGGGATGTGCACCGTCTCGCCGTCGAGAGCGATCTTCTCCCCCGCGAACGCCTGCCGGATCACCGCGATCGCCTCGCGGGTCCGGGTGAGCGGACGGGCGAACGGGACGCCGTGCAGCCCCTCCAGCACCTGGGGGCCGGAGGCGCCGAGGCCCAGGACGAACCGCCCCTCCGACAGGTCGGCCAGCGTGAGTGCGGCCTGCGCGATCGCCACCGGCGTACGCGTGCCGACCTGCACGATCCCCGAGCCGAGGGTGATCCGCTCCGTGCGCGCCGCGAGGTGGCCCAGCACGGACGGGGCGTCGGAACCCCAGGCCTCGGCGACGAACACGGCGTCCATGCCGAGCTTCTCCGCCTCGACGACGAACTCGACGGTCTCTCGGACGTCGCCGCCCGACCCCTCGACCGTGGTGGCGGTGCGCATCACGCGCCCTCGACGCGCTTCTTGATCGCCTCGACCGTCCCGGCCATGTTCGCCTCGAACTCCCGCAGCCGGACGAAGACGATCTTCTGCTCCTTGTCCGGCATGCGGTCGATCGCCAGGCTCAGCCCCGACGGCGCCGGGCCCATCCGCACCCACTGCCGCAGCCGGGTGCCGCCGTCGGCGGGTTCAAGGGTGAAGCGCCAGGTCGCGGTGGGGTTCTCCGGGTCCTCGACCGCCCACGCGAACACGCGCGGCTCCTCGCACTCCACGACGTGCGAGACCGTGGACCACTCCCCCAGCGCCTCGTGCGCGTTGTGGCCCCGGAAGCGCGCCCCCACCGCCGGGGCGCCGCCCTCCAGCCATTCCACCCGCTGCACCTCGGGGCTCTGCCCGGGCATCGACTCGACGTCGACGACCGCGGGCCACACCCGCTCCGGCGGCGCGTCCACCCAGGTCTCGACCTCCACGGTCGGCAGGTCGGCGTAGCGGGCTCCGGTCCACTCCATCGGGGTCCCTCCTCGTCTCGTTCTCGGGGACGTCGGCCGCCCCAGTCTCGCACGTAGGGTTTCGCAGGAAAACCCACGTGGCCGTCCGGCCGCCGCCGGTCGGTCCAACGTCGCATCGCCCTACCGACCAGTAGAGCGCTGCTTCGAAGATCCGCAGGTCACAGCCCGGTTGTGGGCACGCGAGGGAGGCAGGAGACTCGGACCGGTCCGCCGCCGCCGACTCGGAACCGGGTGCCCCGTAATGCACGACCGCGCTCTGCGCCTGACCGGACTCGGGCACGCCTTGCCCGCCCGGGTCGTCACCAACGACGACCTCGCCGCGACGCTGGACACGTCCGACGAGTGGATCCGGACCCGCAGCGGCATCGCCACCCGGCACCACGTCGACCCCGGCACGGCGACCTCGGACCTGGCCGCGGAGGCGGGGGCCCGCGCGCTCAAGGCCGACCTGCGCTCGGGCGGCAGCGGCGAGGTCGACCTGGTCGTGCTCGCCACCACCACCCCGGACCGGACCTGTCCGGCCACCGCCCCGCTCGTCGCCCACCGGCTGGGCCTCGGCACGGTGCCGGCGTTCGACGTCAACGCCGTGTGCTCGGGGTTCCTCTACGGCCTGTCCACCGCCGCGGCGATGGTCACCGCCGGCGCGGCCGAGTCGGTGCTGCTGGTCGCCGCGGACACGTTCTCGACCATCGTCGACCCCACCGACCGCCGGACCGCCTTCCTGTTCGGCGACGGCGCCGGTGCCGTGGTGCTCCGGGCCGGGGGCGGGCCGACGGTCCACGACATCGTCCTCGGCAGCGACGGCGGCCAGGAGGACCTGATCATCACGCCGGGCGGCGGCTCCCGCGAGCCCGGCTCCGACGAGCGTTGGTTCACCATGCAGGGCCAGGCCGTGTACCGGCAGGCCGTGGACCGGATGACCCGCTCGACCCGGGAGATCCTCGAGCGCACCGGCTGGGCCGTCGACGAGGTCGAGCGGTTCGTCGGGCACCAGGCCAACCGCCGCATCCTCGACGCCGTGGCGCACCGGCTCGGCGTGCCCGCGGACCGGGTGGTGGCCAACCTCGACCGTGTGGGCAACACCGCCGCCGCCTCCATCCCCGTCGCGCTGTCCGACGCGCACGAACGAGGGATCCTGCGTGCCGGCGAGAAGGTCGTGCTCACGGCGTTCGGCGGCGGGGCCACGTGGGGCGCCGCCACCCTCACCTGGCCCGAGCTGGGCTGACGGTCGTCCCGGCCCCGATCCCACCGGGACCGTGCGCTTCGGCCGCGCGAGTAGACGCCCGGCGGATCCCGGCACGATGCCGGTCGCCCGAGGCCGGCCGCCTGACACGATGACCCCCGTGGAGGATCTCGCGGGCTTCCTGGCGCGGACCGCGCCGTTCGGCTCGCTCCCGGAGCGCGAGCTGCGCCGGGTCGCCGACGCGGCCGAGATCGTCGACCACCCGACCGGGGCGCAGATCCTGGACGCGTTCGCGCACGCCGCCGAGGCGGTGCACGTCGTGCTGTCCGGGCAGGTCGAGATGTGGACCGTCGACGACGCCTGCGACCGGCCCGCCGACGAGACCGTCGGCCGCGGCGGGGTCTTCGGGCAGACCTCGGTGCTCACCGGGGCCGCCGTCGGGCCGCGGGCCGTCGCGCTCGGCCCCGTCCGGCTCGTGCGGATCCCGCGCAAGGCCGTGGCCTCGTCGTTCTCCTCCCCCGCCGGCGTCCGGCTGTTGGCCCACGACCTGTTCGCCGCCCGCAACCACGCCGGCCCCGCGCCCCGGTTCCGGACCGTCGACGAGCTGGTCGTGTCCGAGCCGGTGCTCGGCACGCCGGCGACCACGGTGGCCGAGGCGGCGCGGCTGATGACCGAACGCCGCGCGGCCTACCTCGCCGTCCCGGTCGGCGAGGGCCGGTTCGGGCTGGTCACCGACGCCGTCCTGCGGGCGCGGGTCGTGGCGGAGGGACGGCCCGGCGACACCCCCGTCACCGAGGTGATGCAGCCGGCGGCGCGCACCGTGCGGGCCGGCACACCGACCGTCGACGTGCTGCAGGAGCTCACCGAGGACCGGCTCGACCTGCTGCTGGTCGTCGACGCCGACGGCAGGCTCTGCGGCGCGGTCGACCCGCAGGACTTCCTCGCCTCGCCGTCGGCCGCCGGGGTGGTGCTGCGCGAGCAGGTGGTGCGTGCGGAGCGACTCGACGACGTCGTGACCCTCGCGCGCGGCCTCCCCCTGCTGCTGGGCGACCTCGTCCGGCAGCGCCGGGAGGCCTCGGACACGACGGCGGTCTACTCCACGGTGGTCGACGCCGTGATGCGACGGGTCCTGACCCTGGTCCTCGGCGGGCGTCCGGACCTCGACGAGGCCGAGGTCACCTGGATGCTCCTGGGCAGCAACGCCCGCCGCGAGCCCACCCTCGGCTCGGACATCGACTCGGCCGTGGTGTTCGCGGAGTCCGTCGACGCGCGGCGGGCGGCGGCCTACCGGGCTGCGTTCGCCGAGGTCGCCGCCGTCCTGCGCCGCGCGGGCCTGCGGGTCGACGCCCACGGCGCCACCCCGGCGTCGCCCGCCTTCGCGCGCACCCGGGCGCAGTGGCGCACCGCGGCCGAGCAGTGGCTGGTCTCGCCGCTCGACGGCCAGGGGATGCTCATGGCGTCCCTGCTGCTCGACGGGCGACCGATCCAGGGCGACCCGGCCCGGCCCGTGGTCACCGAGGTGTTCGCCGGCGTGCGCCACCACCCGGCGACCATGAAGCTGCTGGTCCGCGAGTCGCTGTCGCACCGGGCGCAGCTGCGCTCGGTGCGCGACGTGCTCGCGGGGCGCGGCGGAACGTTCGACCTCAAGGCCCACGCCCTGCGCCCGGTCGTCGAGATCGCCCGGTGGGCGGCGCTCAGCGTGCGCTCCCCCGAGCTGTCGACGCGGGCCCGGCTGGCGGCGGCCGCCGGGTCGATGCTGCTGTCCCGCGACCAGGGCGCGACGCTGATCGAGGTGTTCGAGGTGCTCCAGCGGGTGCGGCTGCGCCAGCAGCTCGCCCAGTTCGACCGGGGCGAGCCGGTGTCCGACGTCGTGTGGATGCGCCGCCTCGCCCCGCTCGACCGCAGCCTGGTCGCGCAGTCGGTCCGGGAGATCGCGACCGTGCAGAAGCGGCTCTACAACCTGCTGCAGTACACCTCCCCCCAGGAGTGGGGACGCCCGGACCACGCCTGAGAACGCGAACGGCGCCCTCGCTCACCAGCAGTGGGCGAGAGCGCCGTGCGCGAGGGATCAGGCCTTCGACTCGGCCCGCTTCGGCAGCACCCAGTCCGGGCGCGGGAAGTGGCAGGTGTAGCCCCACGGGATGCGCTCCAGGTAGTCCTGGTGCTCGGGCTCGGCCTCCCAGAAGTCCCCGGCCGGCTCGACCTCGGTCACGACCTTCCCCGGCCAGAGCCCGGACGCGTCGACGTCGGCGATCGTGTCCTCGGCGACGCGCTTCTGCTCGTCGTCGGTGTAGTAGATCGCGGAGCGGTAGGACATGCCGATGTCGTTGCCCTGCCGGTCCTTCGTGGTCGGGTCGTGGATCTGGAAGAAGAACTCCAGCAGCGCGCGGTAGCTGGTCCGCTCCGGGTCGAACACGATCTCGATGCCCTCGGCGTGCGTGCCGTGGTTGCGGTAGGTGGCGTTCGGGACGTCCCCGCCCGTGTAGCCGACGCGGGTGGACACCACGCCCGGCTGCTTGCGGATGAGGTCCTGCATGCCCCAGAAGCAGCCCCCTGCCAGGATCGCCTTCTCGTAGCGGCTCATCACTGCTCCCTTCTCGTCGTGCAGTCCCACGCTCGTCAACGGTTCGGTGTCGCCCGATAGTCCCGCACGCCGGGCGCCCCGGCGATCGCGCCGGCTCAGCCGCCGGGCGTCATCACCAGCACCACCTTGCCCTGTGCGTGCCCCGCCTCCACCTCGGCGAGCGCCGCCCCGGCCTCGTCGAGCGGCAGCACGCGCGTGACGTGGGGGTCGAGCGCGCCCTCCTCGACCAGCCGGACCAGGGCGGTGAGCACCGCCGTGCTGCGGTCGCGCTCCACGTCGCGCCCGCCGAGCTCCTTGACCAGCGGCTTGTCCGCGACCGACAGCAGGTTCCGGCGATCGGAGAGCAGCGTGGCGACGGTGCGCAGGGCCTCGCCGCCGACCATGTCGAACACCGCGTCGACGCCCTGCGGCGCCGCCTCGCGGATCCGGTCGAGCACGCCCTCGCCGTAGGCGACCGGCGTGGCGGCGAGCCCCGCGACCAGGTCGCGCTTGGCGGGGCTCGCCGTGCCGACCACCCGGAGCCCGCGGGCCCGGGCCAGCTGCACCACGGGAACGCCGACGCCGCCCCCCGCGCCGTTGACCAGCAGCGTGGAGCCCGGGGTGAGCCTGAGGTTCTCGAGCGCGTCGTAGGCCGTGCCGGCCGCGACCGGCAGCGCCGCCGCGGCCTCCGGCGGGACGGCCTCCGGCCGGAGCGCCGCGAACGAGGCCGTGACCAGGGCCTCCTCGGCCCAGCCGCCGACCATGCCGGGGCAGCCGCCGAAGACCTCGTCGCCCTCCGCGAACGCCTCGACGCCGGGGCCCACGGCGGTGACGGTGCCGGCGACCTCCCGGCCGAGCACCGCCGGGCCGGCCGTGCCGTACGAGCCCTCGCGCAGCCGCCAGTCCCCCGGGTTCACCCCCGCCGCGCGCACCCGCACCCGCAGCTCGCCGGGACCGGGCTCCGGGACCGGGACCTCGAGGAACGCCTCGTTCTCCGGTCCGCCCACCGCCGTGAAGCCGTACGCCCGCATCGATTCTCCTTCCGCAGCGACCCGATGATCGCACCCCGCCGGAGAAGTGACCCGGCCCCCGCCGACCTGAGCACCCCCTGGCGCACCTGGCTCTGGGTGCCGAAACGCGTTGGACCTGATCACGCAGCAAGCCGGTGGAGGAAGATCCCGTACGGCTCTGCGTCGTCGACCCACGCGGTCTGCAGCGCGAAGCCGTGCGGGGCGAGCTCGGTGGCCAGCCCCTCGGGCGTGAACTTCGCCGAGAAGCCGACGTTGATCGAATCTCCGCGGCGCAGCTCCAGCTCGGCGCCGAGCGCCGGCAACACGGCCGTGTGGTCGGTGAGCGCGTACAGGTGCCCCTCGACGACCGGCCCGACGGCATGCGCGCGCGGCTCGTAGTTCTCCAGTCCGAAGTCGGCCCCGAAGCGACGGTTGAGGTGGCTCAGGTGGTTGAGCCGGAACCGGCGGAAGGCGTCGTACCCCGGCGGGTCGTTGTAGCAGCGCTCCAGCGCCGCCGGCGGCTTGACCAGGTCCGCCGAGACGAGGAAGCCGTCGCCCGGCCGCAGCGCGGCGGCGACCTCGGCGAACAGGGCCGCGCGCTCGGCGGGGGTCGTGTTGCCGACGTTGCTGCCGAGGAATGCGACGACGACCGGCTCCCCGTCGGTCCGCAGCTGCGCCAGACCCGCCTCGTACCGTCCCCAGAGCCCGCGCACCACCAGCGCGGGAAGCGCGACCGTGAGCGTGGCGGCGCTGTGCTCCAGCATCTCCCGGCTGACGTCGACGGGCAGGTACGTGGTCGGGCGCCGGCGCAGGCACGCGTCGAGCAGCAGCCGGGTCTTCTTCCCGCTACCGCTGCCCAGCTCGGCCAGCCGCGGGGTGTCCAGCGCGGCCGCGATCTCCCCGGCGTGCCGCTCGAGCATCGCCCGCTCCACCCGCGTCAGGTAGTAGGTCGGCAGCTCGGTGATCGCCTCGAACAGCTGCGACCCGAGCGCGTCGTACCCGAAGTGCGGCGGGATGCGGGGCACCGGCTCGCGCAGGCACTCCGTCAGCTGGGCGCCGTCGTCCCAGAACGCGTCGTCGACGGCCAGGACGGCGGTGTCGGGCGGGGGCACGCCCCGGAGGCTAGGGGCGGCCGGGCGCCAGCGGCATCCGCAGGCTGGTCTCCCCCCGGTCCCAGCAGCCGAGCAGCCGCTCCCCCATCCGCTCGCCTAGGAAGAGGCTCGCCCGGATCCCGAACACGACGTCGGCGGCCAGCTCCGGCTCGGCCTCCAGCAGCGGGGCGAGCACCCCGCGCCGCACGACCTGCTCGTGCACGGCGTCGGCCTCCACGTGCTCGTCGTAGAACCGGATCGAGGCGGGGCCGCACTCCAGCCGGCGCATGCCGCGGACCAGGCGTTCCGAACCCGGCGACGACGTCAGCTCCACCATCGCGAACTGCCCGACCGACGCGCCGCGCAGGCTGCGGTGCAGCCCGCACAGCGACATCAGGTTGACCTCGGCCAGGGTCTCGCCCGGCACGTGCTCGACGTAGGCGCCGTACGCGTCGGAGAGCCCGAGCTCGGTCATCATCTCGGCGAACAGCAGCGCGTGCATGCGCTCGGGCCGGCCGGAGCCGTACTCGTCGTGCTCCACGGTGACCAGCCCGGCCTTGGCCGCCCCGTTGAGCCGCGGGATCGCCCAGGCCTGCGGGTCGGCCTCCTTGAGGTGGTAGATCGAGCGGTGCGCCACGTACTCGCGCAGCTGCTCGAGCGTCCCCTCGCGCTGCAGGTGGTGCGACACCCCGCGCACCCCCGGCCCGACGGGCTCGACGAGCAGCGCATCGACCTCGGCCGGCACGTTCTCGCCCGGCTCCACATCGGCGCGCAGCGCGGCCAGGAAGACCCGTTCCAGCTCGCGGCGCAGGCCCAGCACCTCCGGGTCCCACTCCCGCTCGGCGTCGACCCCGGCGAAGCCCCGGTAGTGCAGCTCGTAGCAGCAGTGCAGGGCCAGCTGCAGGTCGTCGCCGTACGGCTCGGCGCCGGCCGGGTCCACCGGGCGGAGCGGGCCCCCGCGCAGTGCCTCGACGACCGCCTCGGACAGCGGCCCGCGGGGCGCGGGCAGGTCCGGCGCCGCCACCTGCTGCAGGAAGTTCGGTTCGAGGGTCGCGGTCACGCGTCGGGTCCCTCCTGCCGCACCTTGCGCCGGTGGCTGGCGTCGCAGATCGGGTAGCGCTTGCTGCGCCGGCAGTGGCAGACCGCCGTGACCGCCCGGTCGGAGCGGACGCGGGTGCCGTCGGGCAGCTCCAGCTCGACGGGGCCGGAGATCAGGGCGGGACCCTCCTCGGTGAGCAGGACCCGGGTGGGTCCGGGCTCAGCCATGGCGTGCCTCCACGACCACCAGCTCCTCCAGCCGGTCGCCCGGCTCGATCAGCCCCCGCTTCTCCAGCATGGTCGCCCGGGAGCGCATCACCGGCCCGAACGGGATCCGCGCACGTTCGACGACGTCGGCCACCAGACCCGTGCGCTCCAGCCGCTCGACCGTCGCCTCGGGGCCGCAGACCTGCGAGTGCACGATCAGCACCACGCCGTCGGGCTCGAGGTGGTCGGCGGCGCCGTCGCAGATCCGGTCCAGGATCGCGCGCCCGTCGGGCCCGGCGTCCCAGCTGCGACCCGGGGTGTGCCGGGGCAGCACGGTGCTCTCCGACGGTACGTACGGCGGGTTCGCCACGATCATCCCGAACCGGCGGCCGCCGACCGGCCCGAACAGGTCTCCGCGGTGCACGCGCACGGCGGCCCCGTGGATCAGGCAGTTCACCCGGGTCGCGGCGACGCAGCGCCGGGAGAGGTCGACGGCGGTCACGGACGCCGCGCCCTCGCGCCACGCGGCGAGGGCCAGCGCCCCGGTGCCGGTGCCGAGGTCCAGGACGTCCCGACCGGTGGCATGCCGGGACAGCCGGCCCGAGAGCAGCTCGGTGTCGGACTGGGCCCGGTAGACGCCGGGCGGGCAGAAGAGGATCACGTCGGGGTCCTGCCTGTCGTCGGGCCCGTCGCCGGGGGCGGAGGGGGCGGGTGGTGGGCGACAAAAAGGGAGCTACCCGTCCGGACGCCGGATATGCCGACTCCGCCGACCACTTCCTCACCGGCGTGACCTACAAGGGCGGCAGGGTCTGCGGGAGCCCGATCAGCGGGCGGAGCGGGTCGGCGTGCGCCGCGAGGCGGTCCGGCAGCGTCCGCACCGTCCAGCGGTCCGGGCGCAGGTCCGGGTCGTCGAGCTCGTCCCACTCGATGGGCACGGAGACGGGCGCGTCGGGCGCGGGCCGGATGCTGAACGGGGCGACGAGCGTCTTGTTGATCGCGTTCTGGGTGTAGTCGAGGCGCATCAGACCGGACCGGCGATCGGTGTACCACTCCCACGTGACCAGCTCCGGGACCATGCGACCCACCGCCTTCGACAGCCGCTCCACCCAGCGCCGGGTGTCGGCGAACGTGTAGCCGCTCTCCACCGGCACCCAGATCTGCACGCCACGCTTGCCGGTGACCTTGGGCGCGGCGCGGACGCCGAGGTGGTCGAGCGCGGTGCGGTACAGCCGGGCCAGCACCAGGACGTCGGCGAACGTGCTGTTCGTGCCGGGGTCGATGTCGATCAGCGCCCAGCTCGGCTGGTGCACGTCGTGCAGGGCGGAGGTCCACGGGTGCAGCTCGAGGGCCCCGTAGTTGGCCATCCAGACCAGCGCGGCGGCGGCGTCGACCACCGCGTAGACCTGCGTCTCCCCCGGCTCGGCCTCCGGGTTCCGCCAGCGCCGCAGCCACTCGGGCGCGTGCGACGGGACCTCCTTCTGCCAGAACCCCGGCCGGTCGACGCCGTCGGGGTAGCGGTGCAGGTTGACCGGCCGGTCGCGCAGGTAGGGCACGAGGCACGGGGCCACGCCGGCGTAGTGCCGGATGACGTCCCGCTTGGTCAACGGGTCCTCCCGCCGGCCGGGGAACAACACCTTGTCCAGGTTGGTCAGCGCCAGCTCGCGTCCCCCGACCTCCCAGATGCCCTTGCGACGCAGCAGGTCCAGGGCGGCGAACTCGTCCGCGGTCACGGTGTCGGCGGGCTCGGCGGCGTCGGCGGGGTCGGCGTCGCCCAGGGCCGCGGGCGGGATGCGGTCCTCGGTGCGGGCCGGCGGCGTGCCGTCCGGGCCCACCGAGGGCGCCGCTCCGCCGGCCAGGGCGGGCAGCACCACCTCCTCCGGCTCGCGGTCGGGCCGCAGGCCCCGCCACACCGAGTGCCGCAGGCGCCCGTCGTGGGTCAGGGTGCGGTACTCGACCTCGCCGACCAGGCACGGTTCGATCCAGGTGACGCCGCGGGACTGGTCGCGCGGGACGGGCTCGTCGAACGGGCTCGCCGCCCGGCGCAGCGGCGCCATCCGGTCCAGCAGCGCCCGTAGGGCGGCCTCGGTGAAGCCGGTGCCGACGTTGCCGACGTAGCGCAGCCGGCCGTCGGCGTCGTGCGCCCCGAGCAGCAGCGACCCCAGGGTGGAGCCGCGGTTGCCGCGCCCGGGGGTCCACCCGCCGAGCACGACCTCCTGGCCGTGGAACAGCGCCGTCTTCACCCACGCCGCGGCGCGCCGCCCCGGCTCGTACCGTGAGGTGCGCCGTTTCGCGACGATCCCCTCCAGCCGGTGCGCGCGCGCCACCTCCAGCACCTCGGCCGGCGGGACGTCCGTGAACGAGGGCGGCATCGACACCCGGCGCCACTCCGCCGCGCCGAGGGCCTCGAGCCGCCCGCGGCGGTCGTCGTAGGACTCCTGGAGGTGCCACTCGCCGTCGATCCGCAGCACGTCGAACACGTAGAGCTCCACCGGGACCGCGTCCAGCAGCGTGGCCGGCGGGTTCCGCACGTGCATGCGGTTCTGCAACAGCCCGAAGTCCGGCCGGCCGGCGGCGTCGAGGGCCACGATCTCGCCGTCGAGCACCAGGTCCCGGTCGGTCGGCACCGCCGCGACCAGCTCGGGGTAGCCACCGGTGACGTCGTTGCCGTTGCGGCTCACGAAGCGCACGTCCCCGTCCTCGACGACCACGAGCGCCCGCACGCCGTCCCATTTGAACTCCACGGCCCATCCCGGGTCCGCCGGCGGCGGCCCGGCCGTGGCCAGCATGGGGCGCAGCTCGTCGTCGCCGCGCGGGCGGGAGGTGGGCACGGGACCACAGTGCCCACTCCGCGGTCGTCCGGCCACCGTGGACCACCCGGACGGGGAGCGCCGGGTCAGACGGCCGAGGGTTCGGTGAGGCGCAGGGCGTCGTCGAGGTAGCGACGGACGAGGCCCGGGTCCGCCGAGTCCGCCACGGGATCGGGCGCGTGGTCCCCCGCGCGGGCCGGGGCGGCGTCGCCGGCGAGCAGGACCCGGCCGTGGCGGTACCGGGGCACCTGGGCGTGGTGGATCTCGAAGTAGGTCAACCAGCGCGGGTCGTGCGCCCGGACCCGGCCGCCCATCCGGGCGTCGGCCAGGGCCTGGATCTGCTCCAGGGTGGGGGCGCCCGCGTCGGGGCCGGGCGGGTCGACGAAGAACATGATCCGGGCCCGCGTCCCGGCCAGCGGGAACAGGATCCCCATGCCGTCGGGATGGGTGAACATGCGGATGGTGTCCGGGGACAGCGGGGTGTCCACGTCGACGTCGGCCATGGCGAAGTGCTGGCCGTGGAAACCGCCCTCCAGGTGCGTGCCCGCGAGGTGGCGGGTGGTGCTGTGGCCGCCGTCGGCGCCCACCACCCAGCCCACCGGCACGGTGCGCTCCCCGTCGGCCGAGCGCAGGGCGACCTCGACGCCGTCGGCGTCCTGGGTCAGCGCGGTGAGCGTGACGCCCCGCTCCACGACCACCCCGAGCTCGGCGGCGCGCTCCGCCAGCACCGCCTCGGTGTCGGGCCGGGCGACGTCGAGCACGTAGGGGTGCCGGGTCGGCGCGTCACCGAGCTCCAGGCGCGCCCGCGTCCGCGCCGTCCGGCCGTCGACCATCTCGAGGGCGGCGATCCGCCGGCCGCGGGACTCCAGCCGGGGCAGCACGTCCAACGCCGCGAGCATCTCCAGGCTCCGCGCGTGCACCCCGACGGCGCGCGACTCGGTGGTCGGCCGCTCGAGGGTCTCCACCACCCGCGGACGGACGCCCAGCCGGGCCAGCTGGCACGCGGCCGTCAGGCCGACCGGTCCCGCCCCGACGACCAGCACGTCGTCCCCGCTCCTGTTGCCGTGGTCCACGACGAGCACCTCCGTTCCCGGTGGGCGGCGCCTCCACCCGGGCCCACCGTGCCGCCACGGCCTCCGAACCGGCTTCAACCGGCGCCCCGGTCGACCCCGGTCGACCGGTGTCCCGTGCACCCGAGGCCGCGGGGCTCAGGGTGAGGGGTGCATCCCCAGTTCCGCCATCCGCCCGGCGACCGCCTCCTTCGACGACGCGTGCTCGGACAGCCGCACCGTGAAGGTCTGTTCCAGCCGGTACCCGCGCTCCAGGTCGAGCGGCTCGCACCCGTTGAGCGACTGCTTGGCCAGGGTGAGGGCGTACCGGTCCTTGGCCGCGATCGACCGCGCCAGGCGCAGCGCGGCGGGCCGCAGCTCCTCGTGTGCAACGACCTCCGCCGGGGCGCCCCAGTCCCGGAAGGTTGCCGCGTCGACCGGCTCGGCGGTGAAGAACAGCCGCCGCACCGCCTGCTGCGGGAGCATCCTCGCGGTGAAACGGCCGCCGCCCAGCACCCCGACGCCCATCTCGGGCAGGCCGAAGGTGGCACGCTCGGAGGCCACCACGAGGTCGCACGACGCGACGAGGCCGAGCCCGCTGCCCAGCGCCGGTCCGTTCACCGCGGCGACGACCGGGACCGCGCACTCCAGCAGCGCCGCGAAGCAGCGGCGCACCGTGCGCATGTGCTCCTCGCCGCCGGCCGCGTCCGTCGCCGCGAAGTCCCGCAGGTCGTTGCCGGCGCAGAACACGTGGCCGCGGCCCGTCAGCACGGCACAGCTGATCTCCTCGTCGCCGGACACGGCGTCGAACACGTCCCCGAGCTCGGCGTAGAGGGCGTGGTCGATCGCGTTCACCTTGCCGCGGGCCAGCTCCAGCACGGCCACACCGGGCTCGGGCCGGGACACGAGCACGTGCTCGGACCCCTCGAACCGGGGCACTCGGACCACCTCGTTCGCGTCGTCGTTCCGGGCGCCCGGGCGGGTCGGCCCCCGTTCCGAACGATAGGACGCCGGCGCGACCGGACGGCGTCGCGGCCCTGCGCCCGGGCCTCAGGCACAGGGACCAACGACCCGCCCGCGGCGGGCCCTCCGCCCGGATGCGCCGGACGGAGTGGCTGGGACGCTCGGCGCCCCGTCGAGCGGGAAGGGACGACACCTGGTGACCACCTACTCGTTCCGGTGCGAGGAGCACGGCACGATCGACGTGCGCCGCGACTTCGGCGCGGCGCCGCCCGTCGCGCCGTGCCCCCTGTGCGGCCTGCCGATGCGCCGGGTCTGGACCGCCCCGATGGTCTCCCTCGCGCCGCGGGCGGCCGTCGAGGCGATCGACCGGGCGGAACGCAGCCGCACCGAGCCGGAGGTGGTCACCCGCGTGCCGGGCAGGCCCGGCCGCCGCACGACCGCGCCGACCCCGGCGCAGCAGCGCCTGCCACGCCCCTGAACCGCCCGGCGGGAACTCCGCTGCGTGGCCCGGCCGGGCGGACCCGGCCGGACCGGGAGCGGCCCGCCCGGCCCCGAGAGGAGATCCCATGGCCAGCGTCGGCCTGTTGTACGTCGGAGCGGTGCTCTTCCTGAACGGTGCGATGCTGCTCGGCTGGGTCGAGGCCAAGTCGGCGGCACCGCTGAACCTCTTCGTCGGTCTGCTCCAGGTGGTCACCCCGACGTACCTGATCTTCACCGCCGCCGGGGACCCGACGATCGTGCTCAACGCGTCCGGCCTGTACCTGTTCGGTTTCACCTACCTCTACGTGGCGTGCAACCTGTACGGCGGCCTCGACGGCACCGGCCTCGGCTACTTCTCCCTCTTCGTCGCGATCTGCGCCGTCGGGTACTCGGTGCTCAACTTCATCAAGCTCGGTGACCCCGTCTTCGGCGTCATCTGGCTCTACTGGGCCTTCCTGTGGGCGCTGTTCTTCGCGCTGCTGGGCCGCGACGTCGGCAGGATCGGGCGCTACACGGGTGCGGTCGCGGCGATCCAGGGCTGGGTGACCGGCGCGATCCCCGCCTTCGTGCTGCTCAACGGCTGGTGGGGCTACTCGGCCGGGTGGACCGCCATCGGGCTCGCCGTCTTCGGCGTGGTGGTCTTCGGCCTGCTCTACCCACGGATGATCCGCCCGAGCGCCGACACCACCCCACCCACGGAGCACACGCCGCAGGACCGCGGCGCCGCCGTCTCCCCCTGATCGGATCCGTACTGCCGGCACACGAATCGAGGTATCACCATGCCCGAGGTCGTCTTTCCCCTGGACTCGATGAAGAGGTTCACCGAGCAGCGGATCGTCGGTCACAACCGCTGGCACCCGGACATCCCCGCACTGGTGCGGGTCAAGCCGGGCGACACCTTCCGCGTCCACTGCCGGGAGTGGTTCGACGGGGCCATCCACAACAACGACTCCGCGGACGACATCCTCAACGCCCCGCTGCCGAGCGTGCACGTGCTCAGCGGCCCGATCTCCGTCGAGGGCGCCGAACCCGGCGACCTGCTGATCGTCGACATCCTCGACGTCGGCCCGATCCCGCAGGAGGACTCCGGTCCGCTGGCCGGGCAGGGCTGGGGCTACACCGGGGTGTTCGCCACCCGCAACGGCGGCGGCTTCCTCACCGAGCAGTTCCCCGACGCCTACAAGGTGATCTGGGACTTCCGCGGCGGGGTGGCCACGTCCCGGCACGTCCCGGGCGTGTCCTTCGTCGGGATCGTGCACCCCGGCCTGATGGGCACGGCGCCGTCGCACGACCTGCTCGCCAAGTGGAACGCCCGCGAGCAGGCCCTGATCGACACCGACCCGGACCGGGTGCCGCCGCTGGCCCTCCCGCCGTTGCCGGACTCGGCGGTCCTCGGCTCGCTCAGCGGCGACGACTTCGACCGCGTCGCCCGCGAGGCCGCCCGCACCGCACCCCCGCGCGAGAACGGCGGCAACCAGGACATCAAGAACCTGACCAAGGGCTCGCGGGTCTTCTACCCGGTCTTCGTCAACGGCGCCAACCTGTCCATGGGCGACCTGCACTTCTCCCAGGGCGACGGCGAGATCACGTTCTGCGGCGCCATCGAGATGGGCGGGTTCATGGACCTGGGCGTCGACGTGATCAAGGGCGGGATGGACACCTTCGGCGTGTCCGAGAACGCCCTGTTCATGCCGGGCCGCACGGACCCGCAGTACAGCGAGTGGCTGGCCTTCTCCGGCACCTCGGTGACGCTCGGCGGCGAGCAGCGCTACCTGGACTCGCACCTGTCGTACCAGCGGGCCTGCCTGCACGCGATCGACTACCTCAAGAAGTTCGGCTACTCCGACATCCAGGCGTACATGATCCTGGGCGCGGCGCCGATCGAGGGCAGGCTGTCCGGGGTGGTCGACATCCCGAACTCGTGCTCCACGGTCTACATCCCGACGGAGATCTTCGACTTCGAGGTACGCCCGAGCAAGGGCCAGCCGGCTCAGGTCGACCCGGGTGCCGGGGTGCCGGTGGCGCGCGCCTGACCCGCGCTCGATCCCGGGCCCGGCCGCCGTGCGGGCCCGGGCGTCGCCACCCCGCCCGGTCGGACCGGGCGGGGTGGGGTGGGGCCGCGCCGGCTGGGGGGCGCGGCCCCGGTCCGGGGTGCGCGGCCTCGGGCCGCAGAACCGTCGGGGTGCGCGGCCTCAGGCCGCGGTGCCGTCGCCGGCGGGTGCGGCGGCCTTGCCCGGGTCCAGGATCTGCGCGACGAGCCGCGAGACCAGGGTGTGGGCGCCGAAGCGGTGCCCGAAGTCCTCCCAGAGCAGCAGCTCGCGCGCGAGCAGCTCACCGACCGGGCCGGGGTAGCGCTCGGGGGCCACCAGGGCGGCCCGCCGCAGCAGGACGCGCTGGTCGGCCGGCATCGTGGCGTGCCGCCGGCTGGGCCGGTCGAGCGGGTCCTCCGCCCGGTGCGCAGGACCGGGCGGATGTGTGCGGGCGGCCGGGGGCGGGCCGCCGGGGCGGTCGAAGGAATCGAAGGAGTCGTCGGAGCCGTAGTCGGGCACGGGTCACCGCCGTGGTGCTCGTCGTTGGGGTGGTCCGATCCCACCGTCCGGCCCCGTCGACGGACCACCGCCGGACGGCGCAACTCCCCGCCGAGATGTTCGGTGCGCGAGAAGTCCCGTTCCCGCGGCTATCGGGGATCCTCGCCGACACTCCGGGTGCGGCGGCCGAGCTCCTCCTCGAGGGTCGCGCGGTCGGCCGCGCGCGCCTGCAGCGCGCGCACCATCCGGGACAGGGCCCGCGCGAACTCCGTGACGTACCGGGGCTCCGCCGTCCGGACGGCCTGCTCGATGTCGTCGGTGAACAGGTCGAACATGGCGCGGATCGTCGCCCGACCGCCGGGCGTGAGCACGACGAGCACGCTGCGGCGGTCCACGGGATTGGGCTGCCGCTCCACGAAGCCCGCGACGGTCAGCCGGTCCAGCAGCGAGGTCACGCTGGCCGAGGCGATGCCGAGGCGTCGGGCGATCGCCGACGGCGGGAGCGGGCCGCGGTGCAGCAGCTCCCCCAGGGTCGCGGCCTCGTGCAGGCCGACCCCGGCGGCCTGCGCCATCATCCGCCGGTACTCGTCCGTGGCGACGACGAGCTCACGCACCCGCTCCGCCAGCGTCCGGACGGCGGCCTCACCCCGCGCCGGCACCCGGGCCCGCCAGGATGCTGCGCCGGGAGCCGACGGCCGGCGCGACCTCGCCGCCGCGCACGAGGGTGCTGCGGTCGCCCGGCTCGCCGGTCACGACGACCTCCACCGACAGGCCCACGGCCTCCTCCTCGCGATTCGCGGGCGGCGGCACGGACCCACGGCGGGCACGTGCGGCCGCGCCGGCGTCAGGCCGGGGTGGCGACGGGTCGGGCGGACGCGGCGGGTTCGACGGCGTCGACCACCGGCTCGGCCACCGGGGGCGGGCAGTACCAGCTGCAGACCCCGACGTCCCAGTAGCAGCGGGTCGTGTGCCGGTGGCCGGACCTCGACCCGCCGCCCGGGGCGGGCGCGGAGTGCGGTGCGGACGGCATCGGGGCCTCCTGTGGTCGCCGAGCGGGCCGCGTGAGCCTCCCCGGCCCGGGCCCCACCCGCCAGGGTCGGACGTCCCGGAACCGCCGGTCACGCCGAGCGGCCGGTCGCGCGGCGGCACGCCCGGTGTCGCGCGGGTCCGTGCCGGTGCCCCGGCCCGGACGGGCGTGACTTTCGGCCCTGCCCCGAAACCGTGCCGTGCGCCACGCTGTGGGCCGCACGGGGCGGGGTAGTCCGGGGGACATCGGGGGTACGCGGGATCCGACGGGGGCACCGACGGCGCCGTCCGGCTGCGGCCGGCACGGTCCGTCCGGCGCCCGGGGACCGCGACCGGCACGGCCACCACGCGCACGACCGCGGGGTGGCCGGCCGCCGACGGGGGGTAAGGCGCGTGGCCACGACCGACGACGTCGTGCAGCCGTCGAGGCGACCGGCACGTCCGGCGGGGCTGCCGGGCCGGTACCGGCTCGACGCCCGGCTGGGCCCGGGCCGCGGTCATCGCCGCTACCGCGGGTGGGACGACGTCCTGTGCCGACCCGTCGTCGTCGAGATCCTGCGGCCCGCCCCGGCGGGTCCCGCGGTCGCGGGGCTGCACCATCCGGGCCTGGCCGCGCTGTACGACGTCGGGACCTGCGAGGACGGACACTTCCTCGTCCTGCAGTTCGTCGACGGCCCCTCGCTCGCCGACCGGGCCACCCGACGGGCCCTGTCCGTGCCGGTCGTCCTGGCCGCCGGCACCCGCGTCGTCGAGGCCCTGGCCTACCTGCACGCCCACGGCGTGGTGCACGGCGCGGTCCGCCCCGCGGCCGTGCGGTTCGACCGGGCCGGGGACGCGCACCTGCTCGGCCGTGTCCACCGGCCGCCCGAGGCCGCGTTCGGCACCCCCGCGTTCGACGTCCGGGCGGCCGGGGACGTCGCGCAGGTCGGCCGGCTGCTGCGGCACTGCCTGCTGGGCGCGGGCATGGCCCCACGGGGCCGGATTGCGCCCGAGGTACCGGCCGGGGTCGCGGCGCTGCTGGCCCGCGCCTCGGCCGCCGACCCCGCCGAGCGGCCCTCCGCCGATGAGCTCGCCGCCGGCCTGGCCCGGGAGTCGCGACGGGTCGGTGAGCCCGGGCCCGCACGGCCCCGGCCCGCGGCGCACCGCCGGATCGCGGTCGTCGCGATGCTCGGCGCCGCCGCCGCGGTGCTGGTCGGCAGGCCCTCGCTCGGCCCCGACGGGGCCGTCGTCACCGGGGCGCCCGCCGCCCCCGCAGCGGCGGACCAGGCGTCCGGGTCCGCGGGCGGGGTGCGCGACGCGACGGTGCTGCCCGCCCCGCCCGTGGGGGTCCCGGTGCCGGCCGCGGCCGCGGCGGGTGCACGGGCGCAGGCGGGCCGGATCGTGCGGGCGTCCGCGCCCGGGACACAGGTCACGCCGCCCCGACCCCGGCCGGCGAACGCCGCGGCGCCCTCGATGGACGACGAGAACGCCCGGGACGGGCACGGCGACGACCACGGGGACGACCACGGGGACGACCACGGGGACGGCGGCGACCACGGCCACGAGCACGGCCATGACCACGGGAACGGGCACGGGGACGAGTACCGACACGGCGGCTGGGACGAGGGGTACGGGTCGGACGACACCGACAGTGACGACCATCCGGACGCCGACCGCTGGTCCTGACGCCGGGTGCATCGCCCGTCGGCGTGCTGGACAGCGCCGGTCACCGTGGCCATAGTGGGACGTCTCGCCGCACGGGCCGTGTCCCCCGAGCGGTCGGTGGGAGCCCCTCGACGCGACGGGTGGTGACGGCCGGTGGTGCAGACGCGGCCGCAGTACGGCGAAGGCCTCGGGGGGCCGGGCGACGACGACCCGGACGGCGACCTGGGCTTCGTCGACGTGCCGCGGCTCGAGCTCGACCAGCTGCTGGAGCAGATCGTCGACCGGGCCGAGGAGGTCATGGCGAGCCAGGGCCGGCTGCGCGGCCTGCTCCGGGCCCACCGGGCGGTCGGCGCGGACCTGGAGCTCCCGGTCGTGCTGCGGCGCATCGTCACGGAGGCCCGCGCGCTGGTCGGGGCCCGCTACGCGGCGCTCGGCGTCCTCGGCGCCGACGGCCATCTCGTCGAGTTCCTGCACGAGGGCATGAGCGAGGAGGACGTCCGGGCGATCGGCCGGCCACCGCGCGGGGAGGGCCTGCTGGGTGCGTTGATCGAGGACCCGCACCCGATCCGGCTCGCGTCCATGCACGACGACCCGCGCTCCGTCGGGTTCCCGCCGGGGCATCCCCCGATGACCAGCTTCCTGGGCGTCCCGATCCGGGTCCGCAGCGGGGTGTTCGGCAACCTCTACCTCACCGACCGCCAGTCCGGCGGCGGTTTCAGCGCCGACGACGAGGAGCTGGTCCAGGCCCTCGCGACGTCGGCCGCGGTGGCGATCGAGAACGCGCTGCTGTTCGCCGAGACCCGGCGCCGGCAGGCCTGGCAGGCCGCGTCCACGCAGGTCGCGACGGACCTGCTCGCCG
Organism: Pseudonocardia terrae; assembly: GCF_021343995.1. Taxonomy (GTDB): domain Bacteria; phylum Actinomycetota; class Actinomycetes; order Mycobacteriales; family Pseudonocardiaceae; genus Pseudonocardia; species Pseudonocardia terrae. The sequence continues at coordinate 62,952 of NZ_JAJTTE010000001.1, read as the reverse complement.
GCGAGGAACCCGCCGAGGTGCTGGAGGGGCTGGTCGCGACGCTGCGCGACCTGAGCGACAGCGACGCCGCGGCCCTGCTGGTGCCGGCCGAGGGGGCAGGCGAGTTCCTGGTGGCCGTGGCCGAGGGCGAGACGCTCACAGCGGTGGAGAACACCCGGCTGCGCGCCCGGGACAGCGCGGCGGGCCGCGCGCTCATGGCCGGGGCCGCGGTCGCGACCGCCGACGCGCGCGGCGATCCACGGCTGGCCGGTGTCCCCCTGGGCCGGCTCGACGTCGGGCCCGCGCTGGTGGCGCCGCTGACGGCGGCCGGGGCCCCGCGGGGCGCGCTCGCGGTGTGCCGGCGCCGCGGCCGGCTCCCGTACCGGCGCGAGGACCTCGACGCCGTCGTCTCGCTGGCCGGGCACGCCGGGCTGGTCGCCGCCTACGCCCGGGTGCGGGTGGAGCAGGAGCTGCGCCGCCGACTCGACGACCGCGACCGGATCGCCGACGACCTGAACACCTCGGTCATCACCGAGCTCCTCGCAGTGGCCACCGACCTCACCGGCCTCGCCGGAAGCCTCACCTCGCCGGTGCACCGCGCCAAGCTGCTGGCCCAGGCCGACCGCCTCGACCGCGTCGCGCGGGGCATCGGGTCCAGCGTGTTCGACCTGGGTCGGCCGCCCGATCCGCGGGCCGGCTGACGCCGGTCAGCCGGCGGCGGGCGTGCCCAGCGCCGCCCGGGCGCGGACGATCGCGGCCCGCACCGCCTCCGCGGTGTCGTCGCGGTGCAGCTCGGCGAGGATCTCGCAGACGGTGGTCAGCCGGTCCCGGATCCGCCCCGGGGGCACGGTCGCGACGGCGGCCCACGCCTGGTCGAGGGCGGCCAGCCGGACGGTCGGCGGCGCACCTTGGCGGTCCAGGTCCAGGCACAGCCGGACGAGCAGGGCGGCCCGCTCCGCGGCGACCCCTCTGGAGCGCACAGGCTCGGGCCCCTCGCGCATCGTTCCTCCTCCCGCCGCCGGTGCGGCGAAAGCGGAAGCCTGACCGACGCGGCGGGGCCACGACAGGGACCACCGACCCGCCCGACAGGGCCGGGCGGACCCTGACCCGGTGCCCGGGCCCGTCCGAGCGCTGGATCCGGGGCCCTCGCCGGGCTAGGGTCGCACTAGTCGTCAGTGTTGTGACGACGAGCTGGGACGACGAGCCTGACGACGACGAAGAGGTGGGGCGTGCGCGCGGTCGTGCTCTCGGGTGGGCTCACCCACGACTTCCTCGCCACGACCGCCTGTCTGGAGGCGTTGCTCGACGAGGCCGGGTTCGCCGTCGAGGTCCACACGGGTACGGCGGGCGTCGACTCGGCCCTGGAGGCGCTGCCCGGCGCCGCCCTGCTCGTCGTCAACGCCCTGCGGTGGACCATGACCGGGCCCGGCACCCCGGACCGGTACCGGGAGCGCGCGGCCGAGGAGGGCGCGAGCCCCTCCCCCGCGGCCCGCGAGGCCCTCGCCGCCCACCTCGCCGCGGGCGGCGGCGTGCTCGGCATGCACACCGCGAGCATCTGCTTCGACGACTGGCCGGAGTGGGGCGACACGCTCGGCGGCCACTGGGAGTGGGGGCACTCGCACCACCCGCCGCTCGGCCCCGAGGTCACGGTCACGGTGGGGTCGGCGCACCCGCTCGTCGACGGCGTCGACGACTTCGCGATCGTCGACGAGGTCTACGGCGACCTGCGCACCCGCGGTGTCACCGGCCTGCTCCATGCCGCCACCCCGGGCACGGACGGCCCCGCGCGGCCGCTGTTGTGGGCCCGCGAGCACGGCGGCGGCCGGGTGGTCTACGACGCCCTCGGCCACCATCCGCCCTCCTACGAGGTCCCCGCGCACCGGGAGATCGTGCGCCGCGCCCTCCGCTGGACGACCCGTGGCTGACGGGACCGAGCTGTCCCTCTCCGCGGGCAGCGTCCTCGAACTGGCCCCCGACGGCGTGATCCGCTGCGCCGCCGAGGCCGGGTTCCCGCTGGCCGGCGTGCGGCTCGCCGATCCCCGCGCGCAGGCGCCCGCGGTCGCCGACGCGGTGCGGCGCACCGGCGTCCGGCTGCTCGACGTCGAGGTCGTGCGGCTCGGGCCCGCCGGCGTCACGGATGCGCACCGCCGGCTCGCCGACACCGCGGCCGTGCTCGACGCGGCGTTCCTGCTGACCGTCTCGGAGGATCCCGACGAGGCCCGGACGACCGCGTCGCTCGCCGAGCTGGCCGACATCCTGGCCGGCTCCGTCACCCGCATCGCCCTCGAGCCGATGGCCTTCACCGCCGTCCGGTCCCGCGCGGCGGCCGAGCGGATCGCCCGCGCCGTGCCGGGCACCGTCGTCCTGCCCGACGCGCTGCACCTGCACCGGATGCGCGAGCCCCTGGGCGCACCGTGGCCGGACGGGCTCGTCGGCTACGCCCAGCTGACGGACGTCGGGCCGGCGCCGCGGCCGGGCGACCCGGAGGCGCTGGCGCACGAGGCCCGGCACGAACGGGTGCCGCCCGGCGACGGGGTACTGGACCTGGCGGGGTTCCTCACCGCCTTGCCGGCGGCCGTGCCGCTCGCCGTCGAGGTGCAGTCCGACGTCCTCGCGGCCGAATACGCACCGCTCGACCGTGCGGTGCTGCTACGCAAGGCCGCGTCCGCGGTCGTCACGGGAGGGAGCTGAGGTGGGACGTCCGATCGAGGGCATGTCCGTGCTGGTCACCGGGGGTGGATCCGGCATCGGCGAGGCCGTGGTGCACCGGCTGGCCAAGGCCGGCGCCCGGGTCACCCTCTCCGGGCGCCGCGCGGCCAAGGTCGAGGCGGTCGCGGCCGCCGCCGGCGCCCACGGGGTCGTCGGCGACGTCACGGTGGCGGCGGACCGGGAGGCGATGGTGGCGGCCGCGGTGGAGCACGGCGGCCGCCTCGACGCGGTGGTGCACGGCGCCGGGAACATGTACCGCGGCGCGCTCGAGGAGCTCACCGAGGAGGACCTGCACGCCGTCTTCGCCTCCAACACGATCGGCCCGATGCTGCTCACCGGCCTCGCCCTGCCGCACCTGCGGGAGGCCCGGGGCGCGGTCGTGTTCTTCGGGTCCGTGCACACCCAGCGCGCCTTCCCCGGCGCCTCCCCCTACGCCGCCACCAAGGGCGCGCTGGAGACGCTGACCGGAGTGCTGGCCGCGGAGCTGGGGCCGCAGGGCGTGCGCGTCGGCTGCGTCCGGCCGGGCGGCGTGCTCACCGAGATCAACCAGCGGGCCGGGCTCTTCGACGACGCCCAGGCCGCCGAGCGCATGGAGTCCCTCGGCCCCGCGCACGCCCTGGGCCGGCCCGGCACCACGGACGAGGTCGCCGAGGCGGTCGAATACCTGCTGAGCGCGGAGTGGGCCACCGGCGCGGTGCTCACCATCGACGGCGGGCTGAGCCTGGGCGTCACGAACGCGTAGGGCCCGGCCCCCCGCTCCCGACGTCCCGGCTCCCGCACCCGCCACCCCACCGACCCGAGGAGGACCGCGGATGCGCGCCGCCGTGACCACCGCACCCGGCACGATCGCGATCGAGCAGGTGCCGGACCCCGACCCCGGCCCGGGCGACGCCGTCGTCGACGTGGGAGCGGTGGGACTGTGCGGCACGGACCTGCACATGTTCCTGGGAGAGCGGCACGACACCGGCTTCCCGCTCCGCCAGGGCCACGAGGTGGGCGGCACCCTCGCCGAGCTTCCCCGCGGCTACGACGGCCCGCTGCAGGTCGGGCAGACCGTCGCCGTGGACCCCGCGATCCCGTGCGGGCGCTGCCGACCCTGCACCCGTGGCGCCTGGCCGGCCTGCACCGGCTTCCGCGCGCTCGGGGTGGCCCTGCCGGGCGGCCTCGCCGACCGGGTCGTCGTACCCGTCGGGCAGCTCCACGGTGCCGGCGGGCTGACCGCCGTCGAGGCGGCCCTGGTCGAGCCGTTCTCCATCGCGGCCATGGCGCTGGCCCGGGCCGAGCTGCGTGGCGACGAGCGGCTCGCGGTCGTCGGCGGCGGCCCGATCGGGCTGGCGATCACGGTGGCCGCCGCGGCCCGCGGACACGCGGTGCTGGTCAGTGACCCCGTCCCGGCCCGGCGAGCGCTCGCGGCGGAGCTCGGCGCCGACCGGGTCGCCGCGCCGGACCCGGACGCGGTCACGGACTGGACCCGCGGCGAGGGCGCGGACGTGGCGTTCGAGGCGTCCGGCACCCGGCCGGGACTCGAGGCGGCGCTGGCCGCGACCGGACGCGGCGGGCGGCTCGTGGTCGTGGGGGTCGCCGCGCACGATCTCGTCGTGCCCGTGCCGCGGGTGCTGTTCGAGGGTGTGACGATCGTGGGCGCCCGGGCCGGGCTCTTCCCCGAGGCCCTCGACGTGGTCGCGGCACGACGGGACGCGGTGGCCCGGTTCGTCAGCCGCGAGGTCCCGCTCGCGGACGTGGCCGGGGCGTTGCGCCACCGGGACCGCGGGCCAGCAGCGCCGCCGGGATGCCGTGGTCGGCCCGCAGCTTGCGCAGCGCGGGATCGGAGGTCCAGAACGCCTCGAAGTCGTCCGGCGCGAACTTCTCCGCGATGAGGTGCATGGCGATGTCGTGCCGCACGTACTCGACGGCCACGAGGACCACGGCCGGGTCGTCCGTGTAGACGCCCCACGCGTCGCCGTTCACGACCCCGCCGATCACCGCCTGCTCCCGGTCCGCGGCCACCACCAGCAGCCGGCAGCCGAGGTTCTCGAGGACCACCTCGGGCGAGGAGAACCGGTGCGGGTAGGTGGAGCCGACGGGCTCGGGGTCCTCCCCGAAGGTCACGACGGTGACCTCGACGCCCTCCGCGTCGGCCCGCCGCACCATGTTCTTCAGCGGCGCGATCTCGGCCGGCCAGCCCGACAGGAACAGGTCGGTGCGGGCCGCGGCCACGACGTCCTCGGCGCGCGCGAGCAGCGACTCCCGATCGGAGAGGTTGTGCACGAGCCGGACCTGCGACGGCGCCGCGACCTGCGGCAACGCGGAGCTCAGCGCGTCGATCGACTGGTCGAACTCGCGGCGCAGCCGGTCGAGCAGCGCGGAGGGCGGCAGCGAGATGTACCCGACGCCGGCCTCCCCGGCCCGCACCTCGTAGGCCGCGCCCCGCCCGACGAGCTTCGCGAGCGTCTCGTAGACCGTGGAGCGCGGGACGCCGGAACGCTTGGCGACCTCGTAGCCGTTGAGCGGGGTCCCCGCCGCGACCAGGGCGACGTAGGCCTTCGCCTCGTACCCGGACATCCCGAGGCGCTGCAGCTCCTCGACCACGCTCTGCTGGGACATGTGTCCATCGTCCCATCCGGACCGTCCGGCCCGGGACGCCCCCGCGACCATGTTCGCTGCTAGTCGCCCTGGCGCGCCGCGGCGCCCTCGTCGACGCCGACGGAGTCCACCGACTTCGGCCGCGGCATCGACGCGAGCGCCGTCTTGGTGATCCCGCCGTCCACGGCGAGCGTCTGTCCGGAGATGTAGCCGGCCTTGGGCGAGCCGAGGAACAGCACGGCGTCGGCGACGTCCTCGGCCGTGCCGAGCCGGCCCTGCGGCACCCGCGCCTGGCGCAGCCGGCGGACCTCCTCGTCGGCGTAGATGGCGTCGGACATCCCGGCGTTGATCAGGCCGGGCGCCACGCAGTTGACCCGGACCCCCTGGCCCGACCACTCCAGCGCCATGTGCTCGGTGAGCTTCACGATCCCGGCCTTCGACGCCGTGTAGGCCCCGGCGTTGGGTGCGGCGGCGATCCCGTTGACCGACGCCATGTTCACGATCGCGCCGCCGCCGGCCTCGATCATCCGGGCCGCCACGGCCCGGCCGACCAGGAAGGTGCCGGTCAGGTTCACGTCGACCGCCGCGCGCCAGTCGGCGGCCGCGAGCGTGAGCAGCGGGCCGAACCGGGCGATGCCGGCGTTGTTGACCAGCAGGGCCGGCGCCTCCGGCAGCGCGGCGACGGCCGCGGCGACAGACTCCTCGTCCGCGACGTCGACGACGGTCGTGACGCAGGCCGGACCGAGGTCGGCAGCCAGCGCCTCGAGTCCGGTGGTGTCGACGTCCCAGGCCGCGACCCGGTACCCCTCCTTGACCGCGTGTCGGCTGATGACGGCACCGATCCCGTTGCCCGCCCCGGTGACCACGGCCCATCCACGCGTCACGGCACACTTCCCCTCGTCGGACGTCCGCCCCGGGGCCACGCGGCCCCGGTGCGGCGTTGGTTCACTGACGACGCTAGCCCCCACCCCGCCCGTCCGTCCATGATTCCGGCCCGGAAGGGCCGCTGCGCGCATAGTCGTCATACTTCTGACGGCGTAGGGTGCAGAGCGTCCCACCGACACGACGACGTTCCTGGGAGGTCCCGTGGGCGGCAGCATCCTGATCAGCGGCGGCACGCTCATCGACGGCACCGGCGCGGCGGCGCGTCCCGGCGAGGCCGTCCTCGTGCGCGACGGCCGGGTCACGGCCCTCGGCGCGCAGGCCCTGGCCGACGCCGAGGCGAGCGGGGTCGACGAGCGCATCGACGCGACCGGGAAGACCGTCATGCCCGGCCTGATCGACGCCCACACGCACCTGACCTTCGGCGAGCCCACCGGGAACGACGAGCTCTTCAATCACCGGACCGAGGCCTACAGCTCGATGCTCTCGGCCTACAACGCGCGCAAGGTGCTGCGCGCCGGCGTGACCAGCGTGCTCGACGCGGACTGCCTGTGGAACATCGGCTGCGAGCTCCGCGACGCGATCGAGGCCGGGATCGTCGAGGGCCCGCGGATGCGCGCGGGCGGCCAGGCCCTGATGACCATGCTGGGCGGCACGGCCGGCCGGATGATCAAGGACGAGGGCCGCACCGGCTACGCCACGGTGGTCACCGGCCGGGACGTGATGGTCAACGAGATCCGCCGGCAGATCAAGTACGGCGTCGACTGGATCAAGATCATGGTCACGGGGCTCATCCCGTCGATGAAGGGCCCCGAGGTCAAGGTCTGGAACCTCGACGAGCTGCGCACCGTCTGCGACACCGCGCACGAGCTCAACACCAAGGTCGTGGCGCACTGCCGCAACTCCGACTCCACGCGGGACGCGGCGCGGGCCGGCGTCGACCTCATCTACCACGCCTCCTACCTCGACGACGAGGCGATCGAGGCCGTCATCGAGGCGGGCGCGGCCATGTGTCCGACCTTCACGCTGCTCGGCAACCTCGCCGACTACGGCGAGAAGGTCGGCACCGCGCCCGAGCTGCTCGACGTCTTCCGGGCCGAGATCGAGGTGACGGCGAAGCAGCTCACGAAGGCGCACGCCGCGGGCGTCACGTTCCTGACCGGCTCGGAGACCGGCTTCGCCGTGACGCCGGTCGGCGAGTGGCACGCCCGCGAGCTGGAGATGTTCGTCGAGTACATGGGCATGACGCCGATGGAGGCGATCGTGGCCGCCACCCGCAACGGCGCCTTCGCCATGCGGATGGACGACGTCGGGACGCTCGAGCACGGCAAGATCGCCGACGTCCTGGTGGTCGACGGGGACCCGCTCGCCGACGTGCGCATCCTGCAGGACAAGCAGAAGATCGTCGAGGTGGTCAAGGCCGGGAAGCGGATCGACCTCTCGACGCCGATCCCCGAGCACAGGCCCCGCTCGTCGGACCAGGTGCGCTTCCTCGCGGCCTGCCCGCTCACCCGCTCGCTGGCCCTCACCGAGGAGCAGATCGAGCGGATGTCGCATGTCTGAGCCGTCCCCGCCGGTCGTCGACGTCCATGCCCACGCCGTCCTCGCGATGGCGGAGGGCGCGGCCGGGGAGGCCGGGCCGGAGCTGGGCACCTCCCCGGACGGCACGCCGTTCTACCGCGTCGGGGACTACGTCCTGCACGGCGTGCGGTACGCTGGCAGCCCGTTCATGGACGTCGACGTCCGGCTGGCGGCGATGGACGCCGCCGGGATCGACCTGCAGGTCCTGTCCCCCAACCCGATCACGTACTTCACCGGGTTGCCGGCCGCCGACGCGACCGCCTACGCGCGCCGGCACAACGACGCCCTGGCCGAGCTGGTGGGCAAGCACCCCGGCCGGCTCCTGGCGACCGCGCAGCTCCCGGTGCAGGACATCGCGGCCTCGGTGGCCGAGGCCCGCCGCGCCGTGCGCGACCTGGGCATGGTCGGGCTGTACATCGACACGGACCCGGCGGGACGCACGCTCGACGACCCGGCGCTCGACCCGCTGTACGAGGCGGTCGTGGACCTGGACGTCCCGCTGTTCGTGCACCCGTCGCCGTTGGGCAGCAACGGTCCCGCGGACGACCCCCGCCTGCGCCGCTTCGACCTGGACCTGATGCTCGGCTTCGCCTACGACGAGACGCTCGCCGTGGCCGCGCTCGTGTTCGGTGGGGTGCTGGACCGCCATCCCGGACTCGACGTCTGCCTGTCGCACGGCGGGGGCGCCGCGGCGTTCCTCTCCGGGCGCTTCGCCCGGGCCGTCGAGAAGCGGGCGTGGGTGGGCCGGGCGCTGCGCGACAACGGCTTCGACCACTACTACCGGCGGATCTGGTTCGACACGCACGTCCACGACGAGCAGTCCCTGCAGCTGCTCGTGGACCACGCGGGCGCCGACCGCCTGGTCTTCGGCACCAACTTCGCCGGCTGGGACTCGGGCGGGGCGGACCACCCGGGCGGCGCCCTCGCGGAGACCCTCGCGAGCAACGCCGCCCGGCTGCTGCGCCTTTGAGCACTATGGAGCCATAACGCCGATTCGAGGTCTCGGATCGAGCGTTATGGCTCCATGACGCATCAGGTGGTGCGCAGCGGACGGCGCGCGGTCTCCTTCGTGAACCACACGGCGGGAAGCGAGATCACCGCCAGGATCATCACGTAGACCGCGCCGACCATGCTGCTGCCGGTGACGCCGCCGAGCCAGGTCAGCAGGTACGGCGCGGAGCCGCCGAACAGCGCCACGGACAGGTTGTACGTGATGCCGTGCCCGCTGACCCGCACCCTGGTCGGGAACATCTCGGTGAGCGTCGAGTTGGTGACGGCGGCGTAGCCGCCCGCGACCAGCCCGAACACCACCAGGCCCACCGAGATCAGCCCGAACGAGCCGGAGGTCATCAGCAGGAACGCCGGGTAGGACAGCACCAGGAGCCCGGTCCCGCTGATCAGCAGCACCGGGCGCCGCCCGACCTGGTCCGACCACCAGGAGCCGGCCACCTCGGCCAGCAGGCACGCGGCGAGCGCGATGAGCGAGGGGGCGAAGGCCTCGTACCCGGTGAGCTTCAGGCTCTTCGTCGCGAACGTCGGCAGGTAGCCGACGATCATGTAGAAGGACGCCGCGTTGACCGCGATCAGCAGGAACGACTTCACCAGCAGCCGGACGTTCTCCCGGCCGGAGAGCGCCGCGCCGACCGGGTTCGCCTCCCGTGCACGCTCCTCCTTCAGCGCCAGGAAGTGCGGGGTCTCGTCGAGCCGGCGGCGGATGTAGAGGCCGATGATGCCCATCGGCAGCGCGAGCAGCAGCGGCAGGCGCCAGCCCCAGGCCTGCATCTGCTCCGTCGAGAGGGTGAGCAGCAGGATGCCGGGGAACAGGCTGCCCAGCAGGGTGCCGACGACCGAGCCGACCGAGATCAGCCCGACGTAGAGCCCGCGGCGGTGCAGCGGCGAGTGCTCGGCGATGAACGAGACCGCGCCGGAGATCTCGCCGCCGGCGGAGACGCCCTGCAGGAAGCGCAACACGATCAGCAGCACGGGCGCCGCGACGCCGATGGTCGCGTAGCCGGGCAGGACGCCCATCAGCGTCGTGGCGATCGACATCAGCAGGACGGTCAGGGCGAGCGTCCGCTTGCGGCCGATCCGGTCGCCGAGCGCGCCCCACACGAACCCGCCGAGGGGTCGGGCGAAGAAGGCCACGGCGAACACCGCGAGCGAGGACAGCAGCCCGGTGGTCGGGTCGGCCGCCGGGAAGAACACCGCGGCGAGGGTGGCGGCGAGGACTGCGTAGGCGGAGAACTCGTAGAACTCCACGAAGGAGCCCACCGTTCCGCCGAGGACGGTCCGTTGCACGGCGCGGGTGGTGGTGGGATCGGGGACGGTGGCGGTCACAGGTGCTCCGGAAGACGTCGTCGTCGATGGCGGGGGCACCCGCCGGATCCGACGTTAGAGAGCTGACGACTAGTCCGTCAACGGCTTCCGCGCCCGGCCCCCGGTGATCAGAGCAACGCCTGGTACGCCCCGCCGTCCAGCGGCACCGTGGCCCCGGTCAGGTAGCCCGCGTGGACCGAGCAGAGGAACGCGACGACGGCGCCGAGCTCGGCCGGCTGCCCGAGCCGGCCGGCCGGGACGCCGGCCAGGGCCTCGCCGAGAGCCGGGGAGTCGCCCTCGCCGTAGAGGCTGCGCACCCGCGCCGTCTCGTGCAGGCCCGGCAGGACGGAGTTGACCGTGACACCGTCGGCCGCGATCTCGCGGGCCAGCGTGCGCAGGAAGCCGGTCGCCCCGGCCCGGGCGGCGTTCGACGGGGCGAGGTTCGGGTACGGCTGCCGCACCCCGAGCGAGGTGATCGCGACGATCCGGCCCCAGCCCCGCGCCCGCATGCCGGGCACGGCGGTCTGGCACATCGCGATCACGGCGAGCAGGCTGCGGTGCACACCGGCCCGGTAGTCCGACAGCGAGGCCGACATCGCCGTGCCGGGGGCGGGTCCGGGGCCGTTGACGACCAGGATGTCCGGCTCACCCGCACGCCGGACGAACTCCTCCGCCCCCTCCGGCCCGGAGAGGTCGGCGACGAGCCACTGCGTGTCGGCGCCCAGCTTGCGCGCCGCGGCCTCGGCCCGGCCGGCGTCCGAGCCGCAGATCGTGACCCGCGCGCCCTCGGCGACGAGCGCGGCCGCGCTCGCGAAGCCCAGCCCGGCCGTCCCGGCGGCGACGGCCGCCCGCTTCCCCGTGATCCCCAGATCCATGGGCCGAGCCTGTCAGATGTCGATCAGAAGATGTCGATCTCCTCGCCGGTGTCCGCGTCGTGCACCGTCAGGGCGCCAGACGGACAGGCGCGGGCGAGGTCGAGGGCACGCTCGTCGCCCGGTTCCGGGGCGCCCGTGACCGGTGTGGCGATCTCCTCGTCGTCGAAGCGGAAGAGGTCGGGAGCGTCGGCGACGCACTTCCCCGAGCTCATGCAGACCTCGCGGTCGACGTCGATGCGGTAGCTCATGTGCCCTCCCCCAACAGGACCGGATAGGTGGCCCAGTACGGCCGCGCGGTGGCCGTGTCGCGCTGCGGCGGGTGGCCGGGGTCGCGACGCACCCCGGCCCGGAACATCCGCTGCACCGCGCCGGTGACCAGGCCGAACAGGTGCTCGTCCGGGTCCGTGCCCGGACGGGCGACGACGCCCGCGGCCAGGTCCTGCCCGATGCAGACGTGCATGCCCGCGGCGAAGCTCAGCCCGAAGGGCGCCACCCCGGGCGGCGGGACGCGGTGCGGGCGGAACTCGGCGGCGTCGGGCCCGAAGAGCTCGGGGTCCCGGTTGAGGGCCTGCAGGTCGATGACGACCGTGGCCCCCTCGGGGATCTCGACGCCGGAGCGCAGCCGCACGGGCGCGAGCGCGCGGCGCATGCCCGTGGGGCTGGACGGGTTCAGCCGCACGGTCTCGTGCACGGCGCGCTGCACGAACAGCGCGTCGTCGCGGGCCGCCTCCGCGTCCTCGGGGTGCTCCTCGAGCCAGCCCAGCAGGTGGTCGATCGTCCGCACGAACGCGGTCGCGCTCGTGTGCGCACCGGCGAGCAGGAAGAACGCGATCTCGCGACGGATGACCTGCCACGGCAGGTCGAGCTCGTCGGCGTGCCGGAGCAGGGTGGTCAGGACGTCGCGTGGGACGTCGACCTCCTCCCCCGCGGCCTCCCGCGCCAGCAGGGCGCGCCGGCGCTCCGCCGAGGGGGCGAGGAACTCCGCGTCCCAGTCCTCGAGGGCCTGCGCGACCGCGGCGCGCAGCGCCTCCCGGTCCCCGGTCGCGTGGACCATCGTGGCGCCCTCGATGAAGCGGGCGTTGTAGTCGTAGAGCCGGGTGGTCTCCTCGGTGGTGCCCCGCGGCCGGTCGATGCCGGCGGTGAGCGCGGCGAGGTTGAGCATCAGCTCGTGCCCGAGGTGGACGAGGTCGACGCCGCCCGCGGCCAGGTACCGCGCCAGGGTCTCCTCGGTGACCTGCGGGAACAGCTCACGCTCGTAGCGCTCGAACACCTCCCGGCGGAACATCCGGTTCTCCACCCGGCGCCGGTTGCGGTGCTCCTGGCCGTGCAGGTTCACGAGCACGCCGGACATGACGACCTCGCCGGCGTCGTACAGCGCCTGGCGGAGGTCCTTGCTCCGGTACGCGTCGTGCGCGTCGGCGAAGGTGCTGAGGACGATCGGTGCGGCCTCGCGGGCGGTGGTGGTCACGATCTCTCCTCGACGGCGGCGGCGACGCGGAGCGCGGCGAGCCCGTCCGCGAACGTGGGCAGGTCGGCGTGGTCGCCGGTGGCGACGGCCCGGATCAGGGTGGCGAAGGGATCGGTGGCGCCCCCGGTCGGCGGGACCAGCTCGTGCGGCGCGCCGGCGGCGCCGTCGCCGATCCGGGCCCCGGTGAGGCGGACCGGGAAGTGGCCGGTGTGCCCGGCCGCCTCGGCCCGCAACATCCCCTCCGAGCCGTGGACGACCATCCGGAAACCGGCGCCGAAGTGGGCCACCCAGGAGCTGTGGACGGAGACGACCGCGCCCTCCGCCGTCCGGGCGGTGAACGCGGCACTGTCCACGCTGGTCGCGCGCACCCCACCGGGCCACTCGGGTTCCCGGGTCGCGACGGTGCCGCGGACGTCGGAGAGCTCCCCGAAGGTCCATCGCAGCAGGTCGGTGGTGTGCAGCCCGTGCACGCGCAGCGAGCTCGCGCCGTACCGCGGGTCGGCGCACCACCCCGACCCCGCGACCGCCGCGGGCTGGGTGAACGTCGGGTAGAACGCCTGGACGGAGACGTTGTCCACCCGTCCGACGAAGCCGTCGCGCACGAGCCGGCGCAGCTCGGCGAGCCCCGGGCGGAACCGGGACTGCATGTCGACCACGGCGACTCGGTTCCCCACGGCGGCGGCCATCGCCTCGCCGTCGGCCACGGTCGGGGCGAGCGGCGCCTCGCACAGCACGTGCTTCCCGGCCGCGAGCGCCGCGAGGACCATCTCGCGGTGCAGGCTCGGCCGCGTCGCGACGTCGACGAGGTCCACCTCGGGGTCCGCGCACAGCGCCTCGAACCCGACGTGCGCGCGGATGCCGAACTTCTCCGCGACGGCGTCCGCCGTCTCGCGGTGCGCGGTCGCCACCGCCACCAGCTCGACGACGCCCTCCGCCGCGAGCTCGGCGTAGACGGGCAGGTGGGTGCCCTGGGCGTAGCTCGCCCCGACCACCCCGATCCGCAGGGTCACGCCGGCACCGCCTCCGCGTCGTCCTGCAGGGCGGGCAGCACCTCTGCCCCGAACAGCTCCATCGCCTCCAGGACGGCGGCGTGGTCCGGCCCCGTCGGGTACCGGAAGATCATCAGGAAGTCGTCGACGCCCGCCTCCTCGCGGAACCGGCCGATCGTCTGCACGCACTCCTCGGGGGTGCCGAACACGAACCGGTCCCGGACGAACTCCTCGAGGGTGATCTCCGCGGACGACGTGACCCCGGGCAGGTCCGTGATGGCGCCGTAGTCGAACAGCGTGCGCGCCATGGCGAGCGCGGTGTCGCCGAACTTCTCCAGCGCGGCCTCCCGCGAGGTGTACGGCCAGCAGAACCGGATCGAGGTGACGTGCGGGGTGCGGCCCGCGGCCTCGGCGGCGGCGCGGTAGTCCGCGGCCATGCCGGCCATGGTCGGCAGCGACATCAGGGCGTTGGTGATCCAGCCGTCGGCGAGCCTGCCCGCGCGGCGCAGCCCGCCCGGCGTCCAGGCGGCGAGGTGCAGGGGCACACCCTCGGGGCGGACCGGGCGCGGGATGACCGACACGTCGTCGAAGGAGTAGATCTCGTCGGCGAACGAGAACCGCTCCTGGGTGTGCGCGGCGCGCAGGATCCGGACGGTCTCGTCGAACCGCTGGGCCCGGTCCTCCCAGCTCACGCCGACCGTCGAGTAGTCGACGGGCATGTACCCGACGCCCAGCCCGAGCCATGCGCGCCCGCCGGAGAGCTGGTCGAGCATCGCGGAGTCCTGCGCGAGCTCGACGGGGTTGTAGAGCGGCGCGATCGCGATCGCCGTCCCGACGCGGACCCGCCGGGTGCGGGCGGCGATCGCGTACGAAAGGTGCAGCGGCGAGCCGAAGTACTCGTCGGAGTACTTGTGCTCGGTGGTGAGCGCGGCCGAGAAGCCGAGCCGGTCGGCGGCCTCGGCCTGTTCGAGGATCTCCCCCAGCACGGTGTGCGGGTCGCCCGTGACCAGGCCCTGCGTGAACAGCACTCCGACGGACATCGACGTCTCCTAGGCGCGGGTCGCGGACGGGTCGAGGTGGACCAGCTCGATGCGGGTGTCGAGCATGCTCGGCATCCCGGCGTGCAGCACCGTGCCGTGGTCCGACCGGTCGTCGGCGCCCCGCGCGGCGGCCCGCCCGGCCACCCGGCCGAGGGTCAGCCCGCCGCAGATGTGGATGCCGCCGAGGTCGGAGACCGGGTTCAGGCCGCCGACGCAGTCCCCCGCGGCGAACAGGCCCGGGATCGCCGCGCCGAACACGTCGACCACCTGCATGTCCCGGGTGACCCGGAAACCGCCGCAGCAGAAGTTGACGCCCTCGACCATCGGCACGGCCGTGAAGGGCCCGGTCGCGCAGCGGCGCCGGCCCGGCGGGAGGACGACGCGGCCGTGGTCGGGGTCGACCGTCGCGTCGGTGTCGAGGAAGGCGTTCCAGCGGTCGACGGTGGCCTGCAGGGCCTCGGCGGGGACGCCGATCAGCGCCGCGAGCTCCGCGAGCGTGGCCGCCTGCACCGGGGGCTCGGGCATCTGCCCGATCAGCCCCTCCTTCTCCCGCGCGACCACGTCGTCGACGACGTACCAGGCCCGGCGGCCGGGCTGGGCGTGCAGCCGCTCGACCCGCTCCTCGTAGGGACCCGCCTCGTCGTGGAAGCGCTCGCCGGCCTCGTTGACGGCGATCGCGTCCTCCACCACGGACGACGACACGATCACCAGGGGCGGCACGAAGGTCATGTTCATCAGGTCGCCCCCGACCGCCTGGCCGAGCAGGTGCCCGGTGCCGCGGCAGGTGTCGATGCCGAGGTACGGCGCGCGGGCGACGAACCCGGGCTGGTAGCGGCGGCGCAGCTCGGGATTGGACTGGTAGCCGCCGGTGGCCAGCACAACCCCGCGCCGGGCGGTGAGCAGGTACTCGGTGTCCGCGGAGTCCGCGGAGTGCGCGCGCACCCCGGTCACCCGGCCGTCCTCCGTGACCAGCCGGTCGGCGAGCGTCCCGTAGAGCGTGGTGGCCCGCTCGAAGTCCGGCACGAACGCCCGCCCGAGCATCCAGGTGTCCTCGACCGCGGCCATCCGGTCGACGGTGTGCTGCTTGGGCCGCGGGATGAACCGGCTGAACCGCACACCGCGCTCGGTGAGCAGGCGGTAGGTCTCGGCGCTCTCCCGCGCGAACAGCCGGACGAGGTCCTCGTCGCACTCCACGCCGAACTGGTCCTCGGCGGCCTCGACCATCGCACGGGCGTCGGCGACGAAGGTCTCCTCCGAGTCGACGATCCCCTGCTCGGCCTGCATGTCCGAGCCGACGAACGCCAGGTACCCGGTGGACCAGACGGCGTTGCCGCCGATGTGCGGCATGGCCTCGACGGCCACGACCTCCACCCCGGCGGCCACGGCGGCGGACACGGCGGCCATGCCGGCGGGCCCGGTGCCGAGCACCACGACGTCCGCCTCGATGTGTACGGGTCCGGCCACGGTGCCGCCTTTCTCGAGGTCCCCGGGGACGGTCCGACCCTGTCGTGCGCTCCGGGCGGCGTCAAGACCCTAACGACGCCAGAACCGGAAGGTCCGCCTCGTAGACCGTCACGGCGTCGAACCCCTACCGCTCGCGCAGCTCCGCTAGCCGCTCGGCGACGGCGGCGCGGGACCCGATCAGGGCGTGCGGCGAGGCGAGCAGCTGCTCCGGGGTGAGGGCGAGGCCGAGCGCGGCAATCCGCCGGCGACCGGCGTCGAGCGGGTCTGCGGTGATCTCGGCCCAGTAGGGGTCAGCACCCGCTTCCCGCCGCCCCGACCATCAGGCGGCCGAGTCGTCGGCGCGGGCACGATCCGCAACCCGCGAACCGCGGACCCGGGACCGTCGCAGCACGGCCGGCTGCCGGAAGTCGTTGTTGAGCACCAGCGTTGACCTGCGCCGCCGCGGCCAACGCGACGAGCGGGCTGACCCGGGGAGCGGTCGAAGTGGTCCGAGACCTGGAGGCTGGTGAGGCCGGCGTCGTCGACCCGGCGGACGGGGTCGCGCCACTGCGCGGCGGACCTGACCGGTTCCCTCATCAGCACGCCGAGCTCCACGGGGTCCCCCTCGCACGTCTCCGGTGCTAGCGTCGTTAGGACTATCACGCCGAGGTGAACCGGGGACACCGATGGAGACGATCACGCTCGACGGCTACGCCGACGTGCGGGAGGCCTACCGCCAGCACGACCTGGAGCAGGCCCTGTACGACGCGGGCGGCGTGGTCATGGCCGACAGCCTGCTCGTGCTCCACGGTGCCGACCACCGCAAGCGGCGCCGGGTGGAGAACCGGCTCTTCCGCCGCGGCACCTTCCGGTATTGGGAGCAGGCGTTCCTGCGCGACGTCGTCCGGGACACCCTCGCGCCCTTCGCCGCCGCGGGCCGGGCGGACCTGCTGGAGGTGGGCTACCGCACGATCATGAACCTCACGGCGATGGTGGCCGGGCTGGACAAGCCCACCGGCAGCGCCGCCGAGGTGAACGCCGCGGTCGACGCGCTCTACCGCTTCGCGAAGAAGTTCTCCGAGGGCGCCACGATCGTCCACACCACCCGCGATCCCGAGGAGGTCCGGGCCGAGGTCGCCGCGGCGCTGGAGGAGTTCGACACGGTCTTCCTCCAGCCGTCGATCGAGCGGCGGGAGGCCCTGCTCGCCCGGCTGGTCGCCGGCGAGATCACCGAGGACGACCTGCCGCGGGACGTGCTCACCGCGCTGCTGCGCAACTGGGACGAGCTGGGGATCGACCGGGACGTCCTGCGCCGCGAGTGTGCCTTCTACCTGCAGGCGGGCTCGCACTCCACGGCCGACGCCTTCACCCACGCCGCCGACGACTTCTTCGCCTGGGCCCGGCGCGAGCCCGAGGCGGCCGACAAGGCGCGGCAGGACCCCGCGCTGCTGCAACGCTGCGTCTACGAGACCCTGCGGCTGCACCCCGCGAGCCCGGTCGCGCAGCGCCGCGCGCTGGCCCCGATCTCGCTGCGGGGCGGCCGGGAGATCCCGGAGGGCGCGTTCGTCGTCCTCGACATCGCCGCCGCCAACCGCGACCCCGCAGTGTTCGAGCGCCCGGACGTCTACGACCCGCTGCGCGAGGTCCCCGCGGACGTCCCGCGGTGGGGGCACGCGTTCGGCGGCGGGATGCACGCCTGCATCGGCACCGAGCTGGCGGGCGGGGTCCCCGCCCCGGAGGGGCACCCGGTCAGCGAGTCCGAGCGGGTGCTCGGCACCGTCACCCTGATGCTGGAGGCGCTGCTCACGGCGGGTGGCCGCCCGGATCCGGACGCCGCCCCGCAGCGGGACCCGCACTCCGCGCGCGACCATTTCGCGTCGTACCCGGTGGTCTTCGAGGGATGAGCGGGCCGGGCGGGACGAGCGCGCGGGCGGCGGTCGAGCGGTTCCTGGCGGCGGTCGGCGCGGGCGACGCCGCGGCCGCCGCGGCGTGCTTCGCCCCCGACGCCACCTACGCGAACATGCCCCATCCGCCGGTCCGCGGGCCGGAGGGCGTGCGCGGGCTGCTCGCGCCGATCCTCGACCGCTCCGAGTACGTGGAGTGGGAGATCGTCACGGCGAGCTTCGCCGAGGACCGGGCGTGGCTGGAACGGGTGGACCGGTTCCGGATCGACGGGCGCGAGTACGCCATCGAGTGCAACGGCGTGGTGGAGGTCGACCCGGGGACGGGCCTGATCACCGCCTTCCGCGACTACGTCGACCTGCAGGTCTGGCGCGGGCGGCTCGGGGACGTCCTCGGATGAGCCTGCGGGTCGGCGTCGGGCTGTGGACCGGCCAGGGCGCCGACAGCCGACAGAGCTACGGCGAGGTCGCCGACGTGGCGGTGGCGGCCGAGGCGGCCGGCTTCGACTCGTTCTGGGTGACCGAGCACCACGGCCTCCCCGACGGCTACCTCCCCTCCCCGCTCACCGTGCTCGCGGCGCTCGCGCCCGTGACGAGCCGGATCACGCTCGGCACCGGCGTCGTGCTGGCGCCGCTGCACCACCCGCTCCGCCTCGCCGAGGACGCCGCGGTGGTCGACCTGCTCAGCGGCGGGCGGCTCGTCCTCGGCCTGGGGCTGGGTTACGCCGAGCACGAGTACCGGGCCTTCGGCGTGGACCCGCGGACCCGGGGCGCCCGGTTGGAGGCGCTGGTCGGCGCCCTGCGCACGGCCTGGACGGGAGCGAGCTTCTCCTGCCCCGTCCTCGGGCTCGACGACGTCCGGGTCACCCCGACGCCGAGCCGGCGGATCCCGATCTGGCTCGGCGGGTACGCGGCCGCCGCGGTCGCCCGCGCGGGGCGGATCGCCGACGGCCACCTCGTCGGCCGGGGCGAGCCCGGGATCGTCGAGGCGGCGTCGGCGCAGCTCGGGGCCCCGCGTGCCGGGTTCACCCGCGCCGTCAACGTCACCTGTGTGCTCGACGCCCCCGGCGGCGGCGCCGGCTCGGCCCGCGCCGCCTTCGCCGTGCAGCAGCAGGCGTACGAGGCGATCCAGACGGGCCGCACGGTCTACTCGCGCACGGTCGCCGTCGGCGCCGACGTCGACGCGTACATCCAGGTCAAGGGGAACGTCGACGAGGTCGTCGCCGGGCTGCGCGGGGTCCTGGCGGGGTTGCGGGACTGGCCGGAGGTCCATCTCGTCCTGCGCCTGCTGTTCCCGGAGCCGGTGGCGGTCCAGCGGGAACGGCTGGCGACCTTCGGCAGGGAGGTCCTGCCGCGACTCCGGGAGGGCACGTGAGAACCGGGGACCCGATGGGACTCGAGGACAGGGCCGCCGTCGCGGACGTGCTGGCGCTGTACTGCGAGCGGGTCGACGAGTACGACCTCGACGCCGTCGCCGCACTCTTCACGCCGGACTGCGTCACGGACTACGGGCCCGGCCGCGGCGGGCTCGTCACCGGGCGGCAGGCCGTCCGGGACCGCATCGCCGCAGGCCAGGCGCAGTTCCGCCGCACCCACCACCAGCTCGGGCAGAGCCGCGTGACGTTCGACCCGGAGGACGGCGACCGCGCCACCGCCGTGACCTACGTGACCGCGAGCCACGAGGAGTGGGAGGGCCGGCAGTGGCGCGCCCACCTGCGCTACGTCGACGTCCTCGCCCGCACCCCGGAGGGCTGGCGGCTCGCCGAGCGCCGGGTGCACGCCGCGGTGATCGAGAACCGGCCGGAGATCGACTGGGTCTGGGTGCCGCGCCGGGAGCCCGACCGGGGCTGAGACCCGCGCGGCTCCGCGAGCGGTGGTCAGCCGAGCGCGGTCCGCGCCGCGATGCGGCCGAAGCAGAACGCCTCGGAGAGGTTGGCGCCGTCGGCGGGATAGAGCATGCCGACCGGCTGCCCCAGCTCCCCCGCCGCGAACAACCCCGGGACCGGCTCGCCGTAGGGATCGAGCACGCGCCCGCCCGCATCGCGCACCGGGCCGCCGGAGGTGTTGGAACCGCCCGGGTAGAGCGGCACGCAGTAGTACGGCGGCTCGAGCGGGACGAGGGTCTCCGGTGCCCGGCCGAGCGGGTCCTCCCCCGCGGCGCACGCGGCGTTGTAGGTCCGCACGGCCTCGTCGAGGGAGGCGGGATCGGGCATCCCGACGGCCGCGCCCGCCTCCGCGGGCGTGCTCCCGCGGCCGATCCAGCTCCGCGCGATCTCCGCCGCGTTGTCCGGGCTCCACTCGTAGAGCCCGACCTTGCAGGCACCGAGATGGGTCAGCGTGAGGGGGCCCGCGGCGCGCCGGCGCTCGTCGAACAGCCAGTAGCTGGGGATCCGGCCGTACTCGGCGCGCTCGTAGTCGTAGGCGAGCATCTCGTAGTAGAAGCCGTGCAGCAGCTTCGCCTGCATCGTCTCGTCGGCGTACCGCCGCCCGTGCCGGTCCACGATCAGGTACCCGGCGGGGTTGATGTCGATCAGGAAGTTCAGCCGGCCGCCTGCGGTCCCCGGGGTGTGCGCCTCCGCAGGCTGCTTCTCCAGCACGACGACGGAGGCGCCCGCGTCGTGCGCGGTGATCGCCGCCGCCGCGCCCGCCCCGCCGAACCCGACGACGATCAGATCGGTCTCCACCACGGGGCCTCCCGTTCCGCAGGTGCGGCCGCACCGCCGGACACCCGCCCGCACGTACCCCGACGAGTCCGAACGGCGTTAGCCTACTGACGACGCGCGGCGACCCGCAACGGCCCGGAGGCCGGGTCCCCTTGCGACGGGCGGGCGCCCGACGTTAGGTTCCTAGCGTCGGTCGGTCGTGACCCGGGGCACATGCCTCCGGCCACCCACCGCACGGCCGGTAGGTACAGGACCGGTAGGGACAGGACGAGGAGGTCCGGATCATGGGCTCGATGGTCGGCGCGGCGGTGGTCCGCAAGGAGGACCCGGCCCTGCTCACCGGGCGCGGCACGTACGTCGACGACGTCCGCCTGCCCGGCACGGTGCACATGGCGTACGTGCGGTCCTACCTCGCGCACGCCCGCATCCTGTCGGTCGACACGACCGGGGCGGCGGCCATGCCGGGCGTCCTCGGCGTCTGGACGAACGCGGACCTGGAGGGCATGCCGCCCAACCGCTCGGTGCCCGGGATGGAGCGGCCCTGCCTGGCGAAGGACCGGGTGCACTTCGTCGGCGAGTGCGTGGCCGTCGTCGTCGCCACGGACCGTTACCTCGCCGCCGACGCCGCCGAGGCGGTACTCGTCGAGTACGAGGAGCTCCCGGTGATGGCCTCGGTCGCCGCGGCGACCGCCGAGGACGCCGTGCCGATCATCGAGGGCACCGCCTCCAACGTCGTCCTGGAGCAGGTGCTCTCGGCCACGGACGCCGAGGAGGAGCTCGCCGCCGCGCCGCACCGGCTCGCGATCCACCTGAAGAACCAGCGCTGCGCCGCCGTGCCGATGGAGCCGACCGTCTGCCTCTCGGACTGGCAGAACTCCGGGCTCACGATCTACGCCACCACCCAGACCCCGCACCACATGCGCAACGAGATGGCGCAGATGTTCGGGCTCTCCCAGCAGGAGGTCCGGGTCGTGGCGCCCGACGTCGGCGGCGGCTTCGGCGCGAAGGCCTCCTGCTACCCCGAGTTCCTCCTGACCGCGGAGCTGTCGCGGCGGCTGCGGCGCCCGGTCAAGTACGTCGAGACCCGCAGCGAGAACATGACCTCGATGGTCCACGGGCGGGCCCAGGAGCACGACGTCGAGGTCGGCTTCGACGACGACGGCCGGCTGCTCGCCCTGCGCGTGCGGATCACCCAGGACTGCGGCGGCTGGCCCGACGCGACCGGCATCGGGCTGCCCACGCTGACCTCGTTCATGTCCGGCGGCTGCTACAAGATCCCGGTCATCGCGCCGAGCTTCCGGTCGGTCGTCACCAACACCACGCCCGTCGGCTCCTACCGCGGCGCCGGCCGTCCCGAAGCGTCGTTCATGATCGAGCGGGTGGTCGACCACGTCGCCGCCGAGCTCGGGCTGGACCCGCTGGAGGTGCGGCGGCGCAACTTCGTCCAGCCCGGCGAGATGCCGTTCGCCACCCAGTTCGAGGGCATCGTCTACGACGAGGCGGACTTCCCCGGCGCGCTCGACAAGCTCCTCGAGCACGTCGACTACCCGCTGCTGCGCAAGGAGCAGGCCACCCGGCGGGACGACCCGGCGGCCCCGCTGCTCGGGATCGGGTTCTCCACGTTCGTCGAGATGGGCGGCTTCGGCCCCACCCCGCTGTTCGAGCAGTTCGGCTACGTCGGCGGCTGGGAGTCCGCGAACGTCCGGCTCAACGTCGACGGGTCCGCGGTGATCAAGGTCGGCACCAGCCCGCACGGGCAGGGTCACCAGACGGCGTTCGCCCAGATCGTCGCCGACGAGCTGCAGATCGACTTCGACCGGATCACCCTCATCCACGGCGACACGGCCACCGTGCAGGAGGGCATCGGCACGATGGGCAGCCGCGGCGTGCCGGTCGGCGGCTCGGCGGTGATGAAGGCCGCGATCAAGGTGCGGGAGAAGGCGGCGCGGATCGCCGCGCACATGCTCGAGGCGGACGAGTCCGACGTCGAGCTGGTCGACGGCGAGTTCCGGGTCAAGGGCGCACCGGGCAAGTCCGTGGGCATGGGCGAGGTCGCGGTGCGGGCGTTCAAGCCGCACCTGCTGCCCGACGGCTTCGACCTCGGCCTCGACGAGACGGCCTTCCACGAGCCGCAGAACCTGTCCTACCCGTCGGGTGCCCACTGCTGCGTGGTCGAGATCGACCGCGACACCGGCAAGGTCCGGATCGCCCGCTACGTCGCCGTCGACGACTGCGGCACCGTGATCAACCCGCTGATGGCCAAGGGGCAGATCCACGGCGGCGTCGCGCAGGGCATCGCACAGGCCCTGCTCGAGGAGGTCGCGTACGGGCCGGACGGCCAGCCCCTGTCGGGGACGCTCGTCGACTACACGCTGCCGAGCGCCGTCGACCTCCCCCACTACGAGACCGACCACCTGGTCACGAGGACCAGCTTCAACCCCCTGGGGGCCAAGGGGCTCGGCGAGTCGGGCGCCACCGCGGCACCGCAGTCCGTGGTCAACGCGGTGGTCGACGCGCTGTCCCACCTCGGCGTCCGCGACGTCGAGATGCCCTGCACCCCGCAGAAGGTCTGGCGGATCCTCCAGCAGAACGGGAGCTGAGATGTCCCACCACAAGGTCCGGATCACGGTCAACGGCACGGTGGGCGAGGGCGAGATCGAGTCCCGCCTGCTGCTGGTGCACTACCTGCGCGAGACCCGCGGGCTCACCGGCACGCACGTCGGCTGCGACACGTCCAACTGCGGTGCCTGCACCGTGATGCTCGACGGGAGGACGGTGAAGTCCTGCACCGTGCTGGCCGTGGCGGCCGACGGCGCCGACGTCCTCACCGTCGAGGGTCTCGCCGGCGGCGGCGAGCTGTCCCCCGTGCAGGAGGGCTTCCGGCAGTGCCACGGCCTGCAGTGCGGCTACTGCACCCCCGGCATGGTCATGGCCGCGACCGGGCTGCTGCTCGAGAACGAGGCGCCCGACGAGACCGAGATCCGCGAGGGCATCGAGGGGAACCTCTGCCGCTGCACCGGCTACGACATGATCGTCGACTCCGTCCGGTGGGCGGCGGCCAACGGCGGCGCGGGCGAGGCCGCACACCGGCACGTCCACGGGCGGGGCGCACCCGCCCCTGATGCAGCCGCTCCGGCCCCGTCGGGCACCCAGCCGGCCCCCGTCGTGACCCCCTGAGCGGAGCTTGCGGAGCGAACATCAGCACTGCCGCCGCACCATCACCGAGGAGGACCCCATGGCCGCCGTCCTGCGCGGGCTCGAGGGCAAGAACGTACTGATCACCGGGGCGGCGAAGGGCCAGGGCTTCAGCCACGCCAAGGCCTTCGCCGACGCCGGCGCCGACATCGCCGCGCTCGACATCACCGAGCCGATCGCCGACATCTACCCGCTCGCCACGGCGCAGATGCTCGACGACACCGTCAAGGCGATCGAGGACAAGGACCGGCGGGTCATCCCGCTGCCCTGCGACATCCGGGACGAGTCCCAGGTCGAGGCCGCGGTCGCCAAGGCGCTGGACTTCTTCGACGGGCGGATCGACATCCTCGTCAACAACGCGGGCGTCGCGGCGCTGGACACCATCCAGGGCATGCGGTCGCACGTCATGGACGCGGTGATCGACACGATCGTCAAGGGGCACATGTACGTCGCGAAGTACGTGGTGCCGAACATGATCGGCCGCCGTTCCGGGAAGATCGTCAACATCTCCTCCGGGGTGACCGGCTCGGGACACGCGCAGCTGTCGCACTACGTGGCCGCCAAGCACGCGATTCAGGGCCTGACCTCGGCCTGGGCCTTCGAGCTCGCCGAGTTCGACATCAACGTGAACTGCATCGCGCCCGCGACGATCCGCCCGGGCGAGGGCCAGGGCTCCGGCATGGTGCTCGGGCTGGCCGGCGAGGTCGACATGACCCCGGGCGCCGCCTACGAGATGTTCTCCGAGGCCGGCAACATGCCCGGGCCCAAGTGGCGCACCGAGATGCAGAACATCACCGACGCCGTGCTCTTCCTGGCGTCGGACAACGCCGACCAGATCACCGGCCACATCCTGCGCGTCGACGCGGGGCAGGGCGCCAAGTAGCAGGCATCAGAACAGCACGGGTCCGGACAGCACGGATCCGGACGGCCCTCATTCGGACAGCACCGAACCGGACAGCGACGTCGGGGGACGCGATGACCACCACGGAAGACCGACCGACCAAAGCAGTCTTCGACCAGGACCAGGAGGCGATGCGCTGCCCCTATCCGCACTACGCGGAGCTGCGGCGCACCGCCCCCGTCTTCCACGACCCGGAGTACGACATCTACGTCGTGACCCGGCACGCCGACATCGAGAAGGTCAACACCCAGCCCAGGCTGTTCTCCAGCCAGAACCCGATGGGCCCCACCGTGTCCGGGGCGATCGCGGCGATCACCCGGGCCATGACGGACGTGACGCCGGAGTTCGCCGAGCGGGTCCGGGTCGTGATGAGCCGCGGCGACGTCCTCTTCACCCAGGACCCGCCGCACCACAGCCGGCACCGGCGGATCCTGAACAAGGCGCTCACCCCGCGCTCCGTGTCGCGCATCGAGCCGCAGATCCGGCAGATGTGCCACGCCCTGGTGGACCGCTTCGCCGCAGAGGGACACGTCGACCTCGTGCCGGCCTTCTGCTCCCCCGCCCCGATCCACGCGCTGGCCACGCTGCTCGGCGTGCCGGTGGAGAACTCGGGGGACTTCCGGCGCTGGGCGGACGCGATCAACTCCACGATCGGCACCTCGATGACGGACGAGGAGCTGCTCGCCACGTTGGAGACGCAGATCGAGTTCTGGACGTTCTTCGAGAACGAGGTCGAGGACCGCCGGCAGAACCCGAAGGACGACCTGATCACCGCCGTCGTCCAGGCCCGCAACGAGGGCGACGCCCCGTTGACGCCCAACGAGATGGTCGGGTTCTTCAGCCAGCTCATCGGCGCGGGCGCGGACACCACGACCAAGCTCATCTCCTCGTTCATGCTGATGCTGTGCGAGGACTCCGCGCTGATGACCCGGGTCCGGGAGCACCCCGAGGACCTGCCCCGCTGCCTGGAGGAGGGCCTGCGCCTGGAGTCCCCGGTGCAGGGCCTGTTCCGGGTCGCGACGGCCGACACCGAGCTCGGCGGCGTCCCGATCCCGGCCGGCGCCCACGTCTGGGTGGTCTACGCCTCGGGCAACCGGGACTCCGAGGTCTTCGACCGCCCGGACGAGTACGACGCCGACCGGGAGAAGCTCCGCTCCCACCAGGCGTTCGGTCACGGACCGCACTCCTGCATCGGCGCGCCGCTGGCCCGGGCGGTGGCCCGGATCGGGTTCGAGGTCCTGCTCGAGCGGCTCGACGACATCCGGCTGGCCGAGGAGGGATTCGTCCCCCGCTACGACCCCAGCTACGTGATGCACGGGATGCAGTCGCTGCCGCTGACGTTCCGGGCCCGATGACCGACACCGCCGATCTCGCCGCCGAGCTCGCGGACCTGCGGCGGCGGGTGGACGTCCTCGAGTCGCAGGACCGGATCCGCCTGCTGCGCAACCGCTTCCACGACTTCGTCAACACCGACCGGTGGGCGGAGATCGGCGGGTTGTTCACCGAGGACGCCGAGCTCGACTACGACTACCTCGGCCGGGAGTCCGGCCGCGCGGCCGTCGGGGAGTTCTTCGCGGCCATCCCGCGGCTGCTCCCCGCCGACGCCGGGACGCCGTTCGTGCGGCAGTTCGTGCACGGACACTCGGTCGAGGTCGGGGAGGCGGGGGACACGGCCACGGGCACCAGCCACCTGTTCGCCACGCCGATCTACCACGGCACGAGCTTCCTGTTCGCCGGGCGCTTCACCGACACCTACGCCCGCGTGGCGGGCGAGTGGCTCTTCGCCTCGGTGCGGCTGGAGATCTGGTACTCGGTCCCGCTGGCGGAGGGGTGGGCCGGGGCGGCGCGGCACCGCATGGCGCTGTAGGTCTCTCCGCCCGTCCTACCGGGACACCCCGTCCTGGAGCAGGTGCCAGGCGCGCGCGGCCACGTGCAGGTTGAGCCGCGTGTCGACGGCCCCGAGGTCGAGCCCGCTGATCTCCCGGATCCGCCGGAGCCGGTACCGGAGCGTGCTCCGGTGGATCAGGAGCGCACGGGCGGTGGCGTCGTAGTTGCCGCCCTGCTCGAGGTACTGCCACACGGTGCGGACCAGGTCGGCGCCGTTCGTCGAGTCGTAGTCGAGCAGCGGACCGAGCCACTCCCGCACGTACCCGCGGACCTCGCCGTCGTCGCCGTCGACGGTGAGGACGCGGTAGATGCCGAGGTCCTCGTAGCGGGTCACCCCCACCGGCCGGCCGCAGCCGAGGCGCACCGTCAGGGCGCGCTGGGCCTCCAAGAAGGAGCGCGCGAGGCCGGCCGGGTCGTGGCACACCGCGCCGACCCCGATGGCCCCCGGGCTCCCGAGGGCGGCGGGCAGCCGCTCGGTCACGGCGCGGTGCAGCGCCTCCCAGGGGCACCGCCCGTCGGGCTCCTCGGGTCCGTCGGGCTCCGGGGCGACCAGCACGATGCCGTCCGGCCGTCGGGCGAGCAGCGGCGTCGCGCCGAGGGCGGCCCTGCTGGCCTGCTCCACGGCACGGACCAGGCCCTCCTCCGCGGGCCAGCGCAGCACCAACACCCGGTGCGGGCTCGTGAGGTCGTGGCCGAGCGCCTCGGCGCGGGACCGGGCCCCGGCGACGTCGGTACCGGCGAGGAGGTCGTCGACGAGGTCGCGGCGCAACCGCAGCTCGGACTCGACCAGGTTCCGCTGGTGGCTGAGCTCGACGGTCAGCATCAGGGCGCCGTGCTGCAATACGAAGGCCTCGTACTCCCCCGCCCGGCCGGCGGGGTCGACGAGCGCGAGCACCCCCAGGACCTCGTCGCGCGGCCGGGCCACGGCCACCAGCCGGTCGTGGTCGCGGACCGGCTCGGGGCTGCGGCACGCCTCGGCCAGCAGCGCGGTGCGGCGCCGGCGGGCGGTGCGGTCGACGAGATCGGGCCGGGGATGCTCGGGCCGGCCCGGCCCGGCCCAGGCCCGCAGCCCGCCGGCGGCGTCCTCGACGGCCACGGGCAGACCCGTCAGCCGGTGGACCTCGGTCGCGATGCCCGCCTCTCCCGTCTCCGCGGCCACCGCGCCGGCCAGCCGCTCGTGGGCCTCCCGCCGGCGTTGCAGGTCGACGACGGCGGCGGTGAGCCGGCCGTTCGCCTCCTCCAGCGACGCGTTGACCACCCTCATCTCCCGGGCGGCGGCGTGCTCGCGGCAACGCAGCCGCGCGGTGCCGAGCGCCAGGTTCGTCTGCTGCACCAGGAGCCGCAGCACCACGCGGTGCTCCCGGGACGGCGCGTGCCCGCACGCGACCACGAGGTGGCCGGCGTGGGCGTCCAGGGCCCGCACTGTATAGGCCATGGCCCACCGGGTGCCCACCTCGGCGGCGACGTCGCCGTCGGCGTCACCGAGCGCCGCCAGACGGGCCGCGAGGCCCGGCCGGTCGACGACCCGGCCGTCGGGCGCGCGGACGCCCACCTGCCCGGCGTCGAGCAGGGCGGCGACCGGGTGGCAGGGGGTGAGCGCCGCGACCGCGTCCAGGGCGCAGCCGACGATCTCGCCCTCGTCGAGCAGCTCCGCCATGGCCGAGGAGAGGGCGATCAGGCGGCGCAGGTTCGCGTTCTCCTGGAGCAACGCCCGGTCCGTACGGCAGCCCGCCATCGCCCCTCCTCACCATCGCAGCAGGTCCACGTACCCCAGGAGGGGCGAATCATGCGCGAGGTCCGAGCGACGCCGCCCCTCCCGTCCCACCGGGTCCAGGCCCGCCGGGCGGTTTGGCGTCCCGGGGCCGATTCCGCGACGCCGCCGACAGGGACACCCTTGTCGTATCGCCCGGCCCCGCCGGGAACCGCCGGTACTCGGTCAGGAGGTGGTGTTCTTCGAGATGCTCGCCAGGCAGCCAGGTTGGCGCCGGCCGGTCGAGACGCCCTTCGACCGACCGGCGCCCCTGTGTGTCCCCTGCCTCGGGACCGCCCCGGGCCGCCCCGCGTTCCCGTGCCCTCAGCGCGGGACGAACCGCACCGGCATCCGGCGGGGCCCGGTGATGAAGGTCGAGCGCTGCCACTCCACGGGCCCCGCGGGCTCCAGTCCGGGCAGCGCGAGGATCTCGCGGAGCATCGCGTCGATCTCCAGCCGGCCGACGTGCGCGCCGAGGCAGAAGTGCGGGCCGCCGCCGAAGGCGAGGTGGTCGTTGGGGATGCGGCGCAGGTCCAGCCGGTCCGGGTCGGCGAACCGGTCCGGGTCCCGGTTGGCCGCGCCGTAGTACAGGACGACCTTGTCGCCGGCGGCGATCTCCCGACCGCCGAGCACGGTGTCGCGGGTGGCCCGCCGGCGCATGTAGACGACCGGGCTGACCCAGCGCAGCAGCTCCTCGACCGCGGTGGGCAGCAGGCCGTCGGGGTCGGCGCGCAGCTCGGCGAGCTGCTCGGGGTGGGCGAACAGCGCGTCCGTCCCGCCCGCGACGAGGTTGCGGGTGGTGTCCCCGCCCGCATCGATCAGCAGCAGGAAGTAGAGGGCGAAGTCCAGCTCGTCGAGCGGGCGGTCGCCGGCCGAGGCGTGCACGATCCGGCTCGCCAGGTCGTCGCCGGGGTGCGCGCGCTTGCGCTCCCACAGCGCGTGGGCGTGCGCGAACATCTGCTC
This sequence comes from Pseudonocardia terrae, assembly GCF_021343995.1. Classification (GTDB taxonomy): domain Bacteria; phylum Actinomycetota; class Actinomycetes; order Mycobacteriales; family Pseudonocardiaceae; genus Pseudonocardia; species Pseudonocardia terrae. Next base: position 33,827 of record NZ_JAJTTE010000001.1, on the reverse strand, counting down.
GACGGCCTCGGCGCCGGTCGGGCCGGCCCTCCCCTCGTCCGGGCTCGCGTGGATCGCCTCGGTGAGGTCGTAGAGCGCGACGCCCTCGGCGTGCGGGATGTCCAGCAGCTCGGCGATCACGTACGACGGCATCAGGCCGGCGAGGTCCGTGACCAGGTCGCACTCGCCGCGTCCCTCGACCGCGCCGACGATCTCGCGGGCCAGCTCCCGGATCCGGGGCCGCAGCAGGCGGGCCGCCCGCGGCACGAAGTCCCGCGCGGCGATCCGGCGCAGCCGGGTGTGGTCGGCACCGTCGGCCATCAGCATCATCTTGTGCACGCCGTCGCCCGGGACGCGCTCGTCCGCGATCATGATGGTCGGCTCCGAGGAGAACGTCTCCGCGTCGCGGCCCACCGCCCGCACGTCGACGTGCCGGGTCAACGCCCAGAAACCCGGGCCGTCCACCTCGGCATGGTGGTGGACCGGGTCGTGTTCGCGCAGCCAGCGGTACTGCTCGTGGGGGTGGCCGCCGGTGAACGCGGCGGGATCGAGCAGGTCCACGAGGGGTGACGTCGTCGGCACGTGATCGACCGTAACCGGCCGGACGCGCCGGGAGAAGCCTCGTTGATGCAGGTGTTTGACCGGGCCGGGTCCGGCTCGTAGCGTCCGGGGCGGGCACGCCGCAACGGGGCGGCGTGGAAGGGCGGTCCGCGTGATCACGACGTTCGACGACTATCCGCTGCACCAGACGGCCGAGCCGGTCGCGGTCCCCGGCACGGGCGACCGGAACTACTACGACCGGTACTTCTTCAACGGCTACGACCCCGAGGGCGGCTACTTCTTCGCCCTGGCCCTCGGCCTCTACCCGAACCGGCGGGTCGTCGACGCGTCGTTCAGCGTGCTCCACGCCGGGGTGCAGCGCTCGGTCCACTCGTCGGCCCGCGCGCCGCTCGACCGTGCCGCGGCGACGTCGGTCGGCCCGATCACGGTCGAGGTGGTCGAGCCGCTGCGGGTGCTGCGCGTCCGGGTCGACGCGCCCGAGCAGGGACTCGCCGCCGACCTCGTGTTCCGCGCCCGCACGCCCGCCGTGGAGGAGCCGCGCATCATCCGGCACACCGGTGTGACCGCGACGATGGACTACACGCGGCTGACCCAGTGGGGCACCTGGGAAGGCCGGTTCCGCACCGGCGACACCGAGCTGACCTGCGCCGGGACGCCCGGGACGCGGGACCGGTCGTGGGGCGTCCGGGCGGTCGGCGAGCCGGCCGGCGGGGCGCCGCCCGCGGAGCCGTCGCAGTTCTTCTGGGTCTGGGCCCCGCTGCACCTCGACGACCACTGCACGCACCTCGCCCTGGTCGACGACGCCGAGGGCCGGCACGTCTACGAGAGCGCCTGCGTGGTGCCGCTGCTGCCCGGGGCCGACGAGTCGACCCCGCTCGAGCACGCCCGCACCGCCGACGTCGAGATCGAGTGGGAGCCCGGCGCCCGGCTCGCCCGGGCCGCGACGCTGCGGACCGCGGGCTGGGACGGCAAGGAGCGGACCACCCGCGTCACCCCGCTGCTCACCTTCCGGATGCGCGGCATCGGCTACTTCCACCCCGCCTGGGCCCACGGCGTGTGGCACGGCGAGCAGGAGACCGGCGGCTCCGAGTGGCAGACCGAGGACCTCGACCCGGCCGCCCCGGAGAACGTGCACGTCCAGCAGCTGGTCCGGGTCGACAGCGACGGCCGCAGCGGGATCGGCGTGTTCGAGCACCTCGCCATCGGGCCGCACCGGCCGTCGGGCTTCACCGGGGCGTTCGACGTGCCGGCCACGCCGATCGCGCCGGCCGCGCGGTGAGCACCGCCGAGCTGCCCGCCCCCGTCGCCGCTCCTGCCGCCGTCACGCCCGAGTGGCTGACCGGGGCGCTCGGTGGCGCGGGCCGGGTGACCGCGGTGCGGGCGGAGCGGATCGGGACCGGCCTGGTCGGGCAGAGCGTCCGGTTCCACCTCACCTGGGAGGCCCCCGGCGCGGGCCCCGCGACGGTCGTCGGGAAGTTCCCGTCGCCCGACCCGAAGAGCCGGGAGCGCGGCCGCGCCGGCGGGGAGTACCGCCGCGAGGTGCGCTTCTACCAGCGCCTCGCCGCGGGCGCCGGGCTCCGGCTGCCGGCCTGCCGGCTCGCGTCGTACGACGAGACGACCGGCGACTTCACCCTGCTGCTCGACGACCTCGCCCCGGCCCGGCAGGGCGACCAGCTGGCGGGGTGCACGCCCGACCAGGCCGCCGCGGTGCTGGCCGAGGCGGCCCGGCTGCACGCGGCGTACTGGGCCGACCCGCGACTCGACGCCGAGGACTGGCTGCGTCGCCCACGGCCGGAGGGCGAGGCCACCGGCGCCCTGCTCGAGCGGCTCTGGCCCGGCTTCCTCGCCGAGTACGGACCGGACCTGCCGCCCGGCGGCGCGGACCTGGGTGCCCGGTTCGTCCGCGCCCTTCCCGCCTGGGCCGAACAGGACACCGCCCCGCGCTGCCTCGCGCACGGTGACCTGCGGGTCGACAACGTGCTGTTCGGCAGCGGGCGCCCGGTGGTCGTCGACTGGCAGACGGTGGGGCAGGCGAGCGCGGCGAGCGACGTCGCCTACCTGCTCGGTGCCAGCCTCACCGTCGCCGACCGGCGCGCCCACGAGGGCGCGCTACTGGCCGGCTACCACCGCGAGCTGGTCGCCCACGGGGTGCGGGACTATCCCCTCGCCCGGCTGCGCGAGGACCACCGCCGGGCCACCCTCTGCGGGGTCGGCATGGCGATCGGGGCGTCGATGCTCGTCGGAGTGGACGACCGCGGCCGGCGGATGTTCGCGACGATGGCCGAGCGACACCTCACCCACGCCCTGGACCTGGGAGCGGAGGAGTTCCTGTGCTGAGCGTCCGCAGTGCCGGTGGGCCCGATGCCGCCGGGACACTCTTTCGGTACACGCCACCGTCATCCGATCGACGCGTCTGTGCCGACAGTAGTTGCGACGTGATCGTCACTGCGTAGGTTCCGCCATGTGCGTACCCCGAGCCGCTCGCACCTCGCCAGCCGACTGCACGCCGTGACCAGGAACGCGACGTCCGTGTGCGTGGTCGTGGCGATGTGCGCCGCCGGCGGCGCGACGCTGCGGCCGGAGCCGCTCGCCGTCCGGACGGTGGCCGCGGCCCAGGCCGACGAGACCGTGACGATCGACGGCGAGAAGTATCCGAACCCGTTGCGGATGAACGACGGCACCGCCGTCACCGCGGCGCAGTGGGGGAACAGCCGGCGCGCCGAGCTGCTGGCCGACTTCCGGCAGAACGTCTACGGCCAGAGCCTGCCCACGCCGACCGCGCAGACCTTCGAGGTCACCCCGACCGACTTCCCCGGCGTCACGCGCAAGAAGATCACGATCACCGTCACCGGCCCCCAGGGGACCGGTGGCTTCGCCGTCGACCTGTTCGTCCCGAAGACGGGCGGCAAGCCGCGGGGGACGTTCCTGTTGATCGACCATCGCGGCCAGGTGGGGGACGATCCTGGCCAGACGTCGGGGTACGCGCCGATCTCGACCATCACCGAGGCGGGCTACGCCTTCGCGACCTTCGACGCCGGCCAGGTCGCCCCCGACGACAGCGGCAGCTACCGCAGCGGGATGATCAACCTGTTCCACCCGTCCGACCGCGAGCTTCCCGACGACGCGGGCCGGACGATCAGCGCCTGGGCGTGGGGGGCCAGCCGGGCGATGGACTACCTGCAGACGGATCCGGACATCGACCCCACGAAGGTGGCGGTCATCGGGCACTCCCGGAGCGGCAAGGCGGCGCTCTGGGCCGGGGCGCAGGACACCCGGTTCGCGGCCGTCATCACGAACGACTCGGGCTCGACCGGCACCAAGCTCGCGCGCCGCGGCGATGGCGGGGTCGGTGCGGAGACCGTCGCCCGCATCAACGACTCGTTCCCGCACTGGTTCCCGCAGACGTACAAGGCCTATGACGACCGGGTGGACTCCCTGCCGGTCGACCAGCACGAGCTGCTGGCGCTCGTGGCGCCGCGGCGGATCGTCGTCGCGAGCGCCACGGACGACGCGAACGCCGACCCGGAGGGCGAGTTCCTGTCGTACCTCGCTGCGGCACCGGTGTACCAGCTCTACGGGCTGGGCGACACCGGCCTGCCCTCGACGACGTGGCCGCCGGCCACCGACCAGGGATTCCGGGGCCCGGCGATGAGCTACCACCTGCGCTCCGGCGGCCACGGGCTCACCGCGACGGACTGGGGCATCTATCTGAAGGGTGACCTGTTCTCCCGCGACGCCGGTGCGCCCGGCGCCCGCTGACCCGCGGTGCCGCCGTCACCGCCCGCCTCGCAGATCCCGGCGCGCCGGCTCGACCTGCCGGATGCCAGGCTGGTGAACAGGACCGGCCAAGCACCAGGAGGCAGTGATGGATGGTCTTCGGCGCCCGTCGGGCCTGCTCGCCGCGGTGCTGGGCCTCGTGGTGCTCGTCGGATGTTCCACAGGGGACGCGGGGTCGGGGCTCGCGGCGTCCCGAGCGGCCGGTCCGTCATCGCCCACGACGTCGCCGTCACCGGCCCCCGCACCGGTGGCCGGGCTCCCCCGCCCGGACCACGTGCTGGTCGTGGTGCTGGAGAACAAGGATCAGGACGAGGTGATGGCCGACGCCCCGTTCCTCGCGTCCCTGGCGCGGTCGGGCGCCTCGCTGACCGACATGCACGCCGAGACCCATCCCAGTCAGCCCAACTACCTGGCGCTGTTCTCCGGCGACACCCACGGCGTCACGGACGACAGCTGCCCGCACACCTTCTCGGCGCCCAGCCTCGGCGGCGCACTGCTGAACGCCGGACTGACGTTCACCGCCTGGTCCGAGGACCTCCCCGAGGCCGGCTTCGCCGGGTGCGGTCACGACGGCTACGCCCGCAAGCACGCCCCCTGGGCCGACTTCACCGACGTCCCGGGGCACCTGCACCAACCGCTCACCGCGATGCCGACGGACTTCACCAGGCTGCCGACCGTCTCGTTCCTGATCCCGAACCTCTGCCACGACATGCACGACTGCTCGATCGCCCAGGGCGACGCCTGGCTGCGCGACCACCTGGCCGGCTACGCGGCCTGGGCCCGCGAGCACAACAGCCTGCTGCTGGTCACCTTCGACGAGGCCGAGGAGCACGGCGACCCCCAGAACCGCATCGCCACGTTCGCCGTCGGGCAGATGGTCGCGCCCGGCCCGGACCCGGAGCCCGCGGACCACTACGCCCTGCTCCGCACACTCGAGGATGCGTACGGGCTCCCTCGACTCGGCCACAGCGCCGACGCGGCACCACTCACCCGGCTCTGGCGCACCGACTGACCGGTGGCACCGAGGGTGGACGAGGGACGACCTCAGCGAGCCGGGTCGACGCGGCGGCGACGGCGCTCCTTGAGCAGCTCGCGAACGAGCGGCAGCAACGAGATCACGACGATCACCGCGATGACGGGGAGCAGATAGGTGTCGATGCCGGGCACGAAGCGGCCCAGGCCGTATCCGGCGCACACGAGACCGACGGTCCACACGAGCCCGCCGACCGTCTGCCAGAGGGTGAAGGTGGCGGCAGGTGTGTTGAGCGCGCCCGCGACCGGGTTGAGGACGGTACGCACGACCGGGATGAACCGGGCGAGCACGATCGCCTTGGCCGGACCGTACCGGGCGAAGAGCTCCTCGGAGCGAGCCATGCCCGCCTGCAGCCGCGGCCGGTCCGTGCGTCCGTGCAGGGCCCGTCCGGCGCGCCGACCGATCCAGAAGCCGACCTGTGCACCGAGCAACGCCCCGGCCGCCGCGGCCACGAGCACCCAGCCGAGCTGGAGACGCAACGCTCCGGCCCCGGTCGCGCACAGGAGCCCCGCGGTGAACAACAGGGAGTCGCCGGGCAGGAAGAACCCGATCAGGAGCCCGGTCTCGGCGAACAGCACCACCAGGATCCCCAGCGTGCCGAACGAGGTGAGTAGGTCGGTGGCGCTCAGCGGATTGATCGCCAGCAGCGTGGGAAGGTCGCTCATGTGATTCCTCGTCAGGGCGGCCCTCGGCGCCGCCGTCCGTGATCGACGATAGGCAGTCCTGGGCTCGCGCTCGGCCAAGTACGGGTAAACGCACGGCAAGACGACCTGTGGACAAGATCTCCATCGCCTCTCCCCTCAGTCGAGAGCGCCGGAGCTGACCAGCAAGGTCACCGGGGTGCCCGGGTCCGCATTGCCCTGCGGCGTCTGGCCCACGACCTGCCCTGCCGGCAGGGCCGAGGCGACCGAGGTGGTGCTCGGCGCGTAGCCCGCCTGCTGCAGCGCCGTCGTGGCGGCGGCCTGCGTCCGGCCCACGGTGTACGGGACGGTCGGGTGTGATCCCGGCTGGAGGTAGGCCGGGTCGGGCCCGGGCACCGGGACGTCCGGGGCGCCGTCGAGAAGCTGGTTCATCGTGGCGAACCAGGGCGGCGCCGCGACCGTCCCGCCGAACGCGCCGTGGCCGCAGTCGCCCAGGTGCACGGGGTTGCCGGGGCAGATCTCCTGCGGGTGCGGGCCGTCGGCGAAGACCATCGACGAGCCGGCGAACCCCGTGATCCCGCCGACGCCCCCGACGAACGCGACGGACTCGCTGGTGTTGGTCGTGCCCGTCTTGCCGATGTCGGGCCGGGTCCAGCCCGCCGCCCGGGCGGCCGCCGCGGAGGTGCCCGTGACGGTGTCCTTGCTCAGGCCGGCGGCGAGGGTGTGCGCGAGACCGGGCGCCACCACCTGTTGGCACGCCTCCTGCGACACGGCCACCGGCTTGCCGTTGCGGTCGGTCACCGACCGGATCGGGCTCGGCGGGCACCACACGCCGTCGCTCTGGATCGTCGCGGCCACATTGGCCATCTCCAGCGTGCTGACGGGGCTGTCGCCGAGGGTGAAGGACAGCAGGTTCTGGAAGTACTGCGACTGCGGCTGGTCGTACCGGGGATCACGGGAGCGCGGGTCGGCCGGGTCGGTGATCGGGGCCGAGCCGGCGTCGTTGGTGGTCAGGGTCCGTCGCAGCCCGAGGCGTTGGGCCATCTGCAGCACGGCGGGCATCCCGGTGCGTGCCTCGAGCCCGACGAAGGCCACATTGGGCGAGGTGGCGAGGGCGTCCTGCAGGCTGATCGGGTTCGGGTAGTTCGTCCCGTCGTTGGCCACCGGGTAGCAGGAGGTCCAGCGGTTGGCGTTCGGCGGGGTGAAGCAGTCGGAGCCGGGGTTCGTCAGCGGCGTGTCGTAGCCGACGGTGCCGGTCTCCAGCGCCGCGGCGGTCGTGAAGATCTTGTACGACGATCCGGCGCCGAAGACGTTGCTGGGGTCGGCCACGATGTTCGTCGATGTCTGTCCCTTCGCGGCGTCGGTGCCGTAGTCGCGGTTGGCCACCACGGCCAGCACCTCGTGACCGTCGTGCCCGGGCCGGACCAGGGCGAACGTATCGGCCACCCCGTCCTGGGTGGTCGGGACGTTGGCGTCGACGGCCGCCTTCGCGGCGGCGCCGACGGTCGGGTCCATCGTCGTGCGGATCGTGTAGCCGCCGGTCAGCAGCTGGTCGGCGGTGAACCCGGCCTGCTCGAGGTAGCTCACGACGTACTGGCAGAAGAAGCCGGCGTCGGGCGCGGCCGCCATGCACGTGCCTCCCGGGATCACCGGCCCGTTCGGGACGACGCCCAACGGCGCCGCGGTGGCCGCCGCGGCCTGGGCCGGCGTGATCGAACCGACCTGCTGCATCGCGCCGATCACGAGGTTCCGCCGGTCGAGCGCGGCCTGCGGGTGCCGGTACGGGTCGTACAGGTTGGGGTTGTTGACCATGCCGGCGAGCAGCGCGGCCTGCGGCACGGTGAGCGTCGCGGCGCTGGTGCCGAAGTAGGCCCTCGCCGCCGCCCCCACCCCGTAGACGTTCCCCCCGAACTCGACGACGTCGAGGTAGCCGGCCAGCACGTCCTGCTTCGAGGTGCCCTTCGCCAGCCGGGTGGCCAGTGCGGCCTCCCGGATCTTCCGCCCGACGGTGTCGGCCCGGTCGGCCTGCTGGGCGCCCGGGTCGTTCCGGTCGGCGACGTTGATCAGATAGTTCTTCACGTACTGCTGGGTGATCGTCGAGCCGCCCTGCACGGAGTTCCCGGCGGCGTCGCTGAACAACGCGCGCACCGTGCCGAGCGGGTCGACACCTCCCTCGTCGAAGAAGCGCCGGTCCTCGATCGCGACGGCCGCGGCGGTCATCGACGGCGAGATCTGCGAGTACGTCAGCGGCTCGCGGTACTGGTCGTACAGCATCGCGAGCGGGGCGCCGTTGCGGTCGAGGACGGTCGTCGCCGCCGGCATCGCACCCACCGACGGAAGGGTGGCGGTCGGGGGCGCCGTGACCCTGGCCACGAGGTCGACGCCGAGCGCAACGGGCGCGAGCAGGCCGGCCAGCACCACACCCCCGATCACGACCAGCACCGCAAGCCGGCGAGGCGTGGAACGGTCGGCGAAGCATGTCCTCCAACGAATCACCCGCACCTGCCCATCGTCCGTGCTGTCGCTGTGACCGAGCTGTGTGCGGCCCGTCGGACCGGCACCGCGGCGGGTCCGCCGGCCGCGGCGTGGGGGCGCGAGCCGACCGGCGGACCCTGGCCGATCCCCCGCACAACACACCGGAGCGGAGATCGCGGCCCAGATGCCGTCGGACTACGCCGGCGGCAACGGCGGTGCCGCGACCTACGCTGCCTGACGGGGCACGCCATGCGGCTTGCCGGGCGGAATCATGGCCGTGCCGTTAGCGTCCGGGGAATGACGTCTGCTCATCAGGGTGTCGACGTGCGGCGGCGGGCCGGGTGGCTACCGGCCGCTCAGGAGGACCTGGAGGCCTGGCTGACCGGCCACCGCGAGCGGGTGGAGGCCAAGGGCACACAGGCGCAGCTGCACCCGGCGCTCCTCCGGTTCCAGGAGCTGATCGAACGCGACGCGGTCGTGCGGATGTATCTCGAGCGGATGATCGCCGAGGTGCCCCGGGCCAAGCAGTACCGCGAGCGGCACCTGCACAGCGTCGACCAACTGCTCCGCCTGGTCGACGAGGTGCTCACGATGGCGCCGGAGTACGGCGACGCCAACGTCACCACGCCGCTGGGCGCGATCCTCGACTGGACGATGGGCACGCCGTCGGGGTTCGCCGCGTTCCGCGACCCGCGGATCAACGCCGCGCTCAGGGACATCCTCGACGCGTGGTCGCAGTTCCTGTGCAGCCCCGACTCGCTCTCCGTGCTCAACGACTCCCCCACCGGCTGGAAGTGCACCGCCGCTCAGCAGGCGGTCGGGATCGAACAGTTCCGGCACGATCCGGACGACGAGCACTGGGGCTTCGCCTCGTGGAACGACTTCTTCACCCGGCGCTTCCGCGACGGGCAGCGTCCCGTCGCCGCCCCGGACGACGACAAGGTGATCGTGAGCGCCTGCGAGGCGACCCCGTACAACATCGCCACCGACGTGCAGCGCCGCGACCGTTTCTGGGCCAAGAACGAGCCGTACTCGTTGCAGGACATGCTGGCCGACGACGAATCCGTCGAGCAGTTCGTCGGCGGCACCGTGTACCAGGCGTTCCTGAGCGCCACCGACTACCACCGCTGGCACAGCCCCGTGTCCGGCACGATCGTGCGGGCCTTCGTGCAGCCCGGCACCTACTACTCCGAGGCCGACTCGCAAGGCGCCGACGCGGTCGAGCCGACCTACTCCCAGGGCTACCTCGCCCACGTGGCGACCCGCGCGATCATCCTGATCGAGGCCGACGACCCGGACATCGGACTGGTCGCGTTCGTCCCGATCGGAATGTCGGACGTGTCGTCGTGCCTGCTCGGCACGCACGTGCAGCCCGGCGCGCACGTGACCAAGGGCGACGAGCTCGGCTACTTCCAGTTCGGCGGCTCGACCTACTGCCTGGTCTTCCGACCAGGGGTGATCGCCTACTTCGCCCTGGCCGCCCTGCCGCAACCGCACAACCCCGACGCACCGACGGTGCAGGTCTGCACAGAGCTCGCCACCGCCCATCCGGCATGACGAGATCCGACGTCCCACTCTCAGAGCGGGTGCCCAACACCTCCTCCGGCTGAGCAGCGGACGCCACAGGGCGCCCCCGCGGTACTCCCCCGGGGACGCCCTCGTGGCTCGGCCGAGCGCTGCCTCAGCCGACGCGAGCGGCCTGTTCCCGGCCGACCGCGGTCAGGCTCTCGCCGACGGCCACGATCTCTCCGATCACCCGCCGCTGTGCGGTGAACACCTGGTCGACGAAGCCGCGCTGGGTCGCCAGGGCCGTCTCGGCCATCCGGAAACCGTCGTCGACCACGTCCCGGGCCCCCGACGGGCGGACGTCGTCGCTCAGGCCGCGAACGGCCCGACCGAACAGGGCGACCGGATTGAGCTGGAGGGTCAGCTCGAGCAACGCATCCGCAGCTCGAGCGGCGGCCTCCTGGTTGTGCCGTGCGACCTCCTTGATGGCGGTACTCGCCTCAGCGGTCGTCTCTCGCCACCGCTCGCCCAGCTCGGTGGCGACCTGTTCGACGGGCGGGCCCTGCTCGGGTCCGGTCGGTCGCTCCTGCCGCGGACCGCTCGTACGGGCCTCCGTGGCCGTCGCGGCGTCTGCGGGGGTGCCGGTTTCCGTGTGGGCGGAATTACGTGTCTGGGAATGGGCAGAGGTCGGCATGTCCTGGGTCCCTCCGAGTGATCGTTCCCCGAGCGGTTCGCTCGACTAGGGTTGACCGCCAGGTCTCGTGTCGGCGCCGACACGGCCCGACGGTGGCCCTCGAACACCCTGCAGCGCAACCCGTCTCCCGCCGATTACTCCGCCTCGTCCCGACCAGCGGGCAACGGCGCCCACATCGTGAGGTCGGTCGGCCGGACGAGCGAGCCCGGAGGCCACACGTCTGCGCGACCAGCACAGTCCCCGGCCGGGCATCGCCCGAGCGTGGGACGGTCACTACCCCGGCCCGGGAACAGCCGGGCGTTGTGGGCTCACGCCGGCGGGTCTGTCGCCGGCGGCGGCTCGGGCTCCGGAGAATCGTCGGAGAGGCGGCGATACGTCGGGTCCGTCAGGACGAGTTCACCGGCGATTCGACTGATCCTGCCGGTCAGCTCCACGCGCGCACCGGGCTGAACGCCCTTGATGAATGCGCGCTGGTGGAACCGGGCGGTGATGGTGCCGGTGCCGTCGTCGACCCGGCATTGCAGCACGCTCGCCCCGGTCGTGTCGACTCCCACATTCGTCGTGTCGACTCGGCCGGCGATGGTGACCGTGCCGCGGTCGGTGAGCTCCGCGATCGGCACAGCCGCGTGCCGCGGGGTCGACTCGGTCCTGGGTTTCGCGGCAGGGCCAGTCGTGGTTCGTTCGCGTTCCGACGCCTCTCCGCGCCGGGCGGGGGCCGGTGCTGTTCTCCGTCCCACAGCCTCCTGAGAATGCGCGCCCAGCCGTTTCCCGGCCTGGAGGAACCGCTCCACGTCCTGTTCCGAGTGTCCGAGGCGGCGGATGGGCTCGTCGACATCGAACGGGATGATGGTGGCTGCCACGCCGCGGACGCTGCTGACGCGATGGGCGATGTGGTCCGCAGTCCGGTCGTGGAGCAGCCGCCCGAGAAGCGGGGCGTAGGTGCGCCGGGGCAGCAGTACCGACACCGCGGTGCGGCCGTCCGCGGTGAGCTGACTCAGCAGTTCGATCGATGCTCGCCCGAGCCGCCGGTCGGGGCATTCGCGCAGCTCCAGACCGATGTCGCCGCGCTGGAACCGGTCCCAGCGGTCCACCAGTCGTTTGGCGCGGACGTCGTCGAGGACGAAATGCAGGGCACGCAGTGTGGTCGGCCGCAGTGAGCGGGCGTAGCGGAGGGCCCGCAGGGTGGCCAGGTCGAGGGTGTCGACGAAGACGAGCACGACGTGGCGGGACCAGTTCGGCTCCGCGTCGAGCACCGAGGCGTACGCGGCGAGCGCGGCCTCTTCCGCGCGATAGCGCTGGTTCAGCCGGATGAGGGCGACGACGAGGACCGGGAACAGCACCACGACGGCCCAGGCGCCCTCGGTGAACTTCACCACCGCGAAGATCAGCACGACCAGCAGCGAAAGCGCTCCGCCCGCCACATTGACCGCGAGCTTGCGCCGCCACGCGTGTTCGCGCTTGCGCAGGTGATATCGAGCCATCCCGAAGCCGGCCATGGTGAAGCCGGTGAACACGCCGATCGCATAGAACGGAACCAGAGCGTTCACCGTGCCGCCGGTCACCACGAGCAGCACCACTGCCACGACGGCGAGGACGACGATTCCGTTGGAGAACACCAGCCGGTGGCCGCGCTTGGTCAGCTGCCGCGGCAGGAACGAGTCGGCGGCGACGAAGCTGGCCAGAAAGGGGAAACCGTTGAAGCTGGTGTTCGCTCCCGTGTAGAGGATCAATGCGGAGATCGCCTGGACGACGACGAACAGCACCGTTCCCACCTGGCCGCCGCCGAAAGCAGCCCGCGCCTCCTGGGAGATCACCGACGGATAGCCGCTGTCGTACGGGGCGGCGTGGGTGCGGAAGGCCATCCAGGACACACCCGAGACGAGGAAGCCGAGGATGCACGCCATCACCACCAGCACCCGGCGGGCGTTGAGACCGGCAGGCTTGCGGAAGGCGCCGACGCCGTTGGAGATGGCCTCCAGGCCGGTCAGCGAGGAGCCGCCGTTGGCGAACGAGCGCAGCAGCGTCAGCACCACCACGGCAGTCGTCAGCTGTGTACCGGGGGTGTACTGCACGATGCCCGGTGCACTCAGGTCGTAGGTCGGCAGCGTACCGAGCAGGTCACGTACCACCCCGGTCACGATCACCGCGCCGATCGCCACCGCGAACAGATAGGTCGGCAACGCGAACGCCCGACCCGCCTCACGCAGGCCGCGCAGGTTCACGTACGCCAACAGCGCGACCACCCCCACGGTGATCTCCAAGCTGTACGGGCCCAGCGCAGGCACCGCGGACACCACCGCCACGGTGCCCGCCGCGGTCTGCACGGCCACGGTCACCACGTAGTCGATGAGCAGCGCCACCGCGGCGACCTGCGCGACCCGTGGCCCGAAGTTCTCGCGCGCCACCACGTAGGAGCCACCGGCCCGGGTGTAGACCTGCACGACCTCCCGGTAGGACAACGTCAGCAGCACGAGAATGGCCAGGACCACCCCGGTGATCGGTAGCACCAGACTGAACGCGAGTACCCCGAACACCGGCAGCAGCTCGACCAGCATCTCCTCGGTGCCGTACGCGGACGACGAGATGCAATCCGGCGCCAGAACGCCCAGCGCGAGCACGTTCGACAACTTCTCGTCGGCCAGCCGCTCGGTCACCAACGGCTTGCCCAGGAAGATCCGCTTGAGCCGGTAGGCCGGCGGCTCTGCGATCTGCGGCGTCGCCTCCCCGCCCGGCGGCACCACGTCGCGTCCGGCCGTGCCCGGCGACTCCACCATCGCCAACCCCTACCCTCGCGTCACCGAATCGGTGCAGCACCCACCCGGGCCGCCCGGCCCGGCCGGGTCACTGTCGGCTCATGTCGGCGACCGCGTCCTCCCCGGCGCCGCCCCGTCCGGTGGCACCAGGGCGGGCCCGACCGTGTTGGCGAGCGCGACCGCGACCCGGAGCTGCTCCCGGGTCGGCCGGACGACCCGGCTCGTGGACACGAGCAGGAACCGTCCCCTCACCATCCCGCCGCTGCGGATCAACAGCGCGATCTCGGTGTCCGTGGGCAGCCCGGATCGGGAGACGTCGAGCGGGCGTCCGTCGTAGATCACGCTCGCGTCGTCGTGGAGCTCCGCGAGGATGGGTCGGCTGCCGTGGTCGAAGCGGCAGGCGTCGATCTGCAGCACGTCGACGAGCTGGCGAGACACGTGGTCGATCAACGTCGGCACCGAGGTGCGGCCGGCACCGACCGTGGCCGCCGTGCTTACCACGCCGACGAGATAGCCCTGTTCGCGGCTCGCCCGCGCCTGCTGCCGGCGGCCCCACAGCGCGATCTCGCTGACGGCGAGGCCGACGAGCAGGAGCAGCACCGCGGTCTCGATGTCCGCCCGCTTCGTGACCGCGAACCGGTTGTACGGCTCGGTGAGGAAGAAGTCGAACCAGACCGCGCTGGACAGCGCGGCGGCCGGGCCGGCGGCGCGGATTCCCGTCGAGGCCGCGGCCACGATCAGCAGGACCAGCCCGAGTGCGGCGTTGGTGTTGGCGACGTCGGGGCGGAACAGGCCCAGCACCGCACACGCCACGAGGGGCCCCGCTGCGGCGCCCCACACGACGAGGGCGCGGTGAGACTGCAGGAGCCGGTCGAACTGCACTTCAGGAGGGAACCGAACCGCAGGCCGGACCACGAGGTTCCGACGGCCTCGGCCGACCAGGCCCTTCGGCTCTCAACCGTCCCCGGCCCGGCCCTTCACCCCGCCGGCAGCGACCACGACCGGCGGAGTGCGGGACCGGTCACCGTCACTGCGAGAACGGACTTCTCGCGCAGCGTGCGCACGCGGACCGGCGTAAACGGGACGGCCGGGGGCGGGTCGGGCGCCTGAGCGAGCCGCCGGCCGCAGCCCGAGGTAGGACTGGCGAGGAGATGACGACCAGACCACCCGTTCCCAGACCCGAGCCCGCGGCCGGTGACGAACACACCGCGGGCCCACCGGCTCGCAGCGTCACCACGGTCGTCCCCCCGAAATGCCCGACCCGGACCCGGCAGTACCGACACGGAGAGCTCGTCGCGCAGGGTTTCGCCGCCGAGGAGATCAGCGAACGGCTCTGCGCGGACCCGTCCAGCGTGGTCTGGCTGGACCTGCACGACCCCGACGAGGCCGACCTCGGGATCGTGATCCAGGAGTTCGGGCTGCACCCGCTCGCGGTCGAGGACGCCCTCGCCGAGCACCAGCGGCCCAAGCTGGATCGCTACGCCACGCACCTGTTCCTCAACCTCTACGCGGTCGCCCTCGGTCCCGAGGACCAGGAGGTGCTCACCAGCGAGATGAGCGCCTTCATCACACCGCGTGCGCTGGTCACGGTGCGCAAGGCCGACTTCGACGTCGACGCGGTGCTCGCCCGGTGGGACGCCGCGCCCGCCCTGGCGGGAAGCGGCGTCGGCTTCCTGACCCACGGATGGGTGGACGCGGTGGTCGACGGCCACTACCGGACGGCCCAACAACTCGAAGACCTCGCCGACGAGCTCGAGGACGCTCTCTTCGAGCCAGGGCGCAACGTCGACGTTCGCCGGCGCGGGTTCGAGCTGCGCAAGAGCCTGGGCCGTCTGCGCCGCGTCACCGTGCCCATGCGGGAGGTGGTCGGGCGTCTGCTCCGGGAGGACGAGAACATCCCCTTGCTCAGCCCGGGGATCACTCCCTACTTCCACGACGTCTACGACCACGTCCTCGGCGCGGCCGAGACGGTCGACAGCACACGTGACCACGTCAGCAGCATCCTGGAGACGAACGCCACCGAGCAGGACAACGAGCTCAACGTCATCACGCGCAAGCTCGCGGCATGGGCCGCGATCATCGCGGTGCCGACCGCCATCACCGGTTGGTACGGGCAGAACGTCCCCTATCCCGGGTTCTCGCAGCCGTGGGGCTTCGCGACCAGCTCGATCCTCATCGTCCTCCTCGCGGGTCTGCTCTACCTCGCCTTCCGGCGCCGCAACTGGCTCTGAGGCTCCGGAACGAATCGCGCACGATCAGGCCCGCATCGGTTCCGACCAGACGTCCGGTGTCCTGGCTGGGGAACGGACTGGTGGTTCCGCTGGGCCGATCAACAAGAGCTGAGGGCCGCGAAGTCGCTCACGACTGCTGGTTCAGGGGGTGCCACCAGGGCAGCGCGTGGGCGCCCGCTCGGCGACGGCCGGACGCCGACGACACCGTCCGGGTCGCGGCCCTGACGATGCGCCTGGCGTCGGCGCCCTCACTGGCCTCCCTGCGCCGCTGTGTCGGCACGGCGGCTCGTCCCGGCTCATGGCCCAGTTCTCCGCACAATTGCGAGTAGATGTCGGGGTGACGAGGTGGCCCGGCGAGACGCTCGACAGCGCCTCGCCGGGGTCGAATGGAGACGCTGTCGTACACGGGAGTCTTCGAGATCATCATCGGGGAGCTCTCTCGGTCATACTCGAGGGGCATCACGCGCGCGGGGAAGGCAAGATCCCATCGCACGCAACGCAGGGGGAGCGGGCGTCGGCCGAACAGCGGGCCGATGCTCGGGAATCGCCGGTGCCGTAAGGCGTGTTAGCCGACGCCGTAACTCCACCGACCCTTTCGCTGAGATGGACCAGTCACAACGATGAAGTTGACCTGGTCGTCGGCTTCCGCCGCAGCACGTTGATCTGGAAGTCGCGGGCCCCCTCGACGGATGATCGAGTTGCCCCGGGGAACTCACCCCGGCTGAGGTCGACTCGGCGTGGCCGAGATGTCGGCGAAAACCTGGACCTCGCCCGCTGGGACTCGGCGCCGACGCCGCCGCGCTGGGCGCGAGCCACCGATCCGTCGACGCCCTCCGCGACCAGGCCGACGATGTCCGGCACCGCTGACCCGCCAAAAACGCTGACCCCCAACCGGCCGACCCCGCACCTCCCCATGGGGCCGGCCGGCCCACACTCCGAGGAGAACGCCCCGTCATGGCTGACCACATGAACGACACGCCGCCATGCTCCGGGGAGTTCGAGGCCGAGCACGAGCGGGAGATCCTGGATCCTCGCCCAGACCCTGCGCTGACTCCGCAGTTGCTCGCCGAGCGAGCCGGCGCGTTGTCGGAGGCCCTGGTCGCCCTGTCCACGGTCGCTCGCCGGTTCGCCGAGCAGTCGCAGAGCCTGCGGCCCGGCGAGCTCTCCAGCGACGACGAGCAGTCCGCGGGGACACACATGGGTTTCGCACAGTCGGCTCAACGCGATGGCCGTCCAGCTCGAGGACGCCGATCACGCCGCCGAGCAGGCACACGCCACGCTCGCCCGCCTGGGGACGCGGGATCCGCTCGAGGGATGAGTCGCTCGTCCCTCAACCCATTCGATCACCCTCGCCCCCGACGTGCAGCTCGACGGGCGCGGTCGACCTGCAAGCGCTGGCCGACCACGCCATCGTCACCTTCGAGGTGGGCCAGCACACACCGTGGTGATGACCAAGTCGGTCACCGAGGAGCCGGCGGAATTGGTCATCGCCAGGGATCGGTGATCTCCCGCAGGTCGGTCAGGATCCGGCGGAGCTGCGCCATCCGGCGCACGCCGAGGTGCGCGGTCCACTCCGCCTCCACCTCTGCGACGATCCCGCGGGAGACCTCCACGCTGCGTGCGCCCCGTTCCGCGACCCGCACCAGGCGGGCCCGCCCGTCCGCCGGGTCGGGCACGCGCTCGACGTACCCCGCACGTTCCAGCTGGTCGACGAGGAAGCCCGCGCTCTGCTTGGTGATCCCGGCCTGCTCGGCCAGCTCGGTCGGGCGGCTGCCGTCGGGGGCGATCCGCTGAAACACGCGTGCCTGGGCAGGGGTGAGGTCGTCGAACCCGGCCGCGGCCAGACCCTCGAACACCCGGGACTCGAGCGCCCGGTAGGGCAAGAACAGCAGCAGCCCGGTGTTCAACGGTTCGGTCACGCTTGACGACCCTACGAGATGGTAAGAGACTCTGACGAGATGGTCAGTCTTTCTGACTGAATCGGGGTGGGCGATGGACCGCGACGAGAAGTGGGCGGTGATCGCCGAAGGCCGGCGGGAGCTGGCCGACCTGCTGGCCGGGCTTTCCGAGCACGAGTGGGAGCGCCCATCGCTGTGCGCGCAGTGGCGGGTCCGCGACGTCGCGGCGCACGTCGCGCTCACCCCGCAGTCGCCGGGCATGTTGCGCATTGTCGCCGCGGGGATGCGCGCCGGCGGGGATCTGCAGGCGGTGAACAGGGACCTCGCGCTGGCACACGCGCGGCACCCCACCACCCGGCTCGTCGCCGAGCTGCGCGAGCTCGCCGACAGCCGCGCCCGCCCGGCGATCACCACCCTGGACAACCTGCTCTTCGACGTCCTGGTGCACGTCCAGGACGTGGCGCTGCCCCTTGGGCGCACGGTGCCGATGCCGCTCGCCGGCGCGCGCGAGGGGCTGGACCGGGTGTGGCGGATGGGCTGGCCGTTCTGGGCGCGGCGGCGGTTCCGCGGCACCCGATTCGTGGCGACCCACGCCGGCTGGACCGCGGGCGACGCCGCCGGTGCGGAGGTCCGCGGGCCCGCCGCGGCCCTGCTCCTGCTGCTCACCGGGCGCCACGCCGCCGCCCTGCCCCGGCTCGCCGGAGACGGGCTCGCCCACCTCGCCGAGCCCGCCTGATCGAGCGCGGCGCGCCCGCGAGGGGTCGGCCGCGCCGCGCATCCTCTAGGCTCGCGGATCCTGGAGAGAGCACCCGCCGATGGCGGGCTGTCGATGGCAGACCGGGGCGCAGGCGAGCTGGAGAAGCCGAGGTGGATCACCCGGCGCAGCCGGCCGATGCTGTCTGCGAGCCTGCCGTCGTGGGTCGAAGCCTGGTCGTCGCAGCTCCCATGGCGGCCGAAGGAGGCTCGCGTAACCTGGCCCGACTGTGGTGTGAGACGCGCGCGGCCGCGTCCCCTGTGGTAGACGGCACATCATCAGGGTCTAGCGCCTTCTGCCGAGGGCGCCCAGGTAGCGCGATAGTCAGCGGGCCTCACATCGTGGTGGGGCGATGAGGAGGATCTTGATGTACGCGCGGGTCAACACCATCTTCGGGCTGCGAGCCAAGATCGATTCCGGCGTCGCCCAGATCGAGGAGTCCGACCGGAGTGCGGTCGAGTCGGCGGACGGAAACCGAGGCCTGACCACGCTCGTCGACCCGGAGGGCGGCGTCATCGTCGCGATGTCCTACTGGGACGATCCACAGCATTCCTCCGGAGCCGCTCTGACCCGGGCCCGTGAGGGCGCTGCTGTGGCGGCGGGTGGTGAGCTGGTCGCCGAGAGCTTCGAGGTCGTCGTCGCCGAACGACCGACGGTTCCCGAGCCGGGCGCGATGGTGCGGATGACCCGCCTGCAACTCGAGCCGACGAGGCTCGACGCCGGATTGGCATTCGTCCGGGACGAACTCCTGCACCGCATGTCCGCCGGCTCGGGTCTCTGCAGCTCAGAGATGCTCGTCGATCGGAAGAACGGCCGTCTGTTACTCGTGACCACCTGGGCGGATCAGGATGCGGCGGACCGCGCAGACGCGCTCCTCAAGGAACTGCCCGCCGACGCCGCGGGGCAAGCCGGAACGACCTTCCCCCGGACGGAGTCGTACGTGCTGGTCCGACAGTCCCCACGCTCCGACTGAGCCGGCACGGTGCCACCGCAATCCGCGACGACTGCCGCAACACGCCGACGCGTAGAAGGAGACGATCATCGTGATCGAGGAGCTGCGGATACAGATCACCGCGGCCCAGGAGCGCCTCGTCGCCGCTCTCGAAGCCGATGAGCCACACGAGGCCGTGCGGCACCGCGCGCGCCTGGAGGACCTCATCGAGATAGCTGCCCGGCACGACATCGACGTCAGTGCCTGGGTGGACCGAACCCTGCTGCGTGGCTGACCGGTAGTCCGTCCGATCGCCGCCCAGCCATTCTCCGGAGGGCTGGATCATGGTCGACGTCCGCGTCGCATTACGACCGGCCACGTCGCCCTGCCCGGCGCACGACCCCGCTGCCGGGCCCGTGAGCCCCCGATCCGCCCCAGCGGAAGGGGAACGATTCGTGATCTTCAGTGTCGGTCATGTCGCACTCACCGCGGGAATCACCGCACTACTGGCGTTCGCGGTCGCACTCTGGCGGCTTCCGCGGGGCGCCTGGCCCGACGTGATCGCGGTGGCCGTGTTGTCGGGCATGGCGGTGCTCGTATGGCGACTGTCGGCGAACATGCCCCAACTCAACGACGACGGCCTACCCGGATTCTCGGCGAACGACTGGGCCGCCCCGGTGCTGACCTTCGTGGCGCTCGGCCTCTACGCGGACTTACGGCTACCCGCCGACGCTCTCCCCTACCGCCAGGCTCGTGCGCTGGCCACCCTCGGCGCTGTCGTCGTCAACGTCGTCGCCATCTGACTACGGGCCTACACGAAACAGGTGGATGTACGTCGACGCTCCTCCTCCGAGCACGGCGCGCTTCCGTCCACCGGACCGGGCGGCGTCAGCAGCGGCCCGGGCGGTGGTGGCAACGACCAAGGCATCGCCCCTCCGACATTGTCGAGCTGCACGTGGAGCAGGGGCGGTCCGAGTGGTGCGGTCCCGCGATCGGGCGGCCCCGGCGGTGTCGCGGGCGCGATCGCCACTGACCTGGCACTTCGGCGCCGGCTTGCTGGCGGGGGGGGGACACGAGGACGTGCTCCGAGGAGAGGTCGCTGGGACCCCGCGTTACGCACCGAGAGCCTGAGTGGTGGTCTGCGCAGAGGAGGAGCGCGATGCAGGCAGTGCGTGAGCGGTCGGCGGTGAGGCCGGAGGAGCTGCGTCGGCGGGTCGACCCCGCGATGCTGCCGTTCCGGACGACGGGCGAGGTAGCGCCGCTCGAGACGACGATCGGGCGGCCGCGCGCGGCCGAGGCGATCGCCTTTGCGCTCGAGGTCGGCGTGCGCGGCATCCACCTCTACGTTGCCGGTCCGCCGGGCACGGGGCGCGAGAGCACCGTTCTGACGGCCGTCCGTTCCTTCGCGGCGACGCGGCCGACACCACCTGGCTGGGTCTACGTCCACAACTTCACCGAGCCGGATCGGCCACGCACCTTCTCGGTCCCGGCCGGCCGCGCCCGGAGGCTGGCGACGGCGATGGCGTCGTTCCTCGAGGCGGCACAGCGGGAGATTCCTCGCGCCTTCGAGAGCGAGGACTACGCGCGGCGCCGAGAGCAGTCGTTGTCGGAGGTGGGAACGCGGCGCGCCGCGTTGATCACGGACCTGCGCGCCTTCGGGCAGGAACGTGGCTTCGCCGTGGTGATGACACCGACCGGTATCGGCAAGATCCCACTGCAGAGCGGCCAGCCGATGTCGCAACAGGTGTTCGAGCAGTTGTCACCCGAGGAGAAGGCGGATCTCGAGCAACGGGGCACGCAGGTCCAGAGCGAGGTCGGCGCGTTCGTGCGCCAGATGCAGCAGATCGAGAAGGAGGCCCAGGAGCGCGTGAGTGCGCTCGACCGTGAGGTGGCGCTGTACGCGGTCGGCCCGCTGATCACGGAGTTGCGCGAGGAGTTCAGCGAGCAGCCGGATGTCCTCGCCTTCATCGAGCAGATCGAGAAGAACCTGCCGGAGCATCTGCAGGACTTCCTGCCGACGATCGAAGCCGGGCAGGCGGGGCCCGTGACGGCACGGGTCTCGGTCGGGCTGGGGACGGTGCAGAGCATCGAGCGGGAGATCGAGAAGTCGGGCCCGATCCACTCGAAGGGGTTCCTGACCCTGACCGGTTACCTGCAAGCGCAGTACGCGCAGCGTTGGCCGCTCTCGTTGGGGGCGACGATCACCTTCGAACAGTCGTACGGCGGTATCGACGGCGACTCGGCCTCGACGACCGAGCTCTACGCCTTGCTGTCGGCCCTCTCCGATCTGCCGCTGCACCAAGGGATCGCCGTGACGGGCGCGGTGGACCAGCACGGCGAGGTGCAGGCGGTCGGGGGCGTGACGCGCAAGATCGAAGGCTTCTTCGACGTCTGCCGTGAGCGGGGCCTGACCGGCGAGCAGGGGGTGCTCGTGCCGACGTCGAACGTCAAGCACCTGATGGTGCGCGAGGAGGTCGTCGAGGCGGTCCGCGCCGGCCGGTTCCACGTCTGGGCGGTCAGCCACATCGACGAGGGGATCGAGTTGTTGACGGGACGGCCGGCCGGCGAACGGGCGGGTGACGGGGCCTTCCCGGAGGGGACCGTGCACCGGCGGTCGCCGGCCTGGGCACCATCCTCGGAGCGGTCAACTTCATCACCACGATCGTCTGCAATGCGCGCCCCGGGCATGACGATGTTCCGGATGCCGATCTTCACCTGGAACATCTTCATTACGTCGCTGCTGGTCCTGATCGCGTTCCCGGTGCTGACCGCGGCCCTGTTCGGCCTCGCGGCGGACCGCCACCTCGGCGCCCACGTGTTCGACCCGGCCAACGGCGGGGCGATCCTCTGGCAGCACCTGTTCTGGTTCTTCGGCCATCCCGAGGTCTACATCGTGGCCCTGCCGTTCTTCGGCATCGTGTCCGAGGTGTTCCCGGTCTTCTCGCGCAAGCCGATCTTCGGCTACAAGACGCTGGTCTTCGCGACCATCGCGATCGCGATGCTGTCGGGAGCGGTCTGGGCGCACCACATGTACGCGACGGGTGCGGTACTGCTGGCCTTCTTCTCGTTCACGACGTTCCTCATCGCGATCCCGACGGGCATCAAGTTCGTCAACTGGATCGGCACGATGTGGAAGGGCAAGCTCACGTTCGAGACGCCGATGTTGTTCTCCCTCGGCTTCCTCGTGACGTTCCTCTTCGGTGGGCTCACCGGCGTGTTGCTGGCCTCCCCGGCGATGGACTTCATGGTCTCGGACAGGTACTTCGTGGTGGCACACTTCCACTACGTCCTGTTCGGGACGATCGTGTTCGCGCCTTATGCGGGCATCTACTTCTGGTTCCCGAAGATGACCGGCCGGATGCTCGACGAGACGCTGGGCAAGTTCCACTTCTGGACCACGTTCGTCGGCTTCCACCTGACCTTCCTCGTCCAGCACTGGCTGGGCAACGAGGGCACGCCGCGCCGGTACGTCGACTACCTGCCCACCGACGGCTTCACCACGCTGAACACGATCTCCTCGATCGGCGCGTTCGTCCTCGGCGCCTCCACGCTGCCGTTCATCTGGAACGTGTTCCGCAGCTACCGCTACGGCCGCGTGGTCACCGTCGACGACCCGTGGGGTCACGGCAACTCGCTCGAGTGGGCCACCAGCTGCCCGCCGCCGCGGCACAACTTCACCGAGCTGCCGCGCATCCGCTCCGAACGCCCGGCGTTCGAGCTGCACTAACCACACCTGGCGGAACGCATGCGTGCCGAGGCGCACGTCGGCGGGCACCCGGCCCCGTCCGAGGTCGCCGCCCAGGCCGTCTCCAGGGAGACCCAACCCGACGACGACCCGCGCTCGCGCTGAATCGGGGACGCGAGACCGGCACGAGACGGACGCAGGAGGCGGTCGATGAGCATCGACGACCACGGGGGTCACCCCGCACCAGGTCGGTGCGGCCGCTGGCGCCGTAGAGCATCGACCCGCCGGTGAACACCCCGTGGGCCCGCCCGTCGCCGCCCGCCAGCACGTAGGTGGCGCCGGTGCTGCCGGCCAGCTCCAGCCCGCTGGAGACGTGGTCGTTGTGCACGTGGGTCTCCACCAGGCAGCCGCACCCCGCGCGCGTCGCAGGTTGGTGTTGGGCTGTGCGGTTGGGTCAGGTCGCAGTTGGTCAGGTCGCGATTGGTCAGGTCATGAGCAGGCCGGAGATCGCGCGGGCCGACCCCGATGCGGGAGCGGCTACTGCTGCAGGGTGGCCAGGACTGCGCTCATTCGCCGGTCGGCCTCCTCGGCGATCGGGGCGAGGTCGGGATTGTCGGTCGCCGCCGCGAGCAGCTGCGGGTTCATCAGCTGCACCATCGTGCCCGTGCCGTCGCTGGTCGCCCGGACGGCGACGTTGCACGGCAGCAGCACCCCGACCCGGCGGTCGATGTTCAGGGCCCGCTCGGCGAGCTCGGGATTGCAGGCGCCCAGGATGACGAAGTCCTCGATCTCGGCGCCGCGTTTCTGCTTCATCGTCGCCGTCATGTCGATCTCGGTCAGCACCCCGAACCCCTGACCGGCCAGGGCCTCACGGACCCGCGGCACCACCTCGGCGTAGGGCTGGCTGAGGGTGATGGTGCGGGCGATGTTCACCGCGCAGCTCCCTTCGTCTCCGGCCGCTCCGGGCCTGCTCAGGCCAACGAGAGGAACAGGCGTTCGAGCTCGGCCTCGTTCACCCGCTGCGTGCCGTCCGTGTCCTCGGCGATGCACTGCCGCAGCCCCGTCGAAATGATCTTGAAGCCGGCCTTGTCCAGCGCACGCGAGGCCGCCGCGAGCTGAGTGACCACGTCCGAGCAGTCACGGCCCTCCTCGATCATGCGGATGATCCCGCCGAGCTGACCCTGCACCCGCTTGAGCCGAGCCACCACATCGGTCAGCTTCGCCGCATTCACGTCCATGGCACTTCCCCTCCGTCGGGCCCGCCCTCGCGTACCCCAGGGGGTATCACGCCACGGTACCGCCAGCTATTCCGGCCTCGTCAGGGCTCCTGCGCCGGCTGGTCACCGGCCTCGGGTCGCACCACGGCGACCGGGGCCTCGGTGTGCGGCAGCACGGCCTGGCTCACCGAGCCCAGCAGTGGTCCGCGCACCCTGCCGCGTCCGCGCGAACCGACGACGACCAGCCCGGCACCCCGCGACCGGGCGACCAGGGCGGCCGCCGGGGTGTCGCGCAGCAGGACCTGCTCGACCGGCACCTCGGGGTATTCGGCGGTCCGGACGGCCAGGCATTCGTCGAGCAGCCGGCGCTCGCCGGTCTCGACCGCGTTCCAGTCGACGAAGCTGACCAGGTAGGGCTCGTGGACCGGGTCGCCCCAGGCGCGCACCGCGACCAGCGGGACCCGCTTGCGCGCCGCCTCGTCGAAGGCGAACCCGAGCGCGGCCTCGCCGTGCGGACTGTCGTCGACCCCGACCACGATCGGAGCGGCCGCCTCGCGCGGAGCACCCTCGCCACGGACGACGACCACCGGCGCCGCCGCCTGCGCGGCCACGGCAACGGCCACCGAACCGAGCAGCAGCCCGGCGAAGCCACCGCGACCGCGGAAACCGACGACGACCAACTGAGCGGTGGGCGACTCGTCGCACAGCACCACCGGGGCCTCCCCACTACGGACCTCGGTCGTCACCACGAGCTCCGGCGCGGTCTGCTGGGCCACCTCGGCGGCAGCCTGCAGGTCCTGCTCGGCGACCCGGGTCAGGGCCTGCAACTGGTACTCGGCGCCGAGCGCGGGAACGCCTATCGGCTGGTAGATCCTCGGTGCCACGGCCGCGACCAGCCGCACGGGTGTATCCCGTTCGTCCGCCTCAGCGGCCGCCCACCGGACGGCGGCGAGCGCCCTGTCCGAGCCATCGACACCGACGACGACGGCGGTGCGGGCGGTAGCGTTCATGGTTTCTCCTCGTCCTTCGTGCCCTTCACGGGTCCGCCGCGCCGGCTGCACCTCACCCAGCCGAGGTCGCTCGGGATGAGGCCCTCGGTCGTCGACCTGCGGAACCCCTGTCCTCCCACCGGGGCCTCCGCGCCGAACACATCGCGTCGTAGACGATCAGCGGGGGCGCCCTGTCCTGTGCCGACAAGAAGGCCCCTCATCCGTTCTCATGCCCCTCATCCGTTCTCATACTGCAACGGCATTCGGCGCGCTGTAAGAGGGCTGAGCCCGGAGAGGCCGGAGCACTGTCCCGGTACCAGCCGGTCGGTCAGTACCAGGTCCGGGCGCAGCAACCGCGCGGCGTGAACAGGCACCCGTGGCCCCCGGGGCTCGGTTCAGTCGAGGAACCAGACCTCTGCGAGCTCGCTGGCCGTCAGCCCTTGCTCGGCGGCGATCCGCTCCAGCGCGGAGGCCAGCCGAGATGCCAACTCCACGGCCGCATCCGTCACGCCGTCGGCTCCGGACTCGGCAACGACCGTCTCCAAGACAGCCCTTGCGGCTGCGAGGCCCTGGTCCGCGTTGTGGTCGTCGGAGAGGAATGCGAGCACGGCTTCGCGAGGAGCGGCCA
Source organism: Pseudonocardia terrae (assembly GCF_021343995.1). GTDB lineage: Bacteria > Actinomycetota > Actinomycetes > Mycobacteriales > Pseudonocardiaceae > Pseudonocardia > Pseudonocardia terrae. The sequence continues at coordinate 8,075 of NZ_JAJTTE010000001.1, read as the reverse complement.
ATGCGGGCTGGTTGTCGAGCTCGTCGCGGGGGACGCCGTGTGCGTTCATCCTGCGCTCCTCACGGCGACGCGCCAACGAGGTGGTCGGCCAACCCCGGCCTACCCGGGCACTTGCGTCCGCAAACGCTCCCGCTCGTCACCCGCAACGGCACCCAGGCCCGAGGTGAAGTCCGCAGGGCTGTTCTGCCGGCTGAGGCCGAGAGGCAGCCCGACAGAAGACCAGCTGGCGGCCAACCGGTGGCCCCCGACTCAGTTCGACCACCGGGTCGCTGCCAAAAGGTGGCGAGCGCTCGGGTTGGACGAGGGCGAACCAAGTTGATCTCGCCGCCCGAGCGCCTGCCTGACGGATGGCTTCGTACGCGGCAGGCACAGTCGATGCGCTGGGCCCCTCGTCCGGGCGCTCTGCCTGGATGCAGATCACGATTTCGCCGTTGCCGACGGGCAGGTCGCCGCGGTCGAGCATGTAGCTGTTGATCGAGTAGCGGTCGATCAGGCTGGCGACGGAGTAGCCGTCGACGTCGTCGACCGACAGTTCCCGGTGGTTGCGCACCGGCGGCAGGTCGTCGGTCCGGAACGTGATGGTGTAGCCACGCCGACTCCGCAGCCGGCCCATCCGGGCCGCGGTGCTGGTCGCCCTCCACGCCCTATGCCGAGCGGCCCTGAACCGTCGGTCTCTCCGGCCCTAGCGACGCACAGCCGGGTAGCCCGGACTGGTGACGTATCTCGACTCGGAGCAAGGGGTGGCCCATGGGCGAGGACCGACATGTGGATCTAGGGGCCGTCGACCTGTACGGGCCCATCGAACAGCTCCTCGTCAGCGGGCCCGCTGCAGACGCCACGCATGCAGGCACGGGAGCGGCCCGTCGCGACGACGCGCTCGCGGCGGTGGCGAAACTCGCCCGCATGCTCGAGGTGCCGGCCGAGGCATCAGATGTCGACCTCGAGCAGGCGCGCTCGAGGGTGACGCTGCTGCTCGTCATCCGCGACTTCGTAGAACCCACCGGCGAGGGCGCCGACGAGCACGTGCAGCGTTATCTCGAGGAGGTACTGGATCGACTGCGCCGTGAGCGAGCCACCGGCTAGACGATGTGGAGGTGCGGGCAGCGCGCCGTCGGCCAGGCCGCCCCCGCACTCTGGCAACGACGCTCGGCTACAGCACTTCACCGCCGCGTCGTCGGCAAAGCTCGGCCGGGATCCCGCACTCGGAGGTCGCCTCCGACGAGGTGCCGCCATGGTGCAGAATCCTGCCGATCCGGACACTGACGTACCTGTGTCAGCCTGCTCCTCACCCGAGGCGTCCACCCTCGCGACGTCATGGAGATCGTCGCTTGCCCCTCCCCCACAGATCAGCGGCGGGTCCGAGGGGCGCTGCTGTCAACTCCTGCTGTCACCCGCCTCAGAGCTCGACACGAAGATCAACTGCATGATCGATGAGGCCGCTCGGTCCACGATCATGGAGCCAGGGCTTTCCACAGGGAGAAACGACGAAGGCCGGTGTCTCCGTCGAGTAGACACCGGCCTCCGCCGACCGTCGGGACGACAGGATTTGAACCTGCGACCCCTTGACCCCCAGTCAAGTGCGCTACCAAGCTGCGCCACGTCCCGGCCGCCCCCGTGAGGGCTCGATCAGCCTACCGCACCACCGATCGACTCCCTGCACCGACCCGGACCTCGCTCCCCCAACTCGTCCGCGAACGAACTCGCCGGGTGCCACACGGTGGGGCACCACCGTGACGGTCCCCGTCAGTCTGGTTCGGACGGCATGGTGACACCACCGCCGTCGGTCGCCCCGCGAAGGCGACTTTCGGGGGTACTCACCAGTAACCCCGTGCCGACCAGGGCTTTGTCGACGCCGGCGAACGGCTCGGTCGCCGGGTCCTCGGACGGAACCCGGCGGGAGGGGGTCGGCCGGACACGGCCGGTGATCGCGCCGATGACCGCGCCCGGGATCGCCACGACGATCGCCGCGGGTGATCGGCCGCAGCGCCGGACGAACCCGGTGGCGAAGATCACGAGGGGCGTACGGCGTCGGGCAGGGAGCCGGTATCCGTGTCCCGCTCCGCCGGGTGACCTGCCGCGACGTCGACCCGCCGCACCCCCGTCGGCGGCGTCTCGGGCGCGAGGGGCAGCACCGTGCACACCCGGAACCCGTCCGCGTCGGGTCCGCTCGTCAGTTCCCCGCCCACGGCACGGACCCGCTCGGCGAGACCGGCCAGCCCCGCCCCTCCGGTGCCGAAGGTGCCGCGTACCGGTCGCCGGGCGGGCCCGTTGCCGACCTCGACCCGGATCCGGTCGCTCGTCCGCCAGTCGACCTCGACCCGCACGGTGGAGCCCGGGCTGTGCCGGGCGGCGTTGGTGAGCGCCTCCTGGACCACGCGGTAGACGGTCTGGTCGGGCGCCGCCGGCAGGGTCCGGGCAATGCCGAGCGCGACGAGCTCCGCGTCGAGGCCGGCGTCGCGGGCCCGGTCGACGAGCTCGCCGAGCGCGGCGGCGCCCGCGGGGGCCGGCCCCACGAGCCCGAGCGCGCTGCGCATCTCCGCCAGCGCCTCCTTGGCGTGGGTGCGCAGCACGTCCGCGGCCTCGCGGGTCCGCTGCTCCTCGGTCGACGCGGACAGCGCGGCCGCGCCGACGGCGATGAGGGTGGCATGGTGGCCGACGGCGTCGTGCACCTCACGGCCGATCCGGGCACGTTCCTCGGCACGGGCGGCGCTCTCCCGGGCGGCGACGGTGGCCTCGCGGGCGTCCTCCAGCTCGCGCAGGCTCGTCGTCAGCCGCTCCCGGGTGGCCGTGAGCAGGCCGAAGCCGAGCGGACTGCCGGCGGACAGCACGGCGAAGACGATCGTGAGGATCACCGACTGCCAGCTGAGCACCTCCCGATGCAGCACCGGCACCACCGCCGCCACCACGACGGCCACGAGCCAGGGCACGGTGCCCGCGAGCCGGGTCCGGCGGCCGAGGACGTACAGCGCGACGATCTGCGCGGGCCAGCCGAGCCCGCCCCAGATCGCCCCCAGCGACCCGACGACCGCGAGCCACGGCCGTACGTGGCGCAGGGGCAGCAGCGCGCACCCGACCAGCCCGGCGGCGACCGACCACTCGTACGGGCCGGGCGCACCGAGCAGCACGAACACGGCCGGCAGCCCGACGGCGAGGATCTCGACCCCGAGCCGCCACACCGGCCCGCCCCGCCGAACCGGCACCCCCCGTGCCATTCACGCCCCCCAGCTCTGCGCGAGCAGCGCCGCCTGCACCCGGTTGTCCGCGCCCAGCTTCACCAGCAGCGCCGACACGTACTTCTTCACCGTGGCCTCGGCCAGCCCGAGCCGGCCACCGATGGCTGCGTTGGACTCGCCGTCGGCGAGCAACCGCAGCACCTGGGTCTCACGCAGGGTCAGGTCGGCCGGGCGCGGCGGCGCGGGTGCGGGCTCGGTGACGAGCCGCGGCAGCAGCCGCGCGGTGATCCGCGGGTCCAGCACCGCGCCCCCGGCCGCGAGGTCGAGCACGGCCCGGATCAGGGCGTCGGGCTCGGCGTCCTTGAGCAGGAAGCCCTGCACCCCGATCCGCAACGCCTCGGTGACGTACTCGTCGAGGTCGAAGGTGGTCAGCACGGCCGCCGGGACGGCGTCGGGCCGGGCACAGAGCACGCGCAGCGCGTCGAGTCCCGACCGGCCGGGCATCTGCACGTCGGCCAGCACGACGTCCGGCCGGTGCTCGTCGACGGCGGCGATCAGCCCGTCGCCGTCGGCCGCCTCCCCCACCACGACCACGGTCCCCCGCGCCTCCAGCACGGTGCGCAGGCCCGTCCGGAGCAACGCCTCGTCGTCCGCGAGGACGACGCGCACGGGTCCGGGAGGACCGCTGGGGGAGTCAACGGCCATGAAGGGGAGGGTAGTCCGTCGGCGTCCGCCGGAGGGAGGGCTCACCCTGCCGGGCCGGTCAGCGGCGCTTGCCCCGGCGGTCCCGCTTCTCCCGGACGCGCACCGACAGCCGGACCGGGGAGCCCTCGAACCCGAACTCCTCACGGAGCCGCCGCTCCAGGAACCGGCGGTAGCCTGCCTCCAGGAAGCCGCTCGTGAACAGCACGAACGTCGGCGGGCGGGTGCCGGCCTGGGTGACGAAGAGGACCTTGGGCTGCTTGCCGCCGCGCACCGGCGGCGGGGTCGCGGCGATCACCTCGGACAGCCAGCTGTTGAGCCGGCCGGTCGGGATCCGCTGGTCCCACGAGGCCAGGGCCGTCCGCATGGCGGGCGCGATCTTGGAGGTGGCCCGGCCGGTGAGGGCGGAGATGTTGATCCGCTCGGCCCAGCGGACCCGGACGAGGTCGCGCTCGAGCTCGCGCTTCATCGCGAGCCGGCGGTCCTCGTCGACGAGGTCCCACTTGTTGAACACGATCACGAGGGCGCGGCCGGCCTCCTCGACCATGGTCAGCACGCGCTGGTCCTGCTCGGAGATCGGCTCGCTCGCGTCGAGCAGCACGAGGGCCACCTCGGCGGCCTCGATCGCGGCCTGGGTGCGCAGCGAGGCGTAGTACTCCATGCCCGACGCCGTCTTGACCCGCTTGCGCAGGCCGGCGGTGTCGACGAAACGGAAGATCTCGCCGTCGAGCTCCACGAGGGAGTCGACCGGGTCGACGGTGGTGCCGGCGACGTCGTGCACGACCGAGCGCAGCTCGCCGGAGACCCGGTTGAGCAAGGAGGACTTGCCCACGTTGGGCCTGCCGATCAACGCGACCCGGCGCGGGCCGCCGGTCCGGCCCTCGAAGGTCTCGCGCGGGGTCTCGGGCAGGGCCTCGAGGATCGCGTCGAGCAGGTCGCCGGAGCCACGGCCGTGCAGGCCCGACACCGGGTACGGCTCGCCGAGCCCGAGGCCCCAGAGCGACGCCGTTTCGGCGACCATCCGCTCGTCGTCCACCTTCGTCGCGGCCACGAGGACGGGGCGGTCCGAGCGGCGCAGCACGCGCGCGGCGGCCTCCTCGACCGACGTGGCCCCCACCCGGGAGTCGACGACGAGCAGGATCGCGTCGGCCGTGCGCATGGCCAGCTCGGCCTGCGCGGCGACCTCCTTCTGCAGCCCGGTGGCGTCGGGCTCCCAGCCGCCGGTGTCGACGACGGTGAACCGCCGCCCGTTCCACAGCGCGTCGTAGGACACCCGGTCCCGGGTCACGCCGGGGATGTCCTGCACGACCGCCTCGCGGCGGCCTAGGAAGCGGTTGACCAGCGTGGACTTGCCCACGTTCGGCCGCCCGACGACGGCGAGGACCGGCGCCGGGCCCTGTTCGGCGGCACCCCCTCCGTCCTCGCCGAACTCCGCGTCGGCGGCGACGAAGTCGTCGGGGTCGAGCCCCAGCTCCGCCATGGCGGCACGGTCGCCGCCGGTGATCGTCTCGTCCATCAGGCACTACTCCGCATGTCTTCTGCTCGCATCGCGTCGAGGTCCGCGACCAGCGCGGCGAGGGCGCCGCGGAGGGTCTCGGTGGCCGCGGCGAGCTCCGCGCGGCCCCTCCCGGTGGGGGTCGGCAGCGGCTCGCCCACCAGTACGTCCACCCGCGGGCGCCACCGCCGCCCGCTCCCCTCCGGGCGCCGGGTCCCCCGGCAGACGACCGGGAGGACCTGCGCACCGGAGGTGCGGGCCAGCCACGCCGCACCCTTCTCGGCCGCCGCGACGTCGCCGTTGCCGCGCGTGCCCTCGGGGAACACGCCGACGAGCCCGCCGCCGCGCAGCACGCCGAGCGCCGCGGTCAGGGCCGCCCGGTCGGGCTCGCCGCGCCGCACGGCCAGCTGCCCAATCCTGCGCAGCCCCGTACCGAGGACGCCGGTGAACATCTCCTGCTTGACGAGGAACACCGAACGGCGCCCGAGTAGTCCGAAGAGCAGCGGCCCGTCGACGAGCGCGCTGTGGTTGGCGACCAGCACGACGGGACCGGTCGCCGGGACCCGCTCGTGGTGGTGGACGTGGACCCGGAACACGGGCCGGAAGCACCACGTCCCGATCCAGCGGGCCAGGTCGTGCACGGTCGGGTCGGCGCCGGCGGGGAGGTCGCCCGGTGCGGTGACCGAGGGGGCGCTCATGTGACGAGCCCACGCTCCCGCACGAGTCGCAGGAGCTCCTCCAGCACCGCGTCGACGGACAGGTCGTCCGTGTCGACGACGAGCGCGTCGGCCGCGGCGTGCAGCGGCGACGTCTTGCGGGTGGAGTCCAGCTGGTCGCGGCGCTGGACGTCGGCCAGCGTGGCCGCGAGGTCGCTGGCCCGGCCCGCCCGGGCGTCCTGGCGGCCCCGGCGCGCGGCCCGGACCTCCTCGGAGGCGGTCAGGTACACCTTCAGCTTCGCCTCGGGAGCGACCACGCTGCCGATGTCGCGCCCCTCGACGACGATCCCGCGGCCGCTCGCGAGGGCCCGCTCGATGTGCTCCCGCTGCCGCGCGACGAGGGCGCTCCGCACCGCAGGCACCGCGGACACCGCCGACACGGCCTTGGTCACGGGCTCGTCCCGGATCTCGGCCTCGACGTCCTCCCCCGCCAGCAGGATCCGCGGCGCGGCCGGGTCCGTCACGGACTCCAGCTCCGCCGCGACGGCGACCGCCGCGATCCGCTCGACGTCACTGTCCGCGGTGAGCCCGGCGCGCAGGCAGGCCAGCGTGACGGCCCGGTACATCGCACCGGTGTCGAGGTAGGCGGCGTGCAGCGTGCGGGCCAGCCGCCGCGAGACGGTCGACTTGCCGGTGCCCGAGGGCCCGTCCATCGCGACGACGTCGTTGAGGACGCCGTCCCCCGTCGCTCCCCTGGCTCCCGTCGACCCGGTCGACGCCGTGGACGCTGTCGGCCCGGTCATGCCTCACCCCTCGTGCAGATGTACTCCAGGCCCCGACCGGTTCGACGACCTGACGTGGGCCGCCGACCATTGTGCCTGGCGGGGCGGGCGCCACCCCGACCGCCCTCGGAGCCGGTCAGGAGGGGAGGTCGCGGCGCAGGGCGGCGGCCCCGCGCAGGTACACGTGCCGCAGGTCCGCCCGCGCGAGATCGGTCTCCACGTGCGCGAGCAGCCGCAGCACCCGCGGCATCGCGCCGGGGACCGCGATCTCGGTGGCACACATCAGCGGGACGTCCGTGAGCCCGAGCAGCCGGGCGGCGTAGGCCGGGAACTCCGCGGTGAGGTCCGGCGTGGCCGTGAACAGGATGGAGATGACCTCGTCGCTGGTCAGATCGTTGCGCTTGAGCACGGCGCTGACCAGCTCGGCCGAACCCTCGAGGATCTCCTCGCGGGAGTCGCCGTCGACCTGGATCGCGCCGCGGATCGCCCGGACCGCCACCGTCGCCCCCTACAGCCCGACGGCCTTGTAGAGCGAGCCCACCTCGGCCTGGTTGAGGGGGCGGAGCTTGCCCGGCCGCTGGTCACCGAGGCGGACCTCGCCGATCGCGGTGCGGACCAGCCGCTGCACCGGGTGCCCGACCTCGTCGAGCAGCCGCCGGACGACGTGCTTGCGGCCCTCGTGGATCACCAGCTCCACCATCGACCGGCCGGGCAGCGAGTCGACCAGCCGGAACGAGTGGACGCGCACCGGCCCGTCCTCCAGCTCGATGCCCTCGCGGAGCCGCTTGCCGACGTCGCGGGCGACCTGCCCCATGACCTCGGCGAGATAGGTCTTCTCCACCTCGAACGACGGGTGCATGAGCCGGTGGCCGAGCTCGCCGTCGTTGGTCAGCAGGAGCAGGCCCTCGGTGTCCTGGTCCAGCCGCCCGACGTGGAACAGCCGCCCGGCCTGGTTGAGCAGCTCGGTCCGCTGCATCACGAGGTCGCCGACGCAGGGGCGGCCCCGGTCGTCGGACATGGTGGAGAGCATCCCGGCGGGCTTGTTCAGGGCCAGGTACACCTGGTCGTCCCGGAGCTGGATGCGCGAGCCGTCGACGTGCACGACCGCGGTGTCCGGGTCGATGCGGCGGCCCATCTCGCGCACCACCTCGCCGTCGACGGACACGCGGCCGGCGGCGATCAGCTCCTCGGCCGCGCGGCGCGAGGCCACGCCGGCCTGGGCCAGCACCTTCTGCAGCCGCACCCCCTCGGCCTGGGCGGAGGAGGT
>NZ_JAJTTE010000019.1 GCF_021343995.1 Pseudonocardia terrae | reverse complement strand
CCCGGCAACACCCCAGCACATCCGAAAAACCAATCCCCCATGCACACACCGAATACCGCCCGTGCCGGAGGGCGGTCGCGGGCCGTTCGTGACCGGACGGTCGCCGTTCGTTCCGCGTCCCGCACCGGTTGTTCGCGTTCGGTTGCAGGTCCGGGCGTGAGCGAAGAAGGTGGTCGAAGAGCAGCGTGGCCGGGGCAAGACCTGCGGGAGGATGCCATGAACTGGGAGAAGTCTGATTCCGCGGAGGGCGAGGCCCGCCCCGAAGCCGGCCCTCGCCGGCGTTGACGGCCGTGTTCGTCCATTGCCTCGGAGTCGCGGCCGGCGGAGGGTATCCGCAATGGAACTGCGCTTGCGCGGGGTGTCGCAGAGCCCGCGCCAAGCCCGAAGTCGCGTCGACCCACGCCGGGATCGCGGTCTCCGGAAACGGTGAGCGCTGGTTTCTGCTGAACGCGACTCCGGACGTCCATCATCAGGTAGCGGCCGATTCCTCGCTGCATCCTGGGCCGGAGATCCGCAGGACCCCGGTGGCCGGTGTGCTCTTGACCGACGCGGAGTTCGACCACAGTATCGGCCTGCTGATGCTGCGCGAGGAGTCGACGCTGACGGTGTACGGGACGGCCCCCGTCCTGGAAGCGCTCAGCACGTGGTTCCCGGTTCGGGACCTGCTGAGCGACTATGCCTCGCTCACCTGGTCCCGGGTCGAACTCGGCGCGCCGCTGGACCTGGACGACCGGCTCCGCGTGACGGCCTTCCTGACCGGCTCCAAACCCCCACGCTACGTCGGGCGTTCGCGGCACTCGGCGGGCGGTGACCTGCCGTCGCCGTGGGAGGTGGGATTCCGCCTGGAGGACACCATGACGGGCGGGACCGTGGTGTACGCCCCGACGTTGCCCCGATGGGACGAGCACTTCGCCGGGCAGGTGGCGTCGGCCGACTGCGTCTTCCTCGACGGCACGTTCTGGACCGACGACGAGATGGCGTGCCGAGGCGCGGGCAGCCGGACGGGGCGCTCGATGGGGCACATGCCCGTCAGCGGCGCCGACGGGTCCGCCCGCGCGCTGGCCGCACTGCCCGCGAGGCGCAAGATCTACACCCACATCAACAACACGAATCCGATCCTGGACGAGGAGTCCCGGGAACGTCAGTGGCTGACGAGCCTGGGCATCGAGGTCGGTCGAGCCGGTCTGGAGGTAGAGGTATGAGCGCCTGGTCCACGGAGGAGTTCGAAGCGCGGCTGCGGGCCATCGGAGAGAAGCGGTACCACCATCTGCACCCGTTCAACGAACGCATGCACGCGGGCACCCTGAGCGAGGACGAGTTCCGCGGGTGGGTGCGGAACCGCTTCTACTACCAGGTGAACCTCCCGGTGAAGGACGCGTTCATCCTGACGAAGCTCCCCGGCAGGGAGGACCGGCGCCGCTGGATCCAGCGCATCATCGACCACGACGGGCGCGCCGGGGAGGAGGGCGGCATCGAGCGGTGGGTCCGCCTCGGCGAAGCGGTCGGCCTGACCCGCGAGCAGCTGTACGACTACGACACAGTGCTGCCCGGAGCGCGGTTCGCCGTGGACGCCTATGTGGACTTCTGTCGTCGGCAGCCGTGGCTGGAGTCCGTGGCGTCGGCGCTGACCGAGCTGTTCGCGCCGGACCTGCTCAGCCGGAGGATCACCGACGTCCGGCGCCACTACCCGTGGATCGCGACGGAGGGGCTCGAGTACTTCCGGGCGCGGCTCACCCAGCAGCCCAAGGACATCGCACACCTGCTCGAGCTGGTGCTCACCCACGCGACCACCCGGGAGCAACAGGACGCGTGCGCACGAGCGCTGGAGTTCAAGTGCGACGTGCTCTGGAGCCTGCTCGACGCCGTCGAGCTCGCCTACGGCAAGAGCTCGTGATGGCCGGCCACGATCTGAACGCCACCCCCCGGCTGGCGACCAAGGCGATGCTCAAGCACGACAACGTCCGGGAGGTGGAGCTGCTCCTGCTGCCCGAGCGGGTCGTGCTGCTCAACAAGTCCGGCGCGGCGATCCTGGGCCTGTGCGACGGCAGCCGGACGGTGCGGCAGCTGGTCGACCAGCTCGAGCACGACTTCGAGGCCGCCGACCTCGAGAGCGACATCCTCTCGTTCCTCGACGACGCCAGCGGGCGGGGCTGGGTCGTGGTCACGTGAACGGGACGCCTCAGCCGTTCGGCCTGCTGGCCGAGGTCACCCACCGGTGTCCGCTGCACTGCGTCTACTGCTCGAATCCGCTCGCGTTGCTCGACCGCGCGGACGAGCTCGCCACAGAGGACTGGCTGCGGGTGATCGGCCAGGCGGCCGAGCTCGGTGTCCTGCAGGTCCACCTCTCGGGCGGAGAGCCGCTCGTCCGCGGCGACCTGGAGACGCTGGTCGCCGAGTGCCGCCGCCTCGGCCTGTACACGAACCTGATCACCAGCGGTCTCGGGCTCACGGAGAGCCGGGCGGAGTCGCTGGTCGCCGCGGGGCTCAACAGCGCGCAGCTGAGTATCCAGGGCGACGCCGCCGAGGCGACGGACCTGATCGCAGCGAGCAAGCAGTTCGGCAAGAAGGAAGCGGCCGCGCGCATCATCCGCGATGCCGGGCTGCCGTTGAACATGAACGTCGTCCTGCACCGGCTGAACCTGGCCCGGCTGGACGCGATCATCGACGTCTGCGCGCGGTGGGATGCCGAACGGCTCGAGCTCGCCAACGCCCAGTACTACGGCTGGGCGCTGAACAACCGTGAACTGCTCATGCCCAGCAAGACCCAGCTGGACCAGGCGGTCGGCGTCTACGAGCGCCGGAAGGCCGAGCTGGCCGAGCGGATGGAGATCCTCTGGATCCTCCCGGACTACTACGAGCCCTACCCGAAGCCGTGCATGGGTGGCTGGGCGCAGACGGCGCTGACGGTCGCCCCGGACGGTGTGGTGTACCCGTGTCCGGTCGCCGCAGAGATCACGACCATGGAGTTCGCCTCGGTGCGTGACCACGACCTCGACTGGATCTGGGCGAAGTCCCCGGCTTTCGAGGCGTTCCGGGGCACGGAGTGGATGCCCGACCCGTGTCGCAGCTGCTCGCGCAAGGAGCTGGACTTCGGAGGCTGCCGCTGCCAGGCCTTCGCCTTGACCGGCGACGCGGGACGCACCGACCCGGTGTGCCAGCACTCGCCGGACCACCACCTGGTGCAGGACGCGCTCGTCCGGGCCAACCAGGAGGACGGTGGCGCGGACAGGCGGCTCGTCTACCGCCGGTCTGACTCGCCCGGGGTCTGACTGAGGCGCCTGACCTTGGAAACGAGGATGGACGGCCGCAAGACGGTCGAAACCCCATGAGCCTGGCCTCCATCAGACCCAGGACGAGTCAACCCTCCACTTGGACGGAGACCGTTGCTGATCGACGTGCTGGACCATGCGCTGAGCGCCGCAGCGACGAGCACGCGTACGGGCACGGCCAGGGCTCGGGCCGGTGCTGACGCGAGCGAGACCCCGCGTGTGGGCACCGGAACTCATCGGTGCAGCGCCATGTGCCGGTTGACGTCCTTGTAGAGCAGGTAGCGGAACCGGCCGGGCCCACCGGCGTAGCAGGCCTGCGGGCAGAACGCGCGCAGCCACAGGAAGTCGCCCTCCTGCACCTCCACCCAGTCCTCGTTGAGCCGGTAGACGGCCTTGCCCTCCAGCACGTAGAGACCGTGTTCCATGACGTGGGTCTCGGCGAACGGGATCACCGCGCCGGGCTCGAACGTCACGATGTTGACGTGCATGTCGTGGCGCAGGTCGGCGGGATCGACGAAGCGCGTGGTGCGCCACCGCCCGTCGGTGTCGGGCATGGGCACGGGCTCGACGTCGCGCTCGTTGGTCACGAACGCCTCGGGTGCGTCCAGCCCGTCGACGCGCTGGTAGGCCTTGCGGATCCAGTGGAAGTGGGCGAGGTCGTCGCCGTCGTTGCGGACGGTCCAGCGGGCGCCCGGCGGGAGGTAGGCGTAGCCGCCGAGGTCGAGCTTGTGCTCGGCCTCGTCGACCGTGAGCTGCAGCGACCCGGCGGTGACGAACAGGACGGCCTCGGCCGTCGGGTCGACCTCGGGCCGGTCGCTCCCGCCGCCGGGAGCGAGCTCCATCATGTACTGGGAGAACGTCTCGGCGAACCCGGAGAGCGGGCGGGCCAGCACCCACAGCCGGGTGCCCTGCCAGAACGGCAGGTAGCTGGTGACGATGTCGGAGTTCGTGCCGCGCGGGATCACCGCGTAGGCCTCCCGGAACATCGCCCGGTCGGTGAGCAGCTGGGTCTGCGGCGGGAGCCCGCCCGCGGGTGTGTAGTAGCCCATCGTCCTATGCCTCTCCCCTCGAGATCAGCCGGCCCTCCGGCCGGTCGCCGGTGACCCGCTGCCCGCGTAGCCAGGTGGAGCGCACCGCCCCGGCGAGGGGGCGTTGCGCGTAGGGCGTCACCGGGTTGCGGTGGTACAGCCGCCGCGGGTCGACGACGAACGCGTCGTCGGGCGCGAAGACCGCGAAGTCGGCGTGGTAGCCCCGCTCGATCATGCCCTTGTGCTGCAGCCGGGCTATCCGGGCCGGGGTCTCGGCCATCCAACGGGTCACGTCGACAAGGGTGTACCCGCGCTGGCGGGCCTCGGTCCACACCGCGGCGAGGCCGAGCTGGAGCGAGGAGATCCCGCCCCAGGCCTCGCCGAAGTCGCCCAGCTCCAGCCGCTTGAGCTCCGGGGTGCACGGCGAGTGGTCCGAGACGATGCAGTCGATGTCGCCGTCGCCGAGTGCGTGCCAGAGCGCCTCGCGGTTGTCGGCCTCCCGGATCGGCGGGCAGCATTTGAACTGGGTCGCGCCGTCGGCCACCGCCTGGGCCTCGAAGACGAGGTAGTGCGGGCAGGTCTCGACGGTCATCGCGACGCCCTCGCGGCGCGCGGTGCGGATCATCGCGACGGCGTCGGAGCTGGACAGGTGCAGCAGGTGGACCGTGGCGCCCGTGTGGCGGGCGGCCTCGATCAGGTGGGCGATCGCGAGGTTCTCCGAGCCGCGCGGGCGCGAGGCGAGGAAGTCGGCGTAGCGGCGGCCGTGCGCGGCGGGAGCGCGCTCGATGGCCGTGCTGTCCTCGGCGTGCACGATCATGGTGGCGCCGTAGGAGCGCAGCGTCGCGAGGTAGCGCTCGAGCTCGTCGATGTCCAGCGGGGGGAACTCGTCGACACCCGAGGGGGTCATGAAGCACTTGAAGCCGAAGACCCCGGCGTCGTGCAGCCCGCGCAGGTCGTCGAGGTTGCCGGGGATCGCCCCGCCCCAGAAGCCGACGTCGACGTGGCACTTGCCCGCGGCCGCCTCCTTCTTGATCTCCAACGCCTCGACGGTGCAGGTCGGCGGGAGGCTGTTGAGCGGCATGTCCAGGATCGTGGTGACGCCGCCGGCCGCAGCCGCCCGGGTGGCGGTCGCGTAGCCCTCCCACTCGGTGCGTCCGGGCTCGTTGACGTGCACGTGGGTGTCGACGAGCCCGGGTAGCAGCACCTCGTCGGCGGCGAGGTCGACGGTTTCGCGGCCCTCCAGGGCGGTGTCCAGCGGTTCGATGGCGACGACGACGCCGTCGCGCACGGCGACGCAGCGCGGCACCTCCCCGGCCCGGGTGATGACCCGCGGGCTTCGGATGACCAGGTCGTATTCGGCCATGCCGCTCATCCCCGGCCCGAGCGGTAGGCGCGCCAGCCGCCGTGCTCGGAGATGTCGGTGAGGCCCGTACCGTCGGCGTGCTCGGACGCGCGCAGTAGCACGACCAGCGCGGCGGTGCCGTCGGCCAGCTCCACCACGCCCAGTTCCAGCTCCGGCGGTTCGGAGGGCATGAAGCTGTCGCGGATCACGGTGAGCGGCACCTCGTACAGCTCGCCCTCGACGCTGACCCCGCCCTCGGTCACCGGCCAGAGCGCGGGGAACGCGTCGCGCACGGAGTAGAAGCGGTAGCGGGGCGCGGTGCGGGCGGGGCCGAGGAAGCGATGGCCCTCGATGCTGTGGTGCACGGCGCCCCCGCGCATCCCCTCCCCGTTGACGAACAACGGCACCGTGGTCATGTCGTCCTTTCCGTCGCTGCGGTACTCATGCAGTCCAGCGCGAGCCGCGTGGCGAGCTGCTCGAGCAGCGGCCCGGCCTCGGCGAGGCAGCGCCGCACGTCCGGTTCGAGATCGGTCAGAGCGTAGGCGCGGCCGACGCCGGCGTCGCGCAGTTGCTCGGCGGTCAGCGTGACGCGACCGGACACCGTCACCACGGGCACGCCGGCGGCCGCGGCCGCCGCGGCGACCCCGGCCGGGGCCTTACCGCTGAGCGTCTGCTCGTCGAGCGATCCCTCGCCGGTGATCACGAGGTCGGCGCCACGCAGCCGCTCGGCGAACCCGACCAGGTCCAGGACCAGCTCGATCCCGGGGCGCAGGTCGGCGTCGAGCAGGGCGAGCGCGGCGTAGCCCACGCCTCCGGCGGCTCCGGCTCCCGCCACGTCACGCAGCCCCTTCCGGTCGATCGCCGCGTCGACGACGTCGGCCCATCGGGCCAGGGCGGTGTCGAGGTGGGCGACGTCGGCGTCGTCGGCCCCCTTCTGGGGACCGTAGACCGCGGCGGCGCCGGTCGGGCCGAGCAGCGGGTTGTCGACGTCGCACGCGACGACGAACCGGGCGTCGCGCACGCCGGGATGCAGCCCCGACAGGTCGATCCGGTCGAGCGCCTCCAGCGCGGCGCCGCCGGGCGGCAGGTCGGCTCCCGCGGCGTCGAGCAGCCGGGCGCCGAGGGCCTGGACCAGCCCGGCCCCGCCGTCGGTGCTCGCGCTGCCGCCGATGCCCAGGATGACGGTGCGCGCCCCTGCCTCCAGCGCGGCCCGGACGACCTCGCCGGTGCCGGCGGAGCCGGCCTGCCGCGGGGCGAGCCGGTCGGGCAGCAGCAGCCGCAGCCCGGACACGTCGGCCATCTCGACGACGGCGACGTCGCCGTGCAGGGCGAACGCCGTGTCGACCGGCTCGCCGAGCGGGCCCGCGGCCCGCACGGGCACCCGCTGGTACCCGGCGGCCAGGGCGGCAGCGACCGTGCCGTCGCCGCCGTCGGCCACCGGCACCTGCACGACCGTGGCGCCCGGGTCGACGGCGGCGATGCCGGCCGCCACCCGGGCGGCCACCTCGGCCGCGGTCAGCGAGCCCTTGAACTTGTCCGGGGCCACCACGATGCGCATGGATCAGTCCAGTAGCGCGATCGCGGTCGGCGCGTGCTCGTCGAGGGTGGCCAGCTCCTCGAACTCCACGACGTTGTCCAGCTCGGTGCCCATCGAGATGTTGGTGACCCGCTCCAGGATCACCTCCACCAGCACCGGCACCCGGTACTCGATGAGGAGCTTGCGGGCCTGCTCGAACGCGCCCGGCAGGTCCTCGGGCCGGTCCACGCGCAGCGCCTTGCAGCCCAGCCCCTGCGCGACCGCGACGTGGTCGACGCCGTACCCGTCCAGATGCGGGGCGTTGACGTTGTCGAAGGCCAGCTGCACGCAGTAGTCCATGTCGAAGCCGCGCTGGGACTGGCGGATCAGCCCCAGGTAGGAGTTGTTCACCACGACGTGGATGTAGGGCAGGTTGAACTGCGCGCCGACCGCGAGCTCCTCGAGCAGGAACTGGAAGTCGTAGTCGCCGGAGAGCGCGACGACCGTCGAGTCGGGGTCCGCGACGCACACCCCGAGCGCGGCGGGCAGCGTCCAGCCCAGCGGCCCGGCCTGCCCGGCGTTGATCCAGTGCCGCGGCTTGTAGACGTGCAGGAACTGCCCGCCGGCGATCTGCGAGAGCCCGATCGTGCTGACGTAACGGGTGTCGCGGCCGAAGGCGCGGTTCATCTCCTCGTAGACGCGCTGCGGCTTGACCGGCACGTCGTCGAAGTGCGTGCGGCGCAGCATCGTGGCCTTGCGCTTGACGCACTCCTGCACCCACGCGTCGTAGTCGCGCAGCCGACCCGCCGCCGCGCGCTCGCGGGCGACCGCGACGAACAGCTCGAGCGCGGCGCCGGCGTCGGACACGATGCCGTAGTCCGGGGCGAACACCCGCCCGATCTGGGTGGGCTCGATGTCGACGTGCACGAACGTACGGCCGCGCCGGTAGACCTCCAGCCCACCGGTGTGCCGGTTGGCCCACCGGTTGCCGATGCCGAGCACGAAGTCCGACGCGAGCAGGGTGGCGTTGCCGTACTGCTGCGCGGTCTGCAGCCCGGCCATCCCCGCCATCAGCCGGTGGTCGTCGGGGATCGCGCCCCAGCCCATGAGCGTAGGGATCACCGGCACGCCGAGCAGCTCCGCGAGCTCGACGAGCCGGTCGGACGCGTCGGCGTTGATGATGCCGCCGCCGGCGACGATGACCGGTGCGGCGGCGGACTGGAGCATGTCCAGCGCCTTCTCGACCTGTGCGCGGGTGGCGGCCGGCTTGTGCACCGCCAGCGGGGTGTAGGTCTCGACGTCGAAGTCGATCTCGGTCATCTGCACGTCGAAGGGCAGGTCGATGAGCACCGGCCCCGGGCGACCGGAGCGCATGAGGTGGAAGGCCTGCTGGAAGACCCCCGGCACCTGGCCCGCCTCCAGCACCGTGACGGCCATCTTCGTCACCGGCCCGGCGATCGAGGCGATGTCGACGGCCTGGAAGTCCTCCTTGTGCAGCCGGGCGACGGGTGCCTGCCCGGTGATGGCGAGGATCGGGATCGAGTCGGCCGAGGCCGCGTACAGGCCCGTGATCATGTCCGTGCCCGCCGGCCCGGAGGTGCCGATGCACACCCCGATGTTGCCCGCGGTCGCCCGCGTGTAGCCCTCGGCCATGTGCGCGGCCGCCTCGACGTGGCGGGCCAGCACGTGGTCGACGCTCCCGTCGCGGCGCAGTGCGGCGTAGAACGGGTTGATCGCGGCGCCGGGCACGCCGAACGCGTGCCGCACGCCCTCCTTGCGCAGGATCGCCACTGCGGCGTCGGCCGCTGTCATCCGGGTCATGGTCAGCCCCTCTCGGGTGAGTCGGTGCGGCCCGACAGCTCGTCGACGAGCTTGAGCAGGCCGGAGTGGTCCAGGCCGCCGTCGCCGCGGGCGACGAGCGCGGCCACGAGCTGCGCGACCGCAGCGCCGAGCGGGATCACGACGCCGGCCTCGCGGGCGGCGGAGGTGACGATGCCGAGGTCCTTGTGGTGCAGCTCCAGCCGGAAGCCGGGCTCGAAGCGGCGCGCGAGCATGCCCTCGCCCTTGCGGTTCAGCACGGTGCTGCCGGCCAGGCCGCCGCCGAGCACCTGCAGCGCCGCTGCGGTGTCCACGCCGTGCGCCTCGACGAACACGATCGCCTCGGCGAGCAGCTCGATCGCGCCGGCGACGATGAGCTGGTTGGCCGCCTTCACCGTCTGCCCGGCACCGGCGGGGCCGACGTGCACGATCGTCGTGCCCATGGTCTCCAGGACCGGCCGCGCCGCCTCGACGTCCGCGGCCTCGCCGCCGACCATGACCGAGAGGTTGCCCTCGACGGCGCCGGCCTCGCCGCCGCTGACCGGCGCGTCGAGCACCCGCAGGCCGCGGGCGGCTCCGGCCTCGGCGACCCGGCGGGCCACGTCCGGGCGGATCGTGCTCATGTCGACGTACAGCGAGCCGGGCTTCGCGTGGGCGAAGACCCCGTCGTCGCCGCAGGTCACCTGCTCGACGTCGGGCGAGTCGGGGAGCATGGTGATCACCACGTCGGCCCCGGAGACGGCCTCGGCGACGCTCTCCGCACCGCGCCCGCCCGCGTCGGCCAGTGCCTGCACCTTCGCCGCCGAGCGGTTGTAGCCGACCACGTCGTAGCCGGCGTCGACGAGATTGCGCGCCATCGGGAGGCCCATGATCCCGAGGCCGATGAAACCGACGGTCGTCATGTCGCAGGTACCTTTCGGTGTCGGTGGTCAGTTCCGGGTGGACCGCTGTGCGCGGGGCAGCCAGTCGAAGGAGTCCGCGCTGGGTCCCTCGGGGACGTACTCCAGCCCGATCCAGCCGTCGTAGCCGGTGTCGGCGATCCGGTCGAGGTACCGGTCGAGATCGAGCTTGCCGCTGCCGGGCTGGTGGCGGCCGGGGGCGTCGGCGATCTGTACGTGGCCGATCCGGCCGGCGGCGAGTGCGATCGCGGCGTCGACGTCGTCGTCGTTGATGACCAGGTGGTACACGTCGAGCAGCAGCGCGACGTTGTCCACGCCGTGTGCGCACGCCCGGTCGATCACGTCCAGCGCGTCGGCGGCCCTGAGCAACGGGTAGCGCGGTGCGCCGCTGACCGGCTCGACCAGCACGGTGCCGTCGATCCGCGCGGCCGCGCGGGCGGCGAGCGCGAGCGCCTCGGCGGCCAGCTCGTCCTGCTGCTCCGGCGTGGCGTCGTCCGTGCGGTTGCCGTACAGGGCGTTGAACGCCCGGCAGCCGAGTCGCTCGCCCACGCCGACGGCGACCTCGATGTTGTCGCGGAACTCGCCGGCCCGCGCAGGCCAGGAGACCAGCCCGCGGTCGCCGCCGGGCATGTCGCCCGCGAAGAAGTTCAGCCCCACGAGCTGCACACCGGCATCGGTGACCGCGGTGACGAACTGGTCGACCTCGGCGTCGGAGGGCACGGCGACCGGCCAGGGCCACCAGAACTCGACGGCGTCGAAGCCCGCCTCCTTGGCGGCCCGCGGCCGGTCCAGCAACGGGAGCTCGGTGAACAGGATCGAGAGGTTGACATCGAACCGCCGCACCGTCATCGGATCCCCCTTCCCTCGTCGAAGCTTCCGCTATGCGGAATGAAAGTTCCGAAACTGTAAGCGCGGGGGAGTGGCGGTGTCAACGCCCGAACGCCGCCGGGGAGCCGGGTGATCCGCACCGCCGCCGCGCGCGCGGTCTGTCGCGCCCCGACCGGGTCACGGCCGGACTATCGTGAGACGGAGATCCGGGCTGGCCGGTCGACGCCCAGGACCGAACCGCAACTTTCCGGAATCCGGATGCTAGATTGCGCATGACGGAATCCAGGGGCGCGAGACCGCCCACAGGCGCACGCGGGGGTCGACCGTGACCACGACCGAGACGAAGACCTCCGACGGCACGGGCAACGGCGTCCGCTCGGTGGAGCGGGCATTCGAGGTGCTCGAGGTGCTCGCCCGCAACGGCGGCGCCCTGTCGCTCGCCGAGATCGCCGCCGCGACCGCCCGGCCCGCTCCCTCGGTGCACCGTCTCGTGCGCACCCTCGTCGGCCTGGGCTACGTGCGCCAGGAGGCGTCGCGGCGCTACGCGCTGGCCCCGGGGCTGATCCGGCTCGGCGACAGCGCCGCCAAGCAGTACGGCACCTGGGCCAACCCGGTGCTGGCCGGGCTGGTCGACGAGATCGGCGAATCGGCCAACATGGCGACGCTGCAGGGCGCCGAGGCGCTCTACGTCGCCCAGGTCGCCGGCCGGCACGCCATGCGGATGTTCACCGAGGTCGGCAGGCGCGTCCCGCTGCACTGCACGGGCGTCGGCAAGGCGCTGCTCGTCCAGCTCCCCGAGCGGGAGGTCGAGCAGCTGCTGGACCTGACCGGGATGCCGGCGGCCACCGAGCAGACGATCACCGATCCGGGCGTGCTCCTGCAGGAGCTCGCGGCCGGTCGGGCTCGCGGCTACCTCACCGAGGAGGGCGAGCGGGAGGTGGGCGTGTCCTGCGTGTCGGTGCCGATCCCCGGCGCTCCCACGCTCACCGCCCTGTCGTTCTCCGGCCCGACGCCGCGGATGACCCCCGAGGTCGTCCGCCGGGCCGCCGCCGTCCTCCAAACCGCGGCCCGGACGCTCACCGAGCACTTCACCGCCGAGCGCACCACCGGCAGCTGAGTTCCGCCCTCTGCAGGTGAAGCAGGGCCACCTCGTGCTCGGGAGGTGACGGGGACGTGACCCGTGCTGCTCGTCCCGCCGGGATGCGCGGGTCGTGGGCCGGCAGTGGAGAGGTGCGGACGACCCCTTGACGCCCGCGAGGTGAGCCGCCTAACATCCCGTCCATTCCGAATAGCGGAATCTAAATTCCGAAGCGGAGGGGAACGGGTCACGGTGGACCTGATCGACACGCTCAACCACGGCCCCGCCGATCAGGCGGCGCACCAGCTCACCGCGTGCAACGCGTCCCGGCGGTGGGTCGAGGAGCTCCTGCGCCACCGCCCCTACGCAGGCGCCGATTCGCTGCTCGAGGCGGCCGACCGGGCCGCCCGCGAGCTCTGCTGGGACGACGTCCGGGAGGCCCTCGACGCCCACCCGCGCATCGGCGACCGGGCGTCCGGGTCGAGCCGCGAGGCACGCTGGTCGCGCGGCGAGCAGGCTGCCGTCGCCACGGCCGACGCGGAGGTCACGGAGGCGCTGCGCGAGGCCAACGCGGCCTACGAGCGCCGTTTCGGCCACGTCTTCCTCATCCGTGCCGCAGGGCGCGGCCCGGAGGAGATGCTGACCGAGCTGCACCGCAGGCTGGGCAACGACGAGGCCACCGAGCGGGCCGAGACCACCGCGCAGCTGGCCGAGATCACCCGCCTGCGGCTGGCGAGGCTGCTCGCGTCATGACCCTCTCCACCCACGTCCTCGACGCCACCAGCGGTCTTCCGGCGGCCGGCGTGCCGGTCGCCGTGGACCGCCGCTCCGACCGCGGCTGGGAGCCGCTCGGGTCCGCCGTCACCGACGACGACGGCCGCTGCCGGTCGCTGGTCCCCGACGGCCTGGAGATCGGCGTCTACCGGCTCACCTTCGACACCGCACACCACTTCAGGACGAGCGGCCGGTCCGGGTTCTACCCGGAGGTCTCGATCGTGTTCGAGGTCGCCGAGCCGCAGCGTCACCACCATGTGCCGCTGCTGCTGTCGCCGTTCGCCTACTCCACCTACCGAGGAAGCTGAGATCGACATGAGCGTCAGGCTCGCGCACAACCAGTACGGCAAGGCCGAGACCCGCGTGGTGCGGGTGTTCCGCGACACCGAGCCGCACGAGATCGTCGACTACAACGTGAGCGTCGCGCTGTCGGGCGACTTCGCCGATGTACACCTGCGTGGGGACAACTCGAACTGCCTCACCACCGACGCCACCAAGAACACCGTCAACGCATTCGCCAAGCGGGCGGGTGAGGCGGTGCGTCAGGCCGAGTCGTTCGCGCTCGCGCTGGCCCGGCACTTCGTCGACGACGTGCCGCAGGTGCAGCGCGCCCGCATCCGGGTGGAGGCCTACCCGTGGGACCGGCTCGCCGGCGTCGGCGGCGGCGCCGCCCCACACGCCTTCAGCCGCCGCGGCGCCTACGTCCGCACCGCCACCGTCACCTACGAGCGCGGGAGCGAGCCGTGGGTCGTCTCCGGCGTGTACGACCTCGTGGTACTCAAGACCACCGACTCGGAGTTCCACACCTTCTACCAGGACGAGTACACCACCCTGGAACCCACCACCGACCGGATCATGGCCACCTCGGTGACGGCGCAGTGGCTGCACACCGACCTCAGCGCGGACTGGGGCGCCTCGTTCGAGCGCGCGCTCGCGGGCCTGGCCGGCACCTTCGCCGACCACTACAGCTACGCGTTGCAGCAGACGCTCTACGCGATGGGCGAGCGGATGCTCGCCGACCAGCCCGAGCTCGCCGAGGTGCGTTTCTCGCTGCCGAACAAGCACCACTTCGTCGTCGATCTCGGCGTGTTCGGCCTGGAGAACAAGAACGAGGTGTTCCACGCCGCGGACCGCCCCTACGGCCTCATCGAGGGCACGGTGCGCCGCGACGACGCGCCCGACCCCGGGCCTGCGGCCTTCGACCCCGGCCAGGGTTGGTGACGGCCGGAGCCGTCCCGGAAAGTTCCCGATCCCGTCCCGGGCCGCCACCCGGGACGGGGACCAGACGACCGCCACCGCGACCAAGGAGAAGTCGATGGCATCCACGGACAGGCTACCCCGGCGTTCGCGCCGGGGTCCGGCGGTCGACGGGGACCGCCACCCCGTCGACGAGCTGATGCGCCCGGGCCCGCTGTTCGTCTACGGGCTGCAGCACGTCATGAGCATGTACGCCGGCGTGATCGCGGTACCGCTGATCGTCGGCGGCGCCCTGAAGCTGTCGGTGGCCGACCAGGCCTACCTGATCAGCGCGGCCGTGCTCGTGTCCGGGCTGGCCACCCTGTTGCAGACGCTCGGGATCTGGAAGATCGGTGCCCGCCTCCCGCTGGTGCAGGGCACCTCGTTCGCCGCGGTCCCCTCCATGCTCGCGATCGGCACGAGCGCGCACGGCGGGTTCAACGGCCTGGTGACGATCTTCGGCTCGGTCGTGATCGCCGGCGTGGTCGGCTTCCTGATCACGCCGCTGTTCAACCGGCTGATCCACTACTTCCCGCCGGTGGTGACCGGCACGGTGATCACCGTCATCGGCGTCTCGCTGCTGCCGGTGGCGATCAACTGGGCGGCCGGCGGCACCAAGGGCGTCAACCCCGGCTGGGGCTCGATGTCCAACATCGCGCTGGCCGCCCTCACCCTGCTGGCGATCGTCCTGATCTACAAGTTCCTTCCCGGGTTCTTCTCGCGCATCGCGATCCTGCTGGGTCTGGTGGTCGGCACACTGATCGCCTGGCCGATGGGGAAGATCGACTTCAGCGCGGTGGGCACGGCGTCCTGGTTCAGCATCACCTCGCCCTTCCACTTCGGCGCTCCGGTCTTCAACATCTCCGCGATCATCTCGATGATCATCGTGATCCTGGTCGTCATGACCGAGACGACGGCCGACATCCTCGCTGTCGGGGAGGTCGTCGGACGGCCCGCGGACGGCCCCACGGTTGCCGCCGGTCTGCGCGCCGACACGCTCTCGACCGCCGTGTCCGGTGGCCTGCTCAACTCGTTCTCGGCCAGCGCCTTCGCGCAGAACGTCGGGCTGGTCGCCATCACCGGCATCAAGAGCCGGTTCGTGGTCGCGACGGGCGGGATCATCCTCGTGGTGCTCGGGATCATCCCGAAGATCGGCGCCGTGGTCGTCTCGATCCCGCTGCCGGTGCTCGGCGGCGTCGGGCTCGCGCTCTTCGGGACGGTGGCCGCGAGCGGCATCAAGGCCCTGAGCCGCGTCGAGTACGAGGGCAACAACAACCTCATCATCGTCGCGGTCTCGATCGGCATCGGGATCATCCCGATCGCCGTGTCGGACTTCTACTCCGCCTTCCCGCTGTGGTTCCAGACCATCTTCGACTCCGGCATCAGCGCGGCCGCGCTGGTGGCGGTGCTGCTCAACATCCTGTTCAACGTCGTCGGCCGGCGTGGCGCGGAGCCCGCGCTCATCGCCGAGTCGCCGACTCCGGGGGTGACCCCCGACCACGACGTCCCGGGCGGCCTGTCGGCTTCCGAGCCGACTCGCCCGCTCGCCGAGCACTGATCGGCGGGATCGCGATACCTCACCCGGGCTGCCGCGCTGCGAACCTCGTGGCGGGGCCGTCCGGGTGCAGGTGCGTGCCCACGGCCGCGGGTGCTCGGCGCGCCGGCGGTCGACCGCGACACGGCCTGCGCCGAGGAGCAGTGCCGGGCGCAGGCTTCACCCCGGTGCTCCGTGACCCCAAGAACCTGGTCGAGCTGAGTGTCTCTTCAGGCTGGCGGGGCCGGGGACGAACGGGCCAGGCAGCATGCAACGAGAGGCCGGACGACTGACAGCCAGTGCTGGCCTGCCCCGCGCGCGGGGCGTGCCCGCGTCCTCACATGGGGCGGCGATGCTTGATCGTGGCTCAGGCCGTACGGGCCAGAGACGGGTCGGTCGATCGGGGGACAGCAGGACCCTCCGGCCAGGGGTTCGGTCGACCGACGGTGCGGGTGCGCGGTGACGCCCACCCTTCAGGTGACCGGGGAGATGCCCCGGGAACCGAGGAGGAATGATCCGATGGACGACGGCATGACCAGCACCGCGACCAGCCACGATGCCGACCAGAGCATGCGTGAGCACACCCGCAGCGGGGACGTCTTCGGGCACGAGCAGCGGGAGCACCGGAACGAACAGGATCGCGACCGCGGGGAGCACCGCGACCGCGGGGAGCACCGCGGGCGCGAGGAGTACCGGGAGCGCGAGGAGTACCGCGGGCGCGAGGAGCATCGTGAGGGGTACCGGGGCGAGCACCACGATCGCGGGGAGCACGGGGAGCACGGCCGGCACTTCGCGGGCACCCGGCGCGACAGCGGCGAGTACCGCGACCGCGACGAGCACCGCGACCGTGGCCGCGACGAGCACCGCGACCGGGACCGGGACGAGCACCGCGACCGGGACGAGCACCGCGACCGGGACGAGCACCGCGACGATCACCGTGACGACGAGCAGCGCTACGACCAGCACCGGTACGAGCACCAGGACGTCCGCTCCGAGCACGACGGCGACCGCTACGACCACGACCGGTCCGACGACCACGGTCACGAGGAGCACCGCGACATGGGGAGCCACGACGTGGGCACCGAGCACGTCTGATCGGTGACCGGGAGGCGCGGTCCACGACCGCGCCGAAACGGCCGCCGGGGGGCCGGGTCGGGGGAGCATGACCCGACAGCAGGGACCGAGCGCCGCGGTGCGTTACGCCCGCGAGACCGTGGACCTGGCGATCGAGGGCGCCGACGCGGACGGCCGGGACGATCTCGTCGAGCGGCTGCGCGGCGCCCGGGACCTGCTGTCCGGATCCGTGCTGCGCGGGTCCGCCGGAGCGCTCTCCCGCACCCAGCCCCGGGGCGAGCTCGCGCAACGAGAACGCGCACGGTCTCCGGCCGTAGGGCGACACCTCGATCCCGGTGGCGTTCGTCTTCACTTCGTCAGCAGCGTGGCCACCGTGCAGTGCGACGCTTGATCAACCCAACTCGCTTCGAACGCGGGTTACGGGAAGACGCTCCCTGCTGCAGGGACTTCGTCGCCCGGGATCTCAGGCTCAGCCGCCGGTGCCTGCCGCGAGTTCCGGTTTGCTGTTGGTGCTCTTGCTGTGCATCAGCTACGGGTCGACATCGCTCGGCAGATTCACGCGCAGCGGGAAGGTGGGGGCGATCACGCCCGGCGCCACTGCAGGGGTACCACCGGCCGGTCGAGCGACCTGGCCCGCTTCACCTGCCTCTCTCGGGGTCGGGCTCGACCTGCCGACGAAGGATCTGTACGACCACTCTCATCAGCATCGCCGAGGACACCACGAGCCCGATGTAGCCCACGGCGGTGAGCGTGGCCGCCGCGCCGCCCGCGGGGGCGAGGGCAGCCCCCACCAGCAGCACCGCCGAGGCGACCAGCCCGACCGAGGCCACGAGCGCGAACGTGGCCCGGTCGATCCACCCGCTCAGCCGGAGGCTGCCGGGCCCGGAGAAGGCGTCCACCTGGAGGCGGGCGTTGCCTGCGCGTAGCTGCAGGGCGACGTCTTCGACCAGCCCCGGCAACGCCCGCAGCGACGGCAGGTTGCGCACCAGTTCCTTGCGCACGACGTCCTGTGTGCCCTCCGGCGACAGGTCGACCACCGATCCGAGTTGCCCGGCGGCCGCCGCGGCCAGGTCGACCTGTGGGTCGATGACCCGAAGCGTTCCCTCCAGGGTCACGAGCGCCCGGCCGAGCAGAGTCAGGGTCGGCGGGACCGGAATCCCGTGGTGTTGCATGATCGCGATGACCTCCTGCATGCTCCGCGGGTCGAAGCCGCCCGCATGCATCTGGACGCTGAGCACGCGGCTGATCTCCGCCTCGAGCGCCTGAGGTCGGATCGAGTCCCCTGCTGCTCCGGCGAGCGGCCGAATCGCCCGGCTGATCAAGCCGGGCTGGCGGGTCGCAAGCCCGGCGGCCATGAGCTGAAGCGCCTCCATGGTGACCGGGTCGATGATCCCGACGGCACCGAAGTCGATCAGCCAGAGTGTGCCCCGGGCGTCGATGAGCACGTTGCCGGGGTGCGGGTCGGCATGGAACACCCCGGCCGTCATGACCTGGGACAGGAACGCGCCGAGGAGCCGGTCCGCGAGTTTGGGACGCGAGACACCGGTGGCATCCACGGCGATTGCGTCGGACACCGGTCGGCCCTCGACCTTCTCCAGGACCAGGACTCCGTCCGTGCTCAGCTCGGTGTGGACGGCGGGGACCCGGATGCCGAGATCGGTCGTCGCCGCCTCGAGCGCCCGTGCGCTCGCGGCCTCGGTGAGGTAGCTGAGCTCCCCGTCGATCGAGCGGATCAGCTCGTCGGCGAGGGGGACGAGCCCGAGCGAGCGGACCGCGGCCGACCGGCGGGCGGCGGTGCGGCTGGCCCAGCGCAGGACCGCGGAATCCCGCGCAACCCCGACCTCGATGCCCGGCCTTCGCACCTTGACGACGACCGGCTCGCCGGAGCGCAGCACCGCCAGGTGGGTCTGGCCGATGGAGGCGGCCGCCAGAGGCTCGTCGTCGAACTCGGCGAACACCTCGTCGAGCGGCGCTGCCAGCTCGTCGGAGACCCGCTCGCGGATCTGCACGGTCGGCACGGTCCGCACGTTGGCCTGCAGATCGCCGAGCGCCTCGATGATGGGCGGGGGCAGCAGATCGGAGCGGGTGGACGCGATCTGGCCGAACTTGACGAACATCCCGCCGCAGTCCTCCAGGAACCGGCGGATCCGCAGGCCACCCTCCGGACTGGACAGTGCCGCCCGGGACGCCAGTCGGGGGCCGGCGAGCCCGTGCCGGCGGGCGATGCGGAGGACCTCCCACAGCCTCCCGCCCACGGTGAGGAACGTCCGCACCCGCGTCCGCAGCGATCCGCGGCCGCGACCGCGGGGGCGCAGCACGGCCTCCAGCGCGACGCTGAGGATCATCGTGGCGAACACCGCGAACCCGAACGCGGTGAGCAACACGTCCGCCGCGGTGGAGTCGGGGTTGTTGCCCACCAGCGTCGCCGCGACGGCGAGGCCCACGAACGTCCCGAGCACCCCCGCACCGGCGGCGCGCAGGAACCCGCGCCGCACGCCCAGGACGCGACCGGCCCCGATGCTCACCGCGATCACGAACACGACGAGCAGGACCGTGTCCCAGAACGAGAGGCTGAGGTTCAACGACATCGTGCCAGCATCCACGGGAAACGGATCGTGGGGAACTGTCGCTCCCGAGGGGGCTCGGGCGGGAAGCGACCCGGGCACCGGGTGAAGGCTCCCCGGGAGAGTCGGCCTTCAGCAAGAGGCGCTTTTCTGCCGTACGGGCCGGTGCACCGCTCGTAGTCCGGAGGAGCCCGGGCTAGCTTCCGGGCGGCATCGGTGGGGCGTCGTCGGGGACGAGCGTGGCTGCGATCTTCCTCCACAGGACGTCGGCGGAGTTCGTGTAGTCGCCCGTGGTCGGGTCGAAGGCGGCTTGGTCGAAGGTGACGGCGACGGCGATGGCGACCTTCTGCGAGGGCAGGTAGGCGTATGCGCCGGCTTCGCCGGAGAACAGCGGGTTCTGCAACACCCAGTTGCCGGAGGAGATGATTCCGAGCCCGTAGGTGTAGTCCGCGGACTGCGGGTGGCAGGTGGTGCACCCGGGCAGGGTGGTGGTTTTGCCGATCAGGTCCTTGGTCAGCATCTTCTGGTAGGACTCGGGGGAGAGGAGCCTGCCCGTGCCGATGGCCACGGCCGTGGCGTTCAGGTCGTGGATGTCGGTGGTCTGGATGGCGCCGTGGGTGATGGTCCACGACGGGTTCCAGTAGGTCGAGTCCTCGTAGAAGGGTGTGCCGGTGGGAATCTTGAGCGCCTGCCGGCGCTCGGAGGTGTAGGCGTGCAGCGCGGGCTCGGTGATCGCCGGTGTCCCCGGGTCGGTGGTGTTGTCCAGGCCGAGGGGGCCGAGCACCTTCTCGTGCAGAAGCGAGGCCATGTCCTGCCCCGTGATCTTCTCGAGGGCGAGTCCGAGGATGACGTAGTTGGTGTGCGAGTAGTTCCAGTTCGTTCCCGGCTCGTAGAGGAGCGGGTGTGCGGTACTGATCGCGATGAGCTCTTCGGGGGTGACGGTCCGGAACGGGTTCGCGTACTGCGCGTTGTCCAGTTCCGGGGTCGTCACGTAGTCCACGTACCCGGAGGTCATCTGGGCCAGTTGGCCGAGGGTCACCTTGTCGGTGTAGGGGATGTCGGGCAGCCACCTCGACACCTTGTCGTCGAGGCTCACCTTCTTCTCGTCGACGAGTTGCAGCAGCGCGGTGGAGACATAGGAGATGGCGACGGCGCCGTTGCGGAAATGCATGTCCGTCGTTGCGGGCACGCCGGCCATCGAGTCGCCGACGGCCTGGGTGACGATCTCCTTGCCGTCGACCCTGACGCTGACGATCACGGCTTTCAAATGGGCGTCCGCCATGGCGTCCTTGACGACCTTCATCACCGCGTCGGCCTTGGCCGGATCTGCCGACACCGACGACGATCCGCCGCTCGTCGTCGAGGACGACGGCGCGGTGCTCGACGTGCACGCAACGCACAGGCCGATGACACACAGCAGTACGAGAAGCGTTCGCGGCAGCACCGCTCTGGTCACGACGTCCATCGCCGCCTCCAGCCCTGGACCCTGATGCGTGGCAGCGACGCCTCGCCGGTCCCGATCGGCCGACCGTCCTCCTCGACAGCCTCCTGAGCTGCAGGCTTCCTGGCCGGACGGAGGCTCGTCGATCGGGTGGAGAACCTTACCCACATCTCGGTGGCCTGTCCTCCGCCTCGGCCAGGCGTCGAAATCTCGCATCCGAGACCAGCGAGCATTCCCCTCGAGGTAGAGCAGACGAGGGGATGTGAGGTCCACTAGCAGCACCACACGTCACGTGAACCGGGACGGTTTCGATGACTGACACATCCGCTGCGCGTACCGTGCGCGCGCCCCGTGGCCCGCAGCTGTCGTGCAAGGGCTGGCCGCAGGAAGCGGCGCTGCGGATGCTGATGAACAATCTCGACCCGGATGTGGCCGAGCATCCCGACGAGCTCGTGGTCTATGGCGGGACCGGACGAGCAGCCCGCAACTGGGAGGCGTTCGACGCCATCGTCGCTTCGCTGCGGGAGCTGGAGAACGACGAGACCCTCCTGGTCCAGTCCGGCAAGCCGGTGGGGATCTTGCGCACGCACGAGTGGGCCCCGCGCGTATTGCTCGCGAACTCGAACCTGGTGGGGGACTGGGCGAACTGGGAGCACTTCCGCAAGCTGGAGGCGGCCGGCCTGATGATGTACGGCCAGATGACGGCCGGCTCCTGGATCTACATCGGCACCCAGGGCATTCTCCAAGGCACCTTCGAGACCTTCGGTGCCGTCGCCCGCAAGCGGTTCGGCGGCTCGCTGGCCGGCACCGTCACGCTGACCGCCGGTGTGGGAGGTATGGGCGGCGCGCAGCCGCTCGCGGTCACCATGAACGACGGGGTGGTCATCTGCGTCGACTGCGACCGGACCCGTATCGACCGCCGGCTCGAGCACCGCTACCTCGACGTCCGCGCAGCGGACGTCGAGGACGCGCTGCGTCGCGCGATCACCGCTCGCGATGCCCGCCGGCCGCTGTCCATCGGCCTGGTGGGCAACGCGGCCGAGGTGTTCCCCCAGCTCCTCGCGCGGAATGCGCCGATCGACGTGGTCACCGACCAGACGTCGGCCCACGACCCCCTCTCGTACCTGCCCCGCGGCGTCGCCTTCGAGGACATGAAGAAGACCGCGGAGAAGGACCCCGCGTGGTTCACCGAGCAGGCCCGGCTGTCCATGGCCGCCCATGTCGAGGCGATGGTCGGCTTCATGGACCGTGGGGCCGAGGTCTTCGACTACGGGAACTCGATCCGCGACGAGGCCCGTCGGGCCGGTTACACGCGGGCCTTCGCCTTCCCCGGCTTCGTGCCGGCCTACATCCGGCCGCTGTTCGAGGAGGGGATGGGCCCGTTCCGGTGGGCCGCGCTGTCGGGCGACCCCCAGGACATCGAGGCGACCGACCGAGCGATCCTCGAGCTGTTCCCGGACAACGAGCACCTGCGGCGGTGGATCACCATGGCCGGCGAGAAGGTCGCCTTCCAGGGGCTTCCCGCCCGCATCTGCTGGCTCGGCTACGGGGAGCGGCACCGTGCCGGGCTCCGCTTCAACGAGATGGTGGCCGCCGGGGAGCTGGGTGCTCCCGTCGTCATCGGTCGCGACCATCTCGACTCCGGGTCCGTCGCCTCGCCGTACCGCGAGACCGAGGCCATGATCGACGGATCGGACGCCGTGGCGGACTGGCCGCTCCTCAACGCCCTGGTCAACACCTCGTCCGGCGCCTCCTGGGTGTCCATCCACCACGGCGGCGGTGTCGGCATGGGCCGGTCCATCCACGCCGGGCAGGTGACCGTCGCCGACGGGACCGAGCCGGCCGCGCAGAAGCTCGCCCGCGTGTTGACCAACGATCCCGGGATGGGCGTCATCCGCCACGTCGATGCCGGATACGCCCACGCGGCCGAGGTCGCCGCGGAGCGAGGGGTGCGCATCCCGATGCGGGGTGGTCGATGACGGAGTCGGCCGACGGTCCGACCGCCACCTCGTGGTGGCGGAACTCGCTGCGCTGATGAAGGAGTGGGCAGCGGCATGACATCGCCGTCGAACGCCCTGCACCAGAGAGCCCTGTGGGCGGACGACCCGGAGGGGCAGTGGTGGTGCGAACACGCCTGGCTGGGCGGTGGCCCCGTGGCCCACGGCGTCCTCCTGACGGTTGCCGAAGGACGCTTCTCCCGTGTCGTGTCCGGGGTCGAGCGCCCGGCGGCGGTGCCCGCCCTGCGCGGGCTGGTCCTCCCCGGCCTGGCGAACGCGCACTCACATGCCTTCCACCGCGCACTGCGATCACGCACGCAGCACGACCGAGGCTCCTTCTGGACCTGGCGCGACCTGATGTACCAGGCGGCGAACACGCTCGACCCCGACACCTACCGGGATCTCGCCACGGCGGTGTTCACGGAGATGGCGCTGGCCGGGGTGACCTCGGTCGGCGAGTTCCACTACCTGCACCACGACGCCCGCGGGGTGCCCTACGACGACCCCAACGCCATGGGGCATGCACTGGCCGACGCCGCAGCAGCTGCAGGCGTGCGCCTGACCCTCCTCGATACCTGCTATCTGAGCTCGAGCGTGGACGGATCACCGCTCAGCGACCTGCAACGTCGCTTCGGGGACGGCTCCGGCGAGCGTTGGGCGGAGCGCGTCGACCCCCTTCGTCACGAGTTCAGCGGCTCGGACACCGTGATCGTCGGGGCGGCTCTGCATTCGGTGCGCGGCGTACCGCTGCAGCACATGCCCCCGGTCGTCGAGTGGGCCGAGGCCCACCGCGCCCCCCTGCACGTGCACTCCTCGGAGCAGACGGCCGAAGTGGAGCAGTGCCTGGCCGTCCACGGACGAACCCCGACGGGCCTGCTCCACGACGCCGGCGTCCTCGGTCCGCGCACCACCGCTGTGCACGCGACGCACCTGACCGAGTCCGACCTGGCGGTGCTCGACTCCACCGCCACCGGGGTCTGCTTCTGTCCGACGACCGAACGCGATCTCGGCGACGGCATCGGGCCCGCGTCCGCCCTTCTCGCCCGCTCGGCCGGCCTCTTCTCCGTGGGCTCCGACAGTCACGCCGTCATCGACCTGTTCGAGGAGGCGCGCGCGGTCGAGCTCCACGAGCGCCTGCGGCGCCGCGAGCGCGGGATCTTCCCGGCCGACCGGTTGCTGAGGGCGGCGACCTCGGACGGCCAGCACGCCCTGGGCTGGAGCGACGCCGGCCTCATCGGCCCCGGCCACCGCGCGGACCTGGTCGCGGTCGACCTGGAATCCGTCCGGACCGCGGGCGGCGGCCCGCGAGCGGAGACCGCGGTCTTCGCGGCTACTGCCGCGG
This sequence comes from Pseudonocardia terrae, assembly GCF_021343995.1. Taxonomy (GTDB): domain Bacteria; phylum Actinomycetota; class Actinomycetes; order Mycobacteriales; family Pseudonocardiaceae; genus Pseudonocardia; species Pseudonocardia terrae. The sequence goes on along the minus strand of NZ_JAJTTE010000019.1, from coordinate 98,488 downwards.
ACGTGACCGACGTCGTCGTCGACGGGCGGACGGTGGTCCGGGACCGGCGACACCTGAGGGTGACGGATGTGTCGCGACGGCTGGCCGAGGCGGCGGACCTGGTGTTCGCGGTGCACGGCAGGCGAGAGGGGGCCGTGCGGTGACAGTGCTGTTCACGAACATCGGAGAGCTGACCACGAACGACCCGACGCAGGGCGACGGGTCCCGGTTGGGTCTCGTCCGCGACGCGGCCGTGCTGGTCGACGCCGACCGGGTCGCGTGGGTCGGCCCCGAGAAGTCGGCCCCGGCAGCCGATCGACGGGTCGACGTCGGCGGGTGCGCGGTGATCCCCGGATTCGTCGACTCCCACGCGCATCTGGTCTTCGCCGGCGACCGGGCGGAGGAGTTCGCCGCGCGCATGACCGGAGCCAGGTACGACGCCGGCGGCATCCAGACCACGGTGCGGGCGACCCGCCGGGCGGACGATCACGCCCTGCTCGCCACTGTCACCGCACTTCGGCAGGAGATGCTGGCTCAAGGCACCACGACCGTCGAGTGCAAGAGCGGTTACGGCCTGACGGTCGACGACGAGGCCCGGTCGCTGAGGATCGCCGCTCAGGTCACCCCCGAGGTGACCTTTCTCGGCGCACATGTCGTGCCGCCGGAGTACCAGGGCCGCAGGGACGACTACGTGGATCTCGTCCGCGGGCCCATGCTCGACGCGTGTGCCCCACTGGCCAGATGGGCTGACGTGTTCTGCGACCGAGGAGCCTTCGACGCCGACGAGGCCCGCGCGATCCTCGAGGCCGCAGCCGAACGCGGACTGCGACCGCGCCTGCACGCCGGCCAGCTGCAACTCGGCCGGGGCATCGCCCTGGCGGTCCAGCTGAAGGCGGCCTCCGTCGACCACTGCACGTTCGTCTCCGACGACGACCTCGAAGCCCTGGCCGAGGCCGGCGACGTCACCGTCGCCACGTTGCTGCCCGGAGTCGAGTTCTCGACCCGCTCACCGTGGCCCGACGGAAGGCGGATGATCGACGCCGGGGTCACGGTCGCGCTCGCCACCGACTGCAACCCCGGCAGCTCCTACACCTCCAGCATGGCCTTCTGCATCGCACTGGCCGTTCGCGACATGGGACTCAGTCCTGCCGAGGCCCTGTGGTCAGCCACCTGCGGCGGCGCGGCGGCACTGCGCCGCAGCGATGTCGGCGTTATCGCACCGGCACGACGAGCCGACTTCCTCAGGCTCAAGGCGCCGTCCTACGTTCATCTCGCCTATCGCCCTGGGGTTCCGCTGATCGGCGACGTCGTCCTCGCAGGGATCGTGGCGCGCACGTGACGAGGCGGACTGCGTCGGCGGTTACCGGAGGGGGCCGACGGCGGACTCGGCGGCCCGCACGACGTCACCACGACGGACCAGCTCGGTGACCCGCTCGATCTCGGGGGAGAGCCACCGGTCGGCGCCGACGCCGGCGATGCTCTGGCGCAGCAGGGCCACGACCGCCGTCGATGCGGGCCCGGGCTGTAGTGGAGCGCGAAGGTCCAGCCCGCGCGCCGCCGCGAGAATCTCGATGCCGATCACGCGCAGCAGGCCATCGATGGCTCTGCGCAGCTTTCTCCCGGCCGACCAGCCCATCGACACGTGGTCCTCCTGCATGGCGGAGGAGGGGATGGAGTCGACGCTCGCGGGGTTCGCCAGGCGTTTGAGCTCGCTGACCAGTGCCGCCTGCGCGTACTGCGCGATCATCATGCCGGAGTCGATGCCCGGCGACTCCGCCAGGAAGGCCGGCAGCCCGTGCGAACGGCTCGGGTCGAGCAAGCGGTCGGTGCGTCGCTCGCTGATCGATGCCATGTCGGCTGCGGCGATGGCGAGGAAGTCCAGGACGTAGCCGACGGGGGCTCCGTGGAAGTTCCCGTTGCTCTCCACGCGCCCGTCCGGGAGCACCACGGGGTTGTCGATGGCGCTCCCCAGCTCGATCGCGGCCACGTCGGCGGCATGCTGAAGGGTGCCTCGCGCGGCTCCGGCGACCTGGGGTGCACAGCGCAGCGAGTAGGCGTCCTGCACGACGGTGCAGTCCTCGCCACGATGACTCTCCACGATCTCGGAGCCGGCGAGCAGGCGGTAGATGTTCTGCGCCGAGGCCAGCTGCCCGGGATGGGGCCGCATGCCCTGCAGCTCCGGCGCGAAGACGCGGTCCGTACCCAGCAGGGCTTCCACGCTCATGGCCGCCGCGACGTCGGCCGCGGTGAACAGCGCGCCGAGGTCGTGAACGGCCAGGGCGAGCATCCCGAGCATGCCGTCCGTCCCGTTGATGAGGGCCAGCCCCTCCTTGGCCGCCAGCCGAAGGGGCTCGAGGCCGTGCGCGGCCAGTGCCTCCCGACCCGGCACGACCTCACCGGCGCTCGTGCGGACCTCGCCTTCTCCGATGGCCGCGAGAGCGCAGTGCGCGAGCGGAGCGAGGTCGCCCGAGCAGCCGAGGGAGCCGTACTCGTGGACCACCGGCGTCAGTCCGAGGTTCAGCATCGCCACGTACCGAGCGGCCACCTCGGACCGCACGCCCGTGTGGCCGGTCGTGAAGGTCTGCAGGCGCAGGAGCATCAGGGCGCGGACGACCTCGCGCTCGACCTCCGGGCCGGTGCCCGCTGCATGTGAGCGGACCAGAGCGTGCTGCAGGGCCTCCCGCGAGACCTTGTCGATCCTGGTCGAGGCGAGTGCGCCGAAGCCCGTCGAGACGCCGTAGATCGCGCGGTCGGATGAGGCGAGCTCGTCGACAGCCGCCCGAGCGACGAACATCGACGCTGCCGCGGTCGCGTCGATCTCGACCCGGGCGTCGTGCCGAGCAACCGCAACCACCTCGGACACCGTCAGCGGTCTGCCCCCGACGACGACCCGGCGACCGTTCACGCCTGCATGCGGCGAAGCCACGGCGTACCACTCCTCTCCTGCCGCCTCCCGACGAGGCCTGAACAGCCGGCGAAGGCGCCCCTGACCGCGACGGTAGGGAACACAGCCGGGAGGACTCGGCCACTGCACCACACGGCGCGGTGTCAACCGGCGCGTTCCCCTGCCGACGCCACACATGCGAAGTGTGCGGATCAGCCGAGCTGCCCGCCAGAGCCGACTTCCTGACAGCGTCCGGCGGGGGAGCCGGCGGCGGTCCACTCCAAGCTCAGGTCGTGCTGATCGTCGGCGGCTCACCGGGGCCTACCCGCTCTGAGCCCGTGCGGCAGGGTTGTCCCATGACCGACGCGACCGCTCCGGACGGGGCCAGGATCCACGCCGACGTCGCCGGTGAGGGCGAGCCGCTGGTGCTGTTGGCGGGTCAGGCGAACTCCCACCACTGGTGGGACCCGATCCGGGCGGACTTCGCCGGGTTCTGCACGATCGCCGTCGACACCCTCGGGACGGGGGAGTCGACGGCGCCCTGGGGCGCCGAGTACAGCACCCGCCGCTTCACCCGGGACGTCGTCGCCGTGCTCGACGCGCTCGGCGTTGCCCGCGCGCACGTCTACGGCACGTCCATGGGCGGCAAGATCGCGCAGTGGCTGGCCATCGACCATCCGCAGCGGGTGGGGGCGCTGGTGCTGGGCTGCACCACGACCGGCGGGCCGGACGCACCCGTGGCGGGCAAGGACGTCGTCGGCCCGCTCGCGGGGCCGGCGGCCGTGGCGCAGCGGGCGCTGGCCGAGCTGATGTTCACCCCGGCCTGGCTCGCGGAACACCCCGGCCCGTACTCGGTCCTCGGGGACGACGGGATGATCTCGGCCGCGCGGCGCGGGCACCGCCGTGCGAGTGCCCAGCACGACGCCCGGGAGCAGGTCTCCATGATCATCGCGCCGACGCTGGTCGTGCACGGCACCGAGGACCTGTTCTGCCCCACCGCGAACGGTGCAGAGCTGGCCGAGCGGATCCCTGATGCCGCGCTGCACCTGGTCGAGGCGGCGCGGCATGCGTACTTCGAGGAGTTCCGCGCGGAGGCGACGCCCCTCGTGCTCGGGTTCCTGCGCGAGCACGCGCTCAGCTGACGCGGCCGCCGGGGCGCCGAAAATCCCAGCGGATCCGGCTGCCGCCGTGAGGCAGGTCACTCTCTACACTCTGAGCCAGCTGTACGACGTTGCCGCATACCACGTGCGCGAGGACGACCACCGGATCGACATGGCCGAGGTCGAGCGCCTCGCCCAGGAGCGCAAGCCCGAGCTGATCATCGCCGGGTGGTCGGCGTACCCGCGCCGGCTGGACTTCGCCGAGTTCCGCCGCATCGCCGACTCCGTGGGCGCGTACCTGATGGTCGACATGGCGCACTTCGCCGGGCTGGTGGTCGCGGGCCTGCACCCGAGCCCGGTGCCGCACGCGCATGTGGTCACCTCGACCACGCACAAGACCCTCGGCGGCCCGCGCGGTCGGGTCATCCTGGCCACGGCGGACCTGGCGAAGAAATTCGACTCGAGCGTGTTCCCCGGCCAGCAGGGCGGTCCGCTCGAGCACGTGATCGCGGCGAAGGCGGTGTCGTTCAAGCTCGCCGGTGAGCCGGCGTTCCGCGAGCGCCAGCAGCGCACCCTGGAGGGCGCGAAGCTCCTCGCCGAGCGGCTGCTGGTCGAGGAGAGCGTGGGCGTGGTCTCCGGCGGCACGGACGTGCACCTGGTGCTGGTGGATCTGCGCAACTCCGAGCTCGACGGCCAGCAGGCCGAGGACCGGCTGCACCGGGTCGGCATCACCGTCAATCGCAACGCCGTGCCCTTCGACCCGCGCCCGCCGATGGTCAGTTCCGGCGTCCGGATCGGTACTCCCGCGCTGGCCGCCCGCGGCTTCGGCCCGGAGGAGTTCACCGAGGTCGCCGACGTCATCGCGCTCGCCCTGCGCCCCGCCATCACCGAGTCCCGAGCTCGACGCCCTCGCCGCCCGTGTCGCGGTGCTCGCCCAGCGCCACCCCCTCTACCCGGAGCTGCAGGTATGACCACCACGAACGCCACGACGACTCCTCCCGGCGCGCCTGCCTCGCGCAGCGCCGCGACGACCTGTTCGCCGGCGAAGGGTTCGGCGGTGGGCAGCACGCCGTCGCGGGCGAGCACGGTGACGGTGCTCCCGAGTGCGGCGAACGCCGTGGCCATCTCGCTGGCGACGACGCCGCCGATGACGGCGAACCGGCGGGGTACGGAGGCTGTGGAGACGGCCTCGCGGCTGGACCACACCGCGGCCTCGCGCAGGCCGGGCAGGTCGGGCAGTAGCGCGCTGCTGCCGGTGGCGACGACCACGGCGTGTCGGGCGGTGAGGGTGACCACACCGCCGTCGGCGTCGGTCACCTCGACGACCCGGGGGCCGGTCGGTCGCCGGTGCGGGCGGCGCGGCCGAGACGCAGCGCCGAGACGAGGAAGAAGACGCCGCCGAGGGTGGCGTAGCCGGCGATGCCCACCAGCGAGGGAGCCGCCTGGCCGGCGCTGAGGAAGAACGAGACGCCGACGAGGACGGACAGCCCACCGCTGAGGATCACCGGCCACTGCCCACCCAGCGCACGGCGGCTGATGGCGACGATCAGCTGGATGAGGCCGGAGACGAAGGCCCAGGCGCCCCAGATCCGCAGGACCGCGGGGGCGCCGGAGGCGGCGGCGATGCCCAGGCCGACCGCGGCGAGCAGGCTGATCGCGATGTTCACATACAGCCCGGCCGCCGAGGAGCCGGCCCTGGAGGACCGGGCGTCGACCACGGCGGCCACCGCGTCGAACAGCGGGTACAGCACGACGAGCACGGCACCGGCGGCTCCGAGCTCCTGCCCGGTCAGGACCAGCAGGGCCGCCCACACGACGGCGAACCCGAACCGGACGAAGTACAGCCGCCGCAGCGCGGGTGCGAACCCGGCGGGGGCGGGGGAGACGGCGGTACTCACGAAGTTCTCCTTCGGTGACGAGCGGTGCGTCGTCAGCGGCCGATGGCCTTGGCGGACAGGCGGTCGACCGTGGTGTCGCCCTGCTGGGCCGCCCGGACGAGGTCACGCAGCCGAGAGATTCCCGGCCCAGCCGGTGGTTCGATCAGCGTCCTGCCGGCGCGAGGTCAAGCCGAAGGGCCGGGACCTCGCCCGGGTGCGTCTCCCGTCGCCGTCAGCGCCCGCTGGTGTGTCTCGGGGAGGCGGTGCAGGCAGCCCAAGGCGATCGCCAGTAGCCCTGCCATGCACAGGCCGAGGGCGATCGGGCCCCAGGCCGAGGCCGTCAGCGGGGCGGCGACCAGCAGGATGAGGGCGCCGCCGGCGACCCCGCCGAGGTTGTAGCTCACCCCAGACCCGGTGTAGCGGTACCGGGTCGGGAACATCTCCGGCACGTAGGCGCCCAGCGGGCCGTAGGCCGGGCCGAGGAGGGCGAGCAGGACGACGATCCCGGCGCCGATCGCGACGGGCGAGCGGGTGTCGAGCAGCGGGAAGAGCACCAGCACCCACACGGCCAGACCGATGCAGCCCGCCAGAACGACGCGGCGGCGCCCGAGGCGGTCGGACAGCACGGCGGCGTAGGCGGTGGTCACCACCGAGACTGCCGCGCCGACGATGTCGATCACGAGGATGTCTGCCTTGCTCATGCCCAGGCTGCTGGTCGCGTAGCTGGTCAGGTAGGACGTGGCGACCGACATGGCGGCGAACACGCCGGTGGTCAGGCCGGTCGCGAGCAGCATCGTCCTGGGCTGGTGCCGCCACACCTCGAGGAAGGGAACGCCGCGGCGGGGGGCGGTGCGGGCGGCGTCGGTGAAGACCGGCGTCTCATCGGTGTGCAGGCGCACGTAGAGCCCGACCCCGATCAGCAGCGCGCTCAACAGGAACGGCACCCGCCAGCCCCAGGAGAGGAAGGCGTCGCTCGTCTCACCGATCCCGAGGTCGACCGCGAGGAAGGTGGCGCAGGCGAGCGCGAACGCGACGGTGGCGCCGACCTGCGGGTAGAGGGCGAAGCGTCCGCGTTGCCCGTCGGGGGCGTTCTCGGTCGCGAAGAGGGCGGCCCCGGCCCATTCCCCGCCCACGGCCAGGCCCTGCACGGCGCGGAGGGCGACCAGCAGGATCGGGGCGGCGACGCCGAGGGTCGCGGCGCCGGGCATCAACCCGACTGCGACGGTGCACAGGCCCATCGTCATCAGCGTGACGATCAGGGTGCGCTTGCGGCCGAGCCGGTCGCCGACGTGCCCGAAGAGGATCGACCCGACCGGCCGGAACACGTACACCAGGGCGAAGGTCCCGAACGCCGCGAGCGTCCCGAGGACGCCGTTCGTGTGCGGGAAGAAGACCTTGTGGAAGACGAGCGCGGCGGCGGTGCCGTAGATGAAGTAGTCGTAGAACTCGATCGTGGTGCCGGCCATGCTGGCGAGGTTGATCCGGCGGATCGCGGAGGGCGCGGGCGAGGCCGCCGGCGCCGCCGGCGTCGGCGGGGTGAGGACGGCCGCGGTCAAGGTTGCTCCTCTCCGGTCGGTGCGGTGGGTGACCGTCAGCGTCGACCTGGGGGAGCGCCGCCGGGATCGACCGACCGGCCGGATTCGCGGGTGACGCGCAGGCGGGGCGATCGGGGGACGTAGCGCCCGCCACCCGGCGTCCCCATGCTGGTTCCTCCCTGAACGCTCCGGCTCGTCGACGAGGAGTGCGGCGGTGATCCGGCACCTCGGAGAGATCGACGTCGGCGGATCGATCGCGCTGTCCGTGCGGGCGCGTGCTCGTAGAATCCTTGCTCCGCGGCCGCCTCGGCGCGGGATCCAGCGGGTGGGAGTGATCAGGATGGTGTTCCGGATCCAGCCGCACGTGCGGCTGCACGAGTGGGTCGCCGAGGAACGGGGCTTCTTCGTCGAGGAGGGCCTGGACCACGAGTTCGACGCCGGCTTCGCCGGCGGCTCGGCGGGCGGCGTGAGCTCGGCCGGCGAGGTGCCACTGCAGGTGCGCAGCGGCGCCTTCGAGGACATGCAGGCCGGCCGACCCTCGGACGTGTCCTGTGCCTGCCACTGGGCGGTGAACGCGGCGGCCACGGCCGAGCACGGCAAGATGTACGGCAAGGCGTACTCCGTGTGCCCGGCGGGGATATACGTCGCTGCGGACTCCGAGCTGCAGCAACCCGCCGATCTCGCCGGGATCGAGGTCGGCGTCGGGTACCACTCGGGCAGCCACTATTCGGCGCTGCAGGCGCTCGAGGCGTTCCTGCCGCGCGAGCAGGTGACGCTCGGCTTCTTCGGCAGGCCGTTCGACCGGGCCAGGCTGCTGCTGCAGGGCCGGGCACGTGCGGTGAACGTCTGGGGCGCCCCCGCCTACGTGCTGGAGCAGCGCGGATTCCGCAAGCTCGTGGACACCACCTTCGTGATGGGCTTCCTGCTCGCCGCGCAGGTGGACCCCGACGACGTCGAACGCTACTTCCGGGCGCTGCTGCGAGCCCAGCAGGAGATCGATCTCGAGCCGCACCGCTACACCCCGCACTGGGCCCGGGAGATGCCGGCGGACCTGCTCGAGCTGGTCGACGTACGCCGCTTCGGGCCCGGCGAACGCGTCGTGCCGCAGCCCTACACGCGCGAGATGTTCGACCGCACCCAGGGCTGGATGCGGGAATGGGACCTGCTCGACGTCACGACGCCGACCCGCTACGAGGAAACCGTGCTCAGCTGACGGGAGGCGAGGGTCAGCCCGTGAAGCCTCGTTCGATTCCGCTCCAGACGCCGTCGTAGTCGGACTGGCGGTGGACGGCGTCGTGGGCGAAGTCGGGGACGGTGATGGGCCAGCGGGTCTCGAACATGAAGGCGAGGGTGTCGGTGATCTTCTGCGGGGCGAGCTCGGCGCTGCTGGCCTTGCGGTAGGTCTCGGCGTCGGGGCCGTGCGCGCTCCACATGTTGTGCAGGCTGGCGCCGCCGGGCAGGAAGCCTTCGGCCTTGGCGTCGTAGACGCCGTGGACCAGGCCCATGAACTCGCTCATGACGTTGCGGTGGTACCAGGGCGGGCGGAAGGTGTCCTCGCCGACGAGCCAGCGCGGGGCGAACACGACGAAGTCCGCGTTCGCCTGGCCGGGGGTGTCGGTGGGCGAGGTGAGCACGGTGTAGATCGACGGGTCCGGGTGGTCGTAGGAGACCGTGCCGAGCACGTTGAACCGGGCGGTGTCGTACTTGTAGGCGGAGTGGGTGCCGTGCCAGGCGACGACGTCGAGCGGGGAGTGGTCGTAGTCGGCCGCCCAGAGCTGTCCGGCGTACTTCTGCACGACCTGGACGGTTTCCTCGCGGTCCTCGTAGGCGGCGACGGGGTAGCGGAAGTCGCGGGGGTTGGCCAGGCCGTTGGCGCCGATGGGGCCGAGCTCGGGCAGGACGAAGGGGTGGCCGTAGTTCTCGCAGACGTAGCCCCGGGCGGGCCCGTCGGGCAGCTCGACGCGGAAGCGGACCCCGCGGCCGATCACGGCGATCTCGCCGGGGGCGGCGTGGAGGCGGCCGTACTCGGTGTGCACCAGCAGCGCGCCCTGCTGGGGGACGAGCAGGAGCTCGCCGTCGGCGTCGACGAAGTAGCGGTCGGTCATGGAGCGGTCGGCGGCATAGAGGTGGATGCCGATGCCGGCGCGTTGGCGGACGTCGCCGTTCACCCCGACGGTGTAGAGGCCGTCGACGAAGTCGGTGGGTTGTTGTGGGAGGGGTAGCGGGTCCCAGCGCAGCCGGTTGGGGTCGGTGATCCCGGTGGTGTCCGGGGCGGAGCGCAGCAGGCCGGTGTCGATGCGGCGGAACGGGGGGTGCGCGGCCGAGGGCCGGATCCGGTAGACCCAGCTGCGCCGGTTGACCGCGCGCGGCTCGGTGAAGGCGGTCGCGCTGTGCTGCTCGGCGTAGAGACCGAGCGGGGCCCGTTGCGGGGAGTTGCGCCCGACGGGCAGAGCGCCCGGGACCGCCTCCGAGGCGTGCTCGTTGCCGAAGCCCGACGAGTAGGTCAGCTCGGCTCCCGTGCTGGGCGCGGTGGCCACCGAGGGCAGCGTGCTGGTCATCGACCTTCTCCTTCGTCGGTCGGACGTGCGAGTCGGTTCGAGGGTGTCAGAGGTGGGTGACTGCGTCGAGCACGGCGACAGCGGCGCTCGACAAGCGCCAGCGCCCGGCCGAGGACCTCGATGGACAGCCGCCCGGCGCGGCCCATCGGCACGTCGATGCTGGGGGAGGCCCGCACCCCGCGCACCCAGCGCCTGGACACCCACCTCGTGGTCCGGGGCTCCACCGGCCCGCTGACCCACCCCAAGACCGGAGTGCGCTCGTGAAGATCGTCGTCGCCGACGCCAACCTGGCCCCGCTGCGGGCCCATCTCGAGGAGGGCTTTCCGACCGGGTCGGAGGTGAGCTGGCCCGGCCCCCGGGACCTCGACGCCGTCGCCGCGGCCGTGGTCGACGCGGACGTGCTCGTCGCGGGCCGCTGCCCCGCCGCCGTCGGCGCGGCCGGGAGGGCTCTGAAGCTGGTGCACGCCGCGGGCGCCGGGGTGGACGGCATCGATGTCGCCGGGCTCCCGGCGGGCGCGGTCGTCGCCAACACGTTCCACCACGAGGACTCGATCGCCGAGTACGTCGTGGCCACCACGATCCTGCTGCGCCGGGGCTTCCTCACCCAGGACACCGCGCTGCGCCGGGACGAGTGGGCCTCGCCGGCCCACGACCCGGCGCTGCCGTGGGGCAACTCGCTGGGCGCCGCGACGATCGGGTTCGTCGGGTTCGGGCACATCGGCGCCCGGACATGGGAGCGGTTCCGCGCGTTCGGCGCCCGCGGGGTGACCGTTCCTATCCGGCCTCCGGCAACCACGGGGCACCCTCGGAGCTGCCCTTCCGGGAGCTGCCGAACGTCCTGATGACCCCGCACTCCTCCGGCCTGACCCGGCAGACCTTCATCGGCCCGCGCCCAGGACATCGCCGCCAACGTGCGGCGGCTCGCGGCGGGGGAGCCCCTGGTGAACGTGGTGACCACGGCATGAGCACCATCGTCTCCGCGGACGTGCTGGTCACCAGCCCGGGCCGCAACTTCGTCTCGCTGAAGATCACCACGTCGGACGGCGTCGTCGGTTGGGGCGACGCCACGCTCAACGGCCGCGAGCTCGCCGTCGCGAGCTACCTGCGCGACCACGTGTGCCCGATCCTGATCGGCCGCGATCCCTCCGCGATCGAGGACACCTGGCAGTACCTCTACCGCGGGGTCTACTGGCGGCGCGGCCCGGTCACCATGGCGGCCATCGGCGCGGTCGACCTCGCGTTGTGGGACATCAAGGGCAAGATCTGCGGGCAGCCGGTCTACCAGCTGCTCGGCGGCAAGGTCCGGGAGCGGATCCTCTCCTACACCCACGCCACCGGGTGGGACGTCCCCGCGCTGCTCGACGCCGTCGCCGCCCAGCGGGAGCGCGGGTTCCGCGCGGTCCGCGTGCAGACCGGGGTGCCGGGACTGGACTCGGTCTACGGCGTGACCAAGGACGGCAGCGCCTACGAGCCCGCCGGCCGCGGCCTCGCCCCCGTCGAGGAGGTCTGGAACACCACCGCCTACCTGCGGTATGTGCCCGGCGCCCTCGCCGAGGTCCGCGCCGCCGTCGGGCCGGACCTGGAACTGCTGCACGACGCCCACCACCGGCTCACCCCGAACCAGGCGGCCCAGCTGGCCAAGGCGCTGGAGCCGGTGGACCTGTTCTGGCTCGAGGACGTGACGCCCGCCGAGAACCAGGAGGTGCTGCGGCGGGTGCGCGAGCACACCACGGTCCCGCTGGCGATCGGGGAGGTCTTCACCACGATCTGGGAGTTCCAGCAGCTGATCAGCGAACAGTTGATCGACTACGTCCGGGCCGCGGTCTCGCACGTCGGTGGGATCACCCCGCTACGCCGGATCGCCGCGCTCGCCGAGGTGTGGCAGGTGCGGCTCGCCCCGCACGGCCCCTCGGACGTGTCGCCGATCGCACTCGCCGGCGCCACGCACGTCGGGCTGGCCACGCCGAACTTCGCGATCCAGGAGTACATGGGGTACCCGGACCGGGTGCACGAGGTGTTCCGGCACGCCTGGACCTACGCCGACGGGCACCTGCACCCCGGCGACGCGCCCGGCCTCGGCGTCGCCGTCGACGAGGAGCTCGCCGCCCGCTTCCCCTACGAGCCCGCCTACCTGCCCGTCGCGCGTCGGCTCGAGGGCACCCTCACGGATTGGTGATGCAGTGACCACCCCGGTGACCACCCCGGAACGCCTCACCCGGAGCACCACCCCGGGCCCGACCCTCCTGCACCGCCGGGAGGTGAGCGAGACCGGAATCGTCCACCTCGGACTGGGCAACTTCCACCGCGCCCACCAGGCGGTGCACACCGCCGCCGCGCTGGAGGCCGAGGACGGACCCTGGGGCATCCTCGGGGTGGCCAGCCGCTCCGCCGCCGTCGCCGACGCCCTGCGCGCCCAGGACCTGCGCTACTCGGTGCTGGAGATCTCGCCCGAGGGCAGCCGCGTGTCGGTGCCCGCCGTGCACACCGGTGTGCTCGTCGCCGCCCAGGATCCCGCGGCCGTGATCGACGCGGTCGCGGCGGCCCGGATCGTCACCCTCACCGTGACCGAGCACGGCTACACGATCGACCCGCGCACGGGCTCGCTCGCGCTCGACCACCCCGGCGTGCGCGCCGACCTCGCGGGTGGCGCGCCGCAGACCACGCTCGGGCAGATCGTGCGCGGCCTGCAGCGCAGGCTCCGGGCCGGCGGCGCGCCGATCACCGTGATGAGCTGCGCCAACCTCATCGAGAACGGGAACACCACCGCACGCCTGGTGGGTGAGTTCGTGGCCGCGCTGCCGGCGGCGGAGCGCGCGGAGCTCGAGCCGTACCTGGCGCACGTCGCGTTCCCGAACAGCATGGTCGACCGGATCGTCCCGGCCACCACGGACGCCTACCGCGCCGAGGCGGCGCGGCTGCTCGGGGTGCGGGACGAGGTCCCGGTCCCCGCGGAGCCGTTCAGCATGTGGGCGATCGAGGACGACTTCGCCGCGGGCAAGCCCGCGTGGGAGCGCGGCGGCGCCCGGTTCACCATCGACGTGGCCGGCTACGAGCTGCTCAAGCTGCGGTTGCTCAACGGCACCCACTCGCTGATCGCCTACCCGGGCGCGCTGGCGGGCTGCGACACGATCCCGCAGTCCAGCGCCCGCTCCGCGATCCGCGCCGCGGCGGACACCGTGCTGCGCGAGGACTACCTGCCCACGGTCCCGGTGCGCGCGGACGTGGACCTCGAGGAGTACGTCGCGCAGCTGTTCACCCGCTGGTCGAACTCGGCACTGGGGCACCGCACCCGCCAGGTCGCCTCGGACGGTTCGGTGAAGCTCGCCCAGCGCGTCCCCGAGCCCGCGCTGCACCACCTGGCCGCGGGCCGGATGCCGCACGGGCTGGCGCTGACGGTCGCCGCCTACCTGTGCTGCATCGCCCCGCCCGCCGGGTTCGACGCCGGCCCGCACGCGGCCGCCATGTCCGACCCTGCCCGTGAGCGGCTCGCGCCGTTCGCCTGCCGTCCCACCACGGAGTTCGTGGCCGCGGCCCTGGGCGCCGGCCTGCTCGGCACCGAGCTGGCCGACCACCTCGGGTTCCGCGCCCGCGTCGCCGAGCTGGTGGACCTGCTGGTCCGCCACGGCGCCGACGCCGCCGCCCGCGAGCTCACCCTGACCGAGGAGGCCGCATGACCGCCGCAGTGCAGCCCGTGCACCCTGCATCCACCCGGGCCGCCGTCCTGCACGGTCCCGAGGACCTGCGCATCGAGGAGCTGCCGCTGCCCGCGCTCGGCCCGGACGACGTCCTGGTCCAGGTGGACGCCGTCGGCGTCTGTGGCTCGGACATGCACTACTTCGCCAGCGGCCGCAACGGGCAGAACGTGCTCCGGCAGCCCACCGTGCTCGGGCACGAGGCGTCCGGCGTGGTCGTCGAGGCCGGGGCACTGGCCGAGGTGGCGGTCGGCACGCGCGTCGCCGTCGAGCCCGCCGTGGGCTGCGGCCGGTGTGCCACCTGTCGCTCCGGGCACTACAACCTGTGCCCGACGGGCACGTGCTTCGGCTCGCCGCCCACCCACGGCACGATCGCCCAGTTCCTGGTGGCGCCGTCGCGGTCGGTGCACCCGCTGCCCGACGCCATCGGCACCGAGCTCGGCTCGCTGATCGAGCCGCTGGCCGTGGCGGTGCACGCCGTCCAGCGGGCCGACGTCCGGCTGGGCCACCGCGTGCTCGTCACCGGCGCGGGCCCGATCGGCATCCTCGTCGCGCAGGTGGCCCGGGCCGCCGGGGCCGAGGAGGTCGTGGTCACCGACATCAACGACGACCGCCTGGCGCGCGCCGCCGAGCTGGGCGCCACGTCGGTGGTCAACACCGCGAGCACGGAGCTCGCCCATACCGGCATGGACCGGCTGCTCGAGTGCACCGCCGTCCCCGCCGTGCTGTGGCAGGGCATCCGGGCGCTCGGCCCGGCCACCCGGGCCACGGTCGTCGGACGGGCGACACCCGCCGTCGACGGGCTCCCGCTGGCGTTCCTGCAGCGGTGGGAGATCGACCTGGGCACCGCGTTCCGCTACGCCCACGCATTCCCGACCGCGATCGCCCTGGCGGCAAGTGGACGGGTGGACCTGGCCGGCGTGCTGACCGGCCGGTTCCCGCTCGACCGGGCCGCGGAGGCCCTCCGCGCGCCCGTGCAGGACCCGACCCACCTCAAGGTCGTCGTCCGCCCCGGGGACTGACCCCGACCCATCCGATCCCCCGACCGTTCGATCACCGGCCCCGCGGGGCCCCTCCATCCGAGGACGCATGGACATGACCGAGACCCGATCCTCCATCGTGGAGCCATCGACCGCTGATCCGAAGGCCGTCCGCCGGGCCGCCTGGGCCGGGCTGGTCGGCACCACCCTGGAGCAGTACGACTTCGTCATCTACGGCACGGCGTCGGCGCTGATCTTCTCGGAGCTGTTCTTCCCGAACATCTCCCCGGCGGCGGGCATCCTCGCCAGTTTCAGCGCCTACGCCGTCGGCTTCGCGGCCCGTCCGCTCGGCGGGCTGTTCTTCTCCCGGTTCGGAGACCGGGTCGGCCGCACGTGGGTGCTGGTCGCGACGCTGCTGCTGATGGGCGGCTCCACGCTGGCGATCGGGCTGCTGCCCACCTACGCCCAGGTCGGCATCCTCGCCCCGGTCCTGCTGGTCGCGTGCCGGTTCCTGCAGGGCTTCGGCGCAGGTGCGGAGCAGTCCGGCGGCGCGACCCTGCTCACCGAGACTGCCGGGATCGGCCGCCGCGGCCGGTTCGCCTCGCTGGTCATGACCGGCGCCGCGCTGGGCACCGCGCTCGGCGCCGTCGCCTGGATCCTCGCCCAGCTGCTGCCGGACGACAGCCTCATGAGCTGGGGCTGGCGACTGGTCTTCGTGTCCAGCCTCCTGGTGACGATCGCGGCCCTGATCATCCGGCGGAGGCTGAACGAGAGTCCGGTCTTCCAGGAGCTCAAGGAGCAGCACGCCGAACCGCGCAAGCCCGTCGCCGAGACCTTCCGGCACGGCCGTCGTCCGCTGGTCCTGGTGACGCTGATGACCATCGGGGTCAGCTCGCAGTCCTACACCTACCAGGTGTTCATGGCTTCCTACCTGGTGTCGAGCGTCGGGGTGGACAAGGCGTTCGTGCCGAAGGTGCTGCTCGTCGGCGCGATCTGCGGCGGTGTCGCCGCCGTCGGGTTCGGGGCGCTGTCGGACCGGTTCGGCCGCAAGCCCGTCTACACGGCGATCCTGTCCGTGCTGGTCCTGCTGCCCGGCCCGTCGTTCATCGCGCTGAACACCGGCTCGCAGATCGCGATCGTCGTGACGATCATCGTCGGGTTCATCCTGGCCTGCCAGGGCGACACCGGTGTCACGATGTCCTACTTCCCGGAGCTGTTCGGCAATCGGTACCGCTACGCCGGGGTGACCCTGGGTCGTGAGTTCGGGTCGGTGCTCGGCGGCGGCGTCGCCCCGCTCATCTGCGAGGCGCTCGTCAGTGCCTTCTCCGGGTCCTGGCTCCCGGTGGCGGCCTACATGATGCTGATGATGATCCTCAGCTGGTCGCCGCGCGGTTGGCACCGGAGACCCGCGACCGCGACCTGACCGTCGCGGAGGACGCCCGATGACCCTCAGCCTCGATCGAGTCGCGCCCAGCGAGGCGCTGCGCCGCACCGGCGTGGTCTCCGTGTTGCGGGCCGACTCGCCCGAGTACCTGCTCCCGGCGGCCCGGACGCTGGTGGGGGAGGGCCTGGTCTGCCTGGAGCTGACCATGACCACCCCCGGCGCCCTGGACTCGCTGCGGCTGCTGCGCGCCGAGTTCGGCGACTCCGCGGACGTCGGCCTCGGCAGCGTCCGTGGCGCCGAGGCCGCCCGTCGGGCGCTCGAGGCAGGCGCCGCGTTCCTGGTCAGCCCGGTGCTGGACACCGCGATGGTGGCGGAGTGCGTCGCCGCGGGGGTCCCCGCCTACCCGGCGGGGACCACCCCCACCGAGCTGATCACCGCCTGGGACACAGGCGCCTCGGCCGTGAAGCTCTTCCCGGCGGGCACGGTCGGACCGGGGCACCTGAAGGCGGTCCGCGAGCCGCTTCCCGAGCTCGCGATCATGCCGACCGGCGGCATCGGGGTCGACGACGTCGGCACCTGGCTCCAGGCCGGCGCGCTCGCCGTCGGGTTGGGCGGCTCGCTGTCCGGGGACGCCCTGCGCGGCGGGGACCTCGGCGCCCTGGCCGACCGGGCGGCGCGGGCCCTGGCAGCGGCGCGGCAGGAGACCCGTCCATGAGCGTGGTGACGCTCGGGGAAACGATGGGGCTGCTGGCCGCGGACACCGTCGGCCACCTGCAGCACGTCTCCACCATGCGGCTCGGCATCGGCGGTGCGGAGAGCAACGTCGCCATCGGCCTGGCCCGTCTCGGCACCCCGGTGAGCTGGATCGGCAGGGTCGGGGCGGACTCGCTCGGGGACCGGGTGGTCCGCGAGCTGCGCGCCGAGGGCGTGGACGTGCACGCCGTGCGCGATCCCGGCGCACCCACCAGGCTGATGCTCAAGGAACGCCCGCCCGGGGGCGGGGTGCGGGTCTGGTACTACCGCCGCCACGGCGCGGGGGCGCGGCTCAGCCCGTCCGACGTGGACGACGAGGTGATCGGCGGAGCCACGCTGCTGCACGTCACCGGGATCACCCCCGCCCTCGGGGACGCGCCCGCCAAGGCCGTGGAGCACGCCGTCGCGGTCGCGCGGGAGGCCGGGGTCACGGTGTCGTTCGACGTCAACCACCGCTCCACGCTCTGGTCCGACGCCGAGGCCGGGTCGCGGTGGTGGACCCGGTAGGGGCCGGGGACGCCTTCGTCGGCGCCTACCTCGCGGAACGGGTCGCAGGCGCGGACGTGATGGGGCGGCTGGACACCGCCGCCCGGGCCGGGGCGCTGATGTGCACGGTCCCGGGCGACTGGGAGGCCCTGCCGACCCGCGCCGACCTCGCGGGCGGGGACAGGAGTTCCGACGTCCGCCGGTGACCACGACGGCCGGTGATCGTGCAGCGTGCGGCGGTCCGGCCGCCTACGGCCGAGGACGCCGGGGGAGCGGCTGGGTGCCGATCACCGCGAGCAGTTGCAGCTTCTCGTAGCTCTCCGTGCCGGGTACGGCGGTGTAGACCAGCAACGAGTGCGACTGAGCGGGGTCGATCAGCCTCTGACAGTTCAGTTCCAGTCGGCCGAGCTCGGGATGGACGAAGCGCTTGACCTCCTGCGGACGGATTCCCACCTCGTGGTCGTCCCAGATGCGCCGGAACTCCTCGCTGCGACCGAGGAGGAGCTCGGCGAGCTGTGCTGCCCGGGATTCGCGGCCACGGAGTGCGACGATCTCGCGCAGACCCCCGGCGTACATCCGTGACAGGAAGGCGTGATCCTCCGGCGCGAAGAGCTGCCGGGACGACGGATCGGTGAACCAGCGGTAGCCGCTGCTCCGGGCCGGGCCGGTGAAGCGGGTCGTGTCGCCGGTGAGCGCGACACCCAGCGGGCTCTGGCGCAGCGTCTCGCCGAGTTCTGTGCTGATCTCCGCGGGTGTGTCGTCGAGCCGGTCGAGCACACGCAGAAGGCCGGGGCTGATGTGGTCACCGGCCGCGCCCCGCGTGGGCGGGTGGTGCCCGGCGAGCCGGAAGAGGTGGTCGCGCTCGTCGAGGGACAGATGGAGCCCCTGCGCGATCGAGGCGATCATCTGCTCGGAGGGCTGCGGCCCGCGCTCACGCTCGATCCGCGCGTAGTAGTCGGTCGACATGTGACACAACGAGGCCACCTCTTCGCGGCGGAGACCGCTGGTGCGGCGCCGGTTCCCTCGTGCGAGGCCGACGTCCTCGGGTTGCAGCGACTCACGGCGGCGCCGCAGGAACTCCGCCAGCCCGCTCCGATCGATCACCATCCGCCGCCTCCCCGGGTGCCGTGCCGTTTCTACCGCCCCGTCGATCCGCTCAGCCACGGCCTGCCGATCCCCCCGTCCCGGCCGAAGGGCGGCCCCGCGAGCCACGGATCGGCAGGCCGTGGATATCACCCTCGTGACGTCCGAACCTGGAGGTCATCTGGACACAGCAGCACACGCTGCGATCGCCCACATCGGACGCACGAGACCGAAGGAGCCGAAGCCATGTCCCGTCGCCGCCCCGACATCGCCGTCCCCGACCTCACCGGCAAGCGTGCCGTCGTCACCGGGGGCAGCGACGGAGTCGGTCTCGGCCTGGCGACGCGGCTCGCCGCGGCCGGAGCCGAGTTGATCCTGCCTGTCCGCAACCCCCGCAAGGGCGAGGCGGCGCTGGCGAGGATTCGCGCGCAGGCCCCCGGCGCGCACGTGTCCCTTCGGGAACTGGACCTGTCCTCGCTCGGCTCCGTCGCGGCCCTCGGGAAGATCCTGCGTGGCGAGGACCGGCCGATCCACATCCTGATCAACAACGCCGGTGTCATGACGCCACCCGACCGGCGCACCACGGCCGACGGGTTCGAGTTGCAGTTCGGCACCAACCACCTCGGGCACTTCGCCCTCGTCGCCCACCTGCTGCCGCTGCTCCGCGCGGGCAGTGCACGCGTGACGTCCCAGGTCAGCGTGGCGGCCGCCCGGGGCGCGATCAACTGGCAGGACCTGAACTGGGAACGCACCTACGACGGGCGGCGCGCCTACAGCCAGTCGAAGATCGCCTTCGGTCTCTTCGGGCTCGAGCTCGACCGGCGCAGCCGGGCTCTCGGCTGGGGCATCACCAGTAACCTCGCGCACCCCGGCGTCGCACCGACGAACCTGCTCGCCGCGCGGCCCGAGGTCGGGCGCGCCCGCGAGACCACGGGACGCAGGCTCATCGGTGCCCTCTCCGCCCGCGGCATCCTCCTCGGGACTGCGGACAGCGCCGCCCTGCCCGCCCTCTACGCAGCCACCTCGCCCGACGCCGAGCGCGGCCGGCTCTACGGCCCGGGCGGGCCCGGGCATCTCGGCGGTCCGCCCGCGGAACAGAAGCTCTACGGCCCGCTGCGTGACAAGGACGAGGCGAAGCGCGTCTGGGAGACCTCCGAGGAGCTCACCACGGTGTCCGCCGCGAACGCGTGAGGCGGGTCTCCTCGGCACAGGTCGGGGGCGGCCTTGCCGAGCCGGCCGTTCGGCACTTCGCCATGCTGCGCGACGGCGTGATGGCGGCCGGCTGCCTGTCCGATCCGGTGGCCGTGGCCACGACGTTCCTCGACGGCGTCACGGGGCTTCTGTGATCCCGCACCGTTCCGGGTGCGCCGCGAGGCCGAGGCTCGGCTGCGCCCGGGAGGACGAGGACCGCCGAACCCGATCGCGGCCGGCGCCTGCTCGGGGCGGGATCCGGAGGGCCGCGATGGTGTCGACGGAGGACGGTCAGGTCCGGGTGGAGGGGAAGTTCGGCGCACGCTTCTCCCGCAGCGCCGTGTAGCCCTCGACCACGTCGGGCCCGAGGAAGGTGAGCATCTCGTAGGCGGCCGACTGGTCGAAGGTCGGGCCGGCGGACCGCAGCCAGTTGTTCAGCGACTTCTTGGTCAGCCGGATGGCGGGCTGGGCGCCGGTGGCGAGGACGTCGGCGACCCGGAGGGCCTCGTCGAGCACCTGCTCGCGGGGGAGGGCCTTGGCCACCATGCCCAGCCGCTCGGCCTCCACGCCGGTCACCATCTCGCCGGTGAGCAGGTAGTAGCGGGCCTTGGCCATGCCCGCCAGCAGCGGCCAGATGATCGCCGCGTGGTCGCCGGCGGCGACGCCGAGCTTGACGTGCCCGTCCCCGATCCTCGCGTCCTCCGCGGCGATGGCCACGTCGGCGAGGAGGGCGGCGACGGTTCCGGCACCGACCGCGACGCCGTTGATGGCCGAGACGATCGGCTTCTCGCAGTTGATGATGTTGTAGACGAGCTCGCTCATCTCCTTGAGCATGTGCGAGACGCGGTCGTAGTCGCCCGCCATCCGCTCGACCATCGCCAGGTCGCCACCGGCGGAGAAGGCCTTGCCGGCCCCGGTGATCACCGCGACCCGGACCTCGGGGTCGGCGTCGACGTCGTTCCACACCCGGGCCAGCTCGCCGTGCATCTCCTCGTCCGCGGCGTTGTACTTGTCCGGGCGGTCGAGGGTGATCAGCAGGACGCCGTTGTCGCGGCGCGCGAAGCTCAGCTGGTGGTAGTCCTCGAAGCTCACCGTGTGTCCCTCCGTCCGGGGCGGACCGTGCGTCGTCGCAGCGCCCCGAGTCAACCATCGGCCGCCCGGACCCCGCTCACCCGGACGGCCGGTGGCCGCGATGAGAGGCGCGACGTGGTCCGCCGCGGCGACCGGGTGCTCGGCGGCCAGGACATCGGCGTCCCCGATCCGGAGGCCACCGCCCGCGCGGTGTTCGACGCGACGGCGGCGTTCCATCACCCTGTGCACGCGCCGGAGTGGGAGCTGTCCGGTGTGGAGGAGCGGTTGGCAGCGGTCTGTGACCTGGTGCTCGCCGCAGTCACCTGACTCCGCCACGTCCCCAACGGAGGGCGGCGCGGAGCCGGGCACTGCCCGTACGGGTAGCGGCGCGCTGCCCTCGGCGGCGAAGTCGGCTCGGCCCGGTTTCCGATCCGCCGGCGTGAGGCTTTACTACGGAGTGCTGGGAGGAGCTGGAGGGAGGCGTCGTGCACGAGCCGGTGGGCGTCCGCACCGAGTACCTCCTGGACGCCGCCCGATCGCACACGATCCACGATGCCCTGCGGCCCGTGCTCTCGGAGATCCGGCACCTGCTGGGGGCCTCGGTCGGGCTGGTCGCCTACCGGCCGAGGCGGCATGAGGGGCACCTGCTCGTGCTGGCCGCCGACACCCCCGACCTGCCCGAACCCCCGCTGCCCAACGAGGCCTTCCACGCGAATCTGTCGACCCCTCGGCGTGCTGCGGTGCTCAGCGACATCCGGTTCGCGTCGGCGGTGCGCAGCTACCGGCTCCGGCTGGCCTCCGCCATGGTGGTGCCGTGGCGGGACCCGTTCGGCGACGGAATGGTGGTCGTCGGGCACACGGAGGTGCGGCCCGGCCTCCCGGCGCCGGCCGCCGACCTGGTCCGCAGGCTCCGTCAGGATGTACGCCGGAGCATGTCGTCAGGACGCAGGAGCGGAGCGGGAGAGATCAACAGGGGGCTCCAGCGCGTCATGAAGGACATCGCGGTGGCCGCGGTGGACTGCGCCGACGTCGGTGAGGCGCTCACGACCCTCATCCTGTCGGCCAAGTGGCTGTTCGACTCCGAGGTCGCCTACTTGTCCCTGCCGACGACGGACGCGGACACGTTCACCTTCGACCAGATGCTCGGGATCCGGACGTCGGACTTCCGCCACCTGCGGATCCGCGAGGGACAGGGGCTCGGCGGCCTCGCCCGCTCCCTACGGCGCCCGGTCCGCTCGGTGGACTACGGCCGTGACCCACGGTTGTTCGCCGCTCCCGTGGCCGAGACGGCCCAGGAGGGCATCGTGTCCGCGATGGCGACCCCCATAGTCGTCGATGACCAGGTCCAGGCGGTGCTGTACGTGGGGGACCGGTCCCTGCGGCCGTTCAGCGAGACCGACGAGGAGCTCCTCGGCGAGGTCGCCGAGTACGCCACGCTGGGGCTGAAGCGGCAGGCGACCGAGGCCTACCGCCGTGACGTCCTGCGCCGCCAGGAGCAGGAACGACTGGCCTACGACCTGCACGACACCGCCGTGCGGGGTCTGCTGGAGATCGGTTTCGCCGCGGAGCGCGCCCGCGCGGCCGATCACGGCGCCCCGGACGTGCGGGCGGACCTGGACTCGATCGCGGCGGCGGCCGAGCGGTGCATGGAGGCACTGCGCGGGCAGCTCGACCTTCTCGTGCAGGGCACGTCGGGGCGCTCGGCGTCGGCGGTCCTCGAGGAGATCGCGGAGGCGTCCGTACGGCCGGGGGCCGGGCACCGCTTCGCGGTGCGCGGCCCGGACGGCCTGGTACCGGACCCTGTGGCCGAGTCGTTGGTGCGCATCGGCCAGGAGGCACTGGTCAACGTCGACGTCCATGCGGGCGGGCGTGCGGAGGTGACCCTGGAGGTGACGTCCGACGAGTGGGTCCTCTCCGTCGTCGACGACGGGAGCGGTGCCGGGGCCGCCTCGAATCCGCCCGACGACACCCGGGCCCACCTGGGCATGATGGCCATGCAGCGGGCAGCCGGCCGGGTCCTGGGTCGCCTGGAGCAGTTCGCTGATTCGGGCGGCGGCCACGTCGTGCGGGTCGCGGTGCCCACGAGCGGAAGTCGATGATCCGGTTCTGCGTCGTCGACGACCACGAGATCGTGCTCGACGGCCTCCGCGCCATGGCCGACCGCGAAGAGGACCTGGAGTTCGCCGGGGCGGTCACGACGGCGGGGGAGGCCGAGGCGCTGATCGCCGCCACCGCCCCGGACGTCCTGCTGCTGGACATGCGGCTCGCCGGCGGGAACAGCCTCGACACCTGCGCCGCACTGTCCGCGGCCTTCCCCGAGCTGACGATCGCCGTCTTCTCCGGGTACGGCAACCCCGAGCTCCTCGAGCTGGCGATCCGGGCGGGCGCGGCCGGCTACGTCCTCAAGGAGACCACGACGTCGCGGCTGCCGGACATCATCCGCGAGCTGGCCTCGACCGGGAGCTACTTCGATCCGCGCCTGGCCAGCGGCCTGCTGCGCCGCGCGGCGGGGGGAGCCCGGCCGCCGGCGTTCAACGACCGCGAGCTGGAGATCGTCCGGCTCATCGCCCGGGGGCTGGACAACCACCGCATCGGCGAGCAGGTGAGCATCAGCCCGCACACCGTGAAGTTCCACGTCACTGCCATGCTGCGCCGGCACGGACTGAGCCGGCGCACCGAGCTCGTCCGGTTGGCGATGGACCTCCACCTCATCGACGACGAGTGAGCGGGGCGCGGCCCGTCGCCGCGCCCCGCTCCGGTTCGGGAGGGTTCCGGATCAGCCCCGCGCCCAGCTCGAGTCGGCCGGGGGCGGGCTCCACTCCGCGCGCGTCCGGCAGGGACATGAGGCGCTTGTCCTCGTCGTCGTCGACCCAGGCCTTGGCGATCTCCTCGCAGGTGGCGAACCAGACGCCGTCGTGGCCGACGATGTGCTCGACGAGCCTCTCGTACCAGAGCATGTTGTGTGCCTGGCCGATGATCTGCGGGTGCACGCAGGACGCGAAGACGGGGTTCTCGACGCGCTGGTAGGCGTAGTCGAAGATGTCGCGCCACCGCCGGAAGATCGTCTCGGTGTCCTGCATCCCGGTGGAGACGCCGGTGTAGGCCAGCGGGGGGAAGTCGTCGAGGTACCAGTTGACCGGGATCTCGATGACCGAGCTCGCGGTGCCGGCGACGTTGGCCTTCTCCCAGTTGATCTGCCAGCGCTGCGGGTGGTACGGGACCAGGTCGCGGGCCATCAGGCTCGTGTCGTAGAGAAAGCCCGACTCCTCGATGATGTCGAGGAGTCGGGCTCGCTGTAGTCCCAGTACGGCGAGCGGTAGCCGGTCGGCCGGAGCCCGAGCACGTTCTTGTAGGTGGCGAAGGCGAGGTCGACGAGCCGGCGCTCGGTGTCCCGCTCGATCCCCGGCGGGATCTCGTGGTAGTAGCCGTGGTGGCCGATCTCGTGACCGGCCTCGACGACCTTGCGGCACTGCTCGGGGAACGTGTCCACCGAGTGCCCCGGGGTGAACCAGGTCGTCGTGATGTCGAAGCGGGAGTAGAGCTCCAGCAGGCGCGGGACACCGACCTCGGCGCCGAACTGGCCGCGGGACATGAACGACTGGGTGGGGCGGTTGAACCCGCCCAGCCACAGGGACTGGGCGTCGAAGTCGGTGCCGAGGTTGACGGCGATCTTCTTGCCCGGGGGCAGTTGCAGGTGACCCATGGGTCTCTCCTTCGCGATCAGGTGCTGGCGTGTGGTCGTGACGGTCAGGGCGCGGGACGCAGCTCGATGACCTGGTCGGCGGCCTGCTCGATGCGCTCGCGGGTGTAGAGCAGGGGGAACGCCTCGTCGCGGCTCCACGGCCCGAACAGGTCGGTGACGTGCGGGTCGCCGAGTCGTCCGGACTGGCCCGGGGCGTTCATGGCCAGCGACGAGTCCCACTCGCCGACATCGACGACGAGCCGGAAGGTCGCGCCGCCGCTCTGGACGAAGTTCGGCCCGTAGGCCGTGTTGCCGACCGTGTCGCCGCTCCCGCCCCGCGGTGCCGGCCCGGCGACGAGCTGCTCCTCCGGCACCCCGGTCAGCAGCGCCGCCAGTGGGTGCCGGGCGCAGGCCACGTGCAGACTGCCCCAGCTCCAGCCCCCGCGGTCGGGGCCGAGCAGCTCGGCGACCTCGGCGACCGCGGCCGGGAGGGTCCAGGCGACGGTCTCGGCCAGGAACTTCTCCGGGTTGGGGCCGAGGCGGGTAGCCGGGTCTTCGACGAGCTCGAGATCGACCCGGGAGTCGGCCAGCAGGTCCTCGGCAGGGGAGATCCGGGTCGCGGTGGCGGCCGCGTCCGCCGCGCCCACGTGCTCCTCCAGGGCCCGGGTCAGCAGGGCGGGCCGGAGGTGGCGTCGATACCACACCTCGAAGATTGCCGCCGCGGCCGAGTCGGCCGCGAGGGTTCCGTCCCAGCCGCGCAGCAGGTCGAGCCCGTCGGTGCCCTCGGGCACGTCCAGATTCCGCAGACGGGTGAGGATCCGGCGCGCCGGTACGCTGAGGTAGTCGCCCTGCAGCGCCACCATGCTCTCCGGGGTGGCGTCGGTGACCTGCGCCAGCACCTCGTCGAGCCGGTGTCGCCGAGAGGGCGCGTACCAGTCGTAGGTGATGTGCCGGTCCGACGGAAAGTCCTCGGGCAGGTTGCACTCGTTGGCCGTCGCGAGGAACCCCTGGGCCGGGTTCACCGCGCCGGGGAGCTGGTCGGCATCGTAGAAGCCCGCCCATTCGTACCGGCCATCGCCCGGCACGGGCAGCGTCCCGTCCCAGTTCGGGCGGATCGGCGTGAGGCCCCCGGTCTTCCAGGCGATGGTGCCCTCCGTGTCGGCGAACACCTGGTTCTCCGGCGGGGCGCCCCACCGGTTCATGGCGGCGAGGAACTCGTCGTAGTCCTGCGCCCGCATGTAGTCCATGCTCCCGAGGTAGGGCGCCATGCCGGGCTGTAACCAGGCCGCGCGCACGGCGAACGCGGTGTGGCGCGACGGGTCGCGGTGGACGACCGGGCCGTGGCGGGTGAAGAGCAGTTCGACCTCGACGGGCTCCCCGTCGCGCACCTCGACGGTCTCGGTGAGTCGCCGCATCGGCACCCAGCGGTCCTGGTAGCGGTAGGACAGCGGGTCCTCGGGGTCGGTCTCGTAGACGTAGAGGTCCTCCTGGTCGATCGCGAAGATCGTCAGGCCGAACGCGATGCGTCCGTTGTGCCCGATGGAGATGCCCGGCAGGGCGGGCTCGCCGCCGCCGATGACGTCGAAACCCGGCGCCGACAGGTGCGCGATGTAGCGCAGCCCCGGCAGGGCCGCGGCGGCCCGGTGCGGGTCGTTGGCCAGCAGCGGGCGACCGGACCGGGTCCGCGACCCGCCGAGCACCCAGTTGTTGCTCCCCTCGGGGAGCACGTCGCCCTGGGCGTCCAGCGGGGTGGGCGGCCCGAACGTCGGAGCCGAGGTCGCGAGGTCGTAGACGGCCAGGACGTCGTCGGGGATGAGATCGAGGTCGAGTCCTTCGGGGACGGTGAGGTCACGGGCGGGCTCGCGACGCCGCCTCAGCTCCTCGACCTCGCGGGGGAGGTCGCGCAGGGTGCGGGCCCGGGCGACCTCGTCTCGCACGTTGTAGAACAGGCCGTGGCTGCGGATGCGGGCCACGTCGGCCGGCTCCCACAGGGCGGGCTCGTACCCCAGCTCCCGGAACTCGACCGGCAGCAGCGTGGGGTCCTGCCGGGTGAGCTCGACGAAGGCGTTGATCCCTTCGACGAAGGCCGTGGCCGCCCGCTTGGTGTCCGAGCCGTAGGCCAGCCACTCCTGGCGCATGTCGCCGCGGTAGAGGAACAGCCGGGCGGCACGGTCCCGTTCGACGTGCTCGGCCCCGAAGACCTCCGAGAGCCTGCCCAGGCCGCGGCGCCGCCAGAAGTCGATCTGCCACAGGCGGTCGCGGGCGGCGTTGAAGCCCTGCGCGCGGAAGGCGTCGTAGGTGTCCGTCGCGTAGATGTGGGGGACCCCCCAGCGGTCGACCACGATCTCGACCGGCCCGGTCAGCCCGGGCACCGTGTAGCCCGTCCGCGTCGTCTCGCTCGATGTCACTGCGCCTCCAGCGTCGTCGCCTCGTTCCCGGCGGAGTCAAACAGGACAGGGCATGGACGTGTCGGCATACTTGGAGCGACGATCGGCCGGTGCACCGCTACCCGTTCGGGCGGCCTCAGCCGCTGATCACCGATCGCAGGAAGAGCAGGAGATTGGCGGGACGCTCGGCCATCCGCCGCATCAGGTACGGGTACCACTGGCTCCCGAACGGCACGTAGACCCGCACCCGGTAGCCCTCGGCGGCGAGTCGCTCCTGGAGGTCTCGGCGCACGCCGTAGAGCATCTGGAACTCGAAGTCGCGGGGAGCGATGCCGAGCCGGTCGGCCTCGGCCCTGACGTGGTCGATGCAGGCGTCGTCGTGCGTCCCGAAGGCCGGGTCCGGCAGGTTCGTCAGGGCCCACGTCGCCAGGTACCGGTACTGGGCGGTGATCTCCTCCCGCTCCTGCAGCGCCTTCTCGATCGGCTCGAGGAACGCCCCCTTGACCAGCCGGATGCGCGGCTTGACGTCGGTGAAGGAGCTCAGGTCCTCCGGGCAGCGCCGCATCGCGGCCTGCTGCGCCACGCGGGTCCGCGGGAAGGACGGCAGGAACGCCCGGTAGATCTCCAGGGTCCGAGGGCCGACCGAGCTGTGCTCCATGTCCACCTCGACGGTGACCCCGCACTCCTCGGCGACCTCGAGGAGCTGCTTGAGGTGTCCTGCGCAGACGCTCGGGTCCAGGCCGACCCCCAGCTGCGACAGCTTCACCGACACCGTCGCACCGGGAGCGCGGTCGGCGATCGCATGGATCGCGTCGACGTAGGCCGCCGTCGCGACCGCGGATTCCTGCAGCTCGCCGACGGTCTCGCCGAGCAGGTCGAGACTGACGTCGATGCCCTTGTCGTCGAGCGCCCGGGCCACGCCGACGGCGCTGTCGAGGGTGGTGCCGGCCACGAAGCGGGAGACCACCCCGCTCGTCAGCGGATGGCGGCTCACGAGCCTCTCGAGCCGCGTGTTCGCGGCGGCCAGGAGCAGGAGCTTCCTGATCATGGTCTTCCTCCTCCTTCGCGTGCGCCGGGGTCGATGCGCATCGAGGACGGAGAGCAGGGACGAGGCCGGTCCCGACCGGGTGGATGCGGCGTCGCTGCCCCTCTCGGAGCTGCCAGCCTAGGATGTAATCACAGATCACACAACGGACCGGGTGACCTGGCGACCGGAGCCCGGGGGAGTCCCCGGCGTGGCCTCGCGGCCGGTCCGACGGCGGGGGCTCCGTCGGGTACGGCGTTTAGATTGGTGCCATGGCGATGTCGAAGCTGGAGAGTCCGTCACTGCTGACGGACAGGGTCTTCACGGCGATTCGCCAGCAGATCATGAACGGCGGCATGCCGGCCGGGCACCGGCTGCGGATCCGCGACATCGCCGCAGAGCTCGGTACCAGCGTGATGCCGGTGCGGGAAGCGATCCGGCGCCTGGAGGAGGCGGGCCTCGCCGAGAGCGTCCCGCACCGGGGCGCGGTGGTGCGTGGGCTGACGCTGGTCGAGCTGCGCGACATCTACTACGTGCGTCGGGTCCTCGAGGTCGATGCCGCCCGACTGGGCGCCCCGAACGTGACCGACGAGGACGTCGCGCTGATGGCGACGCACTGCGCGGCGATGGCGGAGGCAGCGGCGGCCGGCGACGTCGTCGCTGCGCTCGATGCCGACGAGGCCCTCCTGGCCACGCTCTACGCGGCGGGCGGCAACGCCGTCCTCCTCGACGCGATCCGGGGTCTGTGGGAGCGCTGCCGGGTGTACAAGATCGTCGGCGCGCGTCGGGCGGTCGACGAGAACGACGGGACGTTGTGGTCGTTCCAACCGCGTCTGGTCGAGGCGGCGCGCAACCACGATGCGGTGGCCGCGGCGGCCATCACCGAGGCGTCGCTGCTCAGCGCCACGGCCCGTATCGAGCATCAGCTCGGGGGCGGAACCGTGCCGGCGGTGGCCCACGGGGAGCGGTCCGCCGACGGCGTCCGCTGACCCGGGGCAGGAGGCAGGACCTTGTCGGGCGCCGCCGCCGGGTCTACAGTCGTCGACGAATGGTATTCGAACGCTCGGACGCGGCCGTCACGAGCGGATGGGCGGATCTCCGACGCCGAGATGAACCGAGGAGTGCCATGCGACCGACGGGCTCTGAGGTGCACGCGGATCGTGCCGGGCGCGTGCGGGTCGCTGTGGACACCGGCGGCACCTTCACCGACGTCGCGGTCCGGCGGCCGGACGGCTCGGTCGAGGTCTGGAAGGTGTCCTCGAGCCCGCGGGCGCCGGACGACGCGGTGGTCGGCGGGGTCGAGGAGGCCCTGGAACGGGCCGGGGCGGGCTTCGGCTCGGTCGAGCGGTTCGTCCACGGCACCACGGTCGCTACGAACACCCTGCTCACCCGGACCGGTGCCCGGGTCGGGCTCGTCACCACGGCCGGGTTCGCGGACATGCTCCACATCGGGCACCAGAGCCGCCCCGCCCTCTACGACCTGTCGGTCCGGCGCCCCGCTCCGCTGGTCCCGCACGAGCTGACCTGGGAGGTCACCGAGCGGTTGGCGGCCGACGGTTCCGTGCTCGTCGCGCCTGCCGCCTCGGAGCTGGACGGGCTCGCCGAGCGGATCCGGGGCGCCGCCCCGGAGGTCGTGGTCGTCTCGTTGCTCAACGCCTACGTCGACCCGGCGCACGAGCAGCTCGTCGTGGAGCACCTGCGTCGGGCCGGGGCGGCCCCGTCGGTGCTCGCCGCCACGTCGGTCACCCCGGAGATGCGCGAGTACGAGCGCACCTCGACCGCCGTCATCTCCGGTTACGTCCAGCCGGCGATCGCGGACTACCTCGAGCGACTCGAGACCCGCCTCGCCGAGCGGGCGATGCCGGCGCGGCTGTGGGTGATGCAGTCCAACGGCGGTCTGCTCGGGGCCGGCAGCGCCCGCGAGCACAGCGTCCGGACGGTGTTGTCCGGCCTGGTCGGCGGGGTGATCGGGGCGGCGCGGTGGGCGGCGCAGCTGGGTCTGCCGCAGGTGGTGAGCTTCGACATCGGGGGCACGAGTACCGACATCGCGCTCATCCGCAACGGCGTGCCCGGCGAGATGACCTCCGGCGAGCTGGAGGGGTATCCGTTGCGGATGCCGGCGGTGGACGTGCACACCATCGGCGCGGGTGGCGGGTCGATCGCGTGGCGCGACGCGGGCGGCAGCCTGCGGGTGGGCCCGCAGAGCGCCGGCGCACGACCCGGCCCGGTCTGTTATGGACTCGGCGGTGCGCAGATCACGGTGACCGACGCCCATGCCCTGCTCGGCCGGTTGGGGACCAGTCTGCTCGGCGGGCGGCTCGCGCTCGACCTCGACCGCGCGCGCGAACGGCTGACGGCCTTCGCCGGCGAGCTCGGGCTCGACGAGGACGAGACCGCCGCCGGCGTGCTGCGCGTCATCACCGCGACCATGGCCCGGGGCGTGCGCAAGGTCAGCATCGAACGCGGCATCGACCCGCGCGACTGCGTGCTCATGGCCTTCGGCGGGGCCGGCCCGCTCCACGCGACCGATCTGATCCGCGAGCTGGGAATGAAGGGTGCGGTCGTGCCGCCGCACCCCGGGATCGCGTCGGCCGTCGGCATGCTCGACGCCCCGATCCGGCACGACTTCGCGGCTGCGGCGACCGCGACCAGCGCGGCCGAGCTCGACACGGTGGCGCGCACACTCGACGTGCTGACGGCGGACGCGATCCGGTTCCTGGAAGAGCGCGAGCGCGTCGATCCGGCCCTGGTCACCGCCGACCGGCTCGTCGATGCGCGCTATCTCGGACAGAGCTACGACCTGACCGTGCCCTGGCAGCCGGACTTCGCCGCCCTGCGCAAGACCTTCGACAACGCGCACCTGGAGCGCTACGGCTTCGACGATCCCGACGCCGTGCTGGAGATCGTCGCCGTGCGGGCGAGCGCGGTCGTCGAGGCCGCCGGCGCAGCCGAGTTGCCACGGACGGTGGCCGAGGGTGCGCCGCCGGAGCCGGTCGCGACCCGCTCGGTCCGCTTCGGCGCACGACGGCACGACTGTCCGCTGTACCGCCGCGACGACGTTCCCGCCGGCGTCGAGCTGGCCGGCCCGCTGGTGTTCGAGCAGCTCGACTCGACCGTCGTGGTCGCCCCGGGCCAGGTGTGCCACCACGACACCTTCGGATTCCTCCACATTCATGAGGAGCGCCCGTGACCACCGATCACCTGACCGACGATCTCGGGCCGGTGGAGCTGGAGATCGCCCGGCACCGCTTCGAGTCCACCGCGGAGGAGGTCGGCACAGCGCTGATCCGCACGTCCTACTCGCCGAACATCAAGGACCGCCGCGACTGCTCGGCCGGTGTCTACTCCCCGACGGGCGAGCTGATCGCCCAGGCCGAGCACATCCCGCTGCACCTGGGGCTGATGCCGACCATGGTGCGCAACGTCCTGGCCGAGGTCGGGACGGGCTCGCTCGAGCCCGGCGACGTGCTGATCAGCAACAACCCCTATCTGGGCGGCTCCCACCTTCCCGACACCTGTCTGGTGACCCCCGTCTTCGTCGACGGCCGGCTGGTCGCGGTGGTGGCGAACATGGCCCACCACGTGGACGTCGGTGGGATCGTCCCGGGCTCGATGGCCACCCACGCGACGGAGATCTTCCAGGAGGGCGTGCGCATCCCGCCGGTCAAGCTCGCGTGCCGCGGCGAGCTGCGCGCGGATCTGATGGCCGTCCTGATGGCCAACGTGCGCACCGCGGACAAGACGCGCGGGGACCTGATGGCCCAGCTCGCCGCGAACCGGCTCGGCGAGCGCCGCATCGGCGAGATGGTCGCCGAGTGGGGCCCCGAGCTGTTCGAACGCTCCTGCGCGGCCCTGGTGCGCTACGCCGAGCGGCGCACCCGGGCCGCCCTCGCCGCCCTGCCCGACGGGACCGCGAGCTTCACCGACCACCTCGAGCACGACGGCGTCGCGCCCCGGTCGATCCCGATCAGCGTCACCGTGCGCAAGCAGGGGGACGCCGTGGAGATCGACCTGACCGGCAGCGCCGACCAGGTACCCGGCGCCGTGAAC
The DNA here is from genome assembly GCF_021343995.1 of Pseudonocardia terrae. Classification (GTDB taxonomy): domain Bacteria; phylum Actinomycetota; class Actinomycetes; order Mycobacteriales; family Pseudonocardiaceae; genus Pseudonocardia; species Pseudonocardia terrae. Next base: position 66,772 of record NZ_JAJTTE010000019.1, on the reverse strand, counting down.
TGCTCCTACGCGGTGACCGAGGCGTGCGCGGGCTACGTCGTCAAGGCCCTGACCGATCCGACGCTGCCGTCCAACGCCGGCCTCATGCGTCCCGTCCGGGTGCTGACCCGGCCGGGCTCGGTGTGCGCCGCGGAGTTCCCGGCCCCGGTGGCGAACGGGAACACCCAGACCGCGCAACGCATCGTCGACGCCCTCCTCGGTGCCTTCGCCCAGATCGTCCCGGACCGGGTCCCGGCCGCGTCGAGCGGCAGCATGAGCATCGTGACCGTCGGCGGCCAGGACCCGCGGACCGGGCGCTACTACTCCTACGTGGAGACCTACGGGGGCGGGCAGGGCGCCGGCCCGCACACCGACGGCGACAGCGCGGTGCACACGCACATGACCAACACCCGCAACACGCCGTGCGAGGTGATCGAGCGGGAGTACCCGCTGCGCGTCGACCGCTACGCGATCGCCCGTGGCACCGGCGGCGCCGGCAGATGCCGTGGGGGAGACGGGCTCATCCGGGAGATCACGTTGACCGACGGGACGGCGACCGCGGTCGTGGCGACCGCGCGTGTCGACACCCGGCCGTGGGGGTTGCACGGTGGCCAGGACGCCGTCGGCGCCCGCGTCGCCGTCACGCACCAGAACTCCGGCACCACCGAGTTGCCGGCGATGAGCTCCGTCCGGCTCGAGGCCGGAACCACCCTGTCGGTCCGGACCGCGGGCGGCGGCGGCTTCGGCGAAGCCCGACCGCCGGTCGCGGGCGTGGAAGGATCGGCACATGCCCAAGCGTGATCGCTCGGTGATGGAGCAGGCGTTCCAGGAGATCAAACGCCGGATCATCACGCTGCAGGCCGAGCCGGGGCAACGGCTCGACGACGTCGCGCTGGCCAAGGACCTGGCGCTGAGCCGCACCCCGGTCCGGGAGGCGCTGTTCCGGCTCGGGGCCGAAGGACTCGTCACCCCCGGCGAGCGCGGAGGGTTCACCGTCCGGCCGCTCGACCTGTTCGACATCAGCCAGCTCTTCGAGGCGCACGTCGTCGTGGCCAGATCCGTGGCCCGACTCGCCGTGGCCCGGGCGACCGACAGCGAGATCGACCATCTCGTCGCGCTCACCACCGGCGTCGAGGACGCCGTCCGGGCGGGCGATCCGGCCGAGATCGCCGCCACGAACGCCGAGCTCCACCGGGCCGAGGCACGCTACGCCCGCAACGAACACCTGCGCGTGCTGGCGAACAACGTGCAGAACCTGGGCCAGCGCCTGTCCTATCTCTGCTTCGGCGGAGACCGCGGCGGCGCCCTCGACCTCGACGATCATCTCGAGCGGGTGTGCACCGACCACACCGCGATGATCGACGCGCTGCGGGTCCGGGACATCGACGAGGCGGAGCGCGTCGCCGCGCGCCACGTGCACCTCTTCCGCAGGAGGGTCGTCGAGTTCTTCGAGGCGACTCCCGTCGAGGCCATCGGCCTCGACCACGACCTGCCGCCGACGTGACGCGAGAGGACGATTCCCGATGGCCGTGATCCACCGCGACGAGCTCGTCGAGCTGTGTCGCAAGGCCCTCCTCGCCGCCGGCGCCGGCGCGCGAGACGCCCGGGTACTGGCCGAGGCGACCGCCGAGGCCGAGGTCATCGGCAACCGGGCCGTCGGGGTCGGGCATCTCTTCGACTATCTCGACGGCTACGCGCAGGGACGGATCGAAAAGGACGCACACGCCGTCGTGCGACGCGTCGCGCCGGCCGTCCTGGACGTCGACGCCCGGTCCGGCCTGGCGCAGACCGCCTTCACGGACGCCGTCGACGACCTGGTCAAGGCCACGCGCGAGTCCGGGATCGCCGCGCTGTGGATCCGCCACTCCTTCACCTGCGGGGAGCTCGGCTACTACGTGCGCCATCTCGCCGGCCAGGACCTCGTCGCAGTGGCCGCGGCGAACAGTCCCGCGTTGATGTCCGTCGGTGGCGCCCCGAGGTCGGTCCTCGGCACCAACCCGCTCGCCTACGGCCTCCCACGTCCGGGTGCGGCGCCGGTCGTCATCGACCAGGCGTCCTCGGCGACGGCCTTCGTCAACGTCCGGCGGGCGGCCGAGGTGGGCGAGCTCATCCCGCTGGGGTGGGCACTCGATCGCGACGGCGAGCCGACCCGGGACGCCGACGCGGCCCTCGCCGGCACCCTCCTGCCCTTCGGCGGCCACCGCGGCGGGAACGTGGCCCTGCTGGTGGAGGTGCTCGCCACCCTCTCGGGCGCGTCGTTCTCGCTGGATGCGGCTCCCTTCCACAGGGGGAGCAGCTCGCCGGGCATCGGCGTGTTCGTGCTCGCCGTCGATCCTGCGACCTTCGCCGGCTCCACGGAACGTCTCGCCGGGCACCTCGACACCCTGCGCGCAGAACACGACGTCCGGTTGCCCGCACTCGAGAGGACGGCCCCGGCCGATCGGGTGGAGCTCGAGGAGGCCCTGCTGCGGCGTCTGGAAGAGGCAGCCGCGGCGGACTGACACCGAGCTCGGCATCCCGCGCGGTCCTCGAGGGTGCCGCGTCGTCGACCGATCACCATGGAGGAGCACCTGACATGTCGAACCACGACGTGATCGTCGTCGGCGGCGGACCCGCCGGCGTCGGGACCGCCTACGAGCTGCGTCACTCCGGCCTGGACGTGGTGGTCCTCGAGGCCGGGCCCACGGTGGGGGGCCGGACACTCAGCGTCGACCTCCCCGGGGGGAAGGCCAACGCCGGGGCGCTGTTCCTCTACCGCGGCACCCGCAGTGAGGAGCTGGCCGTGGAGCTGGGGCTCTCGACGGTGCCGTTCCTCCCGACCACGTACGGGATCTCGGAGGCCGGTCGCACCTCGGTCGCGCCCGACCTGCAGGACCTGGTCGACGGGCTCGGCCTCGCCGACGACGAGCGTGCGGCGCTGTTGGAGACGCTGCAGGACGCGGTCGCGGAGTACCGGGAGAACACGGCCGGGGGGACGCTGTCGCCCTCCAGCGCGAGCCTGGCCGACGAGACCGTCGCGCAGCGGTTCGCGACGCTGCCCGAGCGGGCCCGCCGCATCCTCGAGACCGCGGTGCAGGGTGGCTCCGTCGGGCGCACCGACACCCTCAGCGCGCAGTACGCACTGCGCTACTTCGCCAGCTATCCGGCGCTGGAACGGGAGAACCGGCTCCTCGCGCTCGAGGGCCAGCAGGCGCTGTCCCTCGGCATGGCCGCCCGCCTCCCCGAGGGCAGCCTGCGCCTGTCCACCGTGGTCGATCGGGTCGTCCTCGACGAGGCGTCGCAGACCTACCTCGTCACCGCGACCGGGGCCGACGGACCGGTGGAGTTCCGGGCCCCGCAGGTCGTGCTGGCCGTGCCCGCCCCGCGGGTGGACACCCTCGTCGCCGACCTCCCGGAGTGGAAGCGGACCGCCCTGGCCGTCGCCGAGACCCCGGGCAGCACGGTGATGGTCGTGGCCGCCGACGTCACGGGGGTCGAGGAGCACCGCGACTGGTCGTTCGTCACGACCGTCGGCGCGGCTTTCGACTGCATCATCAACCCGGCCCCGGGCCCGCAGGACTTCCGCGCCAATCCCGAGGGCGAGGAGATCGTCCACTACATGTGCTACGGCAACAGCGCCGGGCACCGTCCCGACGTCGTCGAGGACGCGGCCCTGCGCGCGGCGTGGCTGGAGGACTTCCTCGCCGTGGCTCCGGGGCTGCGCGGACGCATCCGCGGTGTGCACCTTCAGACCTGGGAGCACTGCTTCGCGTTGCTCAGCCCGCAGCGGGCGGCCGCGGTGCCGGAGCTGCGCAAGGAGGTCGGCGGCCTGCACTTCGCCGGGGACTGGACGTCGGAGACGGCCGGAACGCACGGCGCGTTGGCGGAGGCCGGGCGGGTCGCGGCAGAGATCCGCGCGCGGCGGATCGCCCCGGCGGCGATCTCCGGCTGACGCAAGAGCCGCGTGTCCCGACGAGTCCGGCCGCCTCCCTTGACTCTCGTTCGACCGCACCCTACCCTCTCATGACACTGAACTGATATACCAATCTGCAGGCCTGGTCCGGCAGGCCCGGTGGGCGCGCTTGACGGGCGCTGCCCGGCGGACGAGATCACGGCTTTCGCTTCGGATATGTGCGGCTCCGCGCCGGCCGGCCACGGCGGTCGGCGCGACGTCGGTAATGAGTACCGCTGAGTGTGGCGTGTCGTCGTAGCGCTGTGCGGCAACGGCGACGCTTCCGCAACAGAGAAGTCGTCTGTCTTGACACACATCTGTCGCTGGATGACGGTTGTGATCTGGATCGCACTACTGTCCCGCATAGCGAAACATCGGCGAACGGAGTGGCGATGACCACCCAGGTGCGGAGTGCTCAGCCGGCCGTCTCGGCCGGAGCTTCAGAGGTCGAGGTCGCCATCAAGGCGACTGCGCTGACCAAGATCTACGGCCCTCGCGGCGGGCCCGAGGCATCGCGCCGTGGTTGGCGGCGCGCCAAGGGTTCCGACGTTTCGAAGGAGCCGAAGGCGGCCGCGGATGACGTGACGTTCTCGGTCGCGCCGGGTGAGTTCTTCATGATCATGGGGTTGTCCGGATCGGGGAAGTCGACCGTGTTGCGCATGCTCAACCGGTTGATCGAGCCCACGTCCGGCGAGTTGCTGATCGATGGCCGGAACGTCGCCACGATGCCCGAGGCCGAACTGCGCGAGTTGCGGAACCGAAAGATCAATATGGTGTTCCAGCATTTCGCGTTGTTCCCGCACCGAACCGTGCGGGAGAACGCCGCGTATGCGCTGCACGTGCGCAACGAATCCGCGGCGAAACGGGACGAGCGCGCCGACTGGGCCCTGGAGACCGTCGGTCTGGGCGACTGGGGCGACTCGCTCCCGGGGGAGCTGTCGGGCGGGATGCGCCAGCGGGTCGGGCTGGCCCGCGCGCTCGCCTCGGAGGCGGACATCCTGCTGATGGACGAACCGTTCAGCGCTCTGGACCCGTTGATCCGCCGCGACATGCAGGACCTGCTGATGGAGCTGCAGCGCGACCTGAACCGCACGGTCGTCTTCGTCACCCACGACCTCAACGAGGCCATGCGCATGGGCGACCGGATCATGATCATGCGAAACGGCAAGGTGGTGCAGCTCGGCACCGCCCAGGAGATCCTCAACGCCCCGGCCGACGACTACGTCACCGAGTTCATCTCCGATGTGGATCGGTCGAGGGTGCTGACCGCGGGCACGATCATGCAGGAGCCGCTGGTCACCGCCACCGAGAAGGACGACCCGCAGGACGTGCTGCGCCGGCTGAGCAACGTCGAGGGGGTAGGCGCCTACGTGCTCGACGACGAGGGGCACATCGCCGGGATCACCCGCGCGGACCTGTTGGCCGCGGGGGTGGGCCGCCAGCGTGCGGCCGTGGGGCAACTCGTGACCAACGAGTACAAGGTGGTCGGGGAGGACGCGCCGCTGAGCGACATCTGCACGCTCGTGGGCCGCAACAGCGTGCCGCTGGCCGTCACCGACACCGACGGCAAGCTGGTCGGCGTCGTTCCGCGCGCGACCCTGCTCGAGGCGCTGGCCACTCCCAAGAAGGAGAACGCCGATGCCTAGCATCAACGTGGGGGCGCCGGTCGGTGCGCTGGTCGACTGGCTGACCGCGAACCTCGGCGCGCTGTTCCACTTCATCTCGACGGTGATGCTGGCCGTGCTCGACGCGGTACTGATCGTGCTGACGGCGCCGAGCCCGTACGTCCTCACGGCGATCTTCGTCGTGCTCGCGCTCCTGGAGCGCAAGTGGGGATTCGGTCTGTTCACGCTGATCGCCTTCCTGCTCATCCAGGCGATGGGGCTCTGGATCGAGGCCATGGAGACCCTGGCCGTGGTGGTGGTGGCGACCGTGTTCGCGGTGGCCATCGGTATACCGGTGGGGATCTGGGCCGCGCGCAGCCGCAAGGTCAGCAGCGTCATCCGTCCGGTGCTGGACTTCATGCAGACGCTGCCGGTGTTCGTCTACCTGATCCCGGCGGTGTTCTTCTTCGGCATCGGGGTGGTGCCGGGGGTCATCTCGACGTTGGTGTTCGCGATCCCGCCGGCGGTCCGGCTCACCGAGCTGGGCATCCGCAACGTCGACAAGGAGGTCGTCGAAGCCGCGATCGCCTTCGGTGCCAAACCGCGCCAGATGCTGCGCGAGGTGCAGCTGCCCCTCGCCATGCCCTCGATCATGGCCGGGGTCAACCAGACCCTCATGCTCGCGCTGTCCATGGTGGTCATCGCCGGGCTGGTCGGCGCAGGCGGTCTCGGGGCGGTCGTCGTCCGCGGCATCAGCACCCTCGACGTCGGCGCCGGCTTCCAAGGCGGCATCGCGGTGGTGTTCCTCGCCATCTACCTCGACCGCCTCACCGCCGCTCTGGCCAAACCCCGCCGGCGCCGCCCCAAGGCCCGCAAGCCGGCCCCCGCACCGTCCGCCACCACCACCGAGACCGACCAGCCCGCACTGGCGTCGTCATGACGAAGGAGTCATCGAAGATGCCCCGCTCGCCTCGCGCACGCCGTGCGTCGCTGCTCGCCGGTCTCGTCGCCCTGCTCATCACGATCACTGCCTGTAGCGGCCAGACGACGACATTCAGCGGCGGGACGAAGAGCAGCTCGAACTCGGGCGGTGGAGGCAACAAGAAGGTCAGCATCTCGGTCGTCGCCGGGTGGGACGAGGACGTCGCCGCGAGCAATCTCTGGAAGGTGCTCCTGGAGCAGCACGGCTACACCGTGAACATGCAGGAGCTCGACATCGCGAGCACCTTCACCGGCGTGGCCAACGGGCAGATCGACCTCTATTTCGACGCATGGCTGCCTCAAACCCACGGCGTGTACTGGGACCGCTTCCAGAACCAGCTCGAGAAGGTCACGACCTGGCAGGACGGCGTGAACACCCTGGTCGTGCCGGACTACGTCAGCGACGTGAACACCATCGCCGACGTGAAGACCCACGCCGCCGACCTCGACAACCGCATCGTCGGCATCGAGGCCGGGGCCGGCGAGATGAAGGCAATGCGCGAGAAGATCATCCCGGCCTATGGTCTCGAGGGCATGACCCTGGTCGAGGGCAGTTCGCCCGCCATGCTCGCGACGCTCGACTCCGCCATCAAGCAGAAGCAGCCGGTCGTCGTGACGCTCTGGCAGCCGCACTGGGCGTTCAGCCGTTACCCGCTCAAGGTGCTGCAGGACCCGCAGGGGGCCTGGGGCCCGCCCGACCAGATGACGATCATCGCCACCAAGGGATGGAGCGAGGCCAATCCCGAGGTCGCCGGCTGGCTGAAGAACTTCAAGATCACTCCCGAGCAGCTCTCCAGCCTGATGCTGAAGATCCAGGAGGCCGGCAAGGGCCAGGAGGAGACGGCGACCAAGCAGTGGGTCGCCGACAACCAGCAGGTGGTCGACGCCTGGTTCAAGGGGACGAACAGCTGACCTCACGATCGAGGTGAGCCGGAGGGCCCGGCTGATGGGTGCACGCCGATCAGCCGGGCCCTGTCGTCGGCGGCATCAGGCGTGGATCGTGAGACGCACGAATCGTGGTCGTTCTGCGGGGCTCATTCCCTTCCCCTACCGCGCGACGACTCAGCCCTCACTGCTGCGTCGGCGGAATCGGCAGGAGCGAGCGGCTGGAGGGAAGCGTGAGCCGGACGACGACCAGGTGGTCGCGCGAATCGGGCAGGCCGAAGCCGACGAGGCGGCCCGTGGTGGCCTCGCCCGAGGCGCGTAGCACCTGGCCGGAGGTGGATGCCCTGCTCGCCGAAGGGGCTGTGCAGTGCGCGCTCCTCCGGCTGCGCGCGTCCCTGCACCGGCACGGCATCGCCGCCGCCCTGCTGGCCGACCCCGTCAACGTCCGGTACGCGTCCGGGACGTCGATCATGCCGGTGTGGACGATGCATGCGATCGACCGTTACCTGCTGGTGCCGGCGGAGGGGGAGCCGGTGCTGTGGGAGTACGCCTCGGCGCCACCCGAGCTCCGCTCCCCGTATCCCCGCATCGAGGTTCGCGCCGCGACGGGCTGGTCGGCGTTCGGCGCCGGGGAGCAGGCCGGCGACCGGGCTGCCGCGTTCGCGGCGGACGTGATGCGTGCGCTCCGCGACCGAGGGATCGCCGACGAACGCATCGGGGTGGACCGGCTCGACGCGTACGGGTTCCTCGCCCTGCAGGGGGCCGGGATGCACCTCGTGCCGGCACAGCTGGCGGTGGAGCAGGCGCGGGCCGTCAAGGGAGCCGAGGAGATCGAGCTCATCCGCCGGTCGGTGGCCGTCGCGGATGCCGCCGTCGCCGACCTGTACCAGGCGCTGTGCCCGGGGATGACCGAGAACGAGGCGTGGGGCCGGCTCCTCGGCCGGGCGTTCGCGCTGGGCGCGGAGTTCGCCGAGTGCCGCCTGCTGTCGTCCGGGCCGCGGACGAACCCCTGGTTCCGCGAGGCGAGTGACCGTCCCCTGCAGCGCGGCGACCTGGTCGCGTTCGACACGGACCTCGTCGGTCCGGCCGGCTACCTGGCCGATCTCTCCCGCACCTACCTCGTCGGCTCCCCGAAGCCCACGGCGCGGCAGCGCCGGCTCTACGCCGACGCGCAGGCGTTCCTGGCCGACGTCATCGCCGAGCTGAAGCCGGGGGCCGCGTTCGACGAGGTCGGTGAGCGGCTGAGCCGCCGCCTACCCGCGGCCTACCACGCCGAGCGCTACCCCTTCATCGCGCACGGCAGCGGCCTCAGCGACGAGTACCCGATCCTCGCCTTCCAGGACCACCACGCCGGCGAGATCGAGGACGGGATGGTCTTCGGCGTGGAGGCCTACCTCGGGGTCGAGGGCGAGGACGAGGGGCTCAAGCTCGAGGAGCAGGTGCTCGTGACGTCCGAGGGTGTGGAGGTCCTCAGCCGTGCGCCCCACGACGAACGGCTCTCGGCGGCGTGACCGGGGAAGGAGCAGCGTGAGGTTCTCGGAGAAGGTCGCCATCGTCACGGGGGGCGCGGGAGGTGTCGGCAGGGCGCTGGTGCGCACGCTGACGCGGGACGGTGCTGCCGCGATGGTGGCCGACGTGTCGGCGGAGGGTTGTCGCGCGGTCGAGGAGGAGATCAGGGCCGCGGGCGGGGCGATCGGCTCCGTCGTCGGCGATCTCCGGGACAAGGCGTACTGCGAGCGGGTGGTCACGGAGACCGTGGAACGGTTCGGCGGCGTCGACATCCTGTTCAACAACGCCGGGATCATCCCTCGGGGGACCATCCTCGAGACGTCCGACGACATGTGGCACGCCGCCCTGGACGTGAATCTGACGGCCATGTTCTACCTGTCTCGAGCGGCCATCCCCGCCATGAAGCAGCGTGGGGGAGGGGCGATCGTCAACACGTCGTCCGTGTGGGGGGTCTACCCGGGGCCGGGTCACCTCGCCTACCGCACGAGCAAGGGAGCGGTGGCCTCCTTCACCAGGAGCCTGGGCCGCGACCATGCGCCCGACGGGATCCGCGTCAACGCCGTGTGTCCGCACGAGATCAACACGGCTTCCTGACCGGGGAGATCGTGGTGCTCGACGGTGGCCGGACCGCGAAGCTGCCGCTGCCGTCCTGACCGTCCGACGGGACCCGCCGATTACGCTGTCGTCGTCAGGCAGAGCTCCGGGAGGAACGATGAGCAGGTCCGTCGACACGGGTCCCGCCAGTCTCGGGCGGGAGCGGTTGGTGGATCAGGCCTACCGCCAGATCCGCGACGCCATCGTCGCCGTCCGCCTGCAGCCGGGGGCTCCGCTGGACGAGAAGGCGCTCAGTGCCTCCCTCGGACTGGGACTCACCCCGATCCGCGACGCGCTCAAGCGGCTGACGCTGGAGAGGCTCGCCGTCACCTATCCCCGCCGGGGGACCTTCGTCTCCCGGATCAACATCGCCGACGAGGCCCGGCTGACCGAGATCCGCGTGGAGCTCGAGGGCCTCGCGGCGGCGCTCGCGGCCGAGCGGGCCACCGAGGAGGAGCACGGGACGCTCCTGGCGTTGCTCGACGACCTGGAGCACGGCGGCCATGAACGCGCCGACCACACCGAGCTCGACGCCCGGGTGCACCGCGCGATCTACACCGCGGCCCGCAACGAGTTCCTCGAGGCCACCCTGAACCAGTACGCCAACCTGGCCCTGCGCATCTGGAACTTCTGCCTGCGGGAGAACCTGGCGGTCGCCCAGGCCGTCCGCAGCCAGCGGGCGGTCGTCGAGGCCATCGTGCGACGTGACGCGCTCGCCGCGCGGATGGCCGCCGAACAGCACCTCCGGGGCTTCTCCGAGGAGGTGCGTTCGACGGTTCTCGCCACCCGTGCGTGAGGCCCCCTCGGACCGTCAGCGCGCCACGTTGTGCATGACGTGCTTGGTGCGGGAGAAGTCGTCGAGCGCGTAGATCGACAGGTCGCGGCCGTATCCGGACCCCTTGAACCCGCCCCACGGAACCTCGCTCGCGAGCACGAGGTGCGCGTTGACCCACACCGTGCCGGCGTCCAGCTTCCCGGCGACGTCGTGGCTGCGCTGGGCGTCCTTGGTCCAGACCGAGGCCGACAGGCCGTAGGGGACCGAGTTGGCGCGGCGGATCACCTCGTCCTCGTCGGTGAAGGTCTCGACGGTGACGACCGGGCCGAAGATCTCCTCGCGGGCGCACTCCGCGCCGCCGGGCACGTCGACCAGCACGGTCGGAGCGACGAAGTAGCCGTCACCCTCCAGCGGGCCGCCGCCGACGGCCGCGCGGACGCCCTCCGCCCGGGCGCGCTCCAGGTAGCCGGTCACCCGGTCGAAGTGGGCCTTCGACGTCAGCGGCCCGATCTCGACGTCGTCGCCCGCGCCGGGCTCACCGACGACCATCGAGGAGACCTCGTCGACGAGCAGCCGGGAGAACTCGTCCGCCACCGACTCGTGGACCAGCACCCGGCAGGCGGCCCCGCACTCCTGGCCCGAGTTCCAGTAGCCGGCGGCGCGCAGGGCCGTCGCGGCGGCCGCCAGGTCGGCGTCCTCGAAGATCACCACCGGCGCCTTGCCGCCCAGCTCCAGGTGGACGCGCTTGAGCGACTCGGCAGCGGCGCGGGCCACGGCCTTACCGCTGTGGACCGAACCGGTGAGGGCGATCATGGCGACGTCGGGGTGCTCGGCGAGCCGGGTACCGACCACCGGGCCGTAGCCGGTCACGACGTTGACCACGCCCGCGGGCAGGATGTCGGCCACGAGCTCGGCGAACTTCAGGGTGGTGAGCGGGGTCTGCTCCGACGGCTTGATGACCAGGGTGTTGCCCGCCGCCAGGATCGGCGCCATCTTCCAGGCGCCCATCAATAGCGGGTAGTTCCACGGGGTCACGACGCCGATCACGCCCAGCGGCTCGCGGAGCATGACCGACAGGTGGTCCTCCGCATAGTGCCCCGCCGCCGCCGACGTGGGTGCGCGCAGCGCCCCGGCCATGAAGCGGAAGGTGTCGACGGTCTGGGCGACGTCGTCCTGCGCGACGGCCGACGGCTTGCCGGTGTTGGCCGACTCCAGCCGGGCGAGGAGGTCGGCGTGCTCGGCGACCCGGTCGGCGACGCGGTGCAGCAGCTCGGAACGCTCCTTGGGCGTCAGCCCGCCCCACGCGTCCTTCACGGCGTACGCGGCGGCCACCGCGATGTCGGTGTCCTCGGCCGTGCCCTCGGCGACCCGGGCGATCGTGGCACCGGTGCTCGGGTCGACCACGTCGATGGACGTCCCGGACCTCCCGGGTCGGAAGGCGCCGTCGATGAAGTGCCCGCCCGGGGGCAGGTCGCCCTCCCGGAGGATTCCCCCGGTGCGTACTCGGCGCACCGCCGGCCGACCGGTCTCGGTGCTGATCCCCATCATCGTCGCCGTCGTCGCCGTCGCCATCGTCTCCATGGTCGCGGTCTTCGCCAGGTGCGCGATCCGGGCGGCCGCGGCGGGGTCGAGCTCGGCGACCGGGGGACGCGGCGCGCCGACGGGGAAGCCCACCGCCGCCATGCCCGCCTTGACCGCCGCGATGAACGGTTGCGCCATGATCGCCTCGATCAGTGGGTAGATCTGGGACCAGGTCTTCCGGGCTCGCTCGAGGTCGCCTGCGCTGACCGCGTCGTAGACAGCCACGAGCTCGCTCGGCACGACGTTCGCCGTCCCCGCCATCACGCCCGCGGCACCCTCGGACAGGGCCGACAGGAGCAGGCTGTCCCAGCCGACGAAGGTCGAGATGACGTCGCCGTGGTTGTGGATCAGCCGGGCCGACTGGTCCATGTCGACCGTCGTGTTCTTGATGTAGCGGATGTTCTCGACCTCGCGGGCGAGCATGCCCACCGTGTCCGGGTCCAGGTCGACCCCGGTCGCCACCGGCAGGTTGTAGAGCATCACCGGCATGTCGACCGATCCGGCGACCGTTCGCAGGTAGGTGAGCGTCTCGTCGACCGAGAGCGGCTCGTAGTAGGGGGCCACGAGCATGACCACCTCGGCGCCGACCGACTGCGCGTGCCGGGAGAGTGCGATGGCCTCCACGGTGCTCGTCGCGCCGGTCTGCGCGACCACCGGCACCCGGCCGGCGGCCTGGTCCACGACCGTCTCGACGACCAGGCGGCGCTCGTCGCTGCTCAACGCGGTGAACTCGCCGGTGGAGCCGCACGCCACGACGCCGTGCACCCCTCCGGCGATCGAGCGGTCCACCACGGCCCGCAGGCGCGCCACGTCGAGCGCGCCGTCGGCGGTGAAGGGGGTGGCGAGCGCGGTCAGAACGCCGCCCAGCTGCAGTGTCATCTCTTTCTCCTTCAGGGTCGTCCGCCGGCGGCCAGCGGAAGGCTGTGGACCGCGCGCTGCTGGCGCTCGGTGGCGAGCAGGCTCGCGGCCTCCTGTGCAGCCGAGAAGCCGGTCGAGATCGCCGTCTCGGTGTAGAGCGTCCCGAGGTAGTCACCGGCCAGGATGACGCGGCAGCCCCGCCGTGTGAGGGTCGGTTGGAGCGCCCCACGCCCCGGGAAGCAGTAGGGCGCACCGGTCTCCCAGCGCTGGACCTGCGCCTCGACGACCGAGGCGCCGAAACCGCTGCCGAGGACCTGGTCGAGGTCGTGGGTGTAGATGCGCAGGATCTCGTCCTCGGTCCTGGGCAGCAGGGTGCGGGCCAGGCCGGCCGGGGAGAAGGTCATGATGCTGCTGCCCGGCAGCCGGGCGGTCTCGCTGCCCCGGACGAGGCTGGCCTGGTTCAGCACGATGTTGAACGACCGTTTGGGGGTGGCGATGCCGTACGCGGCGTCCCACGGCTGCGGGGTGGACTCGTCGGTGAGGAACGCGGCGCTCACATAGGGCCCGTAGACCACCTTGCCGAGCGCCTCGCGGATGTCGTCGGGAAGGTCGACCGCGACCCGGTGGCTCACGGTGGCCGGCGTGGCGAGGACGACGCAGCGGCCCTCGACCTCCTGGTCCCTGCCGTTCTGCCGGTACCGGACGACGACGGACCGCTTCGTGTGCACGATCTCGTCGACCCGGGCGTCGAGCTGCACGCGGTCGCCCAGGGCAGCGGCGATGGTCTGGGTCAGGGTGGACGGGCCACCCACGATGTTCCGGTTCAGGCCCTGGCCGATGTTCCACACCAGGCTGAAGTAGCCGATCCCGGCACCGGCGGCGATCTCGTGCGGGTCCGCGGCGGAGCGGGTCACCGTCGGGTAGAACAGCGCTCCCGCGTCCTCGGGCAGGTCGCCGACGAAGTCCTGGAAGCTGCGGTCGTTCTCGAAGTCGTAGATCCGCTGCTGCCGGATGCCCGGGTCCTCCCCGGGGCGCCGGCGCACGATGCGGGCGTAGCGCAGCACCTGCCCGCTGACCTTCATGCCGGCCCTGACGAGCGCGACGCGCGAGGACAACGCCATCGGGATCCGGAACGGGTAGGCCTGCACCGGACCAGAGATCAGCAGTCTGCCGTTCATCGCCACGCCCGCCAGCGAGCCGGGCACCTGCGCCGCGGTGATGCCCACCTCGGACAGCAGGGAGTCGGTCGACGATCCGGAGCCGGCGAACACGTGCCCGCCCCAGTTCAGCCAGAACCGGCCCCGCCGCTCGGAGCGGATGCGGCCGCCGACCCGGCTGTCGGACTCCAGCAGCACCGTGTCCCAGTGCCGCAGCCTCCAACCGGCGCTCAGGCCCGCGAGACCGCCCCCGACGATGACGACGTCCTTCATAGGCGGACACCCTTCACAGCGGCGTGACATGTCGCTGATATACCTGAGCAATGTAATGCCGGCTCGGGGCGGCGTCAATGGTCCGGCCTGCGGTGATGCCGGCGCGGCGGCACCGCTGTGAAGGGAACCGGCGGGTTGCCCCCGTCGGAAGGGGCCTCGGCTTCGAGGCCGATGGGTTCTCAGTCCTGGACCGGGCTCCAGATGTCGCCGACGGTGAGACCCGTCGGGAACGGGTCGTCGGGCTGCAGGACGTGCTGGACGTGGCCGGTGATCCACGCCCGGCCCTGGATCGAGGGCACGACGGCCTCCTGACCGCCGACGGTGGTGCGTTCGTGCAGCACGCCGCGGAAGGTGGTGCCGAGTACGCCCTGGTGGACGAACGGAACTCCGAGTCCCAGCTCGCCGCGGGCGTGCAGGGCGGCCATCCGCGCGGAGGTACCGGTGCCGCCGGGCGAGCGGTCCAGGATTCCCGCCCACGACGTCGGATCGTCGAGGACGATCCGGCCGCACGGCATGACGACGCTGTTGCGCCCCGAGACGTCGGGGGAGTCGGGGGGCCCGTGGAGCAGGGCCAGGTCGATCGTGGTGACGTCCGGCCGGTCCGGGTGCGCGACGGGAACCTGCTCGCGGGCCGCCGCGAGGAGTGCCGTGCCCGCGCGGATGATCGCCGGGGCGTGCCGGGGGCCGAGGGCCACGCCCATGTCGGCGGCGCGGGCCATGACGTAGACCTGGCCGCCGAAGGCGACGTCCACGGCGACCGTCCCGTACTCGGGCACCGCGATCATCCGGTCCAGGGCCATGGGGAACGAGGGCACGTTGCGCACGCGAACCCACCGCACGCGACCGCCCTCGACCCGGGCGGTCGCCTCCACGGGGCCGACGGCCGTGTCGATCCGGACGACCGTCTCCGGCTCGGTCGACGGCAGACTGCCGGTCTCCAGCAGCGCGGTGACCGTGCACATGGCATTGGCGCCCGACATGGGCCGGAAGCCGCCCTGCTCGAGGATGATGATGCCGACGTCGGCGGTCGGGTCCAGCGGCGGCAGGACCAGCACCCCGCACATCGACGGATGCCCGCGGGGCTCGCGCAGCAGCAGGCGACGGAGCCACTCCAGCTCCGTCTCGCACCAGCGCAGGCGCTCGGACCACGTCGTGCCGCGCACGAGGAGATGGGCGCCGGGCAGCACCCGCCCGACCTCGCCCTCGCAGTGCACGTCGATCGACGTGATCGTTCTCGTCCCGTGGGAAGCCGGTGCCACCGTGCCGCCCCTCCCGCTAGGCGTCCCCGTAGACCGGGATCCGGGCCCCGCTGATCGGGGCGGCGTCCGGACCGGCGAGGAAGGCGATCACCCGGGCGATCGCCTCCGGGCTCACGGCGCGGGCGGCGAGGTCCGGGGACATCCAGGTGCGGTTGGCCGGGGTGTCGATCACCGAGGGCAGCACCGCGTTGACCCGGATCCCCTGGGGGCGGAGCTCCTCGGCCAGGAGTTCGGTCATCCGCACCACCGCCGCCTTGCTCGTGGCGTGGGCGACGGGGGCCGCGCCGCCCACGGCCGTCTTGGAGCCCACGGTGACGATGGCGCCTCCACCCGCCGCGGCGAACCGGGCCGCCGCTTCGCGGGCGCACCACACCAGTGAGGCGACGTTGGACTGCCACATGGCGTCCCAGACGTCCTCGGTGAGGTCGGCGAGCGAGCTGGGGCGGAAGCCGCCGGCGAGGGCCACCAGCACGTCCGGCGTCCCGATCGAGTCGATCGTCTTCCAGGCCGCGGCCACGTCGTCGGGTCGGGACAGCTGAGCCGCCACCGGGTGGACCCCGTCGAGCCGGCCGATCTCGTCGAGGGGGTCGCCCGGCCGGTCCAGGGCCACGACGTCGCGCCCGCCGCGACGGAACTCGGCCACGACGGCTCGGCCGAGCGCGCCGGCGGCGCCGGTCACGACGACGAGGCGGCCTGTCGTGCTTCCCATCGGTCGCTCCTCCTGCAGGGTCTCGGACCACCTGCGCGAGGAGTCTCCCAGAAGAAGGGGACGGCATGGGTGATTGCGCCCGCGCCACGTCGCCGTCGCCCGACTGCCCGAGGGAGCAGCGACGCAGCGGCCCGCTGCCGTTCGGCCGCCTTCCCCGCCGGGTGTGAGGCACCTAACCTGATCGTCGTGTATGGCCTGCTGCTGCGACTGTCCGCACTCGACGCGGACGCCGCGAGCGCCCTGCGGGTCATCGGTTTCTTCGACGTGCTGGTCGAGCAGAGCGCCGGGGTCGACGTCGTCCTCAAGCGCACCGCCGCGCTGGCGGGGTGTGCGGTCGGGCTCCGGCGGACGGACACCCCGCAGGGGCGCCGGGCCGACGTCGACACGCCGGTGCACGACGGCACGCCCCCGATCTGGGCCCGGGTCCGCCCGGTGCCCGTGGACCACGAGATCTGGGTCGAGCGCTTCGGGACGCCCCTCCCGTTGGACGATCTGCTGCTCGAGCGCTTCGCCCTGGCCACCTCCGTCGCGCTGAGCCGGCGGCAGCGCGACGTCGAGGACATGGACGCGCCGGCGCTGCTCCGCCTCGCCGTCGATGCCGCGGCGGACGAGACACGGCGTCGGCGGGCGCTGGCCCGGCTGGGCCTCACGCCCACCGGCCTGGTCCACACGATGGCCGCCGAGGGCGCACCGGGGCTCGTCGACACCCTCGCCGCGTCGGCGGGTCCGCTGCTCGCCCGGGCCTCGGTGGGGATGGCACACGCCCTGCTGTCGGCCCGCCCCTTCCCGAGGACCTGAGCGTGCCCACCGGCACCCGGGTCGGGATCGCCTCGCCGCATCCCGCCGCGTCCCTGCCCGCCGCGTGGCGGGAGGCGAGCATCGCCCTGCGGTACGCACTGCCGAGCCGGCGCGATCACCCGCCCTACTCCCTCGACGAGGCGGTCGCGGTGCGCTATCCGGACCTGGGCGGGTTCGGGGCGCTCGCGGAGCGCATGCCGCCGGAGGCGATCAACGAGGTGGCGGACGTCCGGGCCCTGGACGAGCTGGCGGGCGAATCCGCGGGGGAGGAGCTGCTGCGCACGCTGGAGGTCGTCGCCTCCACCGAGTCGATGCGCCGCGCGGCGACGATCCTCCACCTGCACCACAACTCGGTCGCGCACCGGGTGACCCGGGCCGAGAAGGTGCTGGGCTTCACGCTCGCCGAGCCCTACGCACGGTCCCGGCTGATGCTCGCGCTCGTCCTGCGCAGGCTCCGTGACTCGGCCGATCTCGCTTGAGCCACGGTGCCGTTCGGCCGCCATGTGGCGCACGGACGGGACGGATCGTCGCCACGTGACCCATGACACGTGGTCCCGTGCCGACCATGCTCGTGTCGGCGGGCAGACCGACGTCGCCGCCCATCGCCGAGGAGCGTTCCGATGACGTATCGCTTCGATCCCGAGCTCGCGCCCTGGATACCGATGATGCCGACCTTCGACATCACCGACCCGGTCGCGGCGCGCGCCGAGCTGGCCGAGCAGGTGCGCCAGGTGCCCCAGTACACGCCGTCGCAGCCGTTGGTCATCGAGGACCGGACGCTGCCCGCTCCCGGGGGCGCTCCCGACGTGCCGGTGCGGATCTACACGCCGGCGCGGCGGCCCGCTCCGTTGTCGGGTCTCCTGTTCCTCCACGGTGGAGGGTTCGTCGTCGGCGGCATGGACGGCGAGGACGGGCGGGCCCAGGAGATCGCGGCCGAGGCGGACGTCGTCGTGGTGTCGGTGGAGTACCGCCTCGCCCCGGAGCACCCCTTTCCCGCCGGGCTCGACGACTGCTACCTGGCGCTGTGCTGGTTCGCGGCGCACGCCCCGGAGCTGGGGGTGGACCCCCGGCGCATCGGGGTCGGGGGCGGCAGCGCGGGGGCCGGCCTGTCCGCCGCGGTGGCGTTGCTCGCCCGGGACCGCGGCGGACCCGCGCTGCGGATGCAGTACCTGAGCATCCCGGAGCTGGACGACCGGCTCGACAGCCACTCGATGACGCTCTATACCGACACCCCGATCTGGAACCGGCCGAACGCCGAGCTGTCGTGGCGCTACTACCTCGACGGCCAGGAGCCGACCCAGTACGCCGCACCCGCGCGCGCGGCGGACCTCCGCGGCCTGCCCGCCGCCTACGTCGACGTGTGCGAGTTCGACCCGTTGCGGGACGAGGGCATCGCCTACGCGCAACGTCTCAGCCAGGCCGGGGTGCCGGTCGAGCTCCACCTCTTCCCCGGGACCTTCCACGGATCGTCGCTGGTCACCGAGGCGACCGTCTCGAGGCGGATGGCGGCGGAGAGCCTGACGGCCATCCGCAGGTTGTTGCACGACTGACGAGGAGAAACCATGAGCGACAGCACTTCCGGCCCGGGCCCCCTGGACGTCCTGGTGATCGGGGCCGGGTTCGCCGGCCTGCACATGGTCCACAAGCTCAGGGAGCAGGGGTTCTCGGTGCACGGCCTGGAGGCGGGCTCCGGGCCGGGAGGCACCTGGTACTGGAACCGCTACCCGGGAGCCCGGTGCGACTCGGAGATCATGTACTACTCGTTCTCGTTCCTGCCGGAGCTGGAACAGGAGTGGCCGCTGCTCGAGCGGTACCCCGAGCAGCCCGTGATCCTCCGCTACCTGGAGCGGGTTGCCGACGTGCTCGACCTGCGCAAGGACTTCACCTTCGACACCCGGGTGAACGGCCTGTCCTACGACCAGGAGGCCAATCTCTGGACCGCGCGAAGCGAGGGCGGTGACGAGTGGACGGCCCGGTTCGTCGTGACGGCCGTCGGGTGCCTGTCCGCGGCGAACACCCCGGACATCCCGGGTGCCGACACCTTCGCCGGACGGTCGCTGCACACCGGTGCCTGGCCGCACGAGCCCGTCGACTTCACCGGTCAGCGGGTGGGCATCATCGGCACCGGTGCCTCGGCGATCCAGGCGATCCCGGTCATCGCCAAGCAGGCGGGGCACCTCACGGTCTTCCAGCGGACCGCACAGTTCACGATCCCCGCCGCCAACGGGCCGCTCGACCCCCGGTTCGTCGAGATGTGGAAGCAGAACTACCCGGAGTGGCGCCGGCGCGCGAGGCACTCCATGGCGGGCGTCCCCTACACCGCCACGGACGTGTCGGCGCTGGAGGTCCCGGAGGAGGAACGGCGGGCCCGGTACGAGACGACCTGGGAGCAGGGCGGGTTCCTGTTCTCCCTCGGCACCTACAACGACCTGCTGACGAACGAGCAGGCCAACGCCACGGCCGCCGACTTCGTGCGGTCGAAGATCGACGAGATCGTCGACGACCCCGACGTGGCGGAGAAGCTGAAGCCCTCGGGGTACCCGATCGCGACGAAGCGGCTGCCACTGGACACCGACTACTACGTCACCTTCAACCGCCCCGACGTCACGCTGGTCGACCTGCGGCGGTCCCCGATCGAGGAGATCACGAAGCAGGGCATCCGGACCGGCGACGAGCTACACGAGCTCGACATCCTCGTCTACGCGACCGGCTTCGACGCGCTGACCGGTCCGCTGACGGCGCTGAACATCACCGGCCGGGACGGGCGCCCGCTGACCGACGCCTGGGCCGAGGGCCCGCGCACCTACCTCGGGCTGGCCGTACCCGGTTTCCCGAACCTGTTCACCATCACCGGGCCGGGGAGCCCCTCGGTGCTCAGCAACATGCCCGTGTCCACCGAGCAGCACGCCGAATGGATCGGCGACTGCCTGCTGCACCTGCGCGAGCGGGGGGTCGACCGGATCGAGGCGACCCCGGACGCCACCGAGGAGTGGACCGACCACGTGCAGGAGGTCGCGTCCGGGACGCTCTACCCGCGGGCCGCGTCCTGGTACATGGGCGCCAACATCCCCGGCAAGCCGCGCCTGTTCCTGCCCTACGTCGGCGGCGTCGGCGTCTACCGCGACAAGTGCGACCAGGTCGCGGCGGACGGCTACGTCGGCTTCGAGCTCGATGCGGGCAGGGCACTGGTCTGAGCGGATCCGACGATCCGAGAAGGAGGAACACGATGGCACTCGACGAGGCCACGACGGGCCTGCTCGCGCAGCTGGCCCAGCTCGACGCGAAACCGCTGCACGAGATGACCCCCGAGCAGGCCCGCGATTTCACGGCGACGCTCAGCGAGCAGACCGGCCCGGGACCGTCGGTGCACCGGGTCCGCGACACGCGCGTGCACGTCAGCGGGGGAGCGGTGCCCGTCCGCATCCTGACCCCGTCCGAGCACCCGCGGGGCGTGATCGTCTGGTACCACGGCGGCGGCTGGGTGATCGGGGGGATCGACGAGGCCGAGCCGCTCGGTCGGACGATGGCCGCCCGCACCGACTGCGTCGTCGTCCTGGTGGACTACCGGATGGCACCGGAGTACCGCTTCCCGACCGCCGTCGACGACGCGTGGGCCGCGCTGCGCTGGACCTTCGACCACCTCGACGACCTGGTGGGCGGGCCGGCGCCGGTGATCGTCGCCGGGGACAGCGCGGGGGGCAACCTCGCGGCGGTCGTCGCCCAGCGGGCCGTGCGGACGGGTGGGCCGGTACCTGCCCTGCAGGTCCTCGTCTACCCCGTGACCGACTGCGACCTGGCGACGACGACCTACCAGGACCCGGAGAACCAGCTGCTCCTCGGCCGCGACAGCATGATCTGGTTCTGGGACCACTACGCCCCGGATCCCCTGTCCCGGGTGCACCCCGACGCCGCGCCCCTGCGCGGTGACTTCCTGCGGCTCCCCCCGGCGGTGATCCTGACCGCGGAGCACGACGTGCTGCGCGACGAGGGCGAGCTCTACGCCACCCGGCTGCTCAAGGCGAACGTCCCGGTCCGGCACCGGCGGTTCACCGGCCAGATGCACGGCTTCTTCACCATGATCGGCGCCCTGCCGGGGGCCGACGCCGGCATGGACTACGTCGTCGAGGCGATCGACGAGGAGCTGAAGGGCGCGGCGGAACAGGCCGGCTGAGGACGTCGTCCCCGGCCCGGCCGGAGCGCCCACCCCGAACAACCGAGAGTACGGAGGCCCCATGTCACGCTCGTCGTCGATCGACCCCGAGTCCCTGGTCCCCCTCACCGCGTTGCTGGAGGCGATGCCGGGCGGGTTCAACGCGATCCCGGACATCGTGGCGCGGCGGGCCGCCGTCGCCGAGATGCTGGCGTCGGTGGAGGTACCGGACAACCCCGACGTCGCCAAGGAGGACCGGTCCGTCCCCGGTCCCGACGGGGCGCCGGACGTCGCGGTCCGGATCTACCGCCCCGTCCGCGCCTCCGGTGCGGCCCCCGGCATCCTCTACATCCACGGGGGCGGGATGGTCCTGGGCTCGGTGGCGGGTGAGGATCCGACGGCGACGATGCTGTCGGACGCGCTCGGCGCCGTCGTCGTGTCGGTCGAGTACCGGCTCGCCCCGGAGCACCCGCACCCCGCACCGGCGGAGGACTGCTACGCCGTCCTGGCCTGGATGGGGAAGAACACCGACGAGCTGGGCGTCGACCCCGACCGGCTGGTGCTCTACGGCGGGAGTGCGGGCGGCGGGCTCGCCATCGCCACCGCCCTGCTGGCTCGGGACCGCGGCGGGCCGCCGCTGCGGTTCATGATGCCGATCTACCCCATGATCGACGACACGAACACGAGCCCGTCCACGCACGAGATCCTGGACGTGGGCATCTGGGACCGCGCGGGCAACGAGGAGGCCTGGGCCTGGTACCTCGGGGGCGGGCAGGCCGACGGGTACGCCGCGCCCACCCGCGCCGCGGACCTCGCGGGCCTGCCGCCCGCCTACATCGACGTCGGCACCGTCGACCTCTTCCGGGACGAGGACATCGCGTTCGCGCAGCGGCTCATGGCCGCGGGCGTGCCGTGCGAGCTGCACGTCCACCCCGGTGCCTACCACGCGAGCGAGACGTTCGCGCCCGACGCGGCCCTGTCCCGGCGGATCTGGGCGGGCCGCCTCGACGCCCTCAGGCGCGCGCTCGCCTGAGGAACCCCGCGGCCAGTCAGTCGACGTGCTCCTTCAACAGGTCGCCGATGCACGTGTCGATCTGCTCCCGGTCGCGGTCGGCGATGCAGAACATCGCGAAGTGGGCCCACAACGAGTCCACGACGCGGAACTCGCTGTTCGGGATCAGGCGCTGCTCGGCCTCGCAGTCCTCCGGCGGGAAGAACATGTCCCGGGAGAACGGCACCACGTACGTCTTGGCCGTGATCCGTCCCAGCGCCGCGGCCAGGTCTCCGTTCGTGTGCTGGCTGACGTCGCCGTGGCGCCACTTCCACCCCATCCAGATGAGGTTGTTCGGGTCCATGGGCGCGAAGTAGTTGTCCCAGAACCGGTGCAGGAAGTCCTCGAGGGAGGAGAAGCCGTAGGCCCGGTAGGCCTCGGAGTTGTAGAACTCCGGGCACAGCCCCATCACCGACCACGTCTGCGCGTGGCGGCGCAGGCCCACGTGCACGTCGCTCTGGTCCTTGTAGAACCCGCCGTCCCATGCCGGGTCCGACTTCAGCGCATCCTCGTGCGAGCGCACGAAGAGGTAGTCGTGGGCGGTGGTCCTGGCCGTGCCGGCGAACGGCAGCGCCCGCTTGACCATGTCCGGGTACCGGACGGCCCACTCGTAGGTCTGCTCGGCGCCCATCGACCAGCCCAGCACGAGTTCGAGGCGCTCGATCCCGAAGACCTCGGTCACGAGCCGGTGCTGTGCCCGCACGTCGTCGCCGATCGTGACGTGCGGGAAGGCGCCGCCGTTGAACGGCGGCGGCGTATTGCTCGGCGAGGAGGAGAACCCGTTCGCGAACTGCCCCGGGAAGATGATGAAGTACTTCGACGGGTCGAGCGGACGGCCCTCGCCGACGAAGATCTCCATCGACGCGGACGTCCCGGACCACATGTGCGGGAACAGGACGGCGTTGTCCTTCGCCTCGTTCAAGGTGCCGCGCGTCTTGTAGGCGAGCCGCGCGTTCGGCAGCGTGATCCCGCCGGCCAGCTCGAAGTCGCCGAGATCGAGGTACTCGTGCGGGCCGTGGATCTCTTCCGAGTAGTAGTTCCCCATCGTCCTGGCACTCCCTTCGACGGTCGCCTGCGGTGACGTAGGCCACACAGGCTCCCGCTGTCGGGGGTCGAGGGCGACCGCCAACCATCGCAATGGCGGCGGTCGGCGCCGGTACCTGCGCGGACGTCGACGGCACTAGCGTGGCGGTGTGCGGAGCTGGAGCATCGACGCGTACCTCGCACGCCTGGCGGCCCGGAACCCGACGCCCGCCGGCGCCGCCGTCGCCGCGCTCAACGTGGCCCAGGCCGCGGCGCTGCTGATCATGGTGGCGCGGTTCCGCGTCGACCGGGATCCGCCGGTGGGCGACGTCGCGCGGGGCGTGCTCGCGCGCGCCGAGGAGCTGCAGGAGACGGCGCTGCGCCTGGCCGAGGCCGACCTCGGGGCCGTCGACGAGGTCGCCGCCGCCTACACGCTGCCCCGCGCGACCGAGGTCGAGCGGGCGCGGCGGGCCGAGGCGATCGCCGACGCCCTCCTCGTCGCCGCGGGCCCGCCGGCCGAGCTGGTCGGGGTCGGCGCGGAGCTGGTCGGGCTGTGCGAGCGGATGGTCGAGGTCGGGAGCGGGGCTCTCCTCGGGGACGTGGCCGCGGCCGCCGACGCCGCGGCCGCGGCGCTGAGCATCAGCCGCACGAACGTCGAGGCCGACATCGCCCCACGTCGCGGTGCCGCCGAGGCCGAACGCCTCGCCGCCGCCGTCGGCCCCGTCGACGACCTCCTCCGCCGGGCCGCACGGGTCCGCGAGGACGTCCGGCGTGCACTCGCGTGACGCTCAGGAGAGGTTGACGATGTTGCCCTCCCCGTCGATGTCCACCAGGTGGGCGGCGGGCGTGGCGCCGAGGCCGGGCATGGTGCGCATGTCACCGCAGATCGGGTAGATGAAGCCGGCACCGACGGAGGCCCGCACCTCCCGGACGGGCAGGCGCCAGCCCGTGGGTGCCCCCTTGAGCGAGGCGTCGGACGACAGCGACAGGTGGGTCTTGGCGATGCAGACGGGGAGGTGGCCGTAGCCGTTCGCCTCGTACGTCGCGAGCTGGCGTGCCGCGGCGCGGTCGTAGTCCACCCCGGCGGCGCCGTAGACCTTCGTCGCGATCGTCTCGATCTTCTCCTCGAGACCGGCCGAGTCCGGGTAGAGGAAGCGGAACCCGCCGTCCGGCCCGGTCGGCTCGTCGGCGGCCTCGGCGACCGCGTCGGCCAGGTCCCGGGCCCCACGCCCGCCCTCGGTGAAGTGCGTGCAGACGGCGACCCGCGCGCCCATCTCCTGCGCGATCTCGGCGATCGCCGCGTGCTCCGAGGGGTGGTCGCCGGGGAAGGCGTTGATCGCGACGACCGGCGACACGCCGTGCAGCCGGATGTTCTCGATCTGCTTGCGCAGGTTGGCACCGCCGATGTGGACCTCGTCCGGGTTCTCGGCGAGGAGCGCCTCGGGCAGCGGCCGGCCCGCGACGATCCGGTGGTGCCCCGAGTGCGCCTTGAGCGCCCGCACCGTCGCCACGACCACCGCGGCGTCCGGGGTGAGGCCCGAGGCCCGGCACTTGATGTTGAAGAACCGCTCCGCGCCCATGTCGGCCCCGAACCCCGCCTCGGTGACGAGGAAGTCGCCGCCGTGGATGCCGATGAGGTCGGCGACCACCGACGAGTTCCCGTGGGCGATGTTGCCGAACGGGCCGGCGTGCACGAGGACCGGCGTGTTCTCCAGCGTCTGCATGAGGTTGGGCTTCAGCGCGTCCCGCATGATCACCGTCATGGCGCCGGCGCCGCCGATGTCCTCCGCGGTGACCGGCGCGCCCTGCCGGGTGTAGCCGACGACGATGCGGCCGAACCGCTCCCGCATCTCCTGCAGCGACCGGGCGAGGGCGAAGATCGCCATGACCTCGCTGGCCGCCGTGATGTCGAACCCGGTCTGGCGGGGGATCCCGTCCGTCCCGCTGCCCAGCCCGACGATGATGTTGCGCAGCGCGCGGTCGTTGACGTCGAGCACCCGGCGCCAGGTGATGGCGTGCGGGTCGAGGCCGGTGGCGTTGCCCTGGAAGAGGTGGTTGTCCAGGACGGCCGAGAGCAGGTTGTGCGCCGCGGTCACGGCGTGGAAGTCCCCGGTCAGGTGCAGGTTGAGCACGTCCATCGGGATCACCTGGCTGTAGCCGCCGCCGGCCGCCCCGCCCTTGATGCCGAAGGTCGGGCCCATCGACGGCTGCCGGATCGCCACCGTGGCCTGCCGCCCGGTCTGGCACAGTGCCTGGCCGAGGCCGACGGTGGTGGTGGTCTTGCCCTCGCCCAGCGGGGTGGGCGTCACGGCGGACACCACCACGTACTTCGCGCGGGGCCGGTCCGCGAGGTCCTCGATCGCGGCGAGCTTGATCTTGGCGACGTGTTCGCCGTACGCCTCGAGCAGGTGCGGCCCTATGCCCATGGCGGCGGCCACGTCGTCGAGCGGCTTCAGTGAGGCGGTCTGTGCGATCTGCAGGTCACGCGGAATCATCGACGGTCTCCTCGGTCGTGGCAGGGGCGTCAGGCGGTCACCCGCAGGCAGTCGCGCTCGTCCACCTCGAACCTGCCGTCGCGGATGTCCGCGGCCCAGGCGGCGGTGGGTACGAGCGCGCCGAACGGGAAGAAGTGCACTGCCCGCAGCAGGCTGTGGGGGTCGGACGCCGCGGCCGCGGCCAGGCCGAGCAGCGTCGCGTCGGGATGGTGGACGGGCGAGGTCGCCAGCTTGAGCACCCCTCCCGCCTGCTGGCGGAGCACCTTGAGGGAGGGCCCCACGCCGCACCTCAGGCCGAAGCGGAGCAGGCGGGCGGGTGAGGTGAGGCCGGGCAGGCCGACGTGGACGGGCACGTCGACGCCCGCGGCCCGGATCCGCCGCTCCCACGCGACGATCGGGTCGGCGGCGAAGCAGAACTGGGTGACGATGGTCGGGTCGAACCCGCGCGCCCGGGCGATACCGCACTTGGTGACGAGGGCCCGGAACAGCTCGTCGTCGTCGACGTCGGGATGCCCCTCCGGGTGGCCCACGATGCCGACGCGACGGATCCCGGCCTCCTCGAGGAGACCCGAATCGAGGATCTGCGCCGTCTCGGAGAACTCCCCGACGGGGGTCGTCAGCGACCCGGCGAGGAGCAGGACGTCCTCGACCCCGGCCGCGGTGAGGTCGGCCAGCATGCCCCGCAGGGCGGACCGGTCGGGCACCGCCCGGGCCGCGAGGTGCGGCACCGGACGCATCCCGACCGCCCGGACGGCCCGGGCGACCGCCACCGTCTCGCTCCACGGGTGGTGCGGCAGGAAGGTGAGGTAGACGGCCGTCCCGGTCGCCAGGTGCTCGGTCAGCGGCGGGAGCGCCGCCGCCTCGCGGGGTGTGATCTCCACGCTGAACGGGGACATCAGCCTGCGCAGGGCGGTGGTCAGCTCGGCGTAGGTCGGTGTCGGCATCGCGCAGTTCCCTTCAGCCTCGACGTCGCCGGATCTCGGCATTGATCGCGGGGACGACCTCGTGCATGTCACCGATCACCGCGTAGGTCGCCTTGGTGACCATCGGCGCGTTCTCGTCGGTGTTGACCGCCAGGATCGTCTTCGAGCTCGCACAGCCGGCCCAGTGCTGGATCGCGCCGCTGATGCCGCAGGCGATGTAGAGCTCGGGGGAGATCCGGCTCCCGGTCTGGCCGATCTGCTCGTGGTGCGGGCGCCAGCCCATGCTCGTCACCACGCGGGAGACTCCGAGCGCCCCGCCGAGCAGCTCGGCCAGCTCGGCGACGTGCCCGAAGCCGTCCGCGCCGCCGGCCCCGCGTCCGGCGCCCACGACCACCCGGGCCGAGGTGAGCGCACCGGACAGGTCCGGCTCGGCGGGCTCGGTCGACACGACGCGCGTCACCAGGTCCGCCTCCGCGACCTCCGGCGAGAACTCACGGACCGCCGCGGGCACGGGCGGGACCTGCTCGGCCTCGACCGCGTGACCGGCGACCGTCAGCACCGCAGGGCGCCGGGGGAGGAGCATCTCCTCGAGCGCCGCCCCGCCCATCACCTGGCGGACTAGCCGCAGCGCACCGGTCCCGCCCTCGCCGTCATCCTGGCCGTCGCCCTCACCCAGGCCGACGACGTTGGCCGCCATCGGCACGTCGAGGCGCGCGGCCAGGTGGGCCATGACCTCGAGGCCGCGCGGTGACCCCGGGGCGACGACGGCGTCGGGGTCCGCAGCCGCCACCACGGCCTGCACGGCGGCCGCCCAGGCGGCCCCGCCGTAGGCCGAGAAGGCCTCGCCGGTGGCGTGGTGCACCTCGGTGACGCCGTAACCCGCGAGCTGGTCGACCAGCTCCTGGGGGAGCGGTCCGATCACCAGGGCGTGCACCGGGCCGCCCGTCCGCTTCGCGAGGGTGCGCGCGAACGTGACGGCCTCCAGCGAGACCTCCGTCGCCCCGCCCCCGTCGGTCTGGACCAGCGTGAGGATCACCGGGTCACCCCCATGCGCTGCAGCAGGTCGACCACGGACGGTGCCGCGTCCGGTCCGCTGCCGAGCACCTCGACGGTGCTCGGCTGGGCGGGCGGCAGCGTGAGCCGCACCCGGCCGGGTCCGCGCGGCTCGTGCCGCGGCGCCACGGTCTCGATCGGGATCTTCTTCGCCTTCATCCGCCCGACGACCGACGGGTAGCGCGGCTCGACGCCGCCCTCGAGCACGGTGGCGACCGCGGGCAGCGGCACCGCGAAGGTCTCGACGCCGTCCGGCCCGTCGCCGCGCGCCGTCGCCACGCCGCCGTCGACCTCGATCGTGCGCACCCCGTTGACCACCGGCCGGCCCAGCGCGTAGGCGAGCCGGACGCCGACCTGGAAGTCACCGGTGTCGGCGGCGTCGTTGCCGAGCAGGATCAGGTCGTGGGTGCGGCCCTCCGCGGCGTGCGTCTCCACGACGGCCGCGATCTCCCGGACGACGTCGACCGGCCCGTAGCCGACCGGGTCGGCGTCGATGTGCACGGCCGCGGCGCAGCCGACGGCCAGGGCGGCGCGGAGCTGCTCGACCGCGGCCTCGGGCCCCAGGGTCAGCACGGTCGCGGTGCCGCCGGTGGCCGTGGCGATCCGCTCGGCCAGCTCGACGGCGCAGTTCTCGTGCGCGCTCACGGTGAACCCGACGTAGCGGGCGTCGACCGCCTGCGCGTCGGGGGTCAGCAGCACCTCGCCCGCGACGTCGGGCACCCGCTTGATGCAGACCAGCACATCGGCCATGGGTCAACCCCTGATCCGCTCGTTGGCCGGGTCGAACAGCGGGGTGGCGTCGGCCGAGCCGACCGTCACCGGGTAGAGCTCCTCCATGTAGGACACGGCGAGCCGGTTGCCGATCACCGCCTGGTCCGGCGGCAGGTAGGCCATCAGGACGTGCTTGCCGAGGGACGGGGCCGACCCGGCCGAGGTGACGTAGGGGTGGTGGCCGTGGCCGTCGGTGAGGGCGCCGCCGTCGCGGGTGAGGATCGGCTCGCCGCCGAGCATGTAGCGGTTGCGGCCGCTCGCCGAGCGGTGGTCGTCGACGGTGAGCGTGCACAGCACCGTCCGCGGGTCGGCGGCCCGCTGGGCGAGGTACGCCTCGCGCCCGACGAAGTCGGCCTCCTTCACCTTCGGCCGCGCCATCCCCGCCTCGACGATCGTGCGCTCGCCGTCCAGCTCGAACCCGAAGGCGCGGTAGCCCTTCTCCAGCCGACCGGTGGTGCCGTAGACGCCGATCCCGACCGGGACGGCGCCGTCCGGCCGCCCGGCCTCGTGCAGCAGCTCCCACACCCGGGCGCCCTGCTCCATGGGGACGTAGAGCTCCCAGCCCAGCTCCCCGACGTAGGAGATCCGGGACGCGAGCACCGCGACGCTGCCGAGCGTGATGCCCCGGCAGGTGAGGAACGGGAAACCCGTGTGCGAGATGTCCGCGTCGGTGAGGCGGCCGAGGATGTCCCTGGCCTTCGGTCCCCACAGCCCGATGGTGGTGAACGCCGAGGTCTGGTCGACGATCGCGGCGCCGGCGGGCAGGTGGTCGGCGAACCACTTCAGGTCGGCCATGCCGTGGAGGCCACCGGTGACCACCCGGTAGCGGTCGTGGGCCAGTCGCATCACGGTCAGGTCGGACCGGAAGCCGCCGTTCGCGTCGAGCACCGGCGTGTAGATCACCCGGCCTTCCGCCACGGCGGCCTGCGCGACGACGATCCCCTGGACCGCCTGCTCCGCGGCCGGCCCGACGACGTCGAAGATCGCGAAGGCGGACAGGTCCACGATGCCGGCGCGGTCCCGCATGGCGAGGTGCTCGGCGTTGATGATCGGCGACCACCAACGGGAGTCCCACTCGTGCTCGCGCGGCATGACCGCGTCGCCGTACTCACCGAGCAGGGCCTCGTTCGAGGCGTACCACATCGGCCGTTCCCAGCCGACGGTCTCGAAGAACTCCGCGCCCGCGGCGCGCTGCGCGGCGTGCATGGGGGCGAGCCGCTTGCCGCGCTCCCCGTCCCACTGCTCGCCCGGGTGCACGATGCCGTAGGTCTTGTTGAACGCCTCCGAGGTGCGCGAGCGCACGTGCGGGCGGGTGCGCTGGTGCGGGTAGAAGCGCGCGATGTCGGAGTGGTGGAGGTCGATCTCGGAGTACCCGTGGGTCATCCACTCCGCGACCGCCCGGCCGACCCCGGGACCCTCCTTGATCCACACCGCCGCCGCCGACCAGAGGCCCTTCACCTCGGGCGTCTCGCCGAGGATCGGGGCGCCGTCGGGGGTCAGCGAGAGCAGGCCGTTGATGGCGTAGCGGATCTCGGCGCCGTCGGCTCCCAGGGCGTCCGGCATGAGCTCGAGCGCCTGCTCCAGCTGCGGGTCGAAGTCGTCGGCCGTGAACGGCGTCTCGGTGGGGGACAGGCGCGCCTGGTCGATCGACGGGATGTCCTCCGGGTCCCACAGGATGGGACGGTGGGCGTAGGAGCCCACCTCCATGTCCGCGCCGTGCTGGCGCTCGTAGCAGAACGTGTCCATGTCGCGGATGATCGGGAAGGAGATCTCGCCGGGCCGCTCGGCGAGCTGCGGGATCGGTCCCACCGAGATCATCTGGTGGACGGCGGGGGTGAGCGGGATGGCCGCGCCCGCCATCCGAGCCAGCTTCGGGCTCCACACCCCGCAGGCGA
Organism: Pseudonocardia terrae; assembly: GCF_021343995.1. Classification (GTDB taxonomy): domain Bacteria; phylum Actinomycetota; class Actinomycetes; order Mycobacteriales; family Pseudonocardiaceae; genus Pseudonocardia; species Pseudonocardia terrae. Next base: position 36,518 of record NZ_JAJTTE010000019.1, on the reverse strand, counting down.
TCACGACGGTCTCGGCCTCGATGTCGCCGCCGGTGGTGCGCACGCGCCGGATCCGCCCGCGCTCGACGTCCATGCCGAGCACCTCGACGGTCGATACCACGGTGAGCGCGCCGAGGGCCTGCGCCGACTCCCGCATGAGCGTTCCCGCGCGCAGCGAGTCGACCACGCCCACCGAGGGCGTCCAGAACGCCCCGAGGATCTCGTCCTTGTCCAGGAACGGTACCCGCTCGACGACGTGGTCCGGCGTCACCAGCTCGGCCGGGATGCCCCACGCCCGCGCCGACGACATGCGCCTGCGCAGCTCCTCCATCCGCTCCTCGGTGCGGGCCACCTCGTACCCGCCCGACTCGGTGAAGACGCCCAGCTCCTTGTACTGGCGCATCGAGTCGAGCGTGAGGTCGGTGATCTCGCGCGAGTGGTCGACCGGGAAGATGAAGTTCGAGGCGTGCCCGGTGGAACCCCCGGGGTTGGGCAGCGGGCCCTTGTCGATCTGCAGGATGTCCCGCCAGCCGAGGCGGGCGAGATGGTGCACGAGGCAGTTGCCGACGATGCCGGCGCCGATCACGACGACGCGGGCGGTGGCGGGGACGGCACGAGCGGAGCCTGCGGAGCGAGCATCGGTACTGGCCATCGGTGGTCCTCCTAGTCGCCCAGCTCGCGGCGGCGCCGGGTCACGTACTCGGTGAGCTCCTCGCGGACCGCGTCGTCGAGCGGCGGGGGCTCGTACTCCTCGAGCGTCCTGTGCGCGACGTCCCGTGCCCGTGCGGCGGCGTCCTTCGCGCCGCTGCGCATCCAGCGCTCGTAGTTCTCCGAGCTGCTGAGGAAGGGCCGGTAGAAGCAGGTGCGGAACCGTTCCATGGTGTGGGCCGCCCCGAGGAAGTGGCCGCCGTGGCGGACCTCGTCGTGCGCGTCGAACGCCAGCGACGCCTCGTCGATCTCCAGCGGCGTGAACTCGTGCTGCAGCATCTCCAGCACCTGCACGTCGAGCACGAACTTCTCGTAGCTCGTGACGAGCCCGGACTCCAGCCAGCCCGCCGCGTGCATCACCCAGTTGATGCCCGCGAGGAAGGTCGGGAGCATGGTCATCAACGACTCGTACCCGGCCTGGGCGTCGGGGGTCTGACTCGCGGTGAGGCCGCCGCCCGAGCGCACCGGGAGCCCGAAGTGGCGCGCGATCTGCCCGGTGCACAGCAGCCCGATCGCGGACTCCGGCGTGCCGAAGCAGGGCGAGCCGGACTGCATGTCGATGTTGGAGAGGAACGACCCGAAGATCACCGGGCTGCCGGGCCGGATCAGCTGGGAGAGCGCGACGCCGGTGAGCGCCTCGGCGATCTGCTGGACCAGGGTCGCCGGGATCGAGACCGGCGACATCGCCCCCATCAGCAGGAACGGGGTGAGCACGACGGCCTGGTTGGCCTCGCTGTAGGCGAACTGGGCCTCCAGCATGCGCTCGTCCCAGCGCAGCGGCGAGTTGCAGTTGATGATCGAGATCGTGGCGGGGGTCGCCTCGATCTTGTCCCGGCCGCCGAAGAGGATCTCGGTCATGGCGAGCGTGTCGGCGGCGTTGACCCCGGACACCACGTTCCCCATGTAGATCTTGTCCGTGAGCGTCTGCAGCGCGTGGGTCATGTCCAGGTGCCGCGAGTCCAGCGGCGCGTCCTCCGGCTCGCAGATCACCCCGCCGGCCGAGTCGAGGGCGCTGAAGCTCTGGGCGAGGCGGGTGAGGTTGCGGAAGTCGTCCATCTTGGCGTCCCGGCGCACCTCGCCCTCGCGCACGAACGGCGCACCGTAGACGGCCCCGAACACCATGGAGTCGTCGCCGATGTGCACGGTGTTGGCCGGGTTGCGGGCCTGCACGTCGAACGACCGCGGCGCCTTGGCGACCTGCTCGAGCACGAAGTCGGGATCGAACCGGACGATCCCGTGTCCGTCCGACTCCTCGACCTTCTGCCCGGCCTGGCGGAACAGCTCGAGGGCCCGCGCCGACCCGAACTCCACCCCGATCTCGGACACCAGCCGGCGCCAGCCGGTATCGAGGGTGTCCATCGCGTCGGGGGAGAGGATCTCGTAGCGGGGCATCGCGTTGCGGAACATGTGCTTCTCCGCTCTTGACGGGCTGGGAGACCGGCGTCACAGTAGCCGCCAACGTGGGAACTCGGGTTCCATAATGTGAAACTTTGGACGGCACTCATGGCGGCGCAGACGGGCAGTCAGGCGGTCGAACGCGCAAGCGCTCTGCTCGGTCTCATCGTCGAGTCCGGGGCGCCGCGCACCTTCAGCTCGCTGGTGGACGAGCTCGGCCTGGCGAAGTCCACCACCTCCCGGCTGCTGCAAGCGCTCGAGCGCAGCCGGCTGGTGTACCGCGACCGGGCCGGCGCGTTCCGCCCGGGCGCGCTGTTCTCGCTGCACGCCGCCCGGCCGAGCGCGCTGCACGATCTCTCCGAGCTCGCCCGCCCCACGATGGAGCACCTGTCCGTGCTCTCCCGGGAGACGGTGAACCTCGCCGTGCCGCGCGGTGGTCAGCTGGTCTCGATCGACCAGGTCGACAGCCGCTACCTGGTCGGGGCCACGAACTGGGTCGGCGTCGACGTGCCCGCCCACTGCACCGCCTCGGGCAAGGTCCTCTACGCATACGGTGCGCTCCCGCTGCCGACCGGCCAGCTGGAGCGGCGCACCGCGCACTCGCCGGTCGACCGTGCGCAGCTCGAGCACGCCCTCGTCGAGGTGCGTCGCCGGGGCTGGGCCGCCTCGCTGGACGAGCTGGAGCTCGGGCTCACCGCGGTCGCCGCTCCGGTGCGGGCCGTCGACGGCTCGGTCGTCGCCGCCGTCTCGGTCTCCGGGCCCACGAGCCGGATCAACGACAACGGCATCACCAAGCTCGGTGACGCGATCGTCGCCGAGCTGCGCGGGCTGTCCGCGCTGCTGGGGCACCAACCAGGACGGAAGGAAGGCTTCGCCTGATGGATCACGACGAGATCCTGCGTGGGCTCTACGACGAGACGCTCGTCGGCAACAAGCCACGCGTGCTCGAGCTGACGCACGCGGGGCTCGACGCCCGCCTCACCCCCGAGTCGATGCTGTTCGACGCCTTGATCCCCGCGCTGGAGGAGGTCGGCGCGCGGTTCGAGCGCGGTGACTTCTTCGTCCCCGAGATGCTGGTGGCGGGCAAGGCGATGAGCGGTGCGCTGGACATCCTGCGGCCGCTGCTCGCCGAGACCGGTGCGCAGACCGTCGGCACCTTCCTGATGAGCACCGTCAAGGGCGATGTCCACGACATCGGCAAGAACCTCGTGAACATCATGTTGGAGGGCGCGGGCTTCCACGTGATCGACCTCGGCGTGCAGGTGTCGCCGGAGAAGGTGATCGCCGGGATCCACGAGCACAACCCCGACATCGTCGGCTTCTCCGCGTTCCTCACCACGACCATGCCGATGTTCAAGGCCAACATCAACGCGCTGCAGAAGGCCGGCCTGCGCGACCGGGTGATCGTGATGGTCGGCGGCGCGCCGGTCACCCAGGAGTACGCCGACGCCGTCGGGGCCGACGGTTACGCCGCCGACGCCGCCACCGCCGTCCGCAAGGCCAAGGAACTGCTCGCCGCCCGTCGTGCCGCCGTGGGGGTCTGATGCACACCGTTCTGCGCTCGGCGACCCGTGAGGTCGTCATCGGTCCGGACCGACCGTTCTGCCTCATCGGTGAGCGGATCAACCCGACCGGCCGCAAGATCTTCGCCGAGCAGCTGCGCCGGGGCGATCTCTCGCGCATCGAGGTCGACGTCGCGCAGCAGGTCGCCGGCGACGCGACGATGCTGGACGTCAACATGGGCGTCCCGCTCGCCGACGAGGCCGAGCTGCTGGCCAAGGCCGTCACGATGGTGCAGGGGCTCACCGACTTACCGCTGGTCATCGACTCGTCCGTGGTCGAGGCGCTCGAGGCGGGGCTCGCGGCCTACGACGGCAAGGCGCTGGTGAACTCCGTGACGGGCGAACGGGAGCGGCTGGACGCGATCCTGCCGATCGTGGCCCGGCACGGGGCGGCGGTGATCGCGCTCCCCAACGAGGAGGACGAGATCCCCGACGAGCCGGAGCGCCGGCTGGAGATCACCCGCAAGATCCTCGACATCGCCGTCGGCGAGTACGGCATCCCGGTCGAGGACATCGTCGTCGACCCGCTGGCCATGCCGGTGGGGGCGGACACGACGTTGGTCCGCACGACGCTGCGGACGATCGAGCTGATCTCCGACGAGCTCGGCCTGAACATGACCCTCGGCGCCTCCAACGTCTCCTTCGGGATGCCCGGGCGCCCCGCGCTGGGCGCGACGTTCCTGCCGATGGCCATGTCCTGCGGGCTGACCAGCGCGATCATGGACGTGCGGGCACCTCAGATCGTCGAGGCGGTCAAGGCCGCGGACCTGTTGCTCGGCAACGACGACTGGGGCGCGGCCTGGATCGCGCGGGCGCGCGCGGCGGCCGCGGCGGGGAAGACGGCCTGACCGTGACCGCCCTCCCCGAGCCGCCCACGCCGGACCGGGTCCGCATCCGGTTCGACCCGGACGGGGCCCGCCCTCGCGAGGTGCGGGTCCCCGCCGGGGCGACGCTGTTCGACGCGGCCAGCTGGAACGGCATCGCCGTCGACTCCACCTGCGGAGGCCACGGCACGTGCCGTAAGTGCCGGATGCGGGTCGTCGAGGGCGACGTCACGGTGTCCCGGCTGGATCCGCGCGCGTTCGGCCCGGAGGAGCTCCGCGCGGGCTGGCGCCTGGCCTGCCGCGCCCGGGCCGAGCAGGACCTGCGGGTGGAGGTGCCGCCGCTGGTCACCCGGCCGAAGGCGGCCACCGTCGGCGTCGGGCGCCAGGTGATCCTTCGCCCCGCCCTGCAGAAGCGCTGCCTGACGCTGCCCGAGCCGACCCTCGCCGACCAGCGGACCGACCTCGAGCGTCTGCGCGACGCGCTTCCCGACCTCGAGCTCCGGGTGGACCTGCCGGCGATCCGGGGCCTGGCCCGGGCGTTGCGCACCACCGACCACACTGCCGACCACGGTGCGGACCACACGGTCACCGCGGTCGTCGTGGACGACGTGCTCGTCGACGTCGAGCCAGGGGACACGACCGGGCGGCTCTTCGGCATCGCCTTCGACCTCGGCACGACGACCGTCGTGGCGACGCTGCTCGACCTCGCCACCGGGACGCCGGTCGCCGTCGCGTCGCGGCTCAACCCCCAGCAGTCCCACGGGGCCGACGTGATCACCCGGATCAGCGCGACGATGACCGACCCCACGGCACTGGAGAGGCTCACCGCGCTGGCCCACCAGGGGCTCGACCAGCTCGCGGGCGAGGTCTGCGCCGACGGCGGCGTCGAGCGCCACGAGGTCTACGAGATCGCGGTGGCGGGCAACGCCACCATGACCCACCTCGCGCTGGGGCTGGACCCCGAGCCGCTGGGGGTCGCCCCGTTCGTGATGGCCTCGCGCTCGTTCGACGACCTCACGGCCGCCGACCTCGGGGTGCGGGTGCACGCGCGGGCCAGGGCCTACGTGTTCCCGGCGCTCGGCGCGTACGTCGGCGGCGACATCGTCGCGGGGGCACTCGCCTCCGGGATGGACCGCGACCGCCGCATCCGACTCTTCATCGACATCGGCACGAACTGCGAGATCCTGCTCGCGACCGGCGACCGGCTGCTCGCCACGGCCGCGCCCGCCGGGCCGGCGTTCGAGGGCGCGGCCATCCGCTGCGGGATGCGGGCCGCGCCCGGCGCGGTCGAGGGCGTGAAGATCAGCGACGACGACGTCGTGCTGCAGGTCATCGGGGACGTCGAGCCGGTCGGGCTGGCCGGGTCCGGCCTCGTCGACGCCGTGGCGGCCATGGTGGCGGCCGGGCTCGTCGACGCCTCCGGGCGCCTGGTCGCGCCGGACGCGCCGGGCGTCCCGCCCGGGCTGGCCACGCGGCTGCGGCAGGTCGGCCAGGAGCGGGTCTTCGTCCTGCACTTCCGGGACGACGACCCGGACGGTGATCCTGCCGAGGCGCTGTACCTGTCCCAGCGCGACATCCGCGAGCTGCAGTTCGCCAAGGCGGCGATCTCCACGGGCTGGCAGCTGCTGCTGGAGGAGCAGGGGCTGACCGCCACCGACGTCACCCAGGTGCTGCTGGCCGGATCCTTCGGCAGCTACCTCGGCCCGTCCGCCGCGGTGCGGATCGGGCTGGTGCCCGAGGTCGCGCTGCTGCGCATCGTGAGCGCGGGCAACGTCGCGGGGGAGGGGGCCAAGATGGCGCTGCTGTCGGTGCGCGAGCGGGCGGCGGCGCAGGCACTGCTGGAGGAGGTGCACTACGTCGAGCTCTCCGACCGCGCCGACTTCAACGACCGGTTCGTCGAACGCCTCGCCTTCCCGGTCTGAGGGTGGCGCCGTCGTGAACCTGGCCGCCGTGAACCGGGCCGTCGTGAACCGGTCCGTTGTGGGCCGTCCCGTCGTGGATCGGGTCGCGGTGGTCGCCTGCGGGGCGATCGCCCGGCACGTCGCCGACGTCGCGGGACGTCGCGGCTGGCCCGTCGACGTCGTCCCGGTTCCTCCGTTGCTGCACAACCGGCCCGAGCGGATCGCCGCCGCGGTCGAGCGTGAGGTGTCGCGGCTGCGGCCGCGCTACGCGCGGGTCGCCGTCGGGTACGCGGACTGCGGCACCTACGGCGCGCTCGACGACCTGTGCGCCCGGCTCGGCGTGCGCCGGTTGCCGGGCACCGACTGCTACTCGGTCTTCGCCGGCGCCGCGCGGATGCGTGCGGTGCTCGAGGCGGAACCCGGCACGTACGTGGTGACCGACTACCTCGTGGCGTCCTTCCACCGCTCGGTCGTCGTCGAGCTCGGCCTGGACCGGTACCCGGAGCTGCGCGACGACTACTTCGGCCACTACCGGCGCGTCGTCTGGCTCGCGCAGCACCCGACCGCGAACCTCCGCGCGGCGGCGCAACGTGCGGCCGGCGTCCTCGGTCTGCCGTTGGAGGAGGTCGTGGTCGGCGACCTCCTCCTCGAACGCGCGGTCGGGGAGCTGGTGCACGCCTGAATCACGGTGTCGCGCAGGCTCGTTCGGCACCCGACGACGGCCGCACCGCGGCGGCCATCCGATGGACGGCTTCGGTGATCAGGTCGGGCGAGGTGGCGAGATCGAGGCGGGGGTGGCCGGCGCCGCCGGGGGCGAAGGTCGGGCCGGAGTTGACGGCGACGCGCCCGCGGTCGAGGAAGGTGGCGGCAGGGTCGTCGCCGAGGCCGAGATCCCGGCACGGGTCCCGGCAGTCGAGCCAGGCGAGGTAGGTCGCCTCGGACGCGGGTCGGCACGACCACGACACCGGATCGGCCACGAGCCCTCACACAGGATCACGGCCCGGCGGGCCCCGAGCCCCGCGGCAGGGACTCGTTTCCGATGAGCGTCTCCTATAGTGTATTGCTTCCTACTATAAGAAGCGCAGACCGGAGGCGACGATGCCCCGTGTGGCACTCCCCGAGCAGGTCGAGGTCGTCACCGTCGGCCTGCCCATGTTCGCCGAGGCGATCCGCGAGCAAGGGGGTTCTGTCCAGCAGGTCGACTGGCGGATCCCCGCCGGGGGCGACCCCGCTGCCGTCCGCCTGCTGACGGCACTGTTCGGACGGCACGCCGCGGTGGTCGACGAGGCGAACCGGGAGGTCGTGCGGCGGCTGGACGAGGGCGTGCCACAGCTCGTCGCGATGGGACGGATCGCCGACGTCCCGGGCTACACGGGCCGCACGCTGCTGCACTGCGGGCCCCCGATCGACTACGCGGAGGCCTGCGACCCGCTGCGCCGGTCGATGCGGGCCGCGGTGGTCGCGGAGGGTTGGGCCGTCGACGTCGCGGAGGCCGATGGGCTGCTCGCGCGGGGTGACGTCGCGCTCGACGCCGCGAACCACCACGACACCGTGGTCCCGATGGCGAGCGCGGTCGGACCGTCCCAGCCGGTGTTCGTCGTGGAGAACCGCGAGGGCGGGACGCGCGCCTACGCACCGGTCAACCAAGGACCCGGGGAGGTCGCCTGGTTCGGCCGGGAGACGGACGCGGCGATCGCCCGGCTCCGCTTCCTCGCCGACGTCGCGGGGGACGCCCTGGCGCACGTGCTCGCGGGATCCGGGCCGATCGACCTGCTGGCCCTCGCCGCCCAGGGCATCACGATGGGCGACGACCTCCACATGCGCACGCAGGCCGCGACGAACCTGCTGACCCGGGCCGTCCTGCCGCACCTCGCGTCGCTTCCCGAGGCGGCACGCGGGCCCTTCGCGTCGTACCTGGCCGGCAACCACCTGTTCTTCCTCAACGCCGCGATGGCCGCCGCCAAGTCGCTGCAGCTGTGGGCGGAGCAGGTGCCGTACTCCAGCATCGTCACCACGATGTCCCGCAACGGGACGACGTTCGGGATCAAGCTGGCCGGGAGCCCCGACTGGCACCTCTGCGAGGCGCCACCCGTGGGCGACGCGCTCTACTACTCCGGCTTCGGCCCGGAGACCGCCGCCCGCGACGTCGGGGACAGCGCGGTCCTGGAACTGACCGGCATGGGTGGTCCCGCGGCGGGCGGTTCGGCAGCGGTGGCGGCCTTCCTCGGCGGCACGATGGCGGGCGCCGCGGAGGCCACCCGCTCGTTCCGGGCGATCTGTGCCGGGACGAGCTCGCGGTTCACCCTCCCGCCGCTGGAGTTCGAGGGCACCCCGCTCGGGATCGACGTGCGGAAGGTGGTCGAGACCGGCATCACCCCCAAGGTGACGACGGGCATCCTCCACGCCGCCGCGGGAACCGGGCAGGTCGGGGCCGGGGTGGCGACCGCACCCCTGGAGTGCTTCGCGGCGGCGCTGCGCGCCCTCGGGGAACGCCTCGGGAGCTGAGCCCGATGAGCCCTTCCGCGTTCCGGACGGTCGACATCGGCCGCGGGGCGCGGTCATTGCTGGGGCGCGCGGGCGTCGCGAGGGTGCACTCGGTCCATCGCAAGGCGTTCTACCTCGCGATCGACGGTGGACTCGTCGCGGTGACGGACCCATCGGCCCCTCCCGGCCCGCTGCACCTGCGCTGCGCCCCACGCCTCCCGCCCGTGTCACCCGGGCAGGCGGTGGCGGTCGACGGCGGAGCGGTGCGGGGCGCGGGATGGACCTTGGGCCTGGATGCACCCACCCGGTCCGCATTGCTCCCTCCGCCCGGGCTCCTGTCGGACGCCGTCGGCCCCGCCGACGTCCGGGAGGTCGCGGCGCTGATCGGCGGCCGCGGTCCAGGGCTCACACCCGCGGGCGACGACGTCCTCGCGGGACTCCTCCTCGTGGCGCGGGCTCGGGGCGGACCTGCGGTGGAGGACGAGCTCCTGGCCTGCGTCGCCGCCGTCGCCACGACGACCCTCGCCGCCGCGTTCCTGGGCTGGGCCGCCCGGGGCGAGTCGATCGCCCCGGCGCACGAGGCCCTCGGGCACCTGGTGGGTCATCACGAGGACCCGGGGAGCGCGGCCCGGCTCGCCGCGACGGGGGCCTCGTCGGGCGAGGCGCTCCTGCTCGGGCTGCGGCTCGGTGTCCGGGGCAGTCGCCTTCGGCCGGGCGGTGTCCTGGACCACAGTCTGTTCACTATAGTAGAAGTCGGCTAGAGCATCCGACATGTGGAGGTGGTCAGGTGGGCGGCATCGCCGACCTCGGAGGTCAGGAGGGCTGGGGCGCGGCGGCCCCGCCGCCGGCGGACGAACCGGTCTTCGCCGAGCCGTGGGAAGGCCGCGCCTTCGCCCTCACCGCGTTCACCATGGGCCGGATCTCGGGGCGCAACCTCGACGCGTTCCGACACAGCCTCGACCGGCTCGGGCCCGCCGCCTACTTCGACGACGGCTACTACGGGCGCTGGCTCAACGCCGCCGAGCTGATGCTCACCGAGAGCGGCATCCTCGCGGAGGGCGCGGTCAACGCCCGCGCCAGGCGACTGCGGGGGGAGGAGACGGAGGAGCCACCGGCGCCCGAGCCGTCCAAACCCGACTACGCACCCACGGCGGCGGGATCGCTCCGCGAGGTGGAGGACGCGCCGCGCTTCGGCGTCGGGGACCGCGTGCGTGCCGTGGCCGCGGCCGGGCCGGAGTTCACGAGGCTGCCGGACTACGCGTGCGGCCGCACCGGCACGGTGGAGATGGTGCAGCCCGGCCATCTCCTGCCGGACACCCACGCCCTGTTCCGGGGCGAGAACCCCCAGCACGTCTACTCGGTCCGGTTCGACTCCCGCGAGCTGTGGGGGCCCGAGGCCGAACCCTTCCAGCTCACCATCGAGATGTACGACAGCTACCTGGAGCCCGCCTCATGACCACCCAGTACGACCCGGCCGATCTCGGCACCGAGCGGCTGTCCCCGGCCCTGCGCACCGAGGCCCTCGAACAGCTGCTCACCGAGCGGGGCCTGGTGCAGACCGACGTGATCGACGGCTTCGTCGCCAAGTACGAGTCCGATGTGGGCCCGCTCAACGGGGCCAGGGTCGTCGCGCGGGCCTGGGTGGACCCGGAGTACAAGGCACGGCTGCTGAAGAACGGCACCGAGGCGATCAAGGAGGTCGCCTGGGGCGGCGGGGCGAACGGCGAGCACATCGTGGTCGTCGAGAACACGCCCACCCGGCACAACGTCGTGGTGTGCACCCTGTGCTCCTGCTACCCGTGGCCCGTCCTCGGGCTCCCGCCCTCCTGGTACAAGGACCCCGTCTACCGGGCCCGGGTGGTCCGCGAGCCGCGCACGGTCCTCGCCGAGATGGGTCTCGAGCTCGACGACGACGTGGAGATCGTGGTCCGCGACTCCAGCAGCGAGGTGCGGTGGCTGGTCCTGCCCGAGCGGCCGGCCGGCACCGAGGGCCTCAGCGAGGAGGAGCTCGTGCCCCTGATCGGCCGTGACGCGCTGGTCGGCGTCGCGAAGGTGGCCGCCCCGTGAGCGCGGGTGCGCTCGCGCCGCTGGCGCTCGACGGGCCGGGGGCGCCGCCGCGGGCGAACGGCGAGCTCGTCTTCGCCGAGCCGTGGGAGTCACGGGCCTTCGGCATGGCCGTGGCGCTGCACGACGCGGGGGCCTTCGACTGGCCGGCCTTCCAGGCCGCGCTGATCGCCCGGATCGGGGCGTGGGAGGCGGACCGTTCCGGGGACGAGATCTGGAGCTACTACGTCCACTGGCTGGGGGCGCTCGAGGACGTGCTCGTCACCGACGGGACGCTGGGCAACCGCGACATCACCGAACGGGCCGGGTGGCTCGCCGCCCGGCCGGCGGGACACGACCACGACCGGGAGCACGGGCACGGTCACGGTCACGACGTTCCTGCCGATCACTGACGGGCGGACGCCCCCGCGCCGGCAGGACCGGGCGTCGGGGGCGTCCGGCGGCGGGCCCTCACGGTCCGGACCGGGCGGCGTCAAACCCGGCTGCCGACCCGGAGCTCGTCGTAGATCTCGAGATGCCGGGCGGCACTGGCCTCCCACGTGAAGCGCGGCAGGATCGCCGCGCCTGCCGCGGCGAGAGCCGACCGCAGCCGCGGTTCGTCGACGAGCCGCAGCATCGCGTCGGCGATCGCCCCGTGGTCCCCGACCGGGGGCAGGAGCGCGTCGACGCCGTCGGTGAGGTACTCGCGAAAGACGGGCAGATCCGAGGCGACGACCGGGAGCCCCGCCGCGAGGGCCTCCAGCACCGCGAGGCCCCAGCCCTCCTTGACCGAGGGGAAGCAGAGCGCGTCGGCGGTGTGGAACCAGCCGGCGAGCTCCTCCTCGCTCACCGTCCCGGCGAGCACCACGTCCTCGCCGAGCACGAGCCCGAGTTCGGGCAGCATCCCGAGCGCAGCCTCGCGGTAGGCCGCGTGGTCCTGGAAGGAGTGGCCGCCGACGACGACCAGGGACGCCACCGGCCCGCGCTCCCGTTTCACCTGTGCGAGCGCCCGGAACGCGTGGACGGTGCCCTTGCGCGGCTCGACACCGCCGACGCCGAGCAGGAGGAAGCGGCCGGCGGGTACCCGCGTCCGCAGGGCGGCCCTGAGCGAGCGGCCGGGCGCGGGCAGGCGGTCCGGGTCGACGCCGTTCGGGACCACGGTGGCCTCCCGGCCGTAGTCCGCCCGGAGGATGTCCCGCCACTGCTCACTGACGACCAGGACGACGTCGGGCTCGACGATGGCCGCGCGTTGGCAGTCCATCAACGTGCGGGTGCGGAAGTCGTCGACGTGATGGACGGTGCGGACGAGCGTGACGGGCGCACCCGCGTCCCGGACGCGTGCGGCGGCCCGGGCGGCGATGCAGTCCTGCGCGTGGACGACGTCGACCTGCCCGGCGAGCTCCGCCAGCCCGGCCTCGAGGGTGTCGATCGCGGCGAAGACACGGTCGTCGAGCGTGGTCCCGGCGTGGGTCGGAGCGGGCAGGATCGTGTGCGGCACCGGCGTCGGATGGAACAGCGGGACGTCCGGGTCGCCGAGCAGGACCAGCCGGACGTCCGCGCCCCGGCGGTGCAGGGCCTCGGCCAGGGACAGCGTGTGGACGACGCCGCCGCGCGGCTTCACGGAGTAGGACACGAGCGCGATCCGCGGGCTCACAGCGGCTTCTCCGCCAGCGAGGGGTCGCGCAGGGCGAGGGCGGCCGCCGCCAGGGAGGCCCGGGCGGCGGTCTCGGTGACCAGGCAGCCCGCGTCGGCGAACGCTCGGCGCTGCCGCTCGATCCCCTGCGGGTCCCGCTCGGTGCCGAGGACGTAGACGATCACCTTCGGACCGCCCGCGGCGGCGATCTCCGCGCAGACGGGACCGAGCTCGGCGGCGGGATCGGGGTGCGCCCCGTAGCCGAGGACGACGTCGAGCACGACGGCGGCCACCGCGGGATCCGCGGCCTGCTCGCGCAGCAGCTCGATACGGGCCTTCGGGTCGATCATGGGGTGCGGCCTGCCCTGCGTGTACTCCTCCTCGCCGAGGTCCAGGCACACGTGCGCCCCGGCCGGGGCCGGCAGTCCGAGGTCGGCCCGCAGCGGGGTGTTGGAGTGCACGTCGCCCAGGACGTCGGCGAGGATCACCAGGGACTCGAAGCAGAGCGTCCCTCCGGAGAACAGCCCGCGCACCAGCGTGCGCCCAGGTCCGAGGTCCGCGATCGCCTCGCGGACCCGGTCGGCCAGACCGGGCGCGACGTCGGGATCGGGGAGACCGCGAGCCCGGACCGCCGCCCGTGCGCCGGCCTCCAGCGTCCGCGTCACGGTCACGCCCTCGGGTGCGGCGAAGTCCTCCGGGACCCCGATGAGCGCGGCGACCACGGGCTTGCCGCCGGCGGCGCGCACGACCTCGTGCGCCACCGCGACGTCCGGCGGTTTCGAGACCAGCAGGACGAGCTCCGTCCCCGGGTCGGCGATCAGGCCGTCGAGCGCCGCCCGGGCCATCCGCCCGCCCACCCGGGCGCCGAGGTCCCGTCCACCCAGGCCGACCACATGGGACACCCCGGCGCCCCAGCGGTCGACGAGCGTCGCGGCCTCTTGCGCGCCCGTGCCCGCGGCGGCCACCACCGCGACGGCGCCGTCGGCCACGACGTTCGCGAACCCGAGGCAGGTGCGGCCCAGCATCGCCGTCCCGGCGCCGGGACCCATCACGAGGCGACCGAGCGCGGCCGCCCGGTCCTTCAGCTCGATCTCGTCCTCCACCGAGACGTTGTCGCTGAACAGCAGGACGTCGAGCCCCGCCGACAGCGCCTTGTGCGCCTCCAGCGCGGCGTACTCGCCCGGCACCGACACCACGGCGAGGTTCGTCCCGGGGGCGCGGCGCAGGGCGTCGTCGAGGGACCGGACGGGGACCTCGGCCTGCTCGGGACCGCCGCGGCGCTCGAACATCGCCCGCTCGCCGACGTCGACGGCCGCTCCGGCCGCCGCCCCGCTACCTGCGCGGACCGCGATCACGAGGTCGTTGGCGGTCGCCTGCGCCAGGTCGTCGCCGTCGAACCCCTCGGCGAGCAGGGTCGCGACGTTGGCGGGCGTGGCCATGACGGCGGTGGCCCACTCGACCTCGGGCGCGGCCCGCAGGGCGCGGGTGCCCGCGAGCTGGACGACCGAGTCGACGTAGGTGTCGCGGTGGATCCGGACGGACGTGGTCACGATGCTGCTCCGAGCGGGGAGGCGACGGGGAGGACGCGGGTGCCCTTCTCCTCGGCAGGGGCGCCGGGAACGAGCGTGGCCACGAGGTGCTCGGTGTCGGTGATGACCGCGGTGCCGCCCGTCGCGTCGACGAACCGGGTCGCGGCGCGGACCTTCGGGCCCATGCTGCCCTCCGGGAACTGGCCGTCGGCCGCGAGCGAGCGCAGCTCCGCGAGGCCCACGACGACGAGCGGACGTGCGTCGGGGGTCCCGAAGCCGACCATCACCCGGGGCACGGCGGTCACGAGCACCAGGGCGTCGGCGCCGAGCGAGGTGGCGAGGCGTTCCGCGGCGAGGTCCTTGTCGATCACCGCCTCGACCCCGCGGAGGGTGCGCCCCTCCCGCACCACCGGGATCCCGCCACCCCCGGCGGCGATCACCACGGACCCGCGGTCCACCAGGGACCGGATGTCGTCGAGCTCGACGATCTCGTGGGGTTCGGGGGAGGGGACCAGCCTGCGGAACCCCCGGCCGGAGTCCTCGCCGACGGTCCAGCCCCGCTCGCGGACGTGCCGCCCGGCGGTGTCCTCGTCGAAGAACGGACCGATCGGCTTGGTCGGGCGCCCGAACGCCGGATCGTCGGGCTCGACCCGGGTGTGGGTCACCACCGCGACGATCCCGGGGAGGTCCGGGCCACCGCACTCGCGCAGGGCGAGGGTCAGCAGGCAGCCGATCTGCCCCTCCGTCATCGCGTCGAGCCAGAACAGGGGGAGCTCCGGGACGCGGTCCGCGCCCTCCTCCTGCTGGATCGCCAGGTTCCCGATCTGCGGGCCGTTGCCGTGGACGACCACGACGTTCCACCCGGCGTCGCGCACGGCGCACAGCGCACCCGCCATCGCGCGGGCGTTCGCCACCTGCTCGGCGAACGTCCCGGCCTGGCCGCTGAGGGTGATCGCGTTGCCCCCCAAGGCCACCACGGCAGTCTTCGGCATAGCGTCGTTGCCTCCGGAACCTCGGCCGAACTTCATCATAGGTTACAGACGTTTACCATAGTAGGAGAACGGCTAGGCCTCGTCGCCGATCTCCGGGTAGGCTCATCGGGTGGTCCCGGTCCTCCGGATCTGCGTGCTCGGACCCTTCACCGTCGAGGGCGGGCTGAACGCACCCGTGCCGACGGGGAAGGCCGCGCGCGTCCTGGCCGTCCTCGCCCTCCGGGCGGGCGAGCTCGTCCCCCTCGACCAGCTCGTCGACGCGGTGTGGCCCGACGCGGACCCGCCGGACCGGGTCGACCGGAACGTCGCGGCGCTGGTCAGCAGGCTCCGGCGCGCGCTGGGCCGCGAGCGCATCGAGGGGTCGCCCGCCGGGTACCGGCTGACCGCGGAGTCGGTCGTGGTGGATCTGCACGAGGCCGTGGAGCTGGTGCAGCAGGCGGACACGGAGCTCGGGCGGGGCCGCTTCGCCCTGGCCGCGGCCGCGGGGGAGCAGGCCGTGAAGCTCCTGGCGGCCGACACGCCGTTGGCCGGCGACCGGGCGGACCGGTGGGTCCGGGCCCTGCGGGACCGGGTCTCGGCGCGGCTGCAGGAAGCCCGGCTCCTGTGGAGCAGGGCGGCGCTCGAGCTCGGTGCGTTCGACACCGCCGTCCAGGTCGGTTCCGCCGTGCTGCAGGGGGACCCGCTCGACGAGGAGGCCTGCCGGGTGGTGATGCTCGCCCACCAGCGCGCGGGCCGCCCGGGAGCAGCCCTGGTGATCTACCGCGCCCTCCGCGAGGCGCTCGCCGAGCACCTCGGCATCGACCCCTCGCCCGGCATCCAGGCGGTGCACCTGTCGGTGCTCCGCGCCGAGGCCGTCGGCGCCCGGTGGTCCGACCGCGACGGACCCACCGGCCGGGCCCTGGTGGGCCGCGACGCAGAGCTGCGCACCCTGCGGGAGCGGTGGGCGGCCGCGAGCGCGGGCTCTCCGTCCATGGTGGTCCTCACCGGCGAGGCCGGCCTCGGCAAGAGCTCGCTGGCCCGCGCGCTCCTGGCGGAGGCCGGCGACGCGGGGGCGACCGTCGTCCAGGTCGCCTGCTACGCGGCCGAGAAGTCCCTGTACCTCCAGCCCGTCGTCCAGCTCGTCGGGGCCCTCGTGCACCGGATGACCGCGACGGAGATCAGGGAGCTGGCGGGCGCGCGGCTCGGCACCCTCACCTCGCTGATCCCCGAGGTCGCGGACGTGGTCGGGGAGGCGCCGTACCAGCGGGCCGGTCCGGAGCTCGAGCACCTGCGCGGGCTCGACGCCCTCAGCGGGTTCCTCGTCCGGCTCGGGACGCGCCAGCCGCTGCTGCTGGCCGTGGAGGACGTGCAGCACGCGAGCGACTCCACGCTCCAGGCACTGCACGTCCTGACCCAGCACTGGCGGGGCAGCCGGATGATGGTCCTGCTCACCGAGGACACCACGGAGGACCCCGCGGTCACGGCCGCGTTGCGCGACGTCGCGTCCGTCGTCGAGCTGCGGCCGCTGAGCCGGACCGACGTCGCCGATCTCGTCGCGCAGTCCGGGCTGCCGTTCGACGCCGACCGCATCTGGTCGTGGACCGGAGGGTCGCCGCTCTTCGTGACCGAGGTGCTCCGGGCCCCCGCGGTCGGCGGGAGGACGGACGACCTCCCGATCCCGCACAGCCTCCACGACGCCGTCGCCGCACGCATCGAGCACGCGGGCACCGCCGTCGAGCGGCTGCTCGCCCTGGGGTCGATCTTCGGCACGGCGTTCGGCCTCGACGAGCTGGCCGCCCTGGCCGAGACCGACGTCGAGGCGTGCGCCGAGGCTGCGGCGCGGGCGATCCGGGCCGGTCTGCTCACCGAGCAGGGGGCGGACTTCCGCTTCGCGAACGACGTCGTGCGCCAGGTGGCGTACTCGTCGGTGGCGGAACCGGTGCGGATCAGCCGGCACCGCCGCGCCGCCCGGCTGCTGGAAACGAAGCCGGAGGCGGCGGCGGAGCAGCTCGCGGCCGCCGGCGACCACCGAGGGGCCGCCGAGGCCTGGACGGCCGCCGCCGAGGCCGCACACCTGGTGTTCGCGCAGTCCGACGCCGAACGGCTCCTCGACCGTGCCGTCGCCGCGGCGGCCGCGGGCGGCGACGACGCGCAGCTGTTCGCGGCGCACCTGCGCCGCGGGCAGGTCCGGTCCGACCTCGGCCGGTACGACGACGCCCGGGCCGACCACGAGACCGCACTCGGGCTCGCCCGTGACGTCGGGGACCTCGACCTGGAGGCCAAGGCCCTCGAACAGCTCGGGTGGGACGCCCTCTACGCCCGCGATGCGATGGGCGCCGTCGGCCTCGCCGAGCAGGCCACGCACCTCGCGGAGACGGCGGCGGCAGCCCCCGGCGCGCTGCCCAGCGCGAGCCTGCTCCTCGGCCGCGTCCGGCACTGGGACGGCGACTACGCGGGCGCCGAGGCGGCCTACGACCGCGTCCTGGCGGCGAACCCCGAGGACGCCGCCGCGGCCGTCGCGCTCGCCTACCGGGGTGCGCTGCTCGAGCACCAGGACAGGTTCGGCGAGGCCCAGGACGTCCTGGCGCGGGCCGCGATGCTGTGCCGCCGGACGGGGGAGTTCCGGCCGCTGCTGCAGACGCTGTTCTTCACCGCCCTCGCCCGTGGCAACTCCGGCGACTTCGCGGGCGCCCTGCGGGCCCTCGGGTCGGCACGCAGCCTGATCGACGCGGAGAAGCTGACCTTCTACCGCGCCGGCGTCGAGACCACGACGTCGTGGGTGTGGCAGGAGCTCGGGCAGGTCGAGCGGGCCCGGGACCACGCCGAGGCCGCCGTCGAGCTCGCCCGGCGCGGCGGGGGAGCGCTCGAGCTCGAGCAGGAGCTCCACGCCCTGCTCGCGATGGCGGACTGCGACCTGCTGCGCGGCCGGACGGACGACGCCGCAGCGCTCGTCGAGTCGGCCCGTCCGATGCTCGACGTGCCGCTCCCGTTCCGGCCGCGCGCGGTCATGCGCCTGCTCGAGATGCGGGCCCGGTGGGATCGCTCGGTGGCGGAGGAGCTGCTCGCGGAGGCACGCCGGTTCCAGTCGCCGAAGTACGAGGCGCTCGCCCTGCACCATCTCGACCGACCCGCCGAGGCGGCGCGGCTCGCGGTCACCACGGGCTCCGACCTCCTGATCGCGCAGCTCGGCGAACCGGGGCCGCGGGACGAGGCGCGCGCCCGCGTGGCCGGCCGGCTCCCGCCCGACCTGCGTGACGGTTTCGTCGAGCGCGGCCGCCTGGTCACACCCGACCGCCGCACCCGGTGAGCGACGCCGGCTCACGGGCCGAGCGCGATCTCCATCCGCACGTGCGGCACGCCCAGGTAGTCCACGGGGCCGCCGGTCGAGGTCCAGCCGAGGCGGTGGAAGAACACCTCGTTGGGCGCCTGCACGAGCGCACGCATCCGCTGTCCGCCCAGCGCACCCGCCGTCGACACGGCGAACCGGACCAGGGCCGCGCCGAGGTGCCCCGCCCGCCTGCCGGGCAGGACGGCGAGCCGGTCGCCCTTCCAGAGCCCGTCGCGAGGGTCCTTCTCGCGGCACGGGTAGAGGCGCACCGCGCCGGCCGCGACGCCGTCGACGAGCCCGAGCACGTGGACCACGTCCTCGCTCTCGTCGAGCGGGTCCCGGTCGGACCGGCGGAAGAGTCCCTGCTCCTGGACGAACACCGCCCGCCGGACCCGGTGGTGCAGGTCCCGGTCCGCGTCGGTGCGGGCGATGCGGCACGTCTCGCGGCGTGGTGCGGCGACGTCCGGCGCCGACCGCAGGACGGCTTCCCCGCTGCCCGGGTGTGTGATGCTCACGTCACTCCTGTCCGCGGCGCGGGCCGGAACCCGCCCGTTGCTCGATCTCGCTCCGCCGCTGCGCGAACTCGGTGAGCCAGGGCTCACGGCGCCCGAACGCGGCGCCCGACGGCGCGCCGCCGTCCGCGGGGATCACGTCCACGCGGAAGGGCGAGGTCGACCACGCGTCGATCGTCGCGCGCAGCTCGGTCCCGGAGGGCAGGTGCAGGTGGGAGCAGGCCGACGGCCCGCCGGTGCCGCCACCGGTGAGCTCCTCCACCCGGTCCGGGCCCTGCAGCACCGCCCAGCACCGACCGGCCTCGCGCGCGCGTCGGACGGCCTCGGCCCGGCAGCGGCGGACGTCCTCGGTGATCAGTACCCGCTCGCGCATCGCGCACGCGGTGGCGACCAGCAGGACGGGCGGGACACCGGGCCGCATCGGCACCCCGAGGTCGGCGAGGCATCGTTCCGGCTCGGCGAAGGCGGCCGCGAGCTCGGCGAGGCCCGCGGAACGGGCCGTGAACGCGGCGGCGACCGCGCCGATGGCCTCGACGGCGCCGGCGTAGCCGGCCGGGTCCGTCATCAGGGCGGGGAACAGCGTCTCCGCCACCGATCGCCACTGCATCCTGGCGCCGGCGAGATCCTTCTCGTCGAGGCCGGACGTGCCGTGGTCGCGCCGGAGGCCGGCGGGGGTTCCGTGCGAAGGTCCCGGGAAGGGGTCCATGTCGGCTCCTGTGCCTCGGGGCGGGAGGCCGGTGGGCGCGGCTCGGCTCTGCTCCGGGCGCGCGCCCACCGGTCGCACCTCACAACGTCCAGGTCTGCATCACCAGTGCGCCCTCGCGGCGGGCCGTGAGGGTGCAGTCGAGGACGTCGAGCGGGTGGATGGGCTGCACGCCCTCGATCACGTCGGTCTCCCGCATGCCGTAGAGCGCGGCCATGGCGAACCGGCAGGCCAGGACCTTGCCCCCCTCCTTCATGAAGGTCTGGAGCTGGTTGTTGTAGGCCATGTGCCCGGGGAACGCCTCGGCCCCCACCGTCGGGAAGCCGCGCGTCGCCGACGCCATCAGGACCCCGGGCCCGTAGAGCACGAGGTGGGTGTCGAACCCCTTCCGGTTGATGCGGGTGCAGGTCAGCATGTTGACCAGGCCCACGGAGCCCTCGTAGGGCACGGTGTGCATGAAGATGTAGGCCTTCTCGCCGGGCTCCGCCTGGATGTCGTCGAACATCTTCGACTCGTAGTCGACGATGGCGTCGCCCGCGTGTGCCCGCTCTCCGACAATCTCGGCCACTTCGCTCTCCTTCGTTCGTGTGCTGCTGTCGGTCGTGGTCAGACCGCCGGACCCTGGGCTCGCGGCGGGGGCGCCCACGTCCTGCGGTGGCTTCCGGGCATGGCGCGCATGATGCGGCTGCGCAGCGCCCACGGGAGCGCCGCGTAGGTGGGGGCGAAGACCTTCAGCCAGAAGATCTCCTTGGCGCCCCGGGGCGGGCGCGGGGCGGGCGCACCGGTCCGGCGGGCCAGGTCGCGGTGGGCGGCGACGAGCAGGTAGTGCTCCGAGTTGCTCCGCAGCCAGCCGAAGAACCCCGGAGAGGTCGCGGCCATCGTCAGCCCTTCTCGCGGTTCCGGCGCGCGGCCTCCGCGAGGCCGTTGGTCGCGGCGACCACGATCGGCTCGTTGAGCGCGCCGATCGCCGGCGAGTAGACGTTCTCCATGGTGGACAGGTCGTCGAAGGTCATCCCGAACCGGATCGCCTGGGCGAGGAAGTCGGCCCGCTCCTTGATCCCCTCGCCGCCGCCGACCATCTGGGCCCCGATGAGCCGCAGGGCGCCGGGCTCGGCCAGGAGCTTGACCTTGATCTTCTGCACGCCCGGGTAGTACCGCGCCCGTGAGATGCCCTCGGCCACCCCGAGCACGTACGGGATGCCCAACGCCGTCGCCGTCGCCTCGCCGAAGGAGGCGCCGCCGATGACCCACTTGCCCGCCGGGGTCCCCCACGGGACGAAGACGGCACGGTAGGCGCGGGTGCCGCCGCCGGCGTTGGTCCCGGCGGTCTTGCCCTGTGCGTAGGCGTGGGACCCCGTCAGGCCCTGCAGGGGGGTGCGGGTCAGGCCGTGCGGGATCTCGGCCGCGTCCCCCGCCGCCCAGATGTTCGGTGCGGAGGTCTTCATCCGTTCGTCGACGATGATCCCGCCGGTCGACCCGATCCGGATCCCCGCGGCCCGGGCGAGGTCGTTCCGGGGGGTCTTGTGGGTCGCGATCACCACGAGGTCGGCCGGGATCTCCCCGTCGGAGGTCCCGACCGCGCGGACCGCGCCGCTCCCGTCCCCGAGGAACTCCTGCAACGTGGTGTTGAAGTGCAGGTGGACGCCCAGCTCGCGCCAGGAGTCCTCGACCGGGGCCATGATGTCGGGATCGGCCATCATCGCCAGCGGATACGGGTTGGGATCGATCAGATGGGTCTCGATGTCCCGGTGGGCCAGCGCGGTCACCATCTCGAGCCCGAGCGGTCCGGCCTCGACGACGACGGCGCGCTTCGTCTCGCCGATGACCTTGTCCCACTCCATGGCCGCACGGATGTTCTTCACGTAGTACAGCCCGGCGAGGTCGCCGCCGGGCACTCCCGGGTCGGCGTAGTCCCAGCCGGTCGCGATGACCAGCTGGTCGTAGCGGACCTCGCCCTCGCCGTCGACCGACACGGTCTGCGCCTTCGGGTCGACGGCGGCCACCCGGGTCTCGTAGTGCACGTCGATGCCGGCGTCGACGTAGGCCTGCTTGCCTGCGAGGAACAGCCGCTCGAAGTCCGGGATCTCGCCCCCGTGGACGTAGGGGATGCCGCACGGGCTGTAGGCGACGTCCTCGAACTCGGTGTAGACGGTGACCTCGGCGGACGGGTCGGCGGCCTTGACCCCGCCGGCGGCTCCCAGACCCGCGGCACCGCCCCCGATGATCACAGTCCTGCGTGCGGCTGGCGACACGGCTCCGACCCTCTCGTTCCGGGTAGACTTCGGTCGACGGGAGCGTCGACTATACGAAATTTGTTCGTACGATACTAAACACGGATTGCCTGTCAAGCCGCGAGGAGGCTCGATGCCCGCCGCCGCTGCCGCCGCGCCCGAACCCTCGGGACGCGCCGCTCCGCACCTGGACAGCGTGGTGGGGGCGATCGGCCCGAAGATCCGGGAGCTGCGCCGGCGGCAGGGCATGACGCTGCAGCAGCTCGCGCACCACGCGGACGTCTCCGCGGCCTCGGTGCACAAGGTCGAGCGGGGGACGATGGTGCCCACCATCACGACCCTGCTGAAGCTGGCGGCAGCCCTGGACGTGCCCGCCCGTCACTTCGTCGAGGACGAGGAGCCGTCGGGGACGCTCACCCGGTTCGCCGACGCCGGGGACGGGCCCGTGCGGATCACCGGCCCGGCCGAGCGGTTCCGCGCCGAGGGCACGGCCTCGCGGCTGCGGCCCGGCGAGGGCTGGACCGCCGAGCCCCGACCGGGGGAGGCGTTGCTGCTGGTCCTCGCCGGTGCGGCCGAGGTCGCCCTGGCCGGGGAGACGACCGTCGTGGCCGCGGGCGAGGCGTTCCACCTCCCGACCAGGTCCGGGTACACGGTGGCCGCCACGGGCGGCGACGGCGGCGAGGGCCCCGACGGCGACGAGGTCGCCGAGGTCGTCAGGGTGGAGGTCCCGGGGACCTGACGGCACGACGGGTCCTCGGCCTCAGGTGCGCAGCGCATCCCGGGCCCGCCCCAGGAGGTCCGCCTCCACCGTCTCGAAGGCCGCGAGCCGTGCCGATGCCTCGTCGGCCAGTGTGCCGAGGTCGGCACGCAGGTCCCGCACCATCGCCGCCACCGCGTCGGGGGCCGCACCGCCCTCGGCGCGGCGCGTGGCCACGATCTGCTGCGGATCGAGCACCGCGGAGAGATCGGTACCCGCGAGCCCCCACGATCGTCCGGTGTGCCGGAGGGCCTGCGCGTCCACCATCTCGCCCGTGATCGCGCTGCCCGGGACGCCGTCGCGGGCCGCCTGCCGGACCGTGTTCCCGACGACCACGTAGGCCGAGCGGTAGTCCACGCCGAGCCGCTGCACGAGATGTTCCGCCAGGTCGGTGGCCTGGGTGTAGCCCCGGTCCAGCTCGTCGCGCATCCGCTCGGCGTTCACGCTCAGCGTGGCCACGACCCCGCCGGTGAGCGTCGTGATGCGCTGGGCGAGGTCGAGGGCCCGGGGCACCTCGCCGTAGGCGAAGATCAGGTTGTCGCTGCGGGCGGAGGGGCTCTTCGTGACGGCGAGGAACCCGGTGAGCCTGCCGATCATGACGCCGGACGCGCCGCGGATGATCGCCAACGCGTAGGGGTTGCGCTTCTGCGGCATGAGGATGCTCGACCGGCTGTAGCCGTCGGCCAGGTCGACGAAGTCGAACTCGCTCGACGAGAAGATCTCCAGGTCCTCGGCCAGCTTCGAGAAGTTCGAGAGCAGGCTGGCGGTGGACGCCAGGACGTGGATCAGCGCGTCCACCTGCCACATCGCGTCCCGGGTGTGCGGGATGACGTCGTCGAACCCGAGTGCGTCGGCGATCGGGTCGCGGTCGTCGAGGAGCCGGGTGCCGTTGACGCACCCGGCGCCGCCCGGACTGCGGCTGATCCAGCCGAGCTCGTCGAGGAGCCGCCGGGAGTCCCGGACCACCGAGTACGCGAAGGACAGGAGGTAGTGCCCGAAGGTCGACGGCTGGGCCTGTTGCAGGTAGGTCTGGTCGGGCAGCAGCGTCTCGGCGTGCTCCTCCGCGCGGTCGACCATCGTGAGGCCGGCCGCGACGGTGTCGACGACGAGCCGGGCGAGCTGCCGGCGCAGGTGCAGGCGCAGCGCGATCCGGGCCGCCTCCCGGCGGGGCCGGCCCGCGTGCAGCCACCCCGCCGTGTCGCCGATGCGGGAGACGAAGTACCGCTCGCGGGAGTTGTAGGGCTCGCCGTGGACGGGGTCGTAGGGGAACTCCTCCGGCGCGATGTCGACGACCTCGAGCAGCAGGGCGAGCAGGGTGCGGCAGGCCTCGGGCGGGACGAGCCCGCGCCGGGACAGGTCCAGCACGTGGGCGACGTCGGCGAGGTTCAGCCCGTGGTGCAGGAACGCGGCGTCCGCGTTCTCCAGCTCGAAGCCGGAGCGGATCAGCTCCGGCGCGGGCCCGTTCTCCGGGAACCCCTCGGGCCGCGTGCGCCGGGCCCGGGCGGTGTCGGTCATGGCGTGCCGTGTCCTTCCTCGAGACGGGGGCGGGAGGTGCTCACCGGGACGCCCTCGGGCCGGCCCAGCCGGTCGATCGCCGCGGCCACGCCGCCCGTGTGCCACCAGACGACGGGTCCGGGACGGTCGTGGCAGAGATCGAGGGCGACGGAGAAGGCCTCCGCGCCGTAGGTCGCGTCGAGCAGGAACCCCTCGGTGTGCAGCGCGGTCCGGCAGCGCTCCCGCTCCTGCGGCGTCAACGAGCCGAACCCCGGCCCGCGGGCGTCGACGAGCTCGAGCTGCGCGGGACGCGGGGGCGGCGCGCCGCGGAGGACCGAGCACTGCCGGGCGAGGGCCAGCACGTGCTCGCGCACGGCCGCGGGGGGCCGGCTCACCGACACGCCGACGACGGGAACGGGGCAGCCCGCCTCCGCCAGGCCCGAGAGCAGACCGGCGCAGCTGCCGCCCGACCCGACCGGCAGCACGATCGCCGAGGGCCGGTCGTCCAGCGCCGCCAGCTGCGCGACCAGCTCCCGGGCGGCGTCGGCGAAGCCGAGGGCGCCGATGGCCGTGGACCCGCCCCGCGGTACCGCGTAGGCCTTCCGGCCGGAGAGGCTGAGCTCGGCCGCTCGCTCTGCCACGAGGACGTCGACGGCATCGCGGTCGTCGTCACCGGTCGGGAGGATCCGCGCCCCCGCGGCCCGGGCGATCCGCATGTTCGGTGCCGCCCCGGGGTCGCCCCAGACGACCAGCTCGCACTCCAGGTCCGCCACGCGGGCCGCGACCGCGGCCGCGGCGCAGAAGTTCGACCCGGGGCCTCCCCCGGTCACGAGGACCCGCGCCCCGAAGTCGATCGCCGCGCCCACCAGGTACTCGAGGGCCCGTGCCTTGTTCCCCGCCACGGCGAACCCGACGAGGTCGTCGCGCTTGACGAGCAGCCGGCCCGGACCGGTGGCCGCGAGCCTGCGGGCGGGGACCAGCGGGGTCGGCAGCGTGGCGAGGGGGAACCGCGGTGGCAGTCTTGTCATCGGGGTCTTCGTCGGGGCCGTCATCGGCTCGTCGTCGGGGTCGTCATCGGGGTCGTCACCGCTCACCCGCCACGCGGTCCCGGTCGGCGGCCCGCGCGAGGACGGTGTCCACCATGGCCGCCGCGGCGTCGATCGCGCTGCTGGCGGCCCACGCCCGCACCTCGTCCGGTGTGGCGAGCCCGCGGGCGGCGAGCGACTCGGCGAGGTCCCCGCCCTCGACCCGGAGGACGTCGTGCAGCACGGCCTGTGCCCGGTGCTTCCCGATCCGCTCGGCGAGCCCGGCGAGCACCCGCTCGGCGGTCAGTCCTCCGGAGCGCGCCAGGGTCCGTGCCATGGCGTCCGGGTGCACCTCGAGGTCCTCGACGAGGCCGCGGCCGAGGCGGAGCGCGGTCGCCGTCAGCTGGCAGATCTCGGGCAGGGCGATCCACTCGGCCTTCCAGGCCCGCCCGTCCCGCTCGTGGGCGGCGACCATGCCCTCCAGCAGGACACCGGCGGAGGAGCGGGCCAGCCGCGCCAGGGTGTCGAGGTGCTCGGCGATCTCCGGATTGCGCTTGTGCGGCATGGTGATGCTGCTGACCGCACCCGGCGGGGCGGGTTCGGCCAGCTCGTCGATCTCGGGGCGGGCCAGCTCGTAGACCTCGGTGCCGAGGCGCGCGAGGGTGCCGCAGACCATGGCGAGACACCCGCCGAACTCCGCGATGCGGTCCCGGGACGTGAGCCACGAGATGCCCGGGTCGTGGAGGTCGAGCCGGGCGCAGAACCGGCGGCGCAGCTCGGGGCCGGCGGGCCCGAAGAAGGCGAGGTTGCCGACGGCCCCGGCGAGCTGGCCCACCTCCCAGCGGGGGCGGCCCTCCTCGAACCTGCTCCGGTGGCGCCCGATCTCGTCGGCCCACGAGGCGACCTTGAACCCGAAGGTGATGGGCGAGCCGGGCTGGCCATGGGTACGGCCGGCCATCGGCGTCGTCCGGTGCGCCGCGGCGAGATCGAGGAGGGACCGCTCGATGGCGCACAGATCGCGCCGGACGATCCGGCCCACGTCACGCAGCACGATCCCGAACCATGTGTCGGTGACGTCCTGGACCGTCGCCCCGAGGTAGACGTGCTCGCGGGCGTGCTCCGGGAGGAGCCGCTGCAGGCCGCGGATCAGGCCGAGCGTGGAGTGCGACGTCGCCCGGGTCTGCTCGGCGACGTGGTCCAGGTCGAGGTCCTCCACCCGGGCACCCGCCTCGATCGCCTCGGCGGACGAGAGGGGGATGATGCCCAGCTCGGCCTGGGCCCGGGCCAGCGCGACCAGCACCTCCAGCCACGACCGGAGCATGGCCTCCTCGTCGAACAGCGCGTCGGTCTCCGGGCCGCCCCAGAGATGCCGGTACACCCGCGACGCGCTCAGCCGGTTGCCCACGGTCCGCCCTCCCGTTCGGCCAGCAGGGCCAGGGCCTCCCGCACGTGGGCCAGCGACGACCCCCACGGCACCGACACCCAGCCGTCGCCCTGGTCGAGGTCCTCCTCCTGCAGACAGCACTTGGTCAGGGTCGGCGCGTCCGGCCGGCTCCGGGCGACCGTCCGCTTGGGACAGAAGTCGACGGACGGGGGTTCGTCGCCGTAGAACCAGCGGTGGATCTGCAGGGAGCGGGTGCAACCGAGCAGCGTCCAGTCGGCCCGGGGCGGGTGCTCGTCCAGGTAGGACACGGCCGCTCCGGGCACCTCGCCCCCGGAGCCGCGGCAGGGGAGCAGGTAGTGCCCGGCCGGTGCGCGGGTGGCGAGCTCGGCGAGGTCCTCGGACCGTTCGATGATCCGTACCGGACGCAGGTCCTCGGTCACGGCCACCACCCGGCGCGCCTGGTCGGCCAGCTTCGCCGGCTCGGGGGGCACGACCTCGCGCACGACGACCGGCAGCGGCTGCGCGTCCAGGATGAAGTTCACGTGCGCGTAGCGCCCCTCGACGACGACCGCCCGGGCACCGGGCGCCCGGTCGAGCGCGACCGCCGCCAGCGCGGACGGGATGCCGGTGTCGACCTCGGGGGCGCGGACCCAGGTGCACTCGGCCGGGCCGGCCAGCATCTCGACCGCCATCACCTCGGAGAAGAGCGGGCCGGGGTCCCGCCGTTCGACGCGCACGAGGGCGGTCGGGCCGGGATCGTGCGGGTCCCGGCGCGCCACCACGAACCGGGTCCGCCGGTAGGCCTGCCGCCCCACCAGGTGGGCGCGCAGCGACGGTTCGTCGAGTGCCACCTCCGGCGGGACCGTCGTCACCGCGACGCCCCGGTACCGGAGCGGGACGAAGTTCGCCCCCGGTCGCGGTCGGTGCGCCCCGCTCATGCCGGTCCGGCGCCCGCGGACTGCTGGGTGGGGAGGGCGGCCGTGTCGGAGCGCAGGCCGAGCCGGAGGGTCTCGACCGAGAGCACCTCGCCGAGGCCGACGTTGCCGAGGTTGACGTCCGGCCCGAAACGTCGCACGAACCAGGCCTGCTGCGTCGACCGCGGCGCCTCGAACACGACCCGGGAGGGGTCCACGGCCGACACCACCGCCTCGACGACGTCGGGGCGCACCCGGCCCGCGGAGTCGAAGGTGCCGACGGTGCCGCTCTGCCGCCCCTCGGTGACGACGAGGGCGGCGCCGGCGTCGAGATCACGGAGGCACTCGTGCGGCCAGGTGCGAGCCGCCTGCTGGTCGCCCGGCGCCTTGCTGCCGACCTCGGCGAGGACGGTGAACCGGCGCGCCGCGAGCGCGATCAGCCTGCCCTTGTCCTGAAGGGACATCGGCACGGTGCCACGGGAGACCTCGACGTGGTCGAAGCCCGCGCCGGCGGCCCAGGCCAGGCACCGCTCCGCCCGGTCCTGGGCCCAGGCGATCTCGAGCATCGTCCCGCCCAGACACACCGCGATCCCCTGCCGGCGCAGCAGCGCGATCTTCGCGTCGAGCCCGGCGTCGACGTACGCGGTGCCCCAGCCGACCTTCCAGATGTCGATGTGTGCTGCGGCCGAGGACAGCAGGTCGGCGACCGTGCGGACCCCTGCCCCGGGGTCGAGGACGTGGGTGAGCCCGGTGGTGCGGGGCTTGGCGCTGCGGTCCGGGAGATCGAGGAAGTCGGCGGGCGGCACGGGGAGCACCTTTTTCTGATAGTCGCAGTTCTTCTACGATCGGAAACGTGGGGACCGTGCCCGGCCTGCCGGGTTCAGATCGCGCGGGCGGGTGTGCCGACCGCGCGCAGATGCGGCCCGTCGGGGCGCACGGAGCCCCGGCCGACGATGTCGACGGCGAGCGCGAACGCCCAGGCCGCACGCTCCGGATGGACCCACCGGTGCCGGTCGGCGAAGGTCAGCCACTCCTGCGGTCCGACGACGGCGCAGCCGGAGTAGTCCAGCTCGTGCCAGGTCACTGCCGTCTCGATCAGCTCCAGCAGGGCGTCGGGGTCGGTGTCGACCTCGAGGAGGCGGTCGTGCGAGTCGCGGAGCACCGCGGCGGTGCACTCCCCGCGGCAGTGCGCCCGGCGGAGCGGTGGCGCGGGAACGGCGGTCGTCATCGACGGCTCCCAACGATCAGGGGTCACTGCGTGCGGTGCACCGACCAGGGCCGATCGGTGATGCCGATCACTGTGCCCCAGCCCGGTTGCACAGCTGTTGCACGCGCACCGGGCCCGGACGACCCGCCGGTGGAGCCGGCGGCGAAGGAGGAGGACATGGGAGTACCGGAGCGGAGCGTCTCGGCGCGCTGGACGGGGGGTCTGCGGGCGGAGGTCGACGCCGGCGGGTTCACCGTGGTGGCCGACGAGCCGGAGTCCGCGGGCGGCACCGCCACCGGTCCGCAACCCACGGAGCTGTTGCTCGCCGCGCTGGCGTCCTGCTTCACGCTGGCGATCGCCTACACCGCGCGCAAGCGGGAGGTGGCCCTCGACAAGCTGGAGGTCGAGGCGACGGGGCGCTACGAGGGGCTGCGGTTCGCCGGCTTCACCGTCCTGGTCCGTGCCGCGGAGCCGCGCGGCGCGGAGCTCGACCGTCTGATCGAGGGCGCCCGGCGGGTCTGCTACGTGTCGAACACCCTGGCCGGGGCGCCGGACCTGGAGGTGGTCGCCGAGAGCCGCTGATCAGCCCGTCCGCGCCATCGCCGCGCGGGCGAGGTCGGCGACCTCGCGCACGGTCAGGCCGAGCGCGGCGGCGGCCGCGGCGACGTCGTCGTGCTCCGGTTTCGCGCCCCACGGCCCGTGCTTCACCCTGATCGAGCGCCCACCGACCTCCACGGTCGAGAAGTGCCGAGGGAGCGCGCGGCGGGCGACGCGGACCCGCCGGGCGCCCAGGCTCCCCGTCTCGCGCAGCAGCACCTCCTCGCAGACCTCGAGGTGGGCGGCGGCGACGAGCGCGTGCACGACGTGCCCCGGCCGGGACTTCTTCATCGTGGCCGGGGTGATCCAGCAGTCGGCGGCGCCCGCACCGAGGAGCCGCTCCAGGACGTGCCCGAGCACCTCTCCGGACACGTCGTCCACGGTCGTCTCGAGAACGGTCATCTCCTCGTGCCGCCGGCCCTCCGGCTCGTGCGCACCGAGCAGGGCCTGCAGCACGTTCGGGCGCCCAGGGACGTCACGGCTCCCCGCGCCGTACCCGACCCCCTGCACCGTCATCGTCGGCACCGGTCCGAACTCGGCGCCCGCGGCCAGGAGCAGGGCGATGCCGGTCGGGGTCACGCTCTCCCCGGGCAGCCCCGTGGAGGTGACGGGCGCGCGGGCCTTCGCGAGGAGGGCGGCGGTGGCCGGGGCGGGCAGCGGCAGCACGCCGTGGCTCCCGCCGACGGTCCCCGCTCCCAGGCCGAGCGGGCCCGACCGCACCGTCCCGACGTCGAGCAGATGCAGCGCCGCGGCCACACCGACCGTGTCGACGACGGTGTCGACCCCGCCGATCTCGTGCAGGTGCACCTCCTCCGGAGGCACGCCGTGCAGGACCGTCTCCACCTCCGTCAGGGCGTCGACCGCCGCGACGGCGAGGGTCGCGACCGCATCCGGTCGTGCCCGGGCCACCATCGCCCGGAGCTCGGCGGCCCGCCGGGCCGGGACGTCGTCGTCCACCCGGACCTCGGCGTGGGTGGCGGCGAGGCCGGCCCGGCGGACCCGCCGCGTTTCGAGCGACCAGCCCGTGAGGCCGGTGGACGCGATCGCGGCCCGCACCCCGTCGATCGGGGCACCGAGCTCGAGGAGGGCGCCCAGGACCATGTCGCCGGAGATGCCGCTGACCGGGTTCAGCCAGAGGATCACGAGCCGGACCCGCTCCGCCGGGCCGACCGGGCGATGCGGAAGGCGGCGAGCGCCGCCCCGAAACCGGAGTCGATGTTGACGACGGTGATGCCGGCCGCGCACGAGGTGAGCATGGCGAGCAGCGCGGTCACGCCCTCGAGGGCCGCCCCGTAGCCGACGGAGGTCGGCACGGCGATCACGGGCGCCGCCACGAGACCGGCGACGACGCTGGGCAGCGCGCCCTCCATCCCCGCGATGCACACGACGGCGTCGGCCTTCGCGATGCGGTCCTGCTCGGCCAGGAGGCGGTGCAGCCCGGCCACCCCGACGTCGTCGATGCGCTCGACCTCGAGGCCGACCGCGCGCGCGACGGCCGCCGCCTCGACCGCGACCGGCCCGTCCGACGTCCCGGCAGCGACCACCGCGACCCGGAAGTGCAGGGGAACCGGCTCGCGCCAGCGGAGCAGGCGCGCCGCCTCGTCGAGCCGGCCGCCGGGGACCAGGTCGAGGACCCGGTCGGCGCCGGCCCGGTCGATCCGGGTCACGAGGACCGGTCCGTCGCCGGCGGCCAGGAGGCTGCGCGCCACGCCCGCGACCTGCTCCGGGGTCTTCCCCGGCCCGAAGATCACCTCGGGCAGGCCGAAGCGGGCCTCGCGGTCGGTGTCCGGTCGTGCGTAGCCGAGGTCGTCGAAGCCGCGCCCCGCGCTCATCGGACGATCGCCCGGGGGAGTCCCAGGAGGACGTTCATCCGGCCGCTCCGGAACCCCTGCAGGTCGAGTGCGCAGAACTCGAAACCCGCCGCGCGCACGACGGCGTCGATCTCCGTGCGCCGTCTCGTGGCGGCCTCCAGCTCGTCCTCCGGCAGCTCGACGCGCGCGACGGTCCCGTCCGCGTGCGACCGGACCCGGCACACCGGGAAGCCCAGGCCGTGCAGGCCCTCCTCGGCCGCCTCGATCCGGGCGAGGACCTCGCGGGTCACCGGCTCGCCGTACGCGACCCGGGAGGACAGGCAGGCCGCGGCCGGCTTGTCGGTGGTCTCCAGGCCCAGCGCGGCGCTCACCGCGCGGACCTCGGCCTTGCCCATGCCCGCGTCGACGAGCGGCGCCACGGCTCCCCGTTCCCCGGCCGCCCGCAGCCCGGGCCGGTGGTCGCCGAGGTCGTCGAGGTTGGTCCCCAGCGCGACGGCGGCACCCGAGAGCGCGGCGAGGGGCTCGACGACGTCGAACAGCGCCGACTTGCAGTGGTAGCAGCGGTCGCCGCGGTTGGCGACGTACTCCGGCCGCCCCAGCTCGTCCGTACACACCTCGACGTGTGCGATGCCGTGCCGCCGGGCGAACTCCGCCGCCGCCCGCCGCTCCGAGACCGGCAGGCTGGCCGAGACCGCGGTCACGGCCAGCGCCCGCGCGCCGAGGACCTCGTGCGCGACCGCCGCGACCAGCGCCGAGTCCACCCCGCCCGAGAAGGCGACGATCAGCGCCGACTCGGCGGCCAGGCGGGCGCGGAGGTCCTCGAGCGTCCGCTCGGCGGTCCGCGTCACGCGGTCGTCGCCGCGTCCGTCCATGTCGTCCCCTTCGACCAGGCACACCGCGCCGGAGTGCGTCCCGACAGGCTCGCCTCCGGCGGCATGGTCGGCAACCTATTGCGAGCCGGGCGGCGGGGACAGAGCGGCGCGCTGGTCCAGCGCGAACGCCTCGGCGATCGGGCCCGTCCGCGCCTCGGCCTCGACGACCTCCCCGGTCCACGACCCGTTCCGCTCGCTGTGATGCCCGCGCGGTATCGGACTGCGGCTCAGCCGTCCGCGTCGGTGCCGAGCTCCCCGTAGGCGACGACGGAGAGGAACCGGATCGGCAGGGCGACCAGCTCGCGCGGGCCGTGCACGCCCTCGCCGTCGAGCTGCAGTGCGTCGCCGGGGCGCAGCGGGTAGCTGGACTCGCCGTGGCCGTAGACCATCTCGCCTTCGAGCATGTAGAGCAGTTCGGTGCCGGGGTGCTGGAACAGCGGGAACTCCTCGCTGCGCTCGGTGAGCGTGACGAGGTGGGCCGCCGCCTCGCGGGGGGTGTCGGCGCCGCGGAACAGCGAGGTGACCGGCACGTCGAGGGCGTCGGCGAGGCGGGCGAGGGTGGTCAGGCTGCACGAGGTCCGAGCGTTCTCGATCTTCGACAGCATCGGTTTCGAGAGGCCCGTGCGCAGGGCCATCTCGGCGAGGGTGGCCCCGGAGGTCCGCCGGATCCTGCGGACCTCGGCGCCGATCGCGCGCTCGAGCCGGTTCTCACGCCCGGCCGGCTCGACGACCTCGCGGACGGCGGGCCCATGCCCCACGGGATCCCTCGGTGACCCGGTGCCCGCGGCCGGGTCGTCGAGCCGAACGCACACGTCAGCGCATCTCGCCGGCGCCGACGTACGGATGGGGGCTGCGGAGCAGGGCACCCTCGGCGAACCGGGAGAGGCGGAAGTCGGACTCGGGGACGTCGGGGTGGCTGCTGCCGCCGTCGACGACGAGGTCGGCGACCAGCCGGCCCACCGACGGCGAGATCTTGAAGCCGTGCCCGGAGAACCCGGCGGCGACGATCAACCCGGCGATCGGGGTCGCGGAGATGGCCGGGTTGAAGTCGGGGGTGACGTCGTAGCAGCCGGCGTAGGTCGAGGCGATCGAGGCGTCGTCCAGCCCGGGGAACCGGGTGCCGACCTTGTCGACGGTGAGGTCGAGGAAGGCCTCGGTCGCCTGGTTCGAGTAGTTGTCCGGGTCGGCGGGCTCGAGCTCGGCGAGATCCGAGTTGCCGAACAGGATCTCCCCGCCGCTCTCGGGCCGGACGTACTGCAGCGAGACCAGGTCCGAGAAGACCGGCACGCGGCCGAGGTCCTGGCCCGGGTCGATGAGCACGATCTGCTCGCGGTGCACCGTGATCGGGAGGTCGATCCCGTGCGCGGCCAGCAGCGGCACCGACCAGGGCCCGGCCGCGAGGACGACGGCGCCGGCCTCGATCGTCGAGCCGTCGGCCAGGCGGACCCCCGTGACCTTCTCCCCGGGGGCGAGGATCTCCGTGACGGTGGTGCCCGTGGAACCCGACATCCTCGCCGAGGATCTCGGCGGCGTTCTCGAAGATCTCGAGGGCCTGGGTGGCCATGGCGGCCAACGAGGACACCCCGTAGTGGCAGCGGACCACCCCGGAGGACTTGCCGGTGCCGCCGGAGCCGACGGTGTCCCGCTCGACGATGACGACGTCGGTGATCCCGCGTCGGGTCAGGGCCCAGGCGGTGGCGCACCCCTCCAGCCCGCCACCGACGATCACGACCTCAGGCACCGGGGCCTCCGGGGATCCAGTTCGTGCCGGCCAGCGGGACGCGGGCCATGGCGGCGGCCTCGATCGTCAGCGCGACGAGGTCCTCCGGCTCGAGGTGCTGCAGGTGCGCCTTGCCGCAGGCGCGGGCGATGGTCTGGGCCTCCATGGTGAACACCCGCAGGTAGTTCGCGAGCCGCTTGCCGCCCGCGACCGGGTCCAGCCGCGCGGCGAGCTCCGGGTCCTGGGTGGAGATGCCGGCGGGGTCGCGGCCGTCCTGGAAGTCGTCGTAGAACCCGGCCTCGGACCCGAGCTCGCGGTACTCCTCGGCGTAGCGCGGGTCGTTGTCGCCCAACGCGATCAGCGCCGCGGTGCCGATCGCGACGGCGTCGGCGCCCAGGGCCATGGCCTTGGCGACGTCCGCCCCGGTGCGAATGCCCCCGGAGACGATCAGCTGGACCTTGCGGTGCAGGCCGAGCTCCTGCAGTGCCTGCACGGCCTGCGGGATCGCCGCGAGGGTCGGGATGCCGACGTTCTCGATGAACACCTCCTGGGTGGTGGCGGTGCCGCCCTGCATCCCGTCGACGACGACCACGTCCGCGCACGAGGCGACCGCCAGCTTGACGTCGTAGTAGGTCCGCGAGGCGCCGATCTTCACGTAGATCGGCTTCTCCCAGTCGGTGATCCCGCGCAGTTCGGTGATCTTGATGGCGAGGTCGTCCGGGCCGGTCCAGTCCGGGTGCCGGCAGGCCGAGCGCTGGTCGATCCCCGCAGGGAGGGTGCGCATCCCGGCGACCCGGTCGGAGATCTTCTGCCCCAACAGCATCCCGCCGCCGCCGGGCTTCGCGCCCTGCCCGAGGACGATCTCGATCGCGTCGGCCTTGCGCAGGTCGGTGGGGTTCATCCCGTAGCGCGACGGGAGGTACTGGTAGACGAGGTGCGTGGACCGGCCGTGCTCCTCGGGGGTCATGCCGCCGTCGCCGGTGGTGGTGGAGGTGCCCACCTCCGACGCACCGCGGCCCAGCGCCTCCTTGGCCTGGGCGGACAGCGCGCCGAAGGACATTCCGGCGATGGTGACGGGGGTGGCGAGGTGCAGCGGGTAGCGGGCGTTGCGGTCGCCGAGGACGACGTCGGTGTCGCAGCGCTCCCGGTAGCCCTCCAGCGGGTAGCGGGACATGGAGGCGCCGAGGAAGAGCAGATCGTCGAAGTGCGGCAGCCGGCGCTTGGCGCCCCAGCCGCGGATGTCGTAGACGCCGGTCGCGGCGGCCCGCTGGATGCCGGCGATGGTGGCGCGGTCGAAGGTCGCCGACTCACGGAGTGAGGCGAGTCGGTGCTGCTCACGCAGGGCAGGGTCGATCATCGTGTCGTCCTGTGAAGAGAATCGACCGCAGCCGGGCTACGCGGTCTTGTCGAGGGTGACGCGGTAGCCGAGGTTGTGGAGTTGGTGGATGAGCCGGTCGCGTTGGCGGTCGGGGTTGCGGCGGGTGAAGTAGTCGCCGCCGAGGTCGGTGTAGTCGCAGTCCTGGGCCAGTAGGTGCCAGCTGATGACCAGGATGGAGTGAGCGACGGCGACGGCGGCTTTCTTCTTCCCGATGCGGCGGGCGAGGCGCCAGAACTGGGCCGACAGGTAGGTGTCGCGGGTGCGCGCGGCGGCCCAGGCGCACTGGACCAGGATGTCGGTGAGCCAGACGTCGCCGTGGGTGGTCTTGCCCGAGCCGCGTTTGCCGCCGGTGATGTTGTTGCCGGGGGCCAGGCCGGCCCAGGAGGCCAGGTGTGCGGCGGTGGGGAAGCGGGTCATGTCGGTGCCGATCTCGGCGATGATGGTTTCGGCGGCGCGTTTCCCGACCCCGGTGATGGTGTCGAGCCGGTCACGGGCTCGGGCGAAAGGGATCCCGGGCGCGCCGTCCCGGTCGGGCCCGGTGGGGGTGGCGAACAGGGTGTCGACGCGGTCGTCGAGTTGGGCGCTCGCCTGCTCCAGGTGCGCGGTGTGGGCCAGCGACAGCCCGATCAGCAGGGCGTGGTGGTCGGTGAATCGCCCGCGCAGCGCCTTCCGGAGCGCGGGGATCTTTTTCCGGAGCTTGCCCTTGGCC
The DNA here is from genome assembly GCF_021343995.1 of Pseudonocardia terrae. Taxonomy (GTDB): domain Bacteria; phylum Actinomycetota; class Actinomycetes; order Mycobacteriales; family Pseudonocardiaceae; genus Pseudonocardia; species Pseudonocardia terrae. The sequence continues at coordinate 847 of NZ_JAJTTE010000019.1, read as the reverse complement.
AGCTCGGCGAGCACGACGGGGTCGCGCTCGCCGGCGACCAGGGCGGCGAGCATGGCCCGCCCGGACACCCCGAGGACGTCGGAGGCGACCGAGTCGAGTTTGATGCCGGCGTCTTCGAGGGTCTTCTGGATGCGCTGACACTCGCTGGCGTGGTCGGAGGATGAGCCGTTTGCGGTAGCGGGTCAGATCCCGCAACTGCCGGATCACCGGCGGGGGCACGAAACTGCCCCGCAGCAGCCCGTGTTCGAGCAGCTCGGCCAACCACTCGGCGTCGAGCACGTCGGTCGTGCGGCCGGGCAGGATCTTCACGTGGTGGGCGTTGACCAGCAACAACTCCCACTCCTGGCCCTGGCGGTCTTCGAGGATGTACCAGACCGGCTTCCAGTACGACCCGGTGGCTTCCATCGCGATGGCGGTGACGCCTTCGGCGGCGAACCAGTCGGCCATCGCCTCCAGCGAGGAGGTGAACGTGGCGAACGTGCGGGTCTGCTTGTGCCGGCCCCGCCCATCCGGGGCCGGGGTCCGCACGCAGGCGACCACCTCGTCCTTGCCGATATCGATCCCCGCGCACCGCTCGACCAGCACGTCCACCGTCGGCCTCCCCGCCGTCCCCGGACCGATCCAGGCGGGGCCGGCGGGGCCAACCGATCAACGACGCTGTGAAGCGTGTACGAGATCAACAGTTCGAGGTGCCGGGAAGGCCCCAGGCGTCAGTCTCAGTCTGGATCCACCGGTGAAGCGCGCTGATTCGGGCGAGTCGTGACACACGAATGCCCCTCTGAGCTGGGAAGATGTGCTTACCACGGCAACATCGATCCCCGCAGAGAAGGGCATCCGCTGGATGCGA
>NZ_JAJTTE010000018.1 GCF_021343995.1 Pseudonocardia terrae | reverse complement strand
CGCGAGTCGCGCTGTGGGCTCCCGCGAGTCGCGCTGTGGGCTCCCGCGAGTCGCGGGGAGGGCCCGGTGAGAACGGCAGCGGCCCGCCTCCCCACAGGAAGGCGGGCCGCCGCGGTACTGCCTGGCTTACTCCTCGCCACCGCCGGCGGCGATGTCGACCGGCGGGGCGTCCGGGACGCCCGCGGCCGGGCGGGGCTCACCGCGGAAGGTGAACGTCGCCTTGTCGTCGTGCGCCGGGTTGCCCTCGGGCACGCTCTCGTCGATGCCCTCGACGTCGACGATCACGATCTGCCCCGGCTCGACCTCGCCGAACAGGATCTTCTCGGACAGCTGGTCCTCGATCTCCCGCTGGATGGTCCGGCGCAGCGGCCGGGCGCCCAGCACCGGGTCGAACCCGCGGCGGGCCAGCAGGCCCTTGGCGGCGTCCGTGAGCTCGATGGCCATGTCCTTGTTGGCCAGGGCCTTCTCCACCCGCGTGATCATCAGGTCGACCATGGAGATGATCTGCGGCTGGGTGAGCTGGTGGAAGACGATGATGTCGTCGATGCGGTTCAGGAACTCCGGGCGGAAGTGCTTCTTCAGCTCGTCGTTGACCTTGGTCTTCATGCGCTCGTAGTTCGACTGCTCGTCGTTGCTCTGCGCGAAGCCGAGCCCGACGGCCTTCGAGATGTCCTGGGTGCCCAGGTTCGAGGTGAAGATCAGCACCGTGTTCTTGAAGTCCACCGTGCGGCCCTGGCCGTCCGTCAGGCGGCCGTCCTCCAGGACCTGCAGGAGCGTGTTGTAGATCTCCTGGTGGGCCTTCTCGATCTCGTCGAACAGCACGACCGAGAACGGCTTGCGGCGCACCTTCTCGGTGAGCTGGCCGCCCTCCTCGTAGCCCACGTACCCGGGAGGGGCACCGAAGAGCCGCGAGGCGGTGTAGCGGTCGTGGAACTCGCCCATGTCGATCTGGATGAGCGCGTCGTCCTCGCCGAAGAGGAAGTTCGCCAGCGCCTTGGACAGCTCGGTCTTACCGACACCGGACGGGCCGGCGAAGATGAACGAGCCGGACGGGCGCTTCGGGTCCTTCAGGCCGGCGCGGGTGCGGCGGATGGCCTGGGCGACGGACTTGACCGCCTCCTCCTGGCCGATGATCCGCTTGTGGAGCTCGTCCTCCATCTTCAGGAGGCGAGTGGTCTCCTCCTCCGTCAGCTTGAAGACGGGGATGCCGGTCCAGTTGGCGAGGACCTCGGCGATCTGCTCGTCGTCGACCTCGGCGACGACGTCCAGGTCACCGGACTTCCACTGCTTCTCGCGCTCCGACTTCTGCCCGAGCAGCTGCTTCTCGGAGTCCCGCAGGTGCGCGGCGCGCTCGAAGTCCTGCGCGTCGATCGCGGACTCCTTGTCCCGGCGGACGTTCGCGATCTTCTCGTCGAACTCCCGCAGGTCCGGCGGCGCGGTCATCCGGCGGATGCGCATCCGGGCGCCGGCCTCGTCGATCAGGTCGATCGCCTTGTCCGGCAGGTAGCGGTCGGAGATGTACCGGTCGGCCAGCGTGGCCGCGGCGACCAGGGCCGGGTCGGTGATGGTGACCCGGTGGTGCGCCTCGTAGCGGTCGCGGAGGCCCTTGAGGATCTCGATGGTGTGCGTGACGCTCGGCTCGCCCACCTGGATCGGCTGGAAGCGGCGCTCCAGCGCGGGGTCCTTCTCGACGTACTTGCGGTACTCGTCGAGCGTGGTGGCGCCGATGGTCTGCAGCTCGCCGCGGGCCAGCATCGGCTTGAGGATGCTCGCGGCGTCGATCGCGCCCTCGGCGGCACCCGCACCCACCAGGGTGTGGATCTCGTCGATGAACAGGATGATGTCGCCGCGGGTGCGGATCTCCTTGAGCACCTTCTTGAGGCGCTCCTCGAAGTCACCGCGGTAGCGGGAGCCGGCGACCAGGGAGCCCAGGTCGAGCGTGTAGAGCTGCTTGTCCTTGAGCGTCTCCGGGACCTCGCCCTTGACGATGCCCTGGGCCAGGCCCTCGACGACGGCCGTCTTGCCGACGCCGGGCTCGCCGATGAGGACCGGGTTGTTCTTGGTCCTCCGGGAGAGGACCTGCATGACCCGCTCGATCTCCTTCTCCCGGCCGATGACCGGGTCCAGCTTGCCCTCCCGGGCCTGCTGGGTGAGGTTGCGACCGAACTGGTCGAGCACGAGGGAGGACGAGGGGGTGCCCTCGCCGCGGCCGGTGGAGGCCTCGGCGGGCTCCTTGCCCTGGTAGCCGGACAGCAGCTGGAGGACCTGCTGGCGGACGCGGTTGAGGTCGGCTCCCAGCTTGACCAGGACCTGCGCCGCGACGCCCTCGCCCTCGCGGATCAGGCCGAGCAGGATGTGCTCGGTGCCGATGTAGTTGTGGCCGAGCTGCAGCGCCTCGCGCAGCGACAGCTCCAGCACCTTCTTCGCCCGAGGCGTGAACGGGATGTGTCCCGACGGCGCCTGCTGGCCCTGGCCGATGATCTCCTCGACCTGCTGCCGGACGCCCTCCAGGGCGATCCCGAGCGACTCGAGCGCCTTCGCGGCCACACCCTCGCCCTCGTGGATCAGGCCAAGGAGGATGTGCTCGGTGCCGATGTAGTTGTGGTTGAGCATCCTGGCCTCTTCCTGCGCCAGGACGACAACACGCCTTGCTCGGTCGGTGAACCTCTCGAACATTCGCACTCCTTGCCTGCTGCGCCCACACGTGCGACGCGTCCAGCATCCCTGTGACACTGCGCCGCGGACGCCCCATACCACTGTATCGGTCGCCGACCGGTCGGCGCCTCCGCCGCGGCCCCGCGTGACGCGCACGGTACGCACCCGCACCGACACAACGGCGTGACCTCGGCGTCCATTCCCGGTCGGCGGGCGTTCAGCCCTCGGCGAACGGCCAGGCCGCCGCCGACCTGCGAAGATCGTCAGACCGAGGCGGGCGAGCCGGCCTGCTCGGCCTCCTCCAGCCGGGCCTGCTCCTGCTTGTAGACCCGGAAGCCCTCCTCGTCCCGGCCGCGCCGCCAGTAGCCGGAGACGGACAGCGCGTCCCGGTCGACCCCGCGCTCGCGCAGCAGGTGCCGGCGCACCTCGCGCACCTCGGCCGCCTCCCCGTGCACGAACGCGTGCACCCGGCCGGCCGGGAACTCCAGCGCCCGGACCGCCCCGACGAGCGCGCCCGCCCCTCCGTCGGGCGCGCCGGCCCGGTGCAGCCACTGCAGCCGCAGGTCACCGGCGCACGACAGGTTCTGGCGGTCGGCCTCGTCGTCGACCTGGACGATCACGTGCACCGGCGCGCCGGCGGGGATCCGCTCCAGCGCCGCGCCGATCGCGGGCAGCGCGGCCTCGTCGCCGACGAACAGGTGCCAGTCGGCCTCCGGGTCGGGCGCGTAGGCCCCGCCCGGGCCGAGTAGTCGCAGCCGGTCCCCGGGGCGCGCCGAGGCCGCCCACGGGCCCGCGAGGCCGCTGTCGCCGTGGTGCACGAAGTCGATGGTCAGCTCGCCCGCGGCGGGGTCGAACGCCCGCACGGTGTAGGTCCGCAGCCGCGGCCACTCCTCGCGCGGGTGGTCCCGGCGGACGGCCTCCATGTCGAGCGGCTCGGCGTACTGGACGCCCGGGACCGGAAACAGGATCTTCACGTAGCGGTCGGTGAACGGGGTGTCGGGGAACGACGCGAGCTCGGGCCCGGCGGCCACGACGCGCACCATGTGCGGGCCGATCCGCTCGGTGCGCGCGACCTCGAGGGTGGTCATGCGGCGTGCCACGGGGTGCACCTCCGGGAGATCAGGTCTTTCGACCCACGCTACGCCCGGACCGAGGTGAGGCAACCCTTGCTTCCGCACAGCAGAAGGGCCGGCCGGGACGTGCCCGGCCGGCCCTCGTGCGGTGCTCCGCCCCGAGGGGAATCGGCGGATCGCCCCCTCGTTCGAAGGGGCCACGGCCGTCGGGGCCGAGGGTTCTCAGTTCTCCTGGTGGTAGGCCTCCAGGACCTCGGCCGGGATGCGGCCGCGGTCGGAGACCTTCATCCCGCGCTTGCGGGCCCAGTCGCGGATGGCCTGGTTCTGCTCGCGGTCGATCGACGGCCGCCGGTTCGCACCGCCGGACGGCGACCCACCACCACCGCCGCGGCGCCGCCCGGACGCCCGCCGGGCCGCACCCACGTAGGACGCCAGGGCGTCCCGCAACTTGCTCGCGTTCGTCGTCGACAGGTCGATCTCGTAGCTCTTCCCGTCGATCCCGAACTCGACGGTCTCGTCGGCCTTGTCGCCGTCGAGGTCGTCGATCAGCTTGATCTCGCGGATCTGCGCCACCGCCGCAGCCTCCTGGTTCGAATAGTCCTCTGAATGAACGGCCGCGCCGTCGAGGAAATATAACGCGATTACCTAAGGCGTGTCGAGCAGGGGGTGATACCCGCTGAGAATCTGGAACGCGTTATAGCTCCCGGCGGACGAGCGGGAAGAGGATCGTCTCGCGGATTCCGACGCCGGTCAGCGTCATGAGCAGGCGGTCGACGCCCATTCCCATGCCCCCGGTCGGCGGCATTCCGTACTCCATGGCCCTCAGGAAGTCCTCGTCGAGCTGCATGGCCTCGGGGTCGCCCTTGGCCGCCAGCAGGGACTGGGCGTGCAGCCGCGTGCGCTGTTCGACGGGGTCCACCAGCTCGGAGTAGGCCGTGGCCAGCTCGTGCCCGAACACGATGAGGTCCCAGGACTCGGCGAGGCGCGGGTCGTCGCGGTGCTGCCGGGTCAGCGGGCGGACCTCGACCGGGTAGTCGCGGACGAAGGTCGGCTCCTGCAGCGTGTGCTCGACGAGCTTCTCGAACAGCTCCAGGACGATTTCGCCCGCGCCCCACGAATCCTGCAACACCACGTCGTGGGTCGCAGCGATCTTGCGCAGTTCCTCGGCCGACGTGTCGGGCGTCACGGATTCGGACACGGCCGCCGAGACGGATTCGTGTAGCGTGACGGACCGCCACTCGCCACCGAGATCGTGTTCCGACCCGTCCGCGTGACGCACGACGGTGGAACCGAACACGGCGCGTACACATTGCTGGATCAGTTCGCGGGTCAGAACGGCCATGTCGTCGTACGTCGCATAGGCCTGGTAGGCCTCGAGCATCGCGAACTCGGGTGAATGGGTCGAGTCGATGCCCTCGTTGCGGAAGACCCGGTTGAGCTCGAAAACGCGCTCGATCCCGCCGACGACCGCCCGCTTGAGGAACAACTCGGGAGCGATCCGCAGATACAGGTCCGTGTCGATGGCGTTCGCGTGCGTGACGAACGGGCGCGCCGTGGCCCCGCCGTGCAGCAGCTGCAGCATCGGCGTCTCGACCTCGACGTAGTCGCGGGCCTCGAACTCCCGGCGCAGCGTCCGCAGCACGGTGGAGCGCGTCCGGACCATCTCGCGCGCCTGCGGGCGCATGATCAGGTCGACGTAGCGTTGCCGGACGCGGGTCTCCTCGGACAGGTCGCTGTGCGCGTTGGGCAGCGGGCGGATCGCCTTGGCCACCATCTCCCACGAGTCCGCCATCACGGACAGCTCGCCGCGCCGCGAGGTGATGACCTCGCCGGTGACGGCCACGTGGTCGCCCAGGTCGACCTGCGCCTTCCAGCGGGCCAGCTCGTCGTCGCCCACCGTGGCGAGACTCAGCATGGCCTGCAGCTCCGTGCCGTCGCCCTCGGTGAGCTGGGCGAAGCAGAGCTTGCCGGTGTTGCGGAGGAACATGACCCGCCCGACGACGGTCACGGTCTCGCCGGTCACGGTGTCCGGCGGCAGGTCGGGGTGCGCCTCGCGCACGGCGCGCAGCGTGTGGGTGCGCGGCACGAGGACGGGGTACGGGTCGACGCCCGCCTCCAGCATCTCCGTGCGCTTCTTCGCGCGCACCTGCATCTGCTCGGGCAGGTCGTCGGCGGGGGTGCGCGGCTCGTCGGTCACGCCCGGTAAGGCTAGACGGCGGTACCTCGGGCCGTCCGGGCGGTCTCCGCCCGCGGGTCCCCGGCGGCACCGGTCGCGACCGGACGGACGTTGCGCTCGTAGGTGAGCCGCAGGCCCTCGAGCGTGAGGTCCGGCGCGTACTCGGTGATGGTGTCGGAGATGCCCTTCATCAGCGGCGCGAGGCCGCCGGTGCCCAGCACCGTGACCGGGCCCGCGGCGGGGCCGAGCTCACTGATGATCCGGCGCACCAGGCCGTCGACCTGCCCGGCGAACCCGTAGAGCACACCGGACTGCAGACACTCCACGGTGTTCTTCCCGATGACCGAGCGGGGCGGCACGAACTCCACGGTGCGCAACGCGGCGGCGCGCTGGGCGAGCGCGTCCATCGAGATCTCGATGCCGGGGGCCAGCGCGCCGCCGAGGAACTCCCCCTTGGCCGAGACGACGTCGATGTTCGTGGAGGTCCCGAAGTCGACGACGATGCACGCCGTCGCGTGCCGGTGGTGCGCGGCGAGGGTGTTCACCACCCGGTCCGCGCCGACCTCGCGGGGGTTGTCGACCAGCAGCGGCACACCCGTCCGCACCCCCGGACCGACGACGACGGTCGGCATCCGCGCCGCACGCCGGTCCAGCATCATTCGCAGCTCACGCAGCAGCGACGGCACCGTGGACAGCGCGGCCACGCCGTCGACCCGCGGGGCGTAGTCGCCGAGCATCGCGCCGACCGCGACCTCCAGCTCGTCGGCCGTGATCCGCGGGTCGGTGCGCATCCGCCAGTCCCGGACGAGGAGCTCGCCCTCGTACACACCCAGCGCGATCTGGGTGTTGCCGATGTCGACGCAGAGCAGCATCGCTAGCGCGAGCCGGACAGCAGCCCGGATCCCTCGGGGGCGTGCGCGGGGTCGGAGCCCTGCTCGACGATCCGGTTGTGCTCGTCGACGAACACCACGCGCGGCGAGTAGGTCAGCAGCTCGGCCTCGTCGAGCTGGCCGTAGGCGATCAGGATGACGAGGTCGCCGGGATGCACCAGGTGCGCGGCGGCGCCGTTGATGCCGATGACGCCGCTGCCCCGCTCGCCGGGGATCACATAGGTCTCGAGCCGGGCCCCGTTCGTGATGTCGACGATCGCGACCTGCTCGCCCTCCAGCAGGTCCGCGGCCTCCATCAGGTCACGGTCGACGGTCACGGAGCCGACGTAGTGCAGGTCGGCCTGGGTCACCGTGGCGCGGTGGATCTTCGAGGTCATCATGGTGCGCAGCACGGGGAGCTCCCTGGGGCTGTCCGATGGGTCAACGGTCGGTTCCGCGGCGTTCCGGGTGGATGCACCGCGAGGCGGAGGCGCGTCCTCATACCGGGCGTATTCGGACGTGTCGACAACGAAGCGGGGCGCCGCCTGGGGCGGCGCGGGACGATCGGTGGCCCATCGGACAGCCCCTCAAAGCTGGACGGGGAGGTTGTCGATCAGGCGGGTGGTGCCTATCCGGGCGGCGACGAGCAGCCGGGCCCGGCTGCCGTCGACCGGCTCGCCGAGGGTGTCGGCGTCGCGCAGCTCCAGGTACTCGACCTGCAGCGCCGGTTCGGCGTCGAGGACCGCACGGGCCCGCTCGAGGACGGCCGCGGGCCCGTAGGCCGACACGGCGGCGCCCTCGCGCAGCGCGCGGGAGAGCGTGACGGCGCGGGTGCGCTCGTCGGCCGAGAGGTAGACGTTGCGCGAGGACAGCGCCAGCCCGTCGGGTTCGCGGACGGTCGGGACGCCCACCACCGACAGCGGGAAGTCCAGGTCGCGCACCATCTTCTTGACCAGCGTGAGCTGCTGGTAGTCCTTCTCGCCGAACAGCGCGACGTCGGGCCCGACGATGTGGAAGAGCTTCGCGACGACCGTCAGCATCCCGTCGAAGTGCCCCGGACGTGGCCCGCCCTCGAGATCGGAGCCGAGCGCGCCGGCGCCGATCCGGGTGTCCGAGCCCGGCGGGTACATGTGGTCGACCGACGGCGTGAAGACGAGCTCGACGCCCTCCTCGCGGCATGCGTCGAGGTCGCGCTCGAGCGGCCGAGGGTACCGCTCCAGGTCCTCGTTCGGCCCGAACTGCAGCGGGTTCACGAAGATGCTGACGACCGGGACGACGGTGCCCGGGACCGCCCGGGCGTGCCGGATCAGCTCCCGGTGGCCCTCGTGCAGCGCGCCCATCGTCGGCACGAGCACGACCTTGCGCCCGGCCGCCCGCAGTGCGCGGGTGACCGGGGTCAGCGTGGCCGGGTCGTCGTGCACGGTCAGGCGGCCGCGGGCGTAGCCGTTGCGGGTGCGGGCGGGTGCGGTCACCGGTGCTCCTCCGTGTCGTCGAGGGCGGCGCGGACCTCGTCCGCCGCGTGGTCGGGCAGCAGCCCGCCCTCCGTCGCACGGTGTGCGGTGCGGCGGGCGAGGCTGCGGTAGGTGTCGGCCAGCTCGGGATCGGCGCGGTCGAGCTCGCGGAGATGGGTGCGCACGGTGCCGACGTCGCCGCGGGCCACCGGCCCGGTCAGCGCCCGGTCGCCGTGGCGCAGCGCGTTGTCGAGCGCGGCGGAGAGCAGCGGGCCGATCAGCCGCTCCGCGGAGGGGGCGCCTGGGGAGCCGACGGTCGCCCCGGCCCGCAGGACGGCCTTGTCGAGGAGGTCTGCGCAGTCCCGCACCAGCGTGACCAGGTGGTTCGCACCGTGGGCGAGGGCGGCGTGGTAGAGCGGCCGGACCTGCTCGGGCACCCGGACCGGCTCGGCGCCCAGCTCCAGGACCAGGGCCTCGCCGACGTTCCACGCGGCCTCGTCGTCCGCCCGGGCGGTCACGGCGATGCAGCAGCCGGTCAGCCGCTGGACGTCCTCGGGCCGGCCGGTGAACGTCATGACCGGGTGCAGGGCGAGAGGCAGGATCCCGTGCTCGACGGCCGGTTCGAGCACGTCGACGCCGTGCGCACCGGCGGTGTGGACCACGATCTGGCCGGGGCGGAAGGCACCCGAGGCGGCGAGGCCGCGGACGAGACCGGGCAGCACGTCGTCGGGAACGGCGAGGAGGGCGAGGTCCGCCGAGCGGATCACCTCGTCCGGGGCGAGGAGCGGGGCGCCGGGCAGGAGCGTCTCGGCGCGGTGCACGGACGCCCGGGACACCCCGGAGGTCGCCACGACCCGATGCCCCACCGCGTCCCAGGCTGCACCCAGGACGGCCCCGACACGGCCGGCGGAGACCACTCCGACGGCCAGCCGGGCAGGCCGGCCAGCACTCATCACGCGCTCCTGCTCCGTTCCAGTCCACCAGGGGTACCGGACGTTGTGGTCGACATCGATCGGCGACGACGGGCACGAGGGTAGGCGGACGCGACCCCTCCCGGGGAGAGCGCGTGACGGGCTTCACCGGGCCGGGCGGCTCACCCGCCGCTCGTGTGGGTGCCCCGTGGTGGTGATCGGGGCGCTCGGCTTCCTCGCGCCGGCCCTCGTGTGCCTCTACCGCGGCGCGCGGACCCTCGCCGGGATCTGAGCGCCTCAGCGCTGGGGCGGCGGCACCCAGCCCGGCGGAGGGCCGGGGGGCGGCTGCTGGCCGCGCGGGGGCAGGCCGGGGGCGCCGTACGTGGGCGGAGGTCCCTGCCCCGGGCCGGGCGGGCCGTAGCCGGGGGAGGACGGCCCGTAGCCCGGCTGGCCAGGTCCCGGTTGGCCAGGCCCCGGTTGGCCGTAGCCCGGGGTGGCGTAGCCCTGGGACGGCGGGCCCTGCGGGACGGGGGTCCAGCCGGGCGCGGGGGCGGGCGGCGGGGTCCAGCCCGGCGGGTGCTGGTTGCCCCAGGCGGCGGTGAGGGCATCGGGCATGCCGAGAGCCCGGGCGCGGGCCTTGGCGAGGGCGCGCAGCCGCTCGTGTTCCAGGTCCGCGGCGCTGTCCCGCACCGATCCGCGCGCGATCCGCGCCCGCAGGAAGGCCAGCTCGGTGACGGCGGCCTGGTAGTCGGCGACCGCACGGGCGGCGTGCGGGCCCGACCGCTGCTTGACGGCCCGGCGCCAGCCCCGCCGCTGCGCCAGGTTGCCGAGCAGTGGCACCTCGCTCCACGCGATCCACCCGGCCTGCGCGAACGACGGCAGCTGTTCCGCGACCGTCCTCGCCTCGCGCCGCCGCTGCCAGATCACCACGACCGCCAGCCCGATGAACAGCGGCACCATGATCACGACGTAGACCTGCACGAAGCCCGTGCCGCCGAGGACCGACGCGGCCCCGTTCCACAGCGCGTGCAGCAGCACCGCGACCAGGTAGCCGGCGAGCACCGCCAGCACGCGCACCGTGGTGCTGCGGCTGGCCGCGGCGATCCCGGCGCCGATGCCCGTCATGGCCGTGAACAGCGGGTGCGCGAAGGGCGAGAACACCCCGCGCAGCAGCAGCACGGCGAGCACCCCGCCGCTCTGCCCGGCCATCGCGTCCTCGGCGAAGGCGCGTCCGATGTAGAGGATGTTCTCGGTGAAGGCGAACCCCGCGGCGACCAGTCCCGCATAGACGATCCCGTCGACGATCCCGTCGAACTCCCTGCGCCGCCAGATCAGCAGCCCGACCAGGAACGACCCCTTGAGCGCCTCCTCCACGAAGGGGGCGATCACCACCGAACCGAGGACGTCGCCGCTGCCGCGACCGAGCAGCGCGTCGACCGCCAGGGCCGCGCTCGAGTTGATGAGCAGCGCGGACAGCGCCGCGAAGCACGCCCCCCAGAGGAACGCGATCAGCAGCATCCGCGGCGGCTCGGGCTCCCAGCGGTCGATCCACAGGAAGGTCGCGACGACCGGGCCGACCGGCAGCAGCGCGCACAGCGCCCCGACCAGCACCCCGCCCGGACCGACGGTGTTGCCGACCAGGCCCAGCACCACGAGCCCGCAGACCCCCAGCGCCACCAGGCCGACGACCGGCAGCAGCACGCCCTTGCGCCGCGCGGCGTGGGTGTGCCGCGTGGTCGGCTCCGCAGGCGGATGTCCGGTCGGGACGGGGTAGGCCATGGCCGCGAGCCTACTTTCAGCCACCGACATCCACCGGCCGTCACCACACCCCCGTCGAGGTGCACCGGGCACGGGCCTACCGGGTGGCCGCCCCACCCCCGGAGCCGCCGTCGCGGCGCTGTTCGTCCGGGTCGTCGGGGGTGCGGCAGCACCGCTCCAACCACAGCGCGCCGCCGACCAGCACGAGCGCGCTCACCAGCCCGACCACCGCCGCGGTGGTGTCCGACGCCGCGGCCGTGATCGTCGAGGCGCGCGGGAGCACGTAGACCAGCAGGCCGGCCCACAGCCCGCCGACGAGCGCTCCACCGACCGCCGAGGCCTGCGCCACCAGCACCGCCCGCGCCGCGACCAGGGGCTCGACGGGCCTGCTCCCGCGCCGGCGCTCCACCCGCCCCTTGAGGATCCATCCGGCGACGGCCTCGGCCAGCCCGAGCACGCCGAGCGTGATCCCGGCGGGTGCGGGGAAGGAGGGCAACGTGCCGTAGGTCAGGCTGACGATCAGGTGCGCCACGATCCCTGCGCCGACGAAGGCGACGAGCAGGTCGCGGGGCCGGGTCGCCTTCACCGCAGCACCGCCTTCACCGCAGCACCGCCCTCACCGCAGGACCAGGTCCGGCCGGCGCCGCACCGTGTCCGTCGCGCCGGCGGGCAGCGCGGCGAGCAGGTCGGCGACGCGCCCCTGCCCGGGCAGCACCGCGTCGGGCTCCACGTCGAGCCACGGGATCAGCACCGTGGCCCGCTCCGGGGTGCCCGGGTGCGGCAGCAGCAGCTCGGGATCGTCGCTGGTCACCCCGTCGACGGCGACGACGTCGACGTCGAGGGTGCGCGGACCCCACCGGACCTCGCGGACCCGCTCGGCGGCCTGCTCCAGTTCCTGACCGCGCCGCAGCCAGCCCCAGTGGTCCACGGCCGGGTCGTCGACGATCAGGACCGCGTTGAGGAAGTCCGGCTGCTCGACCCCGCCCCACGGTGCGGTCTCGTAGACGGGCGAGGCGGCGACCACCGCCGCACCGAACCCGGCGACGGCACCGCGCAGGTGGCCGAACCGGTCGCCCAGGTTCGAGCCCAGCGACAGCACCGCGCGGCTCACGCCGGGATCACCCGGCCCGGCCCGCCCGTGCGCCGGGAGCGGCGCGCGACCACCGCGACGTCGGCGAAGTCCAGCGGGATGGGGGCGTTCGGCTTGTGCAGGGTGACCTCGACGGCCTGCACGCGCTCGTTCTCCATGACGGCGTCGGCGATCTCCGCCGAGACCGTCTCGATGAGGTCCCGGGGCTCGCCCGCGATGATGGCCGCCGCCCGCTCGGCCAGCTCGCCGTAGTGCACCGTCTTCGTGAGGTCGTCCGTGGCCGCGGCCTCCCGCAGGTCCAGCCACAGCACGACGTCGACGACGAAGTCCTGCCCGTCGCGCCTCTCGTGCTCGAACACGCCGTGGTGGCCGCGCACCCGCAGGCCGCGCAGCTCGATGCGGTCCGTGTCGGGAAGGCTCATGCCGGGGGCTCCCCCAGCCACGGCCCGGTGCGGGCGCGCGAGGCGCCGAGCCGGTACGCGGTGCTGACGGCCACGGCGTCCATCGTCGACTCGACGTCGTGCACCCGGACGCCCCAGGCCCCCGCGTGCGCGGCGAGCGCGCTGACGGCCGCGGTGGCCCCGTCGCGCCCGGCCGGCGGGCGCACCTTCCCCTCCGCGTCGGCCAGCAGCTGCCCGAGGAAGCGCTTGCGCGAGGCCCCGACCAGCACCGGGAAGCCCAGCGCGACCAGCACGTCCAGCCGGCGCAGCAGCGCCCAGTTGTGCGAGGCCGTCTTCGCGAAGCCGAGCCCGGGGTCGAGGATCAGCCGGTCCGGGTCCACTCCGGCCATGACGGCTGCGTCGGCCCGCGCGACGAGCTCCTGCCGCACCTCGCCGATCACGTCCTCGTACGAGGCCAGCTCCTGCATCCGGTCGCTGTGCCCGCGCCAGTGCATGAGGATCCACGGCACCCGCAGCGCCGCCACCGCGGCGGCCATGTGCGGATCGGCGAGCCCGCCGGAGACGTCGTTGACCACGACCGCACCGGCCGCGACCGCGGCCTCGGCCACCGACGCGCGGGTGGTGTCGACGCTGACCCGGACGCCCTCGGCGACCAGGTCGCGGATCACCGGGACCACCCGGTCCCGCTCGGTGGGGGCGTCGACCCGGCCTGCGCCCGGGCGCGTGGACTCGCCGCCGACGTCGACGAGGTCGGCCCCGGCGTCGCGCATGGCCACCCCGTGCGCGACGGCGTGCTCCCGGTCCACGTAGCGGCCGCCGTCGGAGAACGAGTCCGGGGTGACGTTGAGGATGCCCATCACGACGCAGCGGCCGGGATGCGGGACGCGCCCCTCCCGCCGGTCCGCCATCAGGTGCCCCGGATCAGCGACAGCGCCTCCGCGCGCGAGGACGGCGAGGTCTGGAAGAGCCCCCGGACGGCGGAGGTGGTCGTGCGGGAGCCCGGCTTGCGGATGCCGCGCATCGCCATGCACAGGTGCTCGGCGTCGATCACGACGATCACGCCGCGCGGGTCCAGCTTGCGGACCAGCGCGTCGGCGACCTGCCCGGTGAGCCGCTCCTGCACCTGCGGGCGCTTCGCGTACAGGTCGACCACACGCGCGATCTTCGACAGCCCGGTGACGCGGCCCTCGACCGAGGGGATGTACCCGACGTGCGCGACCCCGTGGAAGGGCACGAGGTGGTGCTCGCAGGTGCTGTACAGCGGGATGTCCTTGACGAGCACGAGCTCCCCGTGGCCCTCGTCGAACGTGCGCTCGAGGACCGTGGCCGGGTCGACGTACAGCCCGGCGAAGATCTCCTCGTAGGCGCGCGCGACGCGGCCGGGGGTGTCCCGCAGGCCCTCGCGGTCGGGGTCCTCCCCCAGCGCGATCAGCAGCTCGCGGATCGCGGCCTCGGCGCGCGCGTGGTCGACGCCCGCCGCGGCCCTGCGCTCCGCGGCCGTGTAGGCCGGGGCCTCGCCGTCGGTGGTTCCGGTGCTCAGTTCCTGCTCCCTGCGTCGGGGCCCTGCGGGCCCGGCGCGTCCGGACCCTCCGCAGCGGGACGCTGCGCGGGCGGTTCCTGCCCGAGCTGCTGCGTCGGCTGCTCCGGGGAGGCCTGCTGGTGCTGTCCCTGCTCACGACCGTAACCGGGGGCGTGTCCCTGCGCCGCCTGGTCACCCTGGTGGGGGGCCCAGTTCGGCGGCGGCCAGGTCTGGCCGGCCGGGGTGGTCGCGGGCCGCCAGTCCGGCGGGGCGCCGTAGTTCGGTGCGACGGCGTACGGGGGCTGCTGGGCCTGGTAGCCGCCGGCGGCCTGGGGAACCTGGCCGTTACCGTTGGCGCCGTTGCCCTGCGCGTGCGCGCCGTTGCCCTGCGCTCGATGCCCCGGACCGGCCTCGGCCGGGAACCCGCCCGGGTAGCCGCCGTTGGGGCCGGGGCTGGGCAGCGGACCGGGGCCGCCGTTCGGGCCCGGCGTCGGGACGCCGTGGCCGCCACCCGGGTACGACCCGACCGGGGCCGGCTCACGCTCGGTCTCCGGCGGCCAGGTCTCGCCGCGCTCGCGGGCCAGCTCGGCGCGCGTCTTGATCGGCGGCTTGTCCGACGGGGTGCGCTCGCCGAAGTCGTTGAACGCGGTGATCCGCGGCCGCTTCTCGACGTCGCCGAAGATCCGCTCCAGGTCCCGGCGGGTCAGCGTCTCCTTGTCCAGGAGCTCGACGACCAGGTTGTCCAGGACGTCCCGATAGGTGTTGAGGATCTCCCACGCCTCGGTGTGCGCGGCCTCGATGAGCTTGCGCACCTCCTCGTCGATCTCGTGGGCGACCTCGAGCGAGTAGTCCGCCTGGTTGCCCATCGAGCGGCCGAGGAACGGGTCGCCCTGCTCGCGGCCGTAGCGAACCGCGCCGAGCCGGGCGCTCATGCCGTACTCGGTCACCATCGCGCGGGCGATCTTCGTGGCCTGGTCGATGTCCGACGAGGCGCCGGTGGTCGGCTCGTGGAACACGAGCTCCTCCGCCGAACGCCCGCCCATGGCGAAGACCAGCCGACCGATCATCTCGGAGCGCGTCATCAGGCCCTTGTCGTCCTCGGGGACGACGAGTGCGTGCCCACCGGTGCGCCCGCGCGGCAGGATCGTGAGCTTGTACACCGGCTCGAGGTCCGGCATCGCCCACGCGGCCAGCGCGTGCCCGCCCTCGTGATAGGCGGTGATCTTCTTCTCCTGCTCGGAGATGATCTTGCCCTTGCGTCGCGGGCCGCCGACCACGCGGTCCACGGACTCCTCGAGCGCGGCGCCGTTGATCAGCGACCCGTTCTCGCGAGCGGTGAGCAGCGCGGCCTCGTTGATGACGTTGGCCAGGTCGGCGCCGGACATCCCGACGGTCCGCTTGGCCAGCCCGTCGAAGTCCACGTCGTTCGCGAAGGGCTTGCCCTTGGAGTGCACGGCCAGGATCGCCTTGCGGCCCGCCAGGTCCGGCGCGCCGACCGGGATCTGCCGGTCGAACCGGCCCGGGCGCAGCAGCGCCGGGTCGAGGATGTCCGGCCGGTTGGTGGCCGCGATGAGGATGATGCCGCCGCGGGCGTCGAACCCGTCCATCTCCACGAGGAGCTGGTTCAGGGTCTGCTCGCGCTCGTCGTGCCCGCCGCCGAGGCCGGCGCCGCGCTGGCGGCCGACCGCGTCGATCTCGTCGACGAAGATGATGCAGGGCGAGTTCTGCTTGGCCTGCTCGAACAGGTCCCGCACGCGGGAGGCGCCGACACCGACGAACATCTCGACGAAGTCCGAGCCCGAGATCGTGTAGAACGGTACGCCCGCCTCGCCGGCGACCGCCCGGGCCAGCAGCGTCTTACCGGTGCCGGGCGGCCCGTAGAGCAGCACGCCCTTCGGGATCTTCGCGCCGAGCGCCTGGTAGCGGCCGGGGTTCTGCAGGAAGTCCTTGATCTCGTAGAGCTCCTCGACCGCCTCGTCCGCCCCGGCGACGTCGGTGAAGGTGGTCTTGGGCATGTCCTTGGACAGCTGCTTGGCCTTCGACTTGCCGAAGGACATGACCCGGTTCCCGCCGCCCTGGGCGTTGTTCATCATCCAGAACAGGACGAGGAGCACGAGGCCCAGCGGGATCAGGTAGATCAGCATCGTGGTCAGGAACGAGTCCTGCCGCACGATCGTGTTGTAGTTCGCGACCCCGGCGTCCTGGAGCTTCGTGAACACCGAGTTCGACGACGCCGCGGGGTACTGCGTGATGATCTTCGTGCTGCCGTCGACCGGGTTGTTCAGGTCGAGGCGGAGCCGCTGCTCCTTGTCCTCGATCGTGGCGTCCGCCACGTTCTTGGCGTCGATCTGCTGCAGGGCCGTGGAGGTCGGGACCTGCGTGTAGCCGCGGGTGTCGTCGAAGAGCACGGAGAACGCGAAATAGACCAGGACCACGACGAGGATCCAGATCAAGGGATTGCGGAGCAGGCGCTTGCGGTCCATGCAGCTTCGGCCCTGGTGGCCTTCACCTTCCCGAGTGTGCTTTCCGGTCCCGCGCTGGCGGCGACGCGCCGACCGGCCTGATCCGCCAGGATAGCTTCCGCCGGCCGAGGACGCGCCACCGCTCCGGGCGCGGGCCGGCGGGGTGATCGTGCCAGGTCAACGATCGACGCCCGGGTGGTGTTCCCGCCCGTCGGCGCAGGACCCGGGCCCTCGGCGGCCGGTACGTCCGAGCCCCGGGCCCCGCGGCGTCCTCCGTGCCGGTCCCGGGATCGGTCTCGGAGCCGTATCGGGAGCGCACCGAACCGGCCACCCGCCTCGCGACGGACCTTCACGTGATGGTGGGGTATCCGTGCGCCCGAGGTGTCGTTGGACCCTGGCGGCGGGTACTCGCGGGGCCGAATCGTGGCGGGCGGTCGTCACGGCGTCGGGGAACAAGGGGTGGCGGATGCGTTTGCGGTCGGGTCGTGCGGTGCGGGGACCGGGCTCGTGGGCCCGGCGGGCGGCGATCGCCGGGGCGGCGGCCGGGGTGGCCGCCGCGGCCGTGCTCCTGCCCTCGACCGCGAGCGCGCGCCCGGCGCTGGCGGCCCCCACGGCCCTTACGGCCGCGCCGGCGCCGGCCTGGGCGTCCCGGGACGGCGCGGCGCTGCACCCCGGCGTGAGCACCACCACGCAGGGCGGCGGCACCTGCACCAGCAACTTCCTCTTCCGCGGCGGCGACGGCTCGGTCTACATCGGACAGGCCGCGCACTGCGCCGGCACCGGCGAGTCCACCGAGACGGACGGGTGCACCTCGGCCACGATGCCCGTCGGCACGTCGGTGACCGTCCGCGGCGACCGCGGCTTCACCGCGACCGGCACGATGGTCTACAGCTCCTGGGCCACCATGCAGCGCCAGGGCGAGACCGACCCGAACACCTGCGCGTACAACGACTTCGCGCTGGTCAAGCTGCCGCAGGAGGCCGTCGCCGTCGCGAACCCGACCGTGCCGTGGTTCGGCGGCCCCACCGGCGTCTCGACCGGTGGGCTGCCGGCCGGCGCGCAGACGTTCAGCTACGGCAACTCGCCGGTCCGCGGTGGCCTGAGCGCGCTGAGCCCCAAGGCGGGGGTCAGCGCCGGCGACGTCGGCGGGGGCTGGGGCCACACGGTCTACACGGTCAGCCCGGGCGTCCCGGGCGACTCCGGCAGCGCGTTCCTCGACTCCTCCGGCCGCGCGATCGGCCTGCTCTCCACGCTGAACCTGGCCCCGCTGCCGGTCAGCAACGGCGTGTCCGACCTGTCCCTGGCATTGGCCTACGCCAACACCCACGGGGAGCTCGGCGACGTCTCGCTGGTCGACGGCACCGCGCCGTTCACGTCGACCCCGCCCGGGGTGGCCCCGCAGGACCTCGCCCCGCCGGCGGGGCCGCCGGTGGGTGCCACCTCCTGAGCGACCTCCCGGGCGACGTCCCCTCAGGCGTAGACGGACGGGTCGAGCGTGCCGATGTAGGGCAGGTCCCGGTAGCGCTCGCCGTAGTCCAGCCCGTACCCGACGACGAACTCGTTGGGGATGTCGAAGCCCACGTACCGCACGGGCACCTCGACCTTCACCGCGTCGGGCTTGCGCAGCAGCGTGACGACCTCGAGCGAGGCGGGCTGGCGGGACTCCAGGTTCTTCAGCAGCCACGACAGCGTGAGCCCGGAGTCGATGATGTCCTCGACGATCAGCACGTGCCGGCCCGCGATGTCGCGGTCGAGGTCCTTGAGGATCCGCACCACGCCCGACGACGAGGTCGACGAGCCGTACGAGCTGACCGCCATGAACTCCAGCTGCACCGGCAGCGGCATGGCCCGGGCGAAGTCGGTCATGAACATCACGGCGCCCTTCAGGACGCCCACGAGCAGGAGGTCCGAGTCGCGGCCGCCGGAGCCGGTGACGTCGGCGTAGTCCTTGCCGATCTGCTCGGCGAGCTCGGCCGTCTTCTCGGCGATCTGCTGCTCGGTGACCAGGACGGACGCGATGTCTCCGTCGTACACGGGGTGTGGCCCTCTCGCTCGGCGGTCGTTCTGCGGGCGCGGGCCGAACTCAGCCCGGCCGTGCGGGTACGAGCCTTCCATGCTCGCGGACGACGTCCAACCCGCCGGGCAACCGCGGACCGCCCTGTCCCCGCCACGCGCCGACGAGGGCGTCGGCGGCGCGCAGGTGCGCGTCGGTGACCGCGGTCGCGCCACGCTCGAGGAGCCACTCGCGCAGCACCCGCCTGCGGACCGCGGCGGGCACCCCGAGCAGGACGTCGACCCTGAGGGTGTTCCCGTCCCGCGCCTCCTCATGCACCCGGAGCGCCCATTCCGCGAGGGCCTCGTCGTCCTCGCGGAGCTGGGCCGCCGTGCGGGCCAGCGCCTCGGCGACGCCGCCGGCCAGCACGTCGTCGAGCAGCGGGAGGACCTCGGCGCGCAGCCGGGCGCGGCGGAACCGCGGATCGGTGTTGTGCGGGTCCTCCCAGGGCACGGGGCCGCCCGCGCAGGCCGCCCGGACCCGGTCCCGGCGCAGGCCGAGCAGCGGTCGCAGCCAGGGCTCGTCCCACTCCCGCATACCGGCGAGCGAGCGCGCCCCCGAGCCGCGGCCCAGCCCGAGCAGCACGGTCTCGGCCTGGTCGTCGAGGGTGTGCCCGAGCAGGACGGGCGAGCAGGGGTGCGGGCGCGCGGCCGCCAGCGCGGCGTAGCGGGCCCGGCGGGCGGCGGCCTCGGTTCCGCCCGGACCGTCGACGGTCACGGGGTGCACCCGGGCCTCGATCCCCCGCGCACGCAGCGACTCGGCGAGGGCGTGCGAACGCTTCCCGGACCCCTCCTGCAGCCGGTGGTCCACGATCGCGGCCCGGACCTCGCCGGGCCGCTCGGCATGCGCGGCGAGGAGCAGGGCCAGCGAGTCCGCCCCGCCGGAGCACCCGACGACGAGCGGAGCGCGGCGGACGTCGTCGGGCAGCCGTCCGAGCGCCTCCCGCACCGCCCGCCGGACCTCGTTCACCGCGCGCACCATGGCTTCACAACGCGCCGAACGATCCCAAGAATTCGCATTGTGGTTCCATAACGGCCGAAAGAGAGTTCGAATCGAGCGTTATGGCTCCATAGTGCGGTTTCACGCCACGCGGGCGAGCCACTGCTCCGGGGCGGCGAGCTCCGCACGGGTGGGCAGTGTGTTCGGCGAGTTCCAGACCTTGTTGAAGCCCGCCATGCCCGCCTCCCGCACCACGTGCTTGGTGAAGGCCGAGCCCACGGCGTACTGCTTGACCTTGGCCTCCACCCCGAGCAACGCGCGCAGCACCCGGTCGACGACCCCGCCGCCGCGGCGGCGCACCGTGAAGCGGGCGCGGATCGTCTCGACGCTGGGGACGACCTCGGGGCCGGCCGCGTCCATCACGTGGTCCGCGTGCCCCTCCAGCACTGTGGTGAGCGCGATCAGCCGGTCCAGCACCGCACGCTGCTCGGGCCCCTGCAGCAGCTCGACCAGCGCCAGCGAGTCCCCCCTGGCCTCCTTGAAGGCCCGGATCGCCTCCGGGAGGCGCTCGATCATCGCGCTGCCGTTACCCGTGCTGATCGAGAGGAACCGGCCGACCTCGGCGGCGAAGTGCTCGCGCAGCCAGGGCACGGCGGTGAACTGCAGCCGGTGGGTCGCCTCGTGCAGGCAGACCCACAGTCCGAAGTCCTCGGACGGGACGTCGAGGGCCTGCTGCGCGGCGTAGACGTTGGGCGCCACGAGCAGCAGCCTGCCGTCCTTCGCCGGCCCGCCGAACGGGTCGTACTGACCGAGCACGCGGGCGCCGACGAAGGCGAGCACGCCGCCGATCTGCAGGCCGGACGTCGTGGCGGTGACCGCCCGGGCGGCCCGGGCGGTGCGCGGCAGCCGGGCGCCCGCGGTGAGCTCGGCCATCCCGTCGACGGCCGCGGCCGCCCACGCCGGCCGGTCGACGACGTCGGCGGGCAGCAGGGGCAGACCCTCGCCCAGCCCGGTCACGCCCCGGACGTGTCCCTCCGCCACCGCCGCGTCCTTGCGCAGCCGCTCGACCAGCTCGGTCGCGACGGCGGCACTCACGGGCGGACCGGCGGGCACCAGTCGGGCGGCCGTGCGGCGGGCCAGGCCCCAGTTGACAGGCAGGCCGGGCACGGTGTCGCGGTCGGTGACGTCGGTGGGGGCGCTCACCCCCGCCACGCTACGCGGGAGTCAGCGGCAGCCGCAGCGGCTCAGCGTGGCCGCGATGGTGTCGAGCCGCGGCCGCACGGTGGCCGGGGACCGACCGTTGGACATCAACGCGAAGACCAGCAGCCGGCCGTCGACGTCCGTGACCACCCCGGCCAGCGCGCTCACCCCGGTGAGCGTGCCGGTCTTGGCGCGCACCACGCCGCGTCCCGCGGAGGCGGTGCCGGTGTCGAAGCGGTCCTCCAGCGTGCCGTCGCCGCCCGCGACCGGCAGCCCGGAGACGATCGGGCGCAGGAACTCCGGGCCCTGGCCGGGGCTGGTCGGCGCGGCCGCGGCGGCCAGCAGCGTGCCGAGCAGCCGAGGCGGCACCCGGTCCTCCGTGGAGAGCCCGCTGCCGTCGACCATGTGGGCGCCGGTGACGTCGAACCCGGCCTGCGACAGCGCGGCCAGGACCTGCTCCGAGGCCCCCGCGAAGGACGGATCGCCGTCGCGTGTCAGCGCGACGGCCCGGGCCAGGCTCTCGGCGAGGACGTTGTCCGAGGTGGTCATCAGCGTCTCGACCAGCGACGACATCGGGGCCGAGTAGACCTGGCCGAGCTGCTTCGCGTTCGCCGGGGCCTTCCCCTCGCTGACAGCGGAGGCCGCCAGGCCCAGCTTCCTCGCGAACGCCTGGCCCGCGTCGACCGCCGGGGTGGTCGTGCGGGCCCCGTCCAGCTGCGCGGGGTCGAGCCGGCCGCCGTCGAGCGTCAGGGGCACGATCGGCGCGACGTTGCCGCCCGGGATGTCCGCCGGGTCCCAGCCGGGCGCGAGCACCGGCCCCGTCCAGAGGCTCGTGTCGACGACGACCGAGGTGACCTTCTGCCCGTTCATCGCCTTCTGCACGGCGGCGACCAGGTCGTCGAGCCGGGCGGGCTCGGGGTAGATGCCGGTGCGCCCCTGCGGCAGCGCGGTGAGGGTGGGGTCGCCGCCGCCGACGAGGACGACCTGGCCCGGCTCGGCGCCCGCGACCACGCGGGTGGCGAACCGGTCGGTCGCGTTGAGCGTGAGGAGGGCCGCCGACGCCGTCAGCAGCTTGCCGGTACTGCCCGGAACGAGAGGCTCGGCCGGTGATTGCTGCCACAGGGGCGCGGCGCCGGCCTGCGCCGCAGGGTCGACGACGACGCCCGCGAAGGTGCCGAGCGCGCTCGACGAGGCGAGCGGGCCGAGCACCGTGCCGAGTCCCGCGGAGCTCGGGACGGGCGCGTCGCCGTGCAGCGCGGTGAGCTGGGGGACCGGCGCGGGGAGATCCTTCTCGGCGCGCGCCGCGCTGGTGAGCCCCAGGTCGGACAGCACATTCGGGGCCTGGACGGCCACCGCGCCACCCGCTCCGGCGGCGAGCGCCAGGACGACGAGCACGACGAGGACGATGCGTCCCGGCTTCGTCGGCAGCCTCAGGGTGTCGCCGATCCGGCGGCCCAGTCCCACCTGCCCACCGCTCCCTCCGACCACTGACACCGGCGGCGCCCACGCCTGTCCCGGCCCCGGCCGGTCACGACCGGCGCGACGCGGTCCCCCACACTAGAGGTAGGCGCCGCGCCGTCGATCGTCGCGGCCTGCACCCTCACGACCGAGAAGCACGACCGACCACAAGGAGCATCCGTGGACTTCGACGTTCTCATCGAGATCCCCAAGGGCGGCCGGAACAAGTACGAGGTGGACCACAAGACCGGCCGGCTCCGCCTCGACCGGACGCTGTTCACCGCCACCCAGTACCCGGCGGACTACGGCTTCATCGAGGACACCCTCGGCGAGGACGGGGACCCGCTCGACGCGCTGGTCCTCGTGCAGGAGCCGACCTTCCCGGGCTGCCTCATCCGGTCGCGGGCGATCGGCATGTTCCGGATGAAGGACGAGAAGGGCGGCGACGACAAGGTCCTCTGCGTCCCGGCCGACGACCCCCGCCAGGAGCACCTGCGCGACATCCACCACCTGCCCGAGTTCGACCGGGCGGAGATCCAGCACTTCTTCGAGATCTACAAGACCCTCGAGCCGGGCAAGAGCGTCGAGGGCGCCTCGTGGGTCGGCCGCGCCGACGCGGAGCGCGAGATCAAGGCCTCGTGGGAGCGCGCGCGCCGGGCCGCGGAGGCCGAGGAGGCCGAGGGCGGGTCCGCCGAGCACTGAGCCCGACGGCGCTCCGTCGGCGGGAGTGGGGGGTCGTGGCCTCAGGGCCGCGACCACTGCTCCTCCATGCCGGTCGTGAAGCGGCCGAGCAGCCGGGTGAGCGTCGACCGCTCCTCCGGCGACCAGTCGGCCATGATGGCGGCGAACCGCTCGTTGCGCAGCCGCCGGTTCTCCGCGAACACCCGTTTCCCCTCGTCCGTGGCCGCGACGAGGAAGGCCCGCCCGTCCTCCGGGTCCGGGGTGCGCGCCACGTAGCCCAGCCGCACCAGCTGCGCGACCTGCCGGCTGACCGTCGAGGGGTCGGAGTGCACCACCTCCGCCAGCGCGCCCGTGCGCCGCGGCCCGCCCATCACCAGGTGCACCAGCAGCAGGTACACCGCCCGGTCCACGGCATCGGCGTTCGCCGCCTGGTACTGCGCCTGGGCGCGGTCGACCAGCCGGATGAGGCGGACGAGCTGGGTCGCCAGCTCGTCCGCCTCGTCGCCCCCGGACGCGCCGGGGTCGTGGGGGTCGAGACCCACCGACACCTCAGACGCGTTCGAAGAGCGCGGCGAGGCCCTGCCCGCCGCCGATGCACATCGTCTCCAGGCCGAAGCGGGCGTCCCGGCGCACCATCTCCCGGGCCAGGGTAGCCAGGATCCGGCCGCCGGTCGCGCCGACCGGGTGGCCCAGCGAGATCCCGGAGCCGTTGACGTTCATCCGGTCGAAGTCGGACGGGGTGAAGCCCCACTCGCGGGTGCAGGCCAGCACCTGCGCGGCGAACGCCTCGTTCAGCTCGATCAGGTCGACGTCCTTGAGCGCCACCTCGGCCTGATCGAGGGCCTTCGCCACGGCCGGGACCGGGCCGATACCCATGGTCTTGGGCTGCACACCACCCACACCCCAGGACACCAGCTTGACCAGCGGGCGCAGGCCCAGCTCGGCCGCCTTCTCCGGGCTGGTGACCACACAGATCGCGGCGCCGTCGTTCTGCCCCGACGCGTTGCCCGCGGTCACCGTGGCCTCGGCGTCCTGCTTGCCCATGATCGGGCGCAGCTTCGCCAGCGTCTCCACCGAGGAGTCCGGCCGGATGTGCTCGTCGCGCTCGACGACGGTGTCGCCCTTGCGGCCCTTCACCGTGACCGGGACGATCTCCTCGGCGAACCGGCCCTCGGCCTGCGCCGCCGCCGCCCGCTGGTGCGAGCGCACCGAGAGCTCGTCCTGCTCCTCGCGCGGGATCGAGTACTCCTTGCGCAGGTTCTCCGCGGTCTCGATCATGCCGCCGGGCACCGGGTAGTGGTCCCCGCCCGCCGTCACGCGCCCGCGCGCCAGCGAGTCGTGCAGCATCACGCCCGGCCCGCCCTTGGCGCCCCACCGCATCGCGGTGGAGTAGAAGGCGGCGTTGGACATCGACTCCGCGCCACCGGCGAGCACCACCTCGCTGGCCCCGGTCTGCACCTGCATCGCGGCGTAGAGCACCGCCTGCAGCCCCGACCCGCAGCGCCGGTCGATCTGCAGTCCCGACGCCGTGACCGGCAGCCCCGCGTCCAGCGCGGCGACCCGGCCCAGGGCCGGGGAGTCCATCGTCGGATAGCAGTTGCCCAGCAGCACGTCGTCCACCGACTCCGGCGGCAGGCCCGTGCGCTCCATCAGCGCCGCGATCACGGTCGACGCCAGCGTCTTCACCGGCACGTCCCGCAGCGACCCGCCGAAACCCCCGACCGGGGTCCTCAACGGCTCGCAGATCACCGCGTCGCGCATGATGTCCCTCCTTCTCCGGCCGCTCCGCTCAGCGCCCGATGTTCGCTCCGCACGCGCCGCCCTGTGCGGCTCAGACGTACTGGCGGGTCAGCCATTCGGCGACGACCGCGGGCCGCTCCGACCCCTCCAGCTCCACCGTGACCTTGGTGGTCAGCTGCACGGCGCCGTCCTTGGTGTCCTCGACGTCGACGAGCTCGACGACCCCGCGGACCTTGCTGTCCACGGGCACCGGCGCGGTGAACCGCACCTTGTTCAGGCCGTAGTTGATGCCCATGCGGACGCCCTCGATCGAGTAGACGTCCTTCACCAGCACCGGCAGCAGCGACAGGCTGAGGAAGCCGTGCGCGATGGTCTTGCCGAACGGGCCCTCGGCGGCCTTCTTCGCGTCGACATGGATCCACTGGTGGTCGCCCGTGGCCTCGGCGAACTGGTCGATGTGCTTCTGCTCGACCGTGACCCACTCGGACTCGCCGAGCCGGGTGCCCTTGGCCTCGCGGACCTCGTCCACACCGTTGAAGACGCGCATCGAACCACCTCGTGAAGTGCGTGCTGTACCTGCCTGGTCTACGGCGCAACCCTGCCACATCGGAGGGGGCGTGGAGGGGGTCCGTGGCCGACCCCACGACGGGCCCGGCCGCGTTCGGCACGACGGTCCCGGTCGCGTTCGGCACCACGGGCCCGGCCGCGTTCAGCGCGCGAACGTGCCGCGCAGCTCGAGGCGCGGCGGCGCGCCCGCCCCGGGCTCGACCCCGCCCGCCGGGGCGAGGGCGGCGGCCAGCCGGATCTCGATCTTCCGGCCGGGCAGCGGCCGCATGCGGAACACGCCCTGCACCCGGTGCGCCGCGCCCTCGGGAGGCGGTGGCACCTCGGCCGGGGCCGCCAGCGCGGGGCCGGCGCGCAACAGCCCACGCACCGCGACGACGTCGTGCCGCACGCGCCGGAGGTCGGCGCAGGCGAGCCAGCGGGGGCCGGCCGGGGCCTCGTCCCGCGGTCCCGCGTCGGGCCCGGTGCCGGCCGCAAGATCGGCGTCGGAGTCGGGCTCGTCGGTGAACTCGACGCTCAGCTCCGGATCCGCCCCGAACACCGGCAGCACGAGCACGCCCCACCCGACGGCGGCGGGCAGGTCCGCCCCGCCCGGGCGGCGGAT
Source organism: Pseudonocardia terrae (assembly GCF_021343995.1). GTDB lineage: Bacteria > Actinomycetota > Actinomycetes > Mycobacteriales > Pseudonocardiaceae > Pseudonocardia > Pseudonocardia terrae. The sequence goes on along the minus strand of NZ_JAJTTE010000018.1, from coordinate 101,793 downwards.
CAGCGCGGAGGCGGAGACGACGTCGAGCAGGTGCACGGCCGAGGCGCCGGGGTCGGGCGAGCGCGCGGGATCGGTGAGCTCGGCCGTCATGCCGCGCACCTCCTCGCCACCCGCGGATCGAGGCTCCCCGCCGGGCGACGGGCCGATCACACTCCGGCCGGACAACGACGACAGGCGTCGGAGGTTTTTCCCCGGAATCGACGGAAAAGCAGCGACGATCGCATTCCGTGACGGTTCGACGCGGGAATCGCACTCGATCGTGCAGAGCGACCCGGGGGCACCACCCTCCTCGTCACCTGCGGCTGCGTCGGCCTCGTCACATACCCACCCGTCCGAGCCATCGTCGGGCCGCTTTAGGGTCACGTCCGCCGGACCATTTCGCGGCCGGCCTCCGGGGTGGCCGACCGGCGGTGGGGAATACCGGGAGCGTCTCGATTCCGTACCGTTTCCGCGCGCCGGCCCCGTGGACGGCGGCCGCCGCTCCCGACCGGGCGCGCGGTGTTCGTCCCCACACGCTCCGCACCGGGTACTGCTCCGTTCGGCGTGCCGGGGTCCTGCGCACTACTCTGCGCTGTCGAACCGTCGACCGGGGGTGGGGCAGGGCATGGACCAGGGGGCGGTCCAGGGGGCGGCCCGGCCGCGGCCCGACGGGATGGTCCACGAGGGCGTTCCCTACCGGGAGCCCGCGCTCCTGGCCCGCGAGCTACAGGTACCCGTCGACGAGGCGCTGCGCGACGGGGGCCGGGTCGTCGCCGTCCTCGACGGGCCGAACCGCGCCGCCCTCGAGTCCGTCCTCGGGCCCGCCGCGGCCGACGTCGAGTGGTGCGACCCCACCGAGGTGCACCGGGTCCCGGCCTTCACCGTCGCCAGCCGCTGGGCGCGGCTGACCCGCCGCAACCCGCGCCCCGAGGCGCGCACCACCGTGATCGCCCAGCACCTCGAGCTGCCCGGCGTCGGCCAGGCCCATTGGATCCGGCTCGACGCGGCCCTGAACGTGGCGCTCGCGGACCTTCCGGTGACCATGCTCTGTCCGTGCCGGGACGACGACCTGGACCTCCTCCTCCGGGCCTCGCACCCCGCGCTGCGGGTCGACGGGCGGAGCCTGCCGACCGGTCCCCAGCGCGACCCGGGGGAGCTCGTCGCCGCGTACCCGCCGCCCCCGCCCCCCGACCTCGGGCCGCCCCTCGCCGAGCTGACGGTCACGCTCGACACGCTCCCGGCGGCCCGACGGCTGGTGGCCGAGACCGCGCCGGTGGCCGGCCTGGACCGCGAGCGCACGGCGGACCTCGTCCTCGCGGTCAACGAGATCGCCACGAACAGCGTCGAGCACGGCCCGGGCCACGGACGGCTGCGGCTCTGGGCCCGGGACGGGCTGGTGGCCGAGGTCCACGACGTCGGCCGGATGGCGGTGCCGTTCCCCGGCATCGTCGCCCCGCCCGCGGAGGGCGCCCGGGGGCGCGGGCTGTGGCTCGCCTCCGAGCTCAGCGACGTCCTGCAGGTGTGGAGTGACGACTCCGGCACCACGGTCCGGCTGCTGGTCGAGCCGGGTCGAGGGGCGGGCTGACCCGTGGAGCAGGCGGGGCCGGTGGCCCGGTTCGTCGCGCTCGTCACGCGGCCGGAACCGGCGCTCGACGAGGCGGCCCTGGCCCTGGCGGCGGGGGCCGACCCGGACCTCGACCCGGCCCCGTGGCTCGCCGAGCTGGACCGGCTGGCCGAGGGCGTCGGCTCCGTGCCGGACCTGGTGCGCCGGTTGTTCGTCGAGGAGGGCTTCACCGGCAACAGCACCGACTACACCGACCCGCGCAACTCCCTGCTGCCGCAGGTGCTCACCCGCCGCACCGGCATCCCGATCACGCTGGCCGTGGTCACGATCGAGGTCGCCCGCCGGGCCGGGATCCGGCTCGAGGGCATCGGGATGCCGGGCCACTTCCTGGTCCGGGTGGCCGACACGGAGCAGTACCTCGACGTGTTCGACGGCGGCCGGCGGCTGGACCGCGCCGGCTGCGAGGAGCGGTTCCGGGCCGTGACGGGCTCGGCCGCGCCCTTCGGCTCCGACCTGCTCCCGCGCACGTCCACCCGGGACATCCTGGTGCGCATGCTGGAGAACCTGCGGGCGGTGTACCGGACCCGCGGCGGCCCCGCGGACCGCGAGTGGGTGCTGCGGATGCGGCTGGCCGTGCGGCCGGACGAGGACCGGCTCGTCGAGCTCGGCGAGGTGCTCGGCGCGCAGGCCCGCTGGGACGAGGGCGCCCGGCTGGTCACCGCCTACCTGGCCGGCGGCACAGCTCCGCCCGAGCGGGAGGAACGCCTGCGCCGCATCGCGCGCTCGCTGCTCGCGCACCTGAACTGAGCGACCGGCGGCAACGCCGTCGGCGCGATGCAGTACGACGCCGCCGCCGAACGGGACCGGGCGCGCGGCGCCGCCGGAGAGGCGGCTGAATTAAGGTCGGCGGAGTGCGCGCCCTGATCACGAACGACGACGGCATCGCCTCACCCGGGCTCCACGCCCTCGCCCGCGGCGCGCTGGAGGCGGGCCTCGACGTCACCGTCGCCGCACCGCACGTCGACTCGACGGGAGTCGGCGCCTCGGTGTTCGCCGTGGCCGAGGGCCGCCGGGTGAAGGTGCACCCGCAGGTCCTGCCCGGGCTCGAGCAGGTCCCGGCGTTCTCGGTGGAGGCGCACCCCGCGTTCATCGTGCACGCGGCCGGCGACGGCTGGTTCGACCCCCGGCCCGACATCGTGCTGTCGGGGATCAACGTCGGCGCCAACGTCGGGCACGCGGTCATCCACTCCGGGACGGTCGGGGCGGTGCTCACCGGCGCGCTCAAGGGCTGGTCGGGGCTGGCGACGTCGCTGGACTGCGGCCTGCGCGGCCGCGACGGCGCGCACTGGGACTCGGTGGTCGAGCTCCTGCCGGAGGTGCTCGAGCTGCTGCTCGGCCGGCCGCGGGGCACCGTGCTCTCGCTCAACGTCCCGGACCGTCCAGCTGCCGAACTGGGCCCGCTGCGTGAGGCCGCGCTGGCCCACTTCGGCTCCGTGCAGGTCCGCGTGGAGCACGAGTCCGGGGTCGACGGCGGTCCGGGCACGCTCCTGACCACGATCTCCGAGCCGGACGAGGTCCCCGCCGAGGGCACGGACGTCGCGTTGCTCGCCCAGGGTCATCCCACGCTGAGCGAGCTGCGCTCGGTCTCCTCGATCCCCGGCCTGCTGGACGGGCGCTGACCACCCTGCGTCACCACGGCGCCGCCGAGGCGCCCGTTCCGCGGCACCGCGCGTTCACCTGGGCGTCGCCGACGAGGCTCGTGATGACTCGTGGGACACGGGTGACCCCCGGACCGGGGGTGACGAGTGGCACAGAGCACACTGTTCCGATGACGGACGGTCTGCAGCGGCACGAGTGGTCGACCCGCTTCGCGCAGGCCGTGGCCGAGGAGATCCGCGGTGGCGTCGCCACCGGGGCCCTCACCTGGGCCGAGGCCGATCAGCTGCTGGCCCGGCTCCGCACCGTGGTCGAGCAGGCGCTGGAGCCGCTGCCCGTGGGCTGACCGCCCCGGTCCGCGTCAGTTCTCGTCGCGCCCGGTCAGCAGCTCCTCGAGCTGGTCGGCGACCTTGACGACGAGCTGGAAGGGCCGGTCGAAGGCCGTCACCTCGCCCTCGTGCAGCGGGATGGAGTGGCGGAACACCACCACCCCGTCCTGCGAGGCCACACCGCCGACCACCGACTCGCCGGCCTTCGCCAGCAGCGTGGACAGGTCGAGGTCGCCGAGCTTGCCGACGGGCGAGGCGATCTGCGCCCACGGGAGGTCGTCCTCGCCCGTGACGCTGCGGACGACGACCAGCTGGGTGCGGTCCTCCGTGGTCGGCAGGTTGAACCACAGCTCGGTGTCGGTCGAGCGCATCACCTCGTACCGCACCCGCACGTAGGACACCAGATCGGTCCAGCTGGCCACGTCGGCTCCTCCCCCGGTCCGCCGGCCCCTGCTGCAGGCCCGGCGCGAGGGCAACCTACCGCGTCCCGGACGCGCTCCTACAGGCCCAGGTGCCGGGCGATCAACATGCGCTGGACCTCGGAGGTCCCCTCGCCGATCTCCAGGATCTTCGCGTCCCGGTAGAAGCGGCCGACCGGGTACTCGTTCATGAAGCCGTAGCCGCCGAAGATCTGCGTGGCGTCCCGGGCGTTGTCCATCGCGGCGTTGGAGGACACCAGCTTCGCGATGGCGGCCTCCTTCTTGAACGGCTCGCCCTTGAGCATCTTCGCCGCCGCCGCGTAGTAGGCGAGCCGCGCGGTGTGCGCCCGCACCTCCATGTCGGCGATCTTGAACTGGATCGCCTGGTAGTGGCCGATCGGGTGGCCGAAGGCCTCGCGCTCGTGGGCGTAGCGCAGCGACTCGTCGACGCAGCCCTGTGCCAGCCCGACCGACAGCGCGGCGATCGCGATGCGCCCCTCGTCCAGGATGGACAGGAACTGGGCGTAGCCGCGGCCGCGCTCGCCGAGCAGGTTCTCCGCCGGCACCCGGACGTCGTCGAAGAACAGCTCCCGCGTGTCCGACGCCGACCAGCCGACCTTGGAGTACTTCTCGCTCACCGTGAACCCGGGCGTCCCGGACGGGACGACGATCGCGGAGATCTCCTTCTTGCCGTCCCGCTCGCCGGTCACCGCGGTGACCGTCACGATCTCGGTGATGTCGGTGCCGGAGTTGGTGATGAAGCACTTCGACCCGTTGATCACCCACTCGTCGCCGTCGAGCTTGGCGGTGGTGCGGGTGGCGCCGGCGTCGGAGCCGCCGCCGGGCTCGGTCAGCCCGAACGCGCCGAGCTTCTCGCCCGCGGCGAGCTGCGGCAGCCACTTCGCCTTCTGCTCGTCGCTGCCGAACCGGGTGATCGGCATCGCCCCCAGCGAGACGCCGGCCTCGAGCGTGATCGCCACGGAGGAGTCGACCCTCGCCAGCTCCTCGAGGGCCAGGCAGAGGGCGAAGTAGTCGCCGCCCATGCCGCCGTGCTCCTCCGCGACGGGCAGGCCGAACAGGCCCATCGCGCCCATCTTGCGCACGAGGGCGTACGGGAACTCGCCGCGCTCGTAGAACTCCCCGATGACCGGGGCGACCTCCTTCTGCGCGAAGTCCTCGACGGTCGCCCGCAGTGCCGCGTGCTCCTCGGACAGCTCAAGATCCATCTGTGTCTCCTTCTGCCTCCGCCTCGACGACGAGGAGGACGGCGTCCTTGGCGACCGTCCCGCCGGTGCGGGCCCGCAGCTCGCGGACCGTGCCGTCGACGGGGGCGGTGAGCACGTGTTCCATCTTCATGGCCTCGACCACGACGAGCGTCTGCCCGGCCGTGACCTGCTGGCCCTCGGTGACCTCGACGACGGCCACGGTGCCGGGCATCGGGGAGAGCACGGGCCCGCCCGCCCCGGCGGCGGCCTGCTCGGCCGCGGCCTCGAGGGCCTCCTGTTCGCGCACGGCCCAGGCCAGGCCGTCGCGTCCGATCCAGTGCACCGCCGCCGCGTCCCGGGCGACGGCGTAGGCCCTGGTCACCCCGCCCTGGGAGTGCGTGACGCCGGTGCCCGCGAGCCCGGTGACGGCCCGGGTGGTGGTGCGGAAGGGCTCGCCGCCGTCGACCGAGAGCTCGGCGTCGCCGGCCCGGCCGCGGGTGCGGACCTCGACCGGGTCGTGCCCGGCCACGACCAGCCGCCGGGTGGTCCAGGCCGGCCCGCCGATCCGCCAACCTCCGGGCACGTCGAACGGGTCGACGATCTCCCCGGCGCCCGGGGCGGGGGGCTCCAGGTCGAGCAGGGCCAGCCCGGTGGCCACCCCGACGACGTCGGCCGGCAGGTCCTGGCTGCTCAGCGCGTCGATCCGGCGCCCGACCAGGCCGGTGTCCAGATCGCCGGCGCGCACGTCCGGGTCGGCCAGCAGCGCGCGCAGGAACCCGATGTTGGTGCCCAGCCCGAGCAGCACCGTCTCGCCCAGCGCGGCGTCGAGCCGGCGCAGCGCCTCGGCCCGGTCCGCCCCGTACGCGATGATCTTCGACAGCATCGGGTCGTAGTCCGAGCCGACCAGCCCGCCCGCGGCGATCCCGGAGTCCACCCGCACCCCGGGCAACCCGGCCGGCTCGCGCAGCGCCAGGATCCGCCCGCCGGTGGGCAAAAAGCCCGCGGCCGGGTCCTCGGCGTAGACCCGGACCTCGATCGCGTGCCCGCGCGGGACCAGTTCGCCCGGCCACGGCGCCCGCTCGCCCGCGGCCACCCGCAGCTGCGCCTCGACCAGGTCGACCCCGTAGACCTGTTCGGTCACCGGGTGCTCGACCTGCAGCCGGGTGTTCATCTCCATGAAGAAGAACTCACCCGGGCGGTCGCCCCCGACGATGAACTCCACGGTGCCCGCGCCGACGTACCCGCAGGCGCGGGCGGCCTCGCAGGCCGCGCGGCCCATCGCCTCGCGCTGCGCCGGGGTCAGCAGCGGCGAGGGCGCCTCCTCGACGATCTTCTGGTGGCGGCGCTGTAGCGAGCACTCCCGCTCGCCCAGGTGCACCACGTTGCCGTGCGTGTCGGCCAGCACCTGGATCTCGATGTGGCGCGGGGTGGTGATCAGCCGCTCGACCAGCAGGGTGTCGTCGCCGAACGAGCCGCGCGCCTCCCGGCGCGCGCTCGCGATCGCGTCGGCCAGGTCCTCGGCCCGATGCACCTCGCGCATGCCCTTCCCGCCGCCCCCGGCGGAGGGCTTGAGCAGCACCGGGAACCCCACCTGCTCCACGGCCAGGGCCAGATCCGCATCCGAGAGCCCGACGCCGTCGGAGCCCGGGACCACCGGCACCCCGGCCTTGGCCACGGTCTGCTTGGCACGGATCTTGTCGCCCATCGCCTCGATCGCCGACGACGGCGGGCCGACGAACACGATCCCCGCCGCCTCGCACGCCGCGGCGAACGCGGTGTTCTCGGAGAGGAAGCCGTAGCCGGGGTGGATGGCCTGCGCCCCGGTGGCCTTCGCCGCCTCGATCACAGTGTCGATCGCCAGATAGGACTCCGACGCCGCCGCCGGGCCCAGCCGCACCGCCACGTCCGCCGCGGCGACGTGCGGGGCCCCCGCGTCCGCGTCGGAGTACACGGCCACCGACCGGATGCCGAGGCTGCGCAGGGTGCGGATGACGCGGACCGCGATCTCCCCGCGGTTGGCGACCAGAACTGTCGAGAACATGGCACTCACATCCGGAAGACGCCGAAGGCCGGCTCGCCCAGCGGGGCGTTCGCGGCCACGGACAGCGACAGGCCCAGGACCGTGCGGGTGTCGGCGGGGTCGATCACGCCGTCGTCCCAGATCCGGGCGGTGGAGTAGTAGGGATGACCCTGCGTCTCGTACTGGGCTCGGATCCGCTCCTTGAGCTCCTCCCGCGCCGCCGCGTCAGAGCCGTTCCCAGAACCGTTGCCCGCGCCGGACCCGACCGTGCCGAGCACGGTGGCGGCCTGCTCGCCGCCCATGACCGAGATCCGGGCGTTGGGCCACATGAACAAGAACCGCGGCGAGTAGGCCCGCCCGCACATCGCGTAGTTCCCCGCCCCGAAGGACCCGCCGATCACCACGGTCAGCTTCGGCACCCGGGTCGAGGCCACCGCGGTGACCAGCTTGGCGCCGTTGCGGGCGATCCCGCCGGCCTCGTACTCCCGCCCGACCATGAACCCGGTGATGTTCTGCAGGAACACCAGCGGGATCCCCCGCTGGTCGCACAGCTCGATGAAGTGCGCACCCTTCATCGCCGACTCGGAGAACAGGATCCCGTTGTTCGCGATGATCCCCACCGGGTGGCCGTGGATGTGCGCGAAGCCCGTGACCAGCGTGGTCCCGTACTCGGCCTTGAACTCGTGAAACCGCGACCCGTCCACCACCCGCGCGATCACCTCACGCACGTCGTAGGGGATCCGGGAGTCCGTCGGCACCGCCCCGTACAGCTCGCCCGGGTCCACCACCGGCGCCTCGGTCGGCTCCCGCTCCCACGGCGCCGGCACCCGCGGCCCGAGCGTCCCGACGATCGACCGGACGATCCGCAACGCGTGCGCGTCGTCGTTCGCGAGATGGTCGGTGACCCCGGAGATCTTGGAGTGCAGGTCCCCGCCGCCGAGCTCCTCGGCCGTGACGACCTCGCCGGTCGCGGCCTTCACCAGCGGCGGACCGCCCAAAAAGATCGTCCCCTGGTTGCGGACGATCACCGCCTCGTCGGACATGGCCGGCACGTACGCCCCGCCCGCGGTGCACGAGCCCAGCACCGCCGCGATCTGCGGGATCCCCAGCCCCGACATCTGCGCCTGGTTGTAGAAGATCCGCCCGAAGTGCTCCCGGTCCGGGAACACCTCGTCCTGCGCCGGCAGGTACGCCCCACCCGAGTCCACCAGGTACACGCACGGCAACCGGTTGTGCAGCGCCACCTCCTGCGCCCGCAGGTGCTTCTTCACCGTCATCGGGTAGTAGGTGCCGCCCTTGACCGTGGCGTCGTTGGCCACGATCACGCACTCCCGGCCCGCGACCCGCCCGACCCCGGTGATCATTCCCGCGGCCGGCGCGTCCCCGTCGTAGAGCCCGTGCGCCGCCAGCGGCGAGAGCTCCAGGAACGGCGAGCCCGGATCCACCAGCGAGTCCACCCGGTCCCGCGGCAACAACTTGCCCCGCTCCACGTGCCGCGCCCGCGACCGCTCCGGGCCACCCAACCGCGCCACCGCCAGCTGCGCGTTCAGGTCCGCCACCAGCGACCGGTGCGACTCCGCGTTCCGCGCGAACTGCTCGGCACCCGGATCGACCCTGCTGCCCAGCACCGGGGCTGCCGCCCCGGCCCGCCTCGCCACTTCCTGCATCTGCCGTCCCTCGTCGGATCGGTTAGCGATCGTTAACTAGGTTAGCGCTCGTTAACACCGAGCGCCAGTCCCCGCCGCCGATGTGACTGTGCCGGTCCGCTCAGGAACGTCACAGCCGCGGCCCCTACGGTGCTCCTCGTGCGCCTGCTGCTGGTGGAGGACGAACGCCCGCTGGCCGAGATGGTCCGCCGCGGGCTGGCCCGCGAGGGCCACGCGGTCGAGGTCCGGCACGACGGCCCCACGGGCCTGGACGCCGCGGTCCAGGGGGGATACGACGTCGTCATCCTCGACATCATGCTCCCCGGACTGTCCGGGTACCGGATCCTGCAACAGCTGCGGGCCGCGGGCGTGTGGACCCCGGTGCTGATGCTCACCGCCAAGGACGGCGAGTACGACGAGGCCGACGCGTTCGACCTGGGCGCCGACGACTACCTCACCAAGCCCTTCTCGTTCGTCGTGCTGCTGGCCCGGCTGCGCGCCCTGCAGCGCCGCGCCGGCGACGCCCGGCCGACCGTGCTGTCCGTCGGCGATCTGACGCTGGACCCGGCCCGGCACCGGGTGCACCGCGGCGCCACCGAGATCACCCTGACCCCGCGCGAGTTCGGGGTGCTCGAGCACCTCATGCGGCACGCGGGCGAGGTCGTGACCAAGACCGACATCCTGCGCTCGGTGTGGGACGCCCACTACGAGGGCGAGGTCAACGTCGTCGAGGTCTACGTGGGGTACGTCCGCAAGAAGATCGACGCCCCCTTCGGCACCCAGACGATCGAGACGCTGCGCGGCGTGGGCTACCGGATGGCGGAGCCCGCCTGATCAGCGCGCCGGCGGCCGGACGACCGGGATCGGCGTCGTCGGGTTGACGTCGGCCGGCGAGAGCGCGTCGCCGAGCCGGATCGGGACCGAGGCCACGGGCCGGAGCCGCTCGTCCTCCTCGCGACCTCGCGGGACCGGCGACGGCCGGGGCACCGGCGCGGTCTCCTGCTCCCGCGACACCGGCGTGGCCTCGTGCTCCCGCCGCACCGGCGCGGTCTCCCGCTCCCGCGGGCCGGGGGACGGGCGCGGGCCGGGGGACGGGCGCGGGCCGGTGGGGACCGGCCGCGTGTCCGGCTCGCTCGGCACCGGTGCGGTCTCCTGCTCACCGACCGGCGACGTCTCCCGCTCGCCGGTCGGCGGGGCGAGGAGGGGCAACGGGCCGGTCGGGCGGTCGTCCTTCAGCTCACCGGCCTCGGGTAGCTCGGACGTGTCGGGCATGTCCTCCGGGCCGGGCTCGGCCGGGGTCTCGGTACGGGGCAGGCGCAGCCGGAACAGCGCCCCCCCGAGCGGCGAGTCCAGCACCTCGACGCTGCCGTGGTGCACCGCGACGATCTCCCGGACGATCGCGAGCCCGAGCCCCGCACCGCCGTCGGACCGGGCACGGGCCTCGTCGAGCCGCACGAACCGCTCGAAGACCCGGTCGCGCTCCTCGGGCGGGACGCCGGGGCCGTCGTCGGCCACCTCGACCACCGCGTCGGGACCCTCGGCCCGCAGCGTGACCAGTACCCGCGAGCCGGCGTGCCGGCGCGCGTTGTCGACCAGGTTCCGCACCGCGCGGACCAGCTGCGCCCGGTCCCCGGAGACCCGGACGGGCTCGGCGCGCACCTCGGGGGCGACCCCGCCGACGTCGGACGGGCGGCCGCGCTCGGCCTCCACGATCTCGTCGAGGTCGACGTCCTCCCGCTTCGGCTGCAGCCCGCGCTCGTCGGAACGGGCGAGCAGGAGCAGCCCGTCGACCAGCCGGTTCAGGCGGCCGGCCTCGCCGCGCAGGGTCGTGACGGTCGACGCGTCGGACTCGTCCACGGTCCCGGCCAGCAGCTCCAGCCCGGATGCGATCGTGGCGAGCGGGCTGCGCAGCTCGTGGCTCGCGTCGGCGACGAACCGGCGCTGGTTCTTCTGCGCGCTCTCCAGTCGGCCGAGCATCTGGTTCATCGTCTCGGCGAGGCGCCCGACCTCGTCGCGCGCCGGCGGGACGGGCACGCGGGTACCGAGGTCCCGGTCGGTCATGCGCGCCACCCGCGCCCGCATCGCCTCGACGGGACGCAGGGCACGGCCGGCGAAGAAGTAGGTGAAGCCGCCGACCAGCACCACCAGCACCGGGATGCCGACCAGCACCATCGCCAGCACCGTGTTGACGGCCCGGTGCAGGAAGTCCAGGGGCTGGGCGGCGAGGACCCAGAAGGGCTGGCCGGTGGGCGGGAACTCGTAGCCCTTCGCGACGACGAGCACCTCCTCCTGCTTGCCGTCGTTCAGCGTGATCCAGGTGGAGTCGACGACCTCGACGTCGTCGGGCGCCGCCTGCGCGTCGGCCATCAGCGGGTACTGCGGCAACGGGTCGGAGGAGCCGATGTTCTGGACGTCCGGCGGCTGGTCGGGGTCGTTGTTGTAGTCGGTGACCACCTCGACCAGGTCGGTGCGCTTGCCGGTGGCCTGGACGGCGTTGCGCTTGACGTCGTGGGTGTCGGCGAAGTTCGCGGCGACCCGTTCGCCGAGCTGGGTCGCCTGCTGGGTGGCGGTGTCGACCAGCTGCATCCGCAGCAGCGCGTTCAGCCCGAGCACCAGGATCGCCCCGGCCACCAGCAGCACGACCCCGACGGTGAGCGCCGCGGCCAGTGCCGTGGTCGTCCGGACGCCGAGCCGCGCGCGCAGGCGGTCCCGCAGCCCCGGGAACGGTCCCGACGACCGCTCCCGAGCAGCACCGGACCCCGCGTCGGGGTCCGGGTCCGGGTCGCGGGCCATGCGAACCAGGGTAGGTGGGGCGTCCTGTGCCGAGGCTGAGACATGCACCGTCGGGACATGGCCTTTCGGCCCGAGTGGTTAGCGGACGTTAACCCGGAGGCGCTACGCTGGCCCGATGGCGGCGCCGCGGGTCGACAACGCACCCTCCCGGCGGGAGCAGATCCTGCGCACCGCCGCCGTCCTCTTCGCCCGGCACGGCTTCCACGGGGTGAGCATCGCCGAGCTGGGTGCCGCCGTCGGGATCAGCGGGCCGGCGCTCTACCGGCACTTCCCGGGCAAGGAGGCGCTCCTCGCCGAACTGCTCGTGGACATCAGCGAGCGGCTGCTCGCCGGCGGGCGGGAACGGTCGACGGGCGAGCCGCAGGAGGTGCTGGCCGCGCTCGTCGACTTCCAGCTGGACTTCGCGCTGCGCGAGCCGGAGCTGATCGTGGTGCAGGACCGCGACCTCGACAACCTGCCCGAGGGCGACCGGCGCCGGGTGCGCCGGCTGCAGCGCACCTACGTCGAGATCTGGGTCGACACGCTGCGCCGGCTGCACCCCGGGCTCGACCCCGACGCCGCCCGGGTGGCCGCGCACGGCACGTTCGGCCTGCTCAACTCGACCCCGCACAGCGGCTCACGCGCGGCTCCCGACGAGGTCGCCGGGCTGCTCCGCCGCATGGCGCTCACGGCGCTCACCGCGCTCTGACGCCGGCCAGCCCGGCCGGAGCAGCAGGCGCAGGCCGTTCAGGCACACGAGCACCGTGGAGAGCTCGTGGCCGGCCACGCCGAGGGCCAGCGGCAGCGTGCCGACCAGGTCCCAGGTCACCAGCCCGGCGATGACGACCGCGGCGAAGGCCAGATTGGCCCGCGCGACCCGGCGGGCCCGACGGGCCAGCGCGGCCAGCGGGGCGAGGGCGCCGAGCGGGTCGCGCAGCAGGACGCCGTCGGCCGCCTCGACCGACAGCGTGCCGGCGCCCTCGCCGACGGCCAGCCCGACGTGCGCGGTCGCCAGCAATGGGGCGTCGTTGAGGCCGTCGCCGGCGGCGAGCACGCGCCGGCCGCCGCGCTCGAGCTCCTCGACGGCCACGGCCTTGTCGGCGGGCAGCAGCCCGGCCCGGACCTCGCCGACCCCGATCCGCTCGCCGACCCGTCGGGCCGGCCCGACGGCGTCGCCGGTGAGCAGGACGGGCGGGGCGACGGCCCGGCCGACGGCCGCGACCGCCTCGGCAGCGCCGGGGCGGACCTCGTCGGCGAGCACGAGCAGGCCGACCGGGACGTCGTCGACGCGGACCACGACTGCGGTGTGTCCCTCGCGCTCCGCCGCGGCGACCCGCTCCCGCACCTCGTCCCCGGCGGGCCGCCCGACCGTGACGACCGCCGCCCGCTCCCTGTGATCAAGAGCGGAACGGGGCGCAGCGTGATCCCGGACGGACCTCATCTCCCCGTGATCAAGGGCAGACCGGGGCCCGCCCGTGTCCTCGGGGCCCGCTTTCCCCTTGATCACGGCGGGAGCGAACCTGCCGTGCTCACGAGCCGATCCGGGCCCTGCGTGCTCCCGGGCGGACCCCATCGCACCGTGATCAAGGGCAGATCGGGCCGTGGAGCGCCCGTCGGGGCCCGCTTTCCCCTTGATCACGGCGGGAGCCAGCACCGCTCGCACACCCTCGCCGGGCAGCGCGGCGAAGGCGCGGACCTCGGGGAGGCGCAGGTTGCAGCGGCGCGCCTCGGCGACGACCGCGCGCCCCAGCACGTGCTCCGAGCCCTGCTCCACCGCGGCGGCGAGGGCGAGCAGGTCGTCGGCGGAGCGGCCGTCGAGGGGCTCGACGGCGCGGACCTCGGGGCGCCCGCGGGTCACGGTGCCGGTCTTGTCCAGGGCGACCGCGTCGACCTCGGCCAGCGCCTCGACCACGCCGGCGTCCTTGAGCAGCACCCCCCGCCGGCCCGCCACGGCGACCGCGGCGAGGAGCGGCGGCATGGTCGCGAGCACCACCGCGCACGGCGACGCGACGATCATGAAGGTCATGGCGCGGAGCAGGGTGTCGCGGAAGTCGGCGCCGGCGAGCAGCGGCACGACGAGCAGCGCGAGCGCGGCCACCACGACCACCACCGAGTAGCGCTGCTCGACCCGCTCGACGAACAGCTGCCGGCGCGACTTCGTCTCGGCCGCGCGTTCGACCTGCGCGGCGATCCCGGCCACCACCGTCTCCGCCGGGTCCCGGTCGACCCGCACGCGCACCGTCCCGGTGCCGTTGAGCGTGCCCGCGAACACCTGGTCGCCGCGGCCGCGGCGGACCGGCAGCGGCTCGCCGGTGAGGGTGGAGGCGTCGACCTCGGTGGCCCCGTCGAGGACCGTGCCGTCGGCGGGGATCTTCTCCCCCGGCCGCACGACGACCTCGTCGCCGACCTCGAGGTCCGCCGCCCGGACCTGCTGCTCCCCGCCGTCGGCGATCCGGTGGGCGGTCTCCGGCGCGAGGTCGAGGAGTCCGGTGATGCTCGCGCGGGTACGCGCCGTCATCACCGCCTCCAGCGCGCCCGAGCTCGCGAAGATCACGATCAGCAGCGCGCCGTCGAGGTGCTGGCCGATCGCGGCGGCACCGAGCGCCGCGACGATCATCAGCAGGTCGACGTCGAGGGTCCGCTCGCGCAGCGCCTGCAGCCCGGACCACGCCGGCTCCCAGCCGCCCGTGACGTAGCAGGCGGCGTAGAGCAGGGCGACGAGCGGCCACGGTGCGCCGAGCAGGTCGGCGGGCACGGCGGCGGCGAAGAAGAGCAGGGCCAGCGCGGCGCTCCGCACCTCGGGCAGGGACAGCATGCCTGAGAACATACCTGCGCATGCACGAAGATACGCACGCAGATGGGAAGTGAGCCGGACACCTGCACGGCCGCTCAGATGTTCGCTAGACTCGCGGCGTGCACGAGGGCATCCCCGACTTCGCGATGCCGTCCGAGCAGGAGGTGCGCCGGGCGGCCGACTCGCTGCGACTGCTCGCCGACCCCACCCGCATCAAGATCCTCTGGGCCCTGCTGCAGGGTGAGACCTCGGTGGCCTGCCTCGCGGAGCTGGTCGGGGCGGCCCCCACGGCGGTCAGTCAGCACCTGGCCAAGCTGCGGCTCGCCGGGCTCGTCGAGGGCCGGCGCGAGGGCACGTTCATCTACTACACCGCCGAGAGCGCACACGTCCGCGCGCTGCTCACCGAGGCGCTGGGACAGGCGGCGGTCACCGCCTGAGCGCCTTCGACGCGCTCGCCCCCACCTCCGGCACCTCGCACGCCGGCTCGAGCTGATGTGCCGCGCACTGCTCCCTGTGCTGCCGACCGACGACCATGATCACCGATCCGCTGCGCTCACGGCGCTCCACGGAACCGTCAGTGCACGAGAACAACGACCCCATGCCGACCGACGAACCATGACCGCCGATCCGCTGCACCCACGGCCTCCCACGGAACCGTCGGCGCACAACGACAGCAATCACGCCGCAGCGGCTCTCACCGCTCGACACCGCGCCGCTCACACATGGCCCCGGCACCTCGTACACCCGCCCGAGCTGATGTGCCGCGCTCCGACGCCGGTGTGCCGCCGAGCGCCCAATCATGATCATCGAACCCCTGCCCTCACGGCGCTCCACGGAACCGTCAGTGCACGAGAACAACGACCCCATGCCGACCGACGAACCATGATCGCCGAACCGCTGCACCCACGGCCTCCCACGGAACCGTGAGCGCACGGAGACAGCGATCATGCCCGACGCGCAGCGGAAGCCCTATCCGGCGGCCTCGGCGAAGAATGCACTCACGGCTCCTCGAGGCACCGCCGGTGCAGCCGAACAGCGATCTCGGCGCGCGGACGCCAGCGGGCCGTGATCAGCGTTCCGGACACCTCACCGCCACTCACGGCCGGGAGCGGTCCGAACCGGTGATCATCGGGCTGCTCCTGGGGACCAGGTCGCCGACCGTCAGCGGCCCGAGCGGATGGTCGGGGGTTCGCCCGTCGTCCCGCGGTTCACGCCGGTGAGCCCCCGGGTGCGGGGGTCGCCGCCGTAGGCCGCGTGGATGCGGGGGCCGGCGGCGGTGAGCCCGCCGTCGACCGTGATCTCCTCGCCGGTCACGAACCGCGCGCCCCCGCCGCACAGGAACGCGATCACCTCGGCGACGTCCTCGGGTCGCCCCACCTCCGGCCACGGCTGCACCCCGTCGAGGGCGCGCGCCGGATCCCGCCCGACCAGCGGCGTCGCGATCACGCCCGGACACACGGCGTTGACGCGGATCCGGTCCTCCGCCAGCTCGACGGCCGCAACCCGGGTCAGGTTCAGCACCGCCGCCTTGGCCGCGGAGTAGGCCTGCGGGCCGGCCCCGCCGCCGTACGCCGCGATCGACGCGACGTTGACGATCGCCCCGCCGCCCCCGGCTGCCCGCATCGCCCGCGCGCCGTGCTTGACGCCGAGGAAGACGCCGCGGGCCAGTACCGCGAAGGTGTAGTCCCAGTCGGCGACGTCGATGTCGGTGAGCGCACCGAACGCCCCGCCCACGCCGGCGTTGTTGACCACGGCGTCGATCCGGCCGTACTCGGCGACACAGCGCGCGACCGCGGCCTCGACCTGCGCCTCCTCCGCCACGTCGACCCGCTCGAAGGCCGTGCCGAGCTCGGTGGCCGCGCGCGGGCCGGTCTCCGCGTTGAGGTCGGCGAGCAGCACCGACCAGCCCGCGGCGCGCAGCCGGGAGACGGTGGCGCGGCCGATACCGCTGCCCCCGCCGGTGACGAGGGCAGCGGGCGAAGCGTCGTGATCGACCATGCCGTCGACGCTATCGCCCGCGCCGCTCTCCGACGACCTCATGGACGGCCGACGGTGTGGTGATCAGAGCAGCCCGAGCCGAACGGTCCGAAAGGGACGCGGATCGCGTGGGGCCGCAAGCCCGGCCAGACCTAGCCGGGATCTTCCGCCCGTGATCGCCTGCCGGAGCCGTTCGAGCAGTGCCCGTGATCACCGTTCGGGACCGTTGACGGCCACATCCGGCCGTGAAGGGTCCGAAACGGCGATCATGCCCAGCAGCGGCCCTCCCGGGCGCCCGTGCCCGGAGCGCCATCCCCGAAACTCAGCGTGACCCTGGCGTGCCCGTGATCGCCGACCAGTGCCGATGACGGCCACACCCGGCCGCGAACGGTCCCGGTCGGTGATCATGGACCGGCCGTCGGCACCGGCGACCGACGCCGCACCCGCGATCGCCGGCCGGCCCGGGCGACGACTTTTTCGGCCAGGACCGTCACATTCGACCGCCGGACGGAGTCAGAGAGAGGTGGGTACGCTACACAACCGGGATCCGCAGCCGGGACCCCTAGGGGTTCCGGCGAGCCGGATGGGGACTTTCTCCGGATCCGCGCACACGCAGCAGGCGGCAGGGTGGTTCCCGTGCTGCTGCGCCCCTCGTCACCGATCGCGGTGGCCGGTGGGCCGTTCGGGAGGCGTCGCTCGACCGGTGCGCGCCCGGGCCCACCGGCCGGGGGGAGGACGGCGGGCGCAGTGGCAGCTCCGGCCGGGGGGCCGGAGGGCCGGCGATCGTGGGGGTGCACGCAGGTGAGGACGATCGCGGGCGTACTCGCGGGGCCGGCTGCCGAGGGGAGGGCAGCCGGGCCCGCGGATCTCGTCGCCGCCGAGCTGCCGTGCCACGGACCCGGCGCCGGGCTCTGGTTCGCCGACGACCCCGCCGACCTCGACCGCGCCAAGGTCGCCTGCCGCGGCTGCCCCATGCGGGCCGAGTGCCTGGCCGGGGCCCTGCGCCGGCGCGAGCCGTGGGGCGTGTGGGGCGGCGAGATCTTCCAGGAGGGCGTGGTCGTGCCCGTGAAGCGCCGCCCCGGCCGTCCACGCAAGCACCCGCGCTGACCGGCGAGCAGGGACCGCGCTGCTAGGCGCGCACGGCCCGACGCGCGGCCGTCGGGTCGGGCGCGGCGCAGGCGGCCGCGGCCATCGCCCGGCACTCCTCCAGGGTGAGGCCCGCGAGCGAGGCACCGACGGCGGCGAGTGCGCCGGCGCCCATCGAGAGCGTCGCGACGCCGAGGCCCACCAGCACCGGCGCGAGCGCGGGATCGGCCGCGGCCTCGCCGCACACCCCGACCGGCACGCCCGTCTGCGCGGAGGCCTCGCCGAGCATCCGGATCAGCCGGAGCAGCGCGGGCTGCCACGGGTCGTTGAGCGCGGCGACCGGGCCGGACTGGCGGTCCGCGGCGAACAGGTACTGGGCCAGGTCGTTGGTGCCCACGGACACGAAGTCCACCTCGGCCATGATCTCCCGCGCGACCAGCACCGCCGCCGGGATCTCGATCATCACGCCCGCGCTGGTGATCCCGTGCGCCCGGCAGCGCTGCACGAAGAAGCGCGCCTCCTCCGCGGTGGCGACCATGGGCGCCATCACCTTCAGCTCCGCGCCGGTCTCCTTCGCCGCCGCGGCCAGCCCGGCGAGCTGGCGCTCCAGGACGTCGGCGCCGACCCCGGCCACCCGCGCGATCCGCAGGCCGCGCACCCCGAGGGCCGGGTTGGGCTCGCCCTCCAGGGTCAGGAAGGGCAACGGCTTGTCGGCCCCGGCGTCGAGCGTCCGGGCGGTCACGGGCCTGCCGGCGAAGGCGCCCAGCACGCCGTCGTAGACCTCGCGCTGGCGCTTCTCCGAGGGCTCCTCGGTCGCGGAGAGGAACGCGAGCTCGGTCCGGAACAGGCCCACCCCCTGCGCCTTCCGCTCCACCGCCGCGGTCGCGCCGGGCGCGTCGCCGACGTTGGCCAGCAGCGGGACGAGGTGCCCGTCGGCGGTGCGGCCGACGCCGTCCCACTCGACCGCGGCGACCGCCTCCGCGGCGACGGCCGCCTCCGCGGCCGAGCCGACCTCGTCGACGGAGCCGGCGCCGCCGTCGACCACGACGAACCCGCCGTCGGCGAGCTGCCGCGCCCCCGCGCAGCCGACGACGGCGGGGATGCCGAGCGAGCGGGCGAGGATCGCGGTGTGGCTGGTCGGCCCGCCCTGCTCGGTCACCAGCGCGAGCGCGATGCCCGGGCGCAGGCCGGCGGTGTCGGCGGGGGCGAGGTCGGCGGCGACGAGGACCGCGGGCTCGGCCAGGTCGGCCACGCCCGGCGCGGGCAGGCCCTGCAGCTCGGCGACGATGCGGTCCCGGACGTCGCGGACGTCGGTCGCCCGCTCGCCCATGTAGCCGCCCATGGCGGCGAGCATGTCGGCGAAGGTATTCGCGGCCTCCCAGACCGCGCGCGGCGCGGGCCGGCCGCCCTCGCGCACCAGGTTCTCGGCGTTCTCCAGGAGCGCGGGGTCGCCGACCATCGTGATCGTCGCCTCGAGGACGTCCCTCGCGTCGCCCGTCGCGACGTCGGCCCGCGCCTGCAGGCGGGCGGAGACGAGCTCCATCGCGGGTCCGATCCTGCCCGCTTCGATGTCCGGATCGGTGGGAACGGGCCCGACCGGGGGCTCGCCGGGGGCGTCGGCGACGCGCACGACGCGCCCTCCCGCACGTCCGGGACTGGCAGGGATGCCGTTCAGCTGCATTGCGAACTCCCTCGATCCGTTCGGATGACTTCGGCGTGACCCGTTGACGAACACCAGTAAAACCCACATACTCGGAAACAAGCAAGCAGATACGGGCACCGACTCGGGAGCGAACGAAGATGTACGCAGCGGAGCGTCAGCAGTGGTTGCTCACCCGAACCCGCGACGCGGGACGGGTCGACGTCGGTGCCGTGGCCGAGGAGCTGCAGGTCACGCCGGAGACGATCCGCCGGGACCTCGGCACCCTGGAGCGCCAGGGCCTCGTCCGCCGGGTGCACGGCGGCGCCATCCCCGCCGACCGCCTCGACTTCGAGCCCGCCATCGGCCTGCGCGACACCGTGGCCGGCCCGGAGAAGGAGCGCATCGCCAAGGCCGCGCTCGCCGAGCTCGAGGGCTGCCTGACCGTGCTGCTCGACGCGGGCACCACCACCGCCCGCCTCGCCTCGGTGCTGCCGACCGACCGCGAGCTGACCGTCGTCACCAACTCGCTGCCGATCGCCTCGATGCTCGCCACCCGGCCCAATGTCGTGCTCCGGCTGCTCGGCGGGCGCGTCCGCGGCACCACCATGGCGGCGGTCGACGACTGGATGACCGACACCCTCGCCACCCTCACCGTCGACGTCGCGTTCGTCGGCACCAACGGCTTCTCCGCCGAGCGCGGGCTCACCACGCCCGACCCGGCCGAGGCCGCCGCCAAGCGCGCCATGATCGCCGCCGCCCGCCGCGCCGTCGTGGTGGCCGACGCCGCGAAGTACGGCACCGACCAGTTCGTCCGCTTCGCGCGGCTGGACCAGGTCGACGCCGTGGTCACCGACACCGGGCTCGACGACGCCGCCACCGCGGCCATCGAGGCCGCCGGCCCCCGCGTCGTGCGGGCCTGACCCCACCCGTCCACCGACTTCACGAGGAGGTGAAGCCGTGATCGTCACCGTCACCCCCAACCCCAGCCTCGACCGGACCGTCGAACTGACCGGGCTGGTCCGCGGCGAGGTGCACCGCGCCCTGTCCGGGCGGCTGGACCCGGGCGGCAAGGGCGTGAACGTCGCCCGCGCCCTCACCCGCGCCGGCGTCGACGCGCTCGCGGTGCTGCCCTCGGGCCGTGCCCCGGGCGGTCGGCTCAACGGCCTGCTCGACGCCCTGGGCGTCCCGGCCCTCACCGTGCCCATCCACGGCGCCACCCGCTCCAACATCACGCTCGTGGAGCCCGACGGCACCACGACGAAGATCAACGAGAGCGGGCCGGTGCTCACGCCCGAGGAGGTCGAGGAGCTCACCGAGCAGGCCGTGGCCCGCGCCCGCGGCGCCGACTGGCTGGTGACCTGCGGATCGCTGCCCGAGGGCATGCCCGCCGACTTCCACGCCACCCTCGTCCGGCGCGCGGGCACCCGCACCGCCGTGGACACCAGCGGGGCCCCGCTCGCCGCCGCCGTCGCGGCGCGGCCGGACCTGGTCAAGCCCAACCACGAGGAGCTGGCCGAGCTGGTCGGCCGGCCCCTCGCCAGCCTCGGCGACGTCCTCGCCGCGGCCCGTGAGCTCCGCGCCGCCGGTGTCGGCGCGGTCCTGGTCAGCCTAGGCGCGGGCGGCGCCGTGCTGGTCGAGGAGTCCGGCGAGTACCACGCCGCCACCCCGCCCGTGACCGTGCGCAGCACGGTCGGCGCCGGCGACGCCACCCTGGCCGGGTTCCTGGCCGCGGGGGGCGTCGGGCCGGACGCCCTCGCCCGTGCCGTGGCCTACGGAGCCGCGGCCTGTCGCCTGCCGGGCAGCGAGATGCCCGGCCCCCACGAGCTCCCGCTCGCCGACGTCCGCGTCGGAGTCCCGCACGCCGACCTCGTCCTCATCGGAGATGCCGCATGACCGAGCCGCAGTCCGCCCTGATCACCGCCGATCTCGTCGACCTCGACCTCCCGTCCGCGAACCGCCGTGCCGCGGTGGGGGCGCTGGCCGAGCGGCTGCAGAAGGCGGGCCGGGTCACCGACCTGACGCAGTTCCTCGCCGACATCGAGGCCCGTGAGCAGCAGATGCCGACCGGACTGGAGGGCGGGATCGGCATCCCGCACTGCCGGTCCGCCGCCGTGACCGCGCCGAGCCTCGCGTTCGGGCGCAGCACCGCGGGCGTCGACTTCGGCGCCGAGGACGGGCCCGCCCGGCTCGTCTTCATGATCGCCGCCCCCGAGGGCGGCGACACCGACCACATGACGGTGCTGGCCGCGCTGGCCCGCCGGCTGGTCCGCAAGGCGTTCAAGGACGAGCTCCTCGGCGCGACCGACGCCGGGCACGTCGCCGACTACATCCGGAAGGAGGTCGGCGCGTGAAGCTGCTGGCCGTCACCGCGTGCCCGACGGGCATCGCGCACACCTACATGGCCGCCGAGGCCCTCGAGGTCGCGGCGGAGGAGGCCGGGCACGAGATCGTCGTCGAGACGCAGGGCTCGGCCGGCTCCACCCCGTTCACCCCGGAGCAGCTCGCGGAGGCCGACGCGATCATCCTCGCGGCCGACGTCGAGGTCCGGGACAAGGACCGCTTCGCCCACCTGCCCACGGTGACCGCCGGGGTGAAGAAGGCGATCGGCGGGGCCGCGGGGCTGATCGAGCAGGCCGTCGCCGCCGCGGAGGCGGCGCCGAAGGGCGCCACCGGGTCCGCCGCACCGGCCGAGCCGCAGCTCGCGGTCAAGCAGAGCGGCCCCGGGGCCGGGTCGAAGGTCCGCGGCTGGCTGATGACCGGCGTCTCGTACGTCATCCCGTTCGTCGCCGCCGGCGGCCTGCTCATCGCCCTGGGCTTCGCCCTCGGCGGCTACCAGATCTCCGACGCACCCTCGGTCACCCAGAGCTTCTCCTGGACCTCGCACCTCAGCTGGGCGGCGCTGCTGTTCCAGCTCGGGTCGCTGGCGTTCGGCCTGCTCGTGCCGGTCCTGTCCGGCTTCATCGCCTACGCGATCGCCGACCGGCCCGCGCTCGTGCCCGGCTTCGTCGGCGGCCTGGTCGCCGTGCAGACCCACGCCGGGTTCCTGGGCGGCCTGGTCTCCGGCCTGCTGGCCGGCGGGCTGATCTTCTGGATGAAGAAGTGGCGGGCGCCCAAGGCGCTGGCCGGGATCATGCCGGTGCTGGTGCTGCCGCTGGTCGGCACGGCGGTCATCGGCGGGATCATGTTCGTGGTGATCGGGCAGCCGCTGGCCGCCGTCACCACCGGGCTGACCGACTGGTTGAACAGCCTCTCCGGCAGCAACGCGGTCCTGCTCGGGGCCCTGCTCGGCGCGATGATGGCCTTCGACATGGGCGGCCCGGTCAACAAGGCCGCGTACGCCTTCGCCGTCGCCGGGCTGTCGACCAACTCGCAGACCGCGCTGCTGATCATGGCCGCGGTCATGGCCGCGGGCATGACCCCGCCGCTGGCCCTCGCCCTCGCCTCCACCGTGCGCAAGAAGCTGTTCACCGAGGCCGAGCGGGAGAACGGCCGGGCCGCCTGGCTGCTCGGGATCTCCTTCATCACCGAGGGTGCCATCCCGTTCGCCGCGGCCGACCCGTTCCGCGTCATCCCGTCGATCATGGCCGGGTCCGCGGTCACCGGTGCCCTGTCGATGGCCTTCGGGTCCACGCTGCGGGCCCCGCACGGCGGCATCTTCGTGGTCCCGCTGATCGGCAACCCGATCGGCTACCTGATCGCGATCGTGGCCGGGACGCTCGTCTCGGCGGCCCTCGTGATCCTCCTGAAGTCGGCGGGCCAGCGGAGATCCGCCACCACCACCGAGTCCGCGCCGGCGCCCCGCGCCGCCGCCCACGCCTGAGAGTCGAAGGAGACCACCATGGCCGAGCGCCGCGTCACCGTCGGATCGTCCGTGGGGCTGCACGCCCGCCCCGCCAACCTGTTCTGCAAGGCCGCCGGGCAGCAGCCCGCGAAGGTCACCATCGCCGCGGGGGACCGCGGCCCGGTCGACGCCCGCAGCATCCTCTCGGTGCTGGGGCTCGGCGTGGCCTCCGGTGAGGAGGTCGTCCTGACCAGCTCCGACGACGCCCAGGGCGAGACCTCGCTCGACGCCCTGGCCGACCTGCTGGCCACGGACCTCGACGCCGTTCCCAGCTGATCCACTCCGCCGACCGTGCGCGGTGAGTGGTGCCGGAGCACCACTCACCGCGCACAGCCGTGTCAACGCCGGGTTACGGGCCTCCCCCAGCGATGGCCCCGCCGGCGCGCGAGGACGACGATGGCGGCCAGTCCCGCCGTTCCCGCTGCCGCGAGCGGCCCGAACCCTGTGAACGGAGCCCCAGCACGGTGACCGCGCGCGCCCACCGCACCGAACTCCACGCCCCGGACTCCCTGGCCGCCCACTCCGGCGTCGTCTCCGAGACCGAGCACAGCGCCCTGCGCGCCGACATCCGCCGGCTCTCGACGATGCTCGGCCGGACCGTCGCGCTGCAGGCCGGCGACGAGGTGCTGGAGCTGGTGGAGGAGGTCCGCAAGCTCGCCCGGGAAGCGGGCGGGGAGGGCGGCGACCCGGACGCCGTCACCCGCCGGCTGTCCGGCCTCGACACCGGCACCGCCGTCGTCCTGGCCCGGGCCTTCTCGCAGTACTTCCAGCTGGCCAACGTGGCCGAGCAGCTGCACCGCTCCCGCGAGCTGCGCAGCCTGCGCCCGACCGACCGCCGCCCGCTGCACACCGTCCTGGAGCGGCTGGCGGCCGAGGCGGATCGCGGCGCGGTGCAGGAGGTGCTGGCCCGGGCCCAGCTGCGGCCGGTGTTCACCGCGCACCCCACCGAGTCCTCGCGGCAGTCCGTGCTCGCCGTCCTCCGGCGGGTGGCCGAGGGCCTCGACCACGGCGCGTCCGACGACGAGCTGGGCGCCCTCGTCGACCTGCTCTGGCAGACCGATGAGATCCGGCCCGGCAAGCCCACCGTGACCGACGAGGCCCGCGGCGTCGCCTGGTTCATGGAGCAGCTCGGCACCCGCACCGTGCCGGACCTGGTCGGTGAGTTCGAGTCCGAGGTGCGCGCGCACGGCTTCGAGGTCCCGCCGGACCCGCGGCCGTTGAGCCTGGGGTGCTGGGTCGGCGGCGACCGGGACGGCAACCCGAACGTCACGCCCGAGGTGACCCGCGAGGTCCTGGAGCTGTACTCGGACCGCGCGCTGCGGATCCACGGCTCGCTCGTGGAGCGGCTGATCCAGGAGCTGTCGATCTCGACCCGGGTGATGGGGGTGTCCGAGGAGCTGCGCGGCACGCTGGCCCGCGACCGGCGCGCGCTCCCCGAGGTCCACGACCGGTTCATCCGGCTCAACGCCCACGAGCCGTACCGGCTGCACCTGAGCTACGTCAAGGCCCGGCTGGAGAACACCCGTGCCCGGATCGCGGACCGGGGCACCCACGTCGCCGGGCGGGACTACCTGGGCGTGGCGGACTACGTCGCCGACCTGGGCGTGCTGGACCGCTCGCTGCGCGGGCACCTCGGCGGCCGGATCGCCGACGGCACGCTCGCCCGCGCGCTGCGGGCCGCCCGGGCGCTCGGCCTGCACCTGGCCGAGCTCGACATCCGCGAGCACAGCCAGAAGCACCACGACGCCCTCGGCGCGATCTACGACGAGCTGGGCGAGCTGGACAAGCCGTACGCCGAGCTGACCCGCGAGGAGCGCCGCGCCCTCCTGTCCACGGAGCTGCAGGGGCACCGGCCGCTGATCCGCCGGCACTACGGCGTGCCCGAGGCGGCCGCCCCGGTGATCGCGACCTTCGACATGCTGCACGAGGTCCAACACGACTTCGGTCCGGAGGTGGCCCGGACGTACATCGTGTCGATGGCGCAGGACGTCGACGACCTGCTCGCCGTCGCCGTCCTCGCCCGCGAGTCGTACATGGTGGAGCTGCGCACCGACCCGCGCTCCTCGGTGGACCTGGTGCCGCTGTTCGAGACGGTCGAGGAGCTGTCCCGGGCGGGCCCGCTGCTCGAGGGGCTGCTGTCCGACCCGGGCTACCGGCGGCAGGTACGCAACCGCGGTGACCTGCAGGAGATCATGCTGGGCTACTCGGACTCCAACAAGGGCGCCGGCATCACCAGCTCGCAGTGGGAGATCCACCGGGCTCAGCGGCAGCTGCGCGACGTCGCCGCGAAGCACGGCGTGCGGCTGCGGCTCTTCCACGGCCGCGGCGGGTCGGTCGGGCGCGGCGGCGGGCCGGCGGGCGAGGCGATCGCGTCGGCGCCCTACGGCTCGGTCGACGCCACGATGAAGCTCACCGAGCAGGGCGAGGTCATCTCCGACAAGTACTCGCTGCCGACGCTGGCCCACGACAACCTGGAGATCCTGCTCGCCTCGATGCTCGACGCGAGCGTGCTGCACAAGGCCTCGCGGTGGCCGGACGAGACCCTGGCCCGCTGGGACGAGGTCATGACGTGCGTGTCCGAGGCCGGCAAGAAGGCCTACCGCGAGCTGGTCGGCGACCCGGCGCTGCCGGAGTTCTTCACCGCGGCCACCCCGGTCGACGAGCTGGGCCGGCTCAACGTCGGGTCGCGGCCGTCGAAGCGCCCGGGCAAGGGCACCCCCTCCCTCGACGATCTGCGGGCGATCCCGTGGGTCTTCGGCTGGACGCAGACCCGGATGGTCGTGCCCGGGTGGTACGGCCTGGGCAGCGGGCTGAAGGCGGCGCGCGACGCGGGCCACGGCGAGGTCCTCGACGAGATGCGCGAGTGGGCCTTCTTCTCGAACCTGCTCGGCAACGTCGAGATGACGCTGGCCAAGACGGACCTGCGGATCGCCTCC
The DNA here is from genome assembly GCF_021343995.1 of Pseudonocardia terrae. Lineage (GTDB taxonomy): Bacteria > Actinomycetota > Actinomycetes > Mycobacteriales > Pseudonocardiaceae > Pseudonocardia > Pseudonocardia terrae. The sequence continues at coordinate 75,927 of NZ_JAJTTE010000018.1, read as the reverse complement.
TACTACGTCTCGACGCTCGTCGATCCCGCGCAGCAGGGGCTGTTCGAGCTGATCCGGGCCGAGCACGCGCGCACGCTGCGTGAGGTGCTGGCGCTGACGGGCGGCCCGGTGCTGCTCGACCGGCACCCGGTGCTGCGCAACACCCTCGCCGTGCGCAACGGCTACCTCGAGCCGCTGCACCACCTGCAGGTCGAGCTGCTCGACCAGCGCCGCCGCCGGGGCGGTGCCGACGGTGGAGACGATCCCGACCTCGAACGCGCCCTGCTGCTCACCATCAACGGCATCGCGGCGGGGATGAAGAACACCGGCTGACGCCCGTGCGGCGGAGCGTGCGTCGCACGGGCGTGGCGTGGGGTGCCGTGAGGTCAGTCGGCGCTGACGACCGGCTCGGAGCTGCGTGGCACCGCGATGTCCGTGGCCATCCCGCGCCCGCGGAGCACGACGGGCTCGCCGATCTCCCAGCGGCGCGCCTCCTCGGGCTCCGCGAGGGAGACGGCGGCGCCGGAGGCGGCGATCCCGCCGTGCGACTTGGCCAGGTCGGTGAGCCGGGCGGCCTCGTTCACCGGATCGCCGATCACGGTGTACTCGTAGCGCCGCGGGTCGCCGACGTTGCCGGCCACGGCGTCGCCCGCGGACACGCCGATCCCCGCGGCCAGCTCCGGCATCTCCTCGGCGAGCCGTCCGGCCAACGCCCGGGCGGCGGCCAGGGCGCAGCCGGCCGGGTCGTCGAGGGAGACCGGCGCGCCGAACACGGCGAGCGCGGCGTCGCCCTCGAACTTGTTGATCCAGCCGCCGTGCTCCTCCACCACGCCGACGACGACCGCGAAGAACGCGTTGAGCACCTCGACGACCTCGGAGGGTGGGCGCTCGGTGGCCATCGCGGTGGAGCCGACGAGGTCGACGAACAGCACGGCGACGCACCGGACCTCGCCGCCGAGCTCGACGTCGTCCGACGCGGCGGCGGCCCGCGCGACCTCCTCGCCGACGTGGCGGCCGAACAGGTCCCGGATCCGCTCCCGCTCGCGCAGCCCCTCGACCATCGTGTTGAACCCGGCCTGCAGCCGGCCGAGCTCGGTGTGGTCGTAGACGGGAACGGAGACGTCGAGCTCGCCCTTCTCCACCCGCTGCATCGCGCGCCGCACCGCGATGACGGGATCGGCGGTCGAGCGGGCGGAGCCGATGGTGGTGAGCAGGCCGGCGAAGAGGGCGGCGGCGCCGATCCCGAGGATCATCACGGCCAGCCGGTCGACGGTGACGTCCTGGAACATCAACGCGGTCGTGCCCGCGAGCAGCAGGCCGAACACCGGCACCGCCGTGCCCAGGGCCCAGAACAGCACCGGGCGCAGCAGCACCCCGGGCAGCGCCCGGCTGCGCGGGGGCACCCCGGCCAGGACGACCGACGCCGGCCCGCGCAGGATCCGCTCGCCGAGCAGGTAGGACAACGAGCAGGTGGCGATCCCGCCGATCGTGATCGTGGCCGCGACCGAGAAGGCGAGCCGGGCGGAGAACTGCAGGTTGAGCAGCACGAACAGCACGACGGCGCCGGCCCAGAAGAAGGCGAGCACCACGACGAGCCGCAGCGGCCCGTAGAGCACCAGGCGCCGCGCGCGCCGGGCCGGGTCGACCCGCGCGCTGCGCCCCCCGAGCCGGAACAGCGCCCGCCCGACCGCCAGGCCCAGCGGGGTGACGACGACCAGGTACCCCGCGAACACGGCGATGTTGACCAGGCGGACCTGTCCGGGGTCGGCGACCCGCCCGTCCGGCACCACCCACGCGGCCAGCACGAACACCACGGCCGCCCCGCCGAAGTTCGCGAGGACGACCGCGACGCTGAGCAGCAGCCGGAGGGGCAGCCCCAGCACGAAGCCGCCGGGCCGCAGCTGACGGTCCGTCATGGGTGGAGTCTAGGCCGAACGGAGGAGCGGCTCAGGCGCGGCGGACCGTCCCGGTCAGGTGCACCGCGCCCTTCCGGTTGCGGACGGCCAGGTCCCAGCCCTCCTTCGCCTGCTCGGTCACCAGCTCCGCGGTGGACGGGAGCAGCAGCGGCTTGCGGAAGCCGACCTCGTAGGTCGCGGCCTCGGGTACCCGGCCCTGCAGCGCGGCGAGGGCCCGGGCGGCCGTCCACATCCCGTGGGCGATGGCCCGCGGGAACCCGAAGGCCTTGGCGGTCACGGGGTTCAGGTGGATCGGGTTGACGTCGCCGCTGACCGCGGCGTAGCGCCGCCCGGTGTCCGCCGGCACCCGCCAGACCGCGGCGGCCGGCCCGTCGACCTCCGGCAGGTCGGGCAGCTCACCCGCGAGCCCGGTGGGCGCCTGTGCCCCGCGGGCCAGGTAGGTGCTGCGCCCGTCCCACACCCGGGTGCCGTCGACCGACACCTCGGCCACCAGGTCCACCTGCGCCCCGCGCGGGTGCGCGGCGAACCGCTCGGCCCGCACCCGGACGTCGAGCCGCTCGCCGAGCCCGATCGCCCGGTGCGCCGTGATCCGGTTCGCGACGTGCACGAGCCCCGGAAGCGGCAGCGGGAAGGAGCGCGCCGCCATCAGCTCGACCTGCAGCGGGAAGGCCAGGACGTGCGGGAACGTGAGCGGCAGCGCGTCGGCGAGCGGGAACCCGCACACCCGCCCGTAGTCCGCGAGGTGCCCGACCTCGGGCGTGACCGACCGCTCGAGGACCGTGCCCGGCAACGACCGCGCGCGGCCCGGCAGGACCGCGCCGACGGCGGCCTTCGCGTAGAGAGCGATCATCACGCCCCCAGCATCGACTGGCCACAGACCCGCACGACCTGCCCGTTCACCCCGCCGGAGTCGGCCTGGCCGAGCCATCCGATCGTCTCGGCGACGTCGACCGGGAGCCCGCCCTGGCGCAGCGAGTTGACCCGGCGGCCGGCCTCGCGGGTGCCAAGCGGCATCTTCGCGGTCATCTCGGTCTCGATGAAGCCGGGCGCGACCGCGTTGATCGTCACCCCCTTCTCGGCGACGACGGGGGCGAGTGCCCGGACCATGCCGATGATCCCGGCCTTGGACGCGACGTAGTTCGCCTGCCCGCGGTTGCCACCGATACCGCTCTGCGAGGACACGCAGACGATCCGCGAGCCGTCCTGCAGCAGCGTGCCCTCGCCGAGCAGCGCCTCGGTGATCCGCAGCTGCGCCCGCAGGTTGACGTCGAGCACGGCCTTCCAGCGGTCCGGGTCCATGTTGGCCAGCAGCTTGTCCCGGGTGATGCCGGCGTTGTGCACCAGCAGGTCCAGGCGGCCGTGGCGCTGCGTCAGGTGCGCGATCAGCCGCTCGGGGGCGTCGACCGCGGTGATGTCGAGTTGCAGCGCCGTGCCGCCGGTCCGGTTGGCCACCTTCGCCAGGTTCTCCCCGGCCGCCGGGATGTCGACGACGACGAGCGTGGCGCCGTCGCGCGCGAGGGTGTCGGCGATCGCCGCGCCGATCCCCCGGGCCGCGCCCGTGACCACCGCGACCCGCCCGGAGAGCGGCTTCTCCGGCAGCGTCGGGCTGTCCATCGCGGCCGGGTCCTGCGGGGACCCCACGGGCACCCCGATCCGGACGACCTGCCCGTCGACGTAGGCCGAGCGGGCGGAGAGGAAGAACCGGACCGCGCTGTCGACGGCCGCGGGCGGCGCCTGGGCCGCCACGACCAGCAGGTTCGCGGTCGCCCCGGCCCGCAGCTCCTTGGCGATGGTACGGACCAGCCCGTCGAGCGCCTGGGCGGTGGCGGCGGCCTCGACGCCGGCACCGGCCGACGCCTCCGCCGGTTCCGGGCCGAGCAGCAGCAGCCGCCCGGATGGAGCCAGCTTCCGCACGGCCGGGGTGAGGATCGCGCGGGCCGCGGCGAGGTCGTCGAGCGTGGTGGCCGCGGTCAGGTCGACGACGACGGCGGCGAGCTTCTGGTCCCCCACCGCGTCGAGCACCTGCTGGCCGGACTCCTCGACCAGCGCGGCGATCGGCTTCGCGAAGCGGCCGGCACCGACCGAGGTGACGAGCGCGGGACCGGGCAGGAGCGGTTGGCCGGGCTCGTAGCGGCGCAGCAGCGGCACCCGCGGCACGCCGAGCCGGCCGGCGAGCGCGGTGTTGGAGAGGTCCCGGAAGCGGTCGGTGCTCACGCTGCCTCCAGGATTGCGACGACGCCCTGCCCACCGGCGGCGCAGATCGAGATCAGGCCGCGGGCCTTCCGCCCGCCCTCGCCGGTGCCCTTCTCGTGCACCAGCTTCGCCAGGGTGGCGACGATCCGGCCGCCCGTCGCGGCGAACGGGTGCCCGGCGGCGAGCGACGAGCCCGTGACGTTGAGCCTCGACCGGTCGATCGACCCGAGCGGGGCGTCCAGGCCGAGCCGGTCCTTGGCGAACTCGACGTCCTCCCACGCCTTGAGCGTGGCCAGCACGGTCGAGGCGAAGGCCTCGTGGATCTCGTAGAAGTCGAAGTCCTGCAGGGTGAGCCCGCTGCGTTCCAGCAGCCGCGGCACGGCGTAGACCGGGGCGGTGAGCAGCCCGTCGCGCCCGTGCACGTAGTCCACGGCCGCCGTCTCGGCGTCGACGAGGTGGGCCAGCACCGGCAGCTTGTGCGCGGCCGCCCACTCGTCCGACCCCAGCAGGGCCAGCGCGGCGCCGTCGGTCAGCGGGGTCGAGTTGCCCGCGGTCATCGTGGCGTCGTCGCCGAACTGCGTGCCGAACACCGGCCTGAGCGTCGCCAGCTTCTCGACCGACGAGTCCGGGCGCAGGTTGTCGTCGCGGGTCAGGCCCAGGTAGGGGGTGACCAGGTCGTCGAGGAACCCCCGCTCGTAGGCGGCGGCGAGGTTGCGGTGGCTGACGGCGGCCAGCTCGTCCTGCGCCTCGCGGGAGACGCCCCACTCCTTCGCCGTGATCGCCGCGTGCTCGCCCATGGACAGGCCCGTGCGCGGCTCGGAGTTGCGCGGGATGTCCGGCACGATCTGCCCCGGCCGCAGCTTGGCCAGCAGCTTCACCCGCTGCTGCACCGTCCGCGCGCCGTTGATCGCGACGAGCACCTTGCGCAGGTCCTCGTTCACGGCGATCGGGGCGTCGCTCGCGGTGTCGACCCCGCCGGCGACACCGCTCTCGATCTGCCCCAGGGCGATCTTGTTCGCCACGAGGATCGCGGCCTCGAGCCCCGTGCCGCAGGCCTGCTGGACGTCGTAGGCCGGGGTCGACGGCGCCAGCCGCGAGCCGAGCACCGCCTCGCGGGTGAGGTTGAAGTCGCGGGAGTGCTTCAGCACGGCGCCCGCGACCACCTCGCCCAGCCGCTCGCCGGCCAGCCCGTAACGGGCCACCAGGCCGTCGAGCGTGGTGGTGAGCATGTCCAGGTTCGACGCACGGGCGTAGCGCCCGTTGGCGCGCGCGAACGGGATCCGGTTGCCCCCGATGACGGCGGCGCGCCGCGGTGTGGACGGCATGGCGTTCCCTCCTGTGCGGATGAGCCCTGCGGTGCTCGCGGTATTACCCACGAGTAGCCAGAACCCACAGTACCGGGTACCGTCGGTTCCATGAAGTCGAAGGCGAAGCTCGCGCAGCCGACCGTCGACGTGGCCCGTGACCGGCGCGACTCCCGCTGGGACGCCCACCGCGAGCAGCGCCGTGCCGAGCTCGTCGGTACCACCGTCGCGGCGATCCGGCAGCACGGGGCCGGCGTCGGGATGGACGAGATCGCGACCGCCGCGGGCACCTCGAAGACCGCCGTCTACCGGCACTTCCGGGACCGGGCGGGGCTGTACACGGCGGTCTGCCACGCGGTGGCGCGCGTGCTCACCGGGCAGATCCGGCGCGCGACGGACCGGGCGCTGGCCGAGGGTGCGGGCCCGCACGCCGCGGTCGCCGCGGGCATCGACGCCTACCTCCGGCTGATCGAGTCCGACCGTGAGGTGTACCGGTTCGTGGTACAGCGCCCGCTCCTGGGCGCCGCGGTCGCCGGCACCGACCCCGTCACCGACCTGGTGACGGTGATCGGCGACCAGGTCGCCGAGGCCATGGAGTCCCACCTGCCCGGCGCACCCGCCGCGCGCACGTGGGGACACGCCCTCGTCGGGATGGTCCGCGGGGCCGCGGACGACTGGCTCGCCCGCCCCACCGGCACCACCCGCGACGAGCTCACCGCCCGTCTCACCGATCTCGCCTGGACCGGGCTCGCCGGCCTGGCGACCTCACCTCGCGCCGCTCGCGGAGCGAGCATCGACCCGAGCGGAGCTCGCGACGCGAGCACCGGCACCGCAGGAGGCACCGCATGACCCCGACCGTGGACGCGCTCCGCTCCACCCTCGACGGCCGTTGGGCCGACGTCCGGAGCTCGGTCCGGGAGCAGATGTCCCGGTTCCGGCCGGTCGACCCCGACCTGTCGCGCGAGGAGTACCGGGCGAAGGTCCTCGAGCTCGTGCACGAGCTCGCCGCGACCGGCCAGCCGCACACCGGGTTCTCGCCCGACCACGGCGGCAAGGGCGACGTCGGCGGCGTGGTCACCGCGTTCCAGGCGCTCGGCTACGGCGACCTGTCGCTGCTGGTCAAGGCCGGCGTGCAGTGGGGCCTGTTCGGCGGCGCGGTACAGGTCCTCGGCACAGAGCGGCACCACGGGCGCTACCTGCGGCAGATCATGGACGGCGAGCTGCTCGGCTGCTTCGCGATGACCGAGACCGGCCACGGCTCCGACGTCCAGCACCTGCGCACCACGGCCACCTACGACCCGGCCACCGAGGAGTTCGTGATCGACACCCCGGAGCCGGGGGCGCGCAAGGACTACATCGGCAACGCGGCCCGCGACGGCCGGATGGCGGTCGTGTTCGCCCAGCTCGTCACGCGCGTGGAGGCCCATGGCGCCGATGCGCGCTCCGCCGGCGCTTCGCACGGCGTCGATGCGCGCTCCGCCGGCGCTTCGCACGGCGTGCACGCCTTCCTGGTCCCGATCCGCGACGACGCCGGTGCCGCGATGCCCGGTATCGAGATCGGCGACTGCGGGCACAAGGCCGGGCTCAACGGCGTCGACAACGGGCGGCTCACCTTCCGCTCGGTGCGCGTGCCGCGTGAGGCCCTGCTCAACCGGTTCGCCGACGTCTCGGCGGACGGCACCTACTCCAGCTCGATCGAGAACGAGGGCCGCCGCTTCTTCACCATGCTGGGCACGCTGGTGCGCGGCCGGATCAGCGTGGCGGGCGGCGCCGGCAGCGCGGCCCAGAAGGCACTGGCGCTGGCGGTCCGCTACGGCGAGCGCCGCCGGCAGTTCGCCGACCCGGGCACCGGGCAGGAGACCGCGATCCTCGACTACCGCGCCCACCAGCGGAAGCTGCTCCCCGCCCTGGCCACCACCTACGCGCTGCAGTTCGCCCAGGACGACCTGGTCGCCGAGATGCACCGGCTCCAAGCACCCCAGGCCGATCAGCAGGGCGCCCGGCCGGACGAGCGGGCGCAGCGCGACCTGGAGAGCCGCGCCGCGGGCGTCAAGGCGATCGGCACCTGGCACGCCACGCACACCATCCAGACCTGCCGCGAGGCGTGCGGCGGCGCCGGGTACCTGTCGGAGAACCTGCTCCCGCAGCTCAAGGCGGACACGGACGTCTTCACCACGTTCGAGGGCGACAACACCGTCCTGCTCCAGCTGCTCGCCAAGAACCTGCTGTCGAACTACGGCAAGGGCGTCCAGAAGCTCTCGCCGCTCGGGCTGGCCCGGTTCCTCGGCGGCCAGGCGCTCGACGCCGCTGCCGAGCGGACCGGCGTCAACAAGCTGCCCCGACGGATCCCCGGCCGCGGGTTCCGCCCGCGCGACCGCGCCGAGCAGCGCAGGCTCCTCGCGGACCGGGCCGAGCACCTGCTCGCGGGCGTCGCGCGGCGGCTGCGGCCGGCGCTGAAGAAGGGCGCGGACCAGTTCGGCATCTTCAACGCCGCGCAGGACCACCTGCTCGACGCCGCCCGCGCGCACGTCGACGTCCTGGTGTTCGACGCGTTCGTCGCCGGGATCGGGCGGGCCGCCGACCCGGCGGTGAAGGCCCTGCTGGAGACGGTGTGCGACCTGCACGCGCTCGCGACGATCGAGCGGGACCGCGCCTGGTACCTCGAGCACGGCCGGCTGACCGCGGCCGAGACCCGTTCCGTGGTCGCCGCGGTCAACGCGCTGTGCGCCGAGCTGCGCCCGCACGCGCGGCTCCTGGTCGACGGCTTCGGCATCCCGGAGGGCTGGATCGCCTGCCCGCTGCTGGAGGACCCGGCGGCGGAGAGCGGCGCCACGACATCGGTGCCGGAGATGGTGGGCTGAGCCCGGAAGGTTGCCTCCGAGGGCTGAGCGTCACACGTCGTTCGATGTCGTAACGGTCTTCGTCACTCTTTCGATGGACGAAGAGCACGGCGGTTGCGCCCGTGCGGCTCCCCGAAGCCGCGTGGAGTAGCCGTCGTCCGCTCCCTGTTGGTCCATCCGGTGGAGGACGCCGATGCGGCGATCCCGCGTGCGCCGGCGGTCGGTCGCGCTGTTCGCGCTGCCGCTCGCCCTCGGCGCCGTGCTGCTCGCATGCGCCGGCCCCACCGCCGACCTGGCCCCGTCGGCGCAGAAGATGACGCCCGAGGTGCTGCCGTACGTCGACGTCTCGCTGCGGCCCTCCCCGCTGCCCGACATGGTCGCGCAGACCGGTGTCCGGTCGGCCGTCCTGGCCTTCGCGCTGTCCGCCGACGGCAGCTGCACGCCCTCCTGGGGTGGCGAGACCCCGATCAGCGACCCCGTCGTCGTCGAGGCGGCGCGCTCGCTCCAGCAGGTCACCGTGGCGACCGGTGGGGCGACCGGCACGTACCTCGAGAACACGTGCAGGACCGCCGAGTCGCTGGCGGGCGCCTACCGCGCCGCGCTCGCGTCCGTCGGTGCCACGCGGCTCGACGTCGACGTGGAGACCGGGATCGACGCCGAGAAGGTCGCGAGCGCGCTCGCGCTGCTGAAGGGCGTCGACGTCACGCTGACCCTGCCCGTGCAGGACGCCACGCACGGCCTCACCGCCGCCGCGCTCGACCTGGTCGACACGGTCCAGGCACACGGGGTCGACGCCCGGGTCAACGCGATGGTCATGAACTTCCCCGACGAGGGCGACTGGTCGGGGGCGATGCTCCGGGCCACGGACACGATCGTCGGGCAGCTGGGCCGCGACCCGTCGCGGATCGGCATCACCCTCATGCTCGGTCGGACCGACCAGGGTCCGGTCACCAGCCTCGCCGACGCCGCGGGCGTCGCCGGGGCCGCGCGGGACCGCGGCATCGGCGCCGTCGGCCTGTGGTCCGTGGGACGCGACAACGGCGACTGCCCCGGCAACGCCACCGCGTCCTACGCGTGCAGCGGGATCCCGCAGACCCGCTTCGCCTTCACCCGGACGGTCCGCGACGTGAGCGCGGGCCTCGCTCCCCCGGAGGACGTCACCCCATGATCGACGACGAGACCCGCGCCCTGCGGTCCGTCCCGGTTCCCCGCCGGCCGCTCGACGACCAGGACGACGTGCCGCTGGGCTCCCCGGCCGCGCCGCTGGGTACGCCGGTGTGGCCGGGCGGGTTCGCCCGGTCGCCGCGGTCCGCCGAGCCGGCATGGGACGCCGACGCCACCCGGGTCGGGCAGGCCCCGACGTGGGACGCCGATGCGACCCGCGTCGGCGGGTGGGACGACGACGCGACCCGGGTCGGTGCGGCGCAGGGCTGCGACGCGACCGCCGTCGCCGGGCCCGTCGACCCCGACGCCACCTCCCTCGCCGGTGCACCCGCGGTCGAGGCGACCACGGCGATCTCGGCGCGGCGCCGGGCCGAGCTGGCGGCCGAGTCCCCGGTCGACGCCACCACGGCCATCGCCTCGGTGCGCCCCGTGTTCGTCGACGAGCGCGGGCGCCGCACCCGCGGCATCAAGTTCGGCGTCTACAGCGTGGTCGCGGTGTGCGTGGTGTTCCTCGCGGTCGTCGGCATCAGCCTCGCCGCCGGCAACCGGGGACCGCTGATGGAGATCCCGCTGCTCGGCGGCGCCAGCCCCGCCGAGGCGAGCGACACCGTCGACACGAACGAGATCGCCCCGCCGCCGGAGCCGGTCGCCGAGGCCGCACCCGAGACCACCACCAAGGCTCCCGTCGCCACGGCCACCCGCGCCCCGGCGACCCGGGTCGTCGTCCCCGTCGCCCCGGTGGAGCCGGTCGTCAGCAGCGTCGCCCCGGCCCCCACCACCGCGGTCGCCCCGGCCCCGACGACCACCACGACTCCTAGGCGGGGTAGCCAGGGCTCCGGAACGGGCAGCGGCAACGGGACTAGCAACGGCAGCGGCAGTGGCACGAGCAATGGAGGACCGGGCGCAGGCACCGGCACCGGCACCGGCACCGGCGGGTCGAGCAACGGTGGCACCGGCACTGGCGGCACCGACTCCGGCGGCACGGGCACCGGCACCAACGCTGGGAACTGATCGGTCCCCGCGACCCCGGCCACTCCCGAGAACACGAACGGCGCTCCCGCTCACGAATGGTGAGCGGGAGCGCCGTTCGTTCGCTACCGGACGATCAGCCCGCCAGGCGCGCCGCGCAGGCGTCGCGGTCCTCGGCGTAGGCCGGGTCCTGCGCCGCGGCCAGCCGCAGGTGCGGCAGGGCGTCGGCGTGCCGGCTCTGCCGCTGGAGCGTCCGCCCCAGCAGGTACCGGGCGTACGGGTCGCTCGGCGCGAGCTCGACGGCCTTGGTCAGCGTCTCCTCGGCCCGGCGCAGCTGCGCGGACCGGTAGTACGCCCGCCCGAGCAGCAGGGCACCGGCCGCGGTGTCGCGCAGCTCGTCGACCAGCGGCGCCAGCAGCTCGAGGGCCTCCAGCGGCCGGCCGGCCTCCAGGCTCCCCTCCGCCAGGCGGTAGATCAGTGCGTTCTCCATCGCAGCCTCCCTTCGCCGCCCGCAACCGCATACCCCCTCCCCCTATTCCGCCGGCCTCTGCGGGCGCTCACGCATCCACTCCGACCGCCCACAACCGACCCGGCGCACCTCGTCCGACACGCCACACCCGGAGCCGCGCCGCACCACCACCCGAACCCGCTCCCACACCCACTCACCCCGCCCCACACCCTGTCGACGGCGAGCGCGACGCCCCTCCGGGTGTGCACTCGGAGGCGGCGAACGTTGCGCCCGGCGGCGGGTGCGAGCGGTCGATCGGGCGACCCGGGCGCGCGCCCGACTCGCGACGCTTCTCGCGAGCATGCCCGGCCGATCTGCCCGGCCCCACCTCCCACACCCGAAGCGACGCCACGCAACCCGTCGACAGGGTGTGCGGCGAACCTCCCGGGTGCGAGAGCAGGTCACGCCGGGTGTGCCGCGCTCGGCCAGGTGTGCCGCGCCCCTCGGATGCGCCCTGCCGTCTGATGCGCCCCGCCGTCTGATGCGCCCCGCCACCTGATGCGCCCCGCCGTCTGATGCGCCGCGCCCCTCGAAGGCCCCGGGCCCACGTGGACGTGTCGCGCCCCCTCGGGCACCCGCGCCCCGGACCTGCCCCGGGTCGTCGGGCCTCCCGCGCGCCAGACCAGCCCGCACGCACATCGACAGCCGGCAGCCTGATGATCACCAGGAGCTGAGGGCTCGTCGCGTGGACGGATCCGACCCCAGCGCCTTGTCGACGCCACCAACCGGATGCAGCGCACCCGCATGTCCACCCCGGATACCGTGCGGGCATGGACCTGGACGATCTGCGTGCGGTGCTGTTCGACATGGACGGCACGCTCGTCGACTCCGACGGCGCGGTGGAGCGGGCGTGGCGGACCTGGTCGGCGGAGTACGGCGCGGACCCGGAGGCCGTGCTCGCGGTGGCGCACGGCCGTCCGTCGACCCCGACGGTGCGCGAGGCCCGGCCCGACCTGGACGAGGCGGGTGTCGCCGCGGCGGCCGCCCGCCAGCTCGAACTCCAGTACACCGACCTCGACGACGTCCGCGAGATCCCCGGCGCCCGCCGCCTGCTCGGCCTGCTCGACGTCGTCGGACTGCCGTGGGCCGTCGTCACCAGCGCCGACCGGCGACTGACGGACGTCCGGCTGCGCGCCGCCGGCATCACCCCGCCCGAGGTGCTCGTGACCAGTGAGGACATCGCCGCCGGCAAGCCCGACCCGGAGGGCTACCTCCGCGCCGCGAAGGCGCTCGGCGTGGACCCCGCGGCGTGCCTGGTCGTCGAGGACACCGAGCCCGGGCTCGCGGCGGGACGGGCCGCCGGCGCCCGCACCGCCGCCTTGCGGGGCCTGCGCGGCGACCTCTCCCTCACCGGGCTCGACGACCTCGCCGACCTCCTCAGCGAGTGGGCGCCACCCCTGCCGTGAGCGCGGTCAGCGGTACCGCTCCACGATCCGTCGCTTGACGAGCTTGCCGGTGGGCGTGCGGGGCAGGGAGTCGGTGAAGTCGACCGTGCGCGGGCACTTGTAGTGCGCGATCCGGCCCCGGACGAACTCGAGGATCTCCTTCTCGAGCTCCGGGCCGGGCACCGCACCCTCGGCGGTCTCGACGACGGCCTTGACCTGCTCGCCCATCTCCTCGTCCGGGATCCCGATCACACCGACGTCCCGCACCGCGGGGTGCAGGGCCAGCGCGTCCTCGATCTCCTGCGGGTAGATGTTCACCCCGCCGGAGATGATCATGAAGGCCTTGCGGTCGGTGAGGTAGAGCCAGCCGTCCTCGTCGACGTACCCGAGGTCACCGGTCGTGGCCCAGGTCGGGTGGTCCGGGTGCCGCGAGTCCGCGGTCTTGTCCTGGTCGTGGTGGTAGACGAACAGCGGCCGGTCGGTCTCGAAATAGACGGTGCCGACCTCACCCGCGCCGACCTCCTTGCCGTCCTCCCCGCAGATGTGCAGGATCCCGACGGTCGCGCGCCCGACCGAGCCGGGGTGCTCCAGCCACTCCTCGGACGTGATCCGGGTCTGCCCGGGGGACTCGGTGGAGCTGTAGTACTCCTGGAGCACCGGGCCCCACCACTCGATCATCCTGCGCTTGACCTCGACCGGGCACGGCGCCGCCGCGTGCACCGCGACCTTCAGCGAGGACAGGTCGTAGCGGGCGCGGACCTCGTCGTCGAGCTTCAGCATCCGGACGAACATCGTGGGCACCCACTGGCTGTGCGTGACCCGGTACTTCTCGATGTCCGCGAGCGCCTGCTCCGGCCGGAACCGCTCCGCGACCACCAGCGTGCCGCCGACCGCGTGGGTCATCGCGCCGAACCGGAGCGGCGCGGAATGGTACTGCGGCGCGGGTGAGTAGTAGACGGTGTCCCGGTCGAAGCCGTAGACGGGGGCGAAGATCTCCAGCATCGCGTCGCCGGGCTCGTTCACCCGGCGCTCCGGCAGCTCGCGGGTGATCCCCTTCGGACGCCCGGTGGTGCCGGAGGAGTAGAGCATGTCCATGCCGACCGGCTCGTCGTCGAGCGGGTCGGCGGACACCGCGGCCAGCGCCGCCTCGTAGTCGTCGTGGCCGGGGACCGTGCCGCCGACGGCGAGCCGCCTGCGCACCCTGGGCGTGTCCGCGACGACGCCCTCGGCGATCCCCGGCAGGTTCGCGGAGACCACGAGCACCTGGGCCTCGCAGTCGTCGACGATGTACGCGACCTCGGCCGGGGTGAGGTGGCTGTTCACGGCGGTGATGATCAGGCCGGACCGCACCGCCGCCCAGTACGCCTCGAAGACCTCCGGCCGGTTCTCCAGCACGACGGCGACGTGGTCGCCCCGGGTCAGCCCGGCCTCGGCGAAGACCCGGGCCAGCCGGATGGAGCGCTCGTCGAGCTCGCCGTAGGTCTGCACCCGGCCGTCCAGCGGACCGCCGGTCATGATCGTGGCCGGGTGCTCCGGCCGTTCCTTCGCCCACGTCCCCGGGTACACGTCACATCACCGTCGCCGCGCTGCGCATGGCTCCGTTTCTAGCTTGCTGAACGATCGTTCGCTAGCCCTCGTTTCCCAGATCGGCGTGCTGTACCCTCAGGTCCTTCTTGAGGATCTTGCCGCTGGGGTTCTTCGGCAGGGCCTCGGCGAACACCACGTACTTGGGCCGCTTGTACCCGGCGAGAACCTCGCGGGCGTGCGCGTCGACCTGCTCCTTCGTGAGCGTCACGCCCTGCTTCGGCACGACGACCGCGGTCACGGCCTCGATCCAGTGCGGGTGCGAGATGCCGAACACCGCCACCTCGGCGACGCCCTCGAGCAGGTAGAGGGCCTCCTCGACCTCGCGGGAGGCGACGTTCTCCCCGCCGGTCTTGATCATGTCCTTCTTCCGGTCGACGACGGCGAGGTAGCCGTTCTCGTCGACAACGCCCAGGTCACCGGAGTGGAACCAGCCGCCCGAGAACGCGGCGGCGGTCTTCTCCTCGTCGTTGTAGTAGCCCAGCGCGGCGTGCGGGGACCGGTGCACGATCTCGCCGACCTCGCCCGGCGGGACCTCGTTGTCCTCGTCGTCGACCACGCGGGTCTCGACGTTGAGCGACGCCCGGCCGGCCGAGCCGGCGTGCGGCAGCTGCTCGTGCGGGCGCAGGATCGTGGCCAGCGGCGACATCTCGGTCTGCCCGTAGAAGTTCCAGAACTGCACGTCGGGCAGCCGCCGCGACAGCTCCTTGAGCACCTCCACCGGCATCGCCGAGGCGCCGTAGTAGCCCTTGCGCAGCGACGACAGGTCGCGGGTGTCGAAGTCGGGGTGGCGCAGCAGCGAGATCCACACCGTCGGCGGGCAGAACAGCTTGGTGACCTTCTCGCGCTCGATCGTCTCGAGCAGCCGCGCCGGGTCCGGGCCGGGCAGGATGATGCTGGTCGCGCCGAGGTACACGTCGACGGAGAAGAAGCAGTCCAGCTGCGCGCAGTGGTACATCGGCAGGGTGTGGACCTCGACGTCGTCCACGCTCATCCCGCCGTCCACCACGCACGACACGTACTGGCTGATCAGCGACTTCGACGACAGCATCACGCCCTTGGGCCGCGACTCGGTGCCGGAGGTGTACATCAGCCGCAGCGGGTCGTCGTCGGCCACCAGGACCTCGGGCGGGGTGTCCGGGCCGGAGTCGATCCAGGTGTCGACGTCCTCCCACTCCCCGGTCGGAGCCGCACCCGAGAGCGAGATCCACCCGCGCACGCCGCCGGCGAGCCCGGCCGAGGCGAGAGCCTTCTCCGCGGTCGGGGCCAGCGCGTCCTCGGTGACCATGCCCTTCGCGCCGGAGTGGCCGAGGATGAACGCGATCTCCTCGGCGTTCAACATGAAGTTGACCGGCACCAGCACCACGCCGAGCCGGGCGGTGGCGAAGGCGAGCACGGCGAACTGCCAGGAGTTGTGCGACAGCAGCGCCAGCCGGTCGCCCTTCGCCAGGCCCTTGGCAGCCATGTTGTTCGCGCAGCGGTTCACGGCGGCGTCGAACTCGGCGAAGCTCGCCCGGCGCCCGCCCGCGACCACCGCGAGCTTGTCCGGGTAGCGCAACGCGGTGCGGCGCAACAGGTCGCCGAGCGAGTGCTGGCGGGCCCGGGCGATCGCCTCGGTGGTCTGCGGGGTGAACTGCACGACGTCGGACACGCACGCATCCTGCACGAACGGCCACCCGCCGGACCAGAGCGGGACCGGCCGAGAGGTCAGGTCGCGAGGCCGAACCGTTCCGCCGGCGCCGCGGCCACCTCTCGTCTCGCCGCTCGGTCAGGCCGGCGAAGATCCGGGGCGGGCAGAGCGTGCCGGGCACGGCGAGCAGGGCCGGGCCCCGCGCCGTCGGACAGCGGGAGCAGCGCGGTCATTCCACGCACCCGAGGCGCGCCGCACCCGCGCGCATGGACTGCGCCAGGGCCTCCCGGGACGGGCCGGGCGGAGCCGGGGCCGAGGCGGCGGGGACGCGCAGCCCGTCGAGCACGAAGGCGGCGAACCGCTCCCACGCGTGCGGGGCCGCCTCGGCGGTGCGGTGGACCAGGCCGGCGTTGGCCATGAGGAGCAACGGCAGGTCCTCGGGCGTGACGTCGGCGCGCAGGTCGCCCGAGCGCTGCGCCCGGTCCACCAGCTCGGCCAGCCCCGCCTCGACCCGGGCGCGCAGGGCCTCCAGCTCCGGTTCGGCGGGCACGCTCAGCGTGAGCAGGTCGGCGAGACCCCGGTCGGCGGCCTGCATGCGCAGCACCGTGAGCACGTAGGTCCGGAACCCGGTCCAGGGGGCGGGATCGGCGAGCGCCTCCTCGGCGGCCCGCGCGAAGTCCGCCATGCGCTCCGCGAACACCGCCGCCACCAGAGCGCGACGGGTGGGGAAGCGGCGGTAGAGCGTGGCGTTGCCGACCCCGGCGCGGCGGGCGATCTCGTCGAACGGCGCCTGCAGCCCCTGTTCCCCGAACACGGCGCGGGCCGCCGCGACGAGGGCGCGGCGGTTGCGCTCGGCGTCGGCGCGCAGTGTCACACCGCGCACCCTAACCGATGAAATGGGGAGTGGTCCCCACTTGTGTTAGCGTCCCGGCATGGCGTTGGCGAAGCTCCGGGAGCTGCCCGGACGGATCAGCAGCGGCGGTTTCGTGCTCCACTCCGGACTGGAGAAGTGGAAGGCCGGGCCGGAGCAGGCCGCGGGCGTGTACGGCATGGCGACCACCGCCTACCCGTTCCTCAAGCGGGTCCCGCAGGAGCAGTTCATGAAGGCGCTCGCCGCCGGCGAGATCGCCACCGGCGTCGCGCTGCTCACCCCGTTCATCCCCGCGGCGGTCGGCGGGGCGCTGCTCACCGCGTTCGCGGGCGGCCTGCTCGGCCTCTACTTCCGGGTCCCGGGCATGCGCCGGCCGGGCAGCATCCGGCCGAGCCAGCAGGGGCTGGGGATCGCGAAGGACGTCTGGCTCGCCGGGATCGGCGTGGGCCTGCTCGCCGACGGCATCACCCGGGACTGACCCCCGTCGACACCTTCGCTCCACCGAATCCCACATCCCGGGACGTCCCGGGTGTGGGGTTCGGTCGTACGGGACCGCCGACCCGCACTCAGGGGAGCGTGAGGATCCGGGGGCCGTTCTCGGTGATCGCGATGGTGTGCTCGGCATGCGCCGCACGACTGCCGTCGGCGGTGCGGATCGTCCAGCCGTCACGGTCGTGGCGGTAGGAGTCCCTGCCGCCGGCGTGCAGCATCGGCTCGATCGCGATCACCAGGCCCGGGCGCAGGCGCACGCCGCGGCGAGGCTTGGCCTCGTTGGGCACGTGCGGCTCCTCGTGCATCGAGCGGCCGACGCCGTGGCCGCCGTGGTCGGCGAGCATCCCGTAGCCCGCACCGCGCGCGACCTGCCCGATCGCGTGTCCGACGTCGCCCATCTGCGCGCCCGGCTGCGCCGCGTCGATACCGGCCTGCAGCGCCGCCTCCGTGGTGGCGATCAGCTTCTCGTCGCCGGCGGCGGAGCTCGCGGACCCGACGACCATGCTGAAGGCGGCGTCGGCGCACCAGCCGTCGAGATGGACGGCGAAGTCGACGCTGAGCAGGTCCCCGTCGCGGAGCTTCGTGCGCGACGGGATCCCGTGGACGACCGCGTCGTTCACACTCACGCAGAGCACCCCCGGGTAGGGCCCGGGCGCCCAGCGCGGGTGGTAGCCGCGGAAGCTCGACACGGCCCCGGCCTCGGCGATCATGTCGGCGGCCAGCGCGTCCAGCTCGCTCGGCCGGACACCGGGCGCCGCCCGCTCGCGGACCGCGGCGAGGATGCGGGCGACCACGGACCCGGCGGCGTCGATCGCGTCGATCTCCCCGGGCGTCTTCAGCTCGATCACGCTCGATAACTATACCGGTATTAGTATGACGGCATGGTGCGCGTCCCCCTGACCCCCGAGGACCGCGAGCGTGGCGAGCGGCTGGGCGCCCTGCTGCGCGCCGCCCGGGGCGACCGCAGCATCGGCGACGTCGCGGCGGCCGCGGACATCTCGCCGGAGACGCTGCGCAAGATCGAGACCGGCCGGATCCCCACACCCGCGTTCTTCACCGTCGCAGCGCTGGCCACGGAGCTCGGGCTCGGGCTCGACGCGCTCGCGGCGTGCGGCCGGACCGGGGTCGACGCGTCCCCCGCGGCCTGACGGGCGGGGCCGGACGATGGCGCACGACCCCGACGCCCTTCTCGCCCGCGTCCGCAAGGCGGCGAAGGGCACGCCGTACACGGTCACCGGCACGCCCGACGGGTTCGAGATGGTCGCCGAGGTCCTGAGCCCGCCCGGGGCGCGGGGCCGGCGCCGTCCGGAGACCCTGACCCACCGGGTCGTGCTCGACGCGGCCACCGGCACCTACCGGGTCACCGACACCCGGGTCGCGGTGCCCGGCGCGGCGGAGGAGCCCGGCGAGCGGCGCACGCTGCTCACCGGCTTCGGCCGCCGCCCCGAGGCGGCCGGGGCGTCGGGCGGAGCGGCCGGCGCCGACGGCCCGCGGATCGTCGACGACGCCGCCGCGGGCCTGGGCTGGACCCGGCTGCGGTCCCCGCTGGAGCGCCCGGGCGTGGTGCTCGCCGCGCTCCTCGGGTTCTGCGTGCTGCTGCTCGTGGTCGCGCTCGTCGTCCTGCTCTGAGGCCTCGATCTAGACTCGGGTCCGCCGGATCCCCACCGGCCCGCACGCCCGCCGGAGGTCTCCCCGTGTCCACCACCCCCGACGTCACGCCCGATGCCGGTGTCAGCGCCGATGTCAGCGCCGATGTGAACGCCCGTGTCGACGTGGAGGAGTCCCGCCTGCGGGTGGGCCGCCCGGCCACGCATGCGGCGGGGTTGAAGGCGGTGCGGGTATCGATGGCGCGGGCGCTGCGGCAGATGGGCCCGGTGAAGTCCGCGCGGAACCTGTTGACGCTCAACCAGGTCGACGGCTTCGACTGCATGTCGTGCGCCTGGCCCGACCCCACCGACCACCGGCACACCGCGGAGTTCTGCGAGAACGGCGCCAAGGCCGTGTCCTGGGAGGGCCAGCGCGCGAGCGTCGACGCGGCGTTCTTCGCCGCGCACCAGATCTCCGAGCTCGTCCGGCAGTCGGACCACTGGCTGGAGAAGCAGGGCCGGCTCACCGAGCCGATGGTCCGCCGGGGCGGCGCCGACCACTACGAGCCGATCACCTGGGATGCGGCGTTCGCGCTGGTCGCCGAGCACCTGCAGGCCCTGGACTCGCCGGACGAGGCGCTGTTCTACACCTCCGGGCGCGCCTCCAACGAGGCCGCGTTCGTCTACCAGCTCTTCGCCCGCGCCTTCGGCACCAACAACCTGCCGGACTGCTCGAACATGTGCCACGAGTCGACCTCGGTCGGGCTGGCCCGCACCATCGGCATCGGCAAGGGCTCCGTGTCGCTGCAGGACATCCACGAGGCCGATCTGATCGTGATCTCCGGGCAGAACCCGGGCACCAACCACCCGCGCATGCTCTCCGCGCTGGAGATCGCCAAGCAGAACGGCGCGAAGATCCTGGCGATCAACCCGCTGCACGAGGCCGGGCTGCTGCGCTTCGACAACCCGCAGAAGCCCACGGGCCTGGCCGGGCGCGGCACCGGGCTGGCCGACCGCTACCTGCAGATCCGCTCCAACGGCGATCTCGCCCTCTGGCAGGCCATCGGGCACCTGCTGCTGGAACGCGGCACCGTCGACCGGGACTTCGTCGCCCGGCACACCG
Organism: Pseudonocardia terrae; assembly: GCF_021343995.1. GTDB lineage: Bacteria > Actinomycetota > Actinomycetes > Mycobacteriales > Pseudonocardiaceae > Pseudonocardia > Pseudonocardia terrae. Next base: position 56,383 of record NZ_JAJTTE010000018.1, on the reverse strand, counting down.
TCGGCTTCGACGCCTGGGCCGCGCACATCCGGGACCTCGACCGCGAGGCCGTGCTCGCCGCCACCGGCCTCGAGTGGGCCGAGATCGAGGCCGCCGCGGAGCTGTTCGCGACCTCGACGAAGATCGTGAACTGCTGGGCCATGGGCATCACCCAGCACCGCAACGCCGTCGCCACCATCTGCGAGTTCGTCAACGTCGCCCTGCTGCAGGGGATGATCGGCAAGCCCGGCGCCGGGCTCTGCCCCGTCCGCGGGCACTCCAACGTCCAGGGCGACCGCACCATGGGCATCTGGGAGCGCAGCCCCGACTCCTTCCTCGACGCCCTCGGCGCCGAGTTCGGTTTCGAACCCCCACGCGAACACGGCCACGACGCCGCGGCCGCCGTCCGCGCCCTGCGCGACGGGCGGGCGAAGGTCTTCATCGGACTCGGCGGCAACTTCGCCGCCGCCATGTCCGACACCCACGTCACCGAGGCCGCGCTGCGCTCGGCCGCGCTGACCGTGCAGATCTCCACCAAGCTCAACCGCAGCCACCTCACCGCGGGCCACGACGCCCTGATCCTGCCCACGCTCGGGCGCACCGAGCAGGACCGCACCGGCGGGCTCGTCCAGCGGGTCACCGTCGAGGACTCCATGTCCGCGGTGCACGCCTCCCGCGGCCGCTCCGAGCCCGCGAGCCCGCACCTGCGCTCCGAGGTCGACATCCTCTGCGGCATCGCCGGGGCCACCCTGGGCGAGCGCCCCGGCAGCCCCGCCATCCCGTGGGCCGAGTTCGCCGTCGACTACTCCCGCATCCGGGAGCGGATCGGGCGGGTCGTGCCCGGCTGCGAGGCCTACGACGAGAAGATCAGCCGTCGCGGCGGGTTCACCCTGCCGCACCCGCCCCGCGACACGCGCACCTTCCCCACCCCCGAGGGCAAGGCCGTGTTCACCGTCAGCCCGCTCGAGGTGGCCACCGTCCCCGAGGGACGGCTCGTGCTGCAGACCATCCGCAGCCACGACCAGTTCAACACCACCGTCTACGGCCTCGACGACCGGTACCGGGGCATCCACTCCGGCCGCCGCGTCGTCTTCATCTCCCCGCAGGACCTCGCCGAACTCGGCTGTGCCGACGGCGACCACGTCCACCTCGTCTCCGAATGGGAGGACGGGATCGAGCGGCGCGCGGAGAACTTCCGGTTGGTCTCCTACGACACCCCCAAGGGTTGCGTCGCCGCCTACTACCCCGAGACCAATCCCCTCGTCCCCCTCGACTCCCAGGCCCTCGAATCCGGCACCCCCACGTCGAAATGGGTCGTCGTCCGCCTCGAACGGGTGTGAACCGGCCCGTCCACGCCTCGGTGAGGCCGCACATAGTGCATTTCTCCACCCGCTCGATGCGCGTCATGGAGCCGTGGTGCGCTGGAGGCGGGTGACCGCCTCGCGGAGCACCTCGTCCCGCTTGCAGAAGGCGAAGCGCAGCAGGGTCGGGGCGAGGGCGGGGTCGTCGCAGAACACGCTGACCGGCACCGCGGCCACGCCGAGCCGCTCGGGCATGGCGCGGGCGTAGGCGGCGGCGTCGGTCACGCCCAGCGGGGCGAGGTCGGCGACCACGAAGTACGTGCCGCTGGGCTCGAACACCCGCATCCCGGCCTCGCGCAGGCCCTCCGTCAGCAGGTCCCGCTTCGGCCGCAGCTCGCCGGAGATCGCGGCGAACACCTCCTCGGGCAGGGCCAGCGCGTTCGCGACGGCGGGTTGGAACGGGGCGCCGCCGGCGAAGGTCAGGAACTGCTTCACCGCCCGCACGGCCGCGACGAGCTCGGCCGGGCCGTGCACCCAGCCGATCTTCCAGCCCGTCACCGAGAAGGTCTTCCCCGCGCTCGAGACCGTGAGGGTGCGCTCGGCCATGCCCGGCAGCGTCGCCATCGGCACGTGCTCGGCCCCGAAGGTCATGTGCTCGTAGACCTCGTCGGTGATCACGACGGCGTCGTGCTCGATCGCGAGGTCCCCGATCGCGCGCAAGGTGTCCCGGCCGAACACCGCGCCGGTCGGGTTGTGCGGGGTGTTGACCAGCACCGCTCTCGTCCGCGGTCCGAACGCCGCGCGGAGCTCGGCCGGGTCGGGCTGGAAGTCCGGGGCCCGCAGCGGGACGGTCCGGCGGGTGGCACCGGCCATCGCGATCACCGCGGGGTACGAGTCGTAGTACGGCTCGAAGACCACGACCTCGTCGCCCGGCTCGCACAGCGCGAGCACGGCCGACGCGATCGCCTCGGTGGCGCCCATGGTGACCAGCACGTCCCCGGAGTCCACCGAGTAGAAGCGCTTCTGGTGCGCGGCCACCGCCTCGCGCAGCGCCGGCAGCCCCGGCGCCGGCGGGTACTGGTTGAACCCGCCCTCGGTGATCGCCGCGGCGGCGTCGGCCAGCAGCGAGGCCGGGCCGTCCGTGTCGGGGAAACCCTGGCCCAGGTTGATCGCGCCGGTGCGCAGGGCGAGCTGGGTGATCTCCGCGAAGATCGTGGAGGTGAACGGGCGCAACCGCGGGACGAGCACGGCTACCAGCCTCGCATGTCCACGGCCCAGCGCTCGGCGACGTGCTCGCCGTCGACCAGCCACATCGCCTCGTGCAGCGCGACGGTCGGGTCGACGTGCGCCGGCACCACCCGGATCCGGTCGCCCACCCGCAGCCGCAGGTCGCCGGGCGCGAAGGTGGTGTGCTCGTCGGAGCAGAACCAGACCTGGGCGCCGGGGATCGTCGGGTTGCCGTGGTCCATGCCCAGCGCCTTGAGCCCGACGTCGACGACCGCCCACTCGGCCGACACCGAGATGACCGTGCCCAGCACGAACAGCGCCTGTTCGAACGGGTGCCCGAGCTGGGCGTAGGCGCTGTCCATCAGCGCGTACGAGCCGGCCTGGATCTCCGTGGCCCACTCGTTGACGTCGTAGGTGCCGGTGCCGCCGGCGCTCACGAGCTCGCCGCCGACGTCGCGGGCCCCGGCCGCGAGCTTCTCCATCGCCTCGCGCACGAGCCGGCGCCGCTCCCCGGCGGGCTGGGCCATCATCAGGTGGCCCTCGTAGCCCATCACGCCGCGCACCTCGAGGCCGTTGCGCCGGGCGAGGTCGGCCAGCTCGCCGGCCCTCTCCGGCGGACAGCCGCAACGGGGCAGGCCGACGTTGACGTCGATCACCACCTCGAGGACGTTGCCGCGCAACGCCGCCGCGATCGTCTCCCGGGAGTCGACGGCCAGCGTGATCCGGGCGCCGTCACGGATCAGCTTGCCGAGCCGGGAGGCGTCGACGACCTCGTTGGCCAGCAGCAGGTCACCGCCCAGGCCGTGCTCGGCCATGACCTCGCACTCGCGGATCGTGGCGCAGGTGAAGCCCGGATGGCCGTTGTCGCGTTGCCAGCGTGCGAGCGACGTGCACTTGTGCGCCTTGACGTGCGGGCGCAGCCGGGCGCCGGGGAGCGCGGCGCTCATGGTGTCGAGGTTGCGGCGCAGGGCCCCGCGCTCGACGAGCAGCGCGGGGGTGGTGAGGTCGTCGACGCGCACGGGCAGAACTTACCTGGCGCGCATTATGGAACCATAATTGCGATTTTCGAGGCCCTTTTCAGACGTTATGGAACCATACTGCGAATTCGGGGGCGGTTTCGCGCGTTATGGAGCCACAACGCGACGTCGTCAGCTCGGGAGGGGTAGGCGGGCCAGGCGGCGGAGGGCACCGGGGGCCACCTTGGACAGTGCGTAGGCGGCGCGGCTCTCCACGGTGAGCAGCTGGATCGGGCGGTTCGCCTCCACGGCGGCGACCACCGCGTCGGCCACCTTGTCCAGGGAGTACGGGCGGCGCTTGAGCAGCCGGTCGGTGGAGCGGCGGCGCTCGGCCGCGGTCGCGGCGTCGACCCCGACGAAGCGCGCGGAGCCGCCGATGTCCGTGGGCAGGAAGCCGGGGCACAGCGCGGTGACGCCGATGTCGTCGCCCGCCAGCTCGGCGCGCAGGCACTCCGAGAGCATGAGCACCGCGGACTTCGTGGTGCAGTAGGCGGGCAGGAAGGTCGTCGGCGTGAAGGCGGCCGCGGAGGCCACGTTGACCAGGTGCCCGCCCTCGCCGCGCTCGCGCATCCGGGCGGCGAAGAGCCGGCAGCCGTGCACCACGCCCATCAGGTTGACGTCGACGATCGCCCGCCAGTCCGCGGGCTCGTGGGCGAGGAAGGGACCGGAGACGGCGATGCCGGCGTTGTTGACCACGACGTCGGGCACGCCGACCTCGGCGCACACCCGGTCGGCGAGGGTGGCCATCGCGTCGGGATCGGCGACGTCGACCTGGTAGGCGTGCCCGCCGGTCTCGAAGGCGGTCTGCCGCGCCGTCGAGAGCTCCTTGTCGGCCGCGACGACCACGGCGCCGCGCCGGGCGAAGCCGCGGGCCACCGCCCGGCCGATCCCGCTGCCCGCACCGGTCACCAGCACGACGCGGTCCGTCCACCGGCCCGGGCCCGGCCGCGGGGCCGTCCGCTGACCCGTCACGGCCTGGACCTGCTCCCGTACGCACCGCGCGACCACCTCCGGACGGCTGCGCGGCAGCCAGTGCCCGCCGGCCACGCTCCGGAACCGGAAGTCCGCGGCGAACCGCTCCGCGCTCGCCTGCAGGGCCGGGGTGACGTACCGGTCCCCCGACGGGGCCAGGACCTGGACCGGGACCTCCGTGCGGCGCTCGCCGCCGCCCCGGCCGAGGTTGGCGCGGTAGAGCTCGAGCCCTCGCACGGCGTCGCGCGCCGCCGGCCGCGGGATCCCCTCCCGGCGGGCGACGAGCCCACCCGCCAGCCCCGAGCGCCAGAGCAGCTCGGGCAGCACCGGCAGCTGGAAGAACCCGACGTACCAGGAGCGGCCCAGCTGCCGGAGCCGGTCGCGCAGCCGGGCGCTGCGCCCGAAGGCCCCGATGTGCGCCAGGCACGGGCCGGAGATCGAGGTGTAGGAGGCGAACCGTGCCCGCAGTGCCGGATCGGTGACGGCCTCCCAGCCCTGGATCGAGCCCCAGTCGTGGGCGAGCAGGTGCACCGGCCGGTCGGGGGCGACGGCGTCGAGCACCGCGACGAGGTCCGCCGTGAGCCGTTCGACCCGGTAGCCCTCGCGCTCCGCCGGGGCCTGCGACGCGCCTGCGCCGCGGACGTCGTAGGTCACCACCCGGAAGGTGTCGGCCAGCAGGGGGACGACCCCGTCCCACACGGTGTGGTCGTCGGGGTAGCCGTGCACCGCGACGACGACCGGGGCGCCCTCCTGCCCGGTGACGTGGACGGCCAGGTCCAGGCCGTCCGGGGTGCGGACGGTACGTGCCTCGCTGCGCATGGGCCGAGCCTATGCTACTCGCGAGTACGTGACCCACAGCACACTCGTTCGGGGAACCGGAACAGCACGCCGGGCATCCCACCTTGAACCAGCCGGAACACCACCGGCGGGTACGAACTTCGACCGAGCGACGACGCCGGGCGATCCGGACCCGTGAGTACGAGGAAGGCCCCGCCGTTGCCCACACCCCCAGCGACCCCTGCGCCCACCACGGCGCCCGCCACGCCGGGTCGCGCGCGCACCGCCCTGCTGCTGGGCGCGCTGATCGCGCTCGGCCCGCTCACCATCGACATGTACCTGCCCGCACTGCCGGGCATCGTGACCGAGTTCGCGACGACCTCGTCGACCGTCCAGCTCACGCTGACCGGCACGCTGATCGGCCTGGCGCTGGGCCAGCTCTTCATCGGCCCGCTGGCCGACGCCGTCGGCCGCCGCAAGCCGCTGCTGATCGGCACCGCGTTGCACGTGGTGGCCTCGCTGCTGATCGTGGTGGCCCCGACCATCGCCGTGCTCGGCGTGCTGCGCGTGCTGCAGGGCGTCGGGTCCGCCGCGGGCGCGGTCGTCGCGATGGCCGTCGTCCGTGACCTGTTCACCGGCCGCGCCGCGGCCACGCTGCTCTCGCGGCTGATGCTCGTCATGGGCGCCGCTCCGGTGCTCGCTCCGACCCTCGGGGGCGAGCTGCTGCGGGTCGCGGACTGGCGCGGCGTGTTCGTCGCGCTGGCCGTGTACGGCCTGGTCATCCTGGGCGTGCTGTTCTTCGCCCTGGGCGAGACGCTACCGCCGGAGCGCCGCCGCAGCGCCGCCGTCGGCCCCACCCTCCAGGCCTACGGCGCGCTCCTGCGCGACCGCGCCTACGTCGGTCTGATCCTGGTCGCCGGGTTCGCCATGGCCGGCATGTTCGGCTACGTCTCCGGGTCGAGCTTCGTGTTCCAGCAGGAGTTCGGGCTCGACGCCCAGCAGTTCGGCCTGCTCTTCGGCGCCGGCGCGATCTTCCTGATCGGCGCGACGCAGGCCAACGCGGCGCTGCTGCGCCGCTTCGAGCCGCGGCAGCTGCTGCTCGTGGCCAGCGTGTCCGGGACCGTCGCCGCGGCCGTGCTGGCCGTGCTCGCCGGCACCGGGACCGGCGGGCTCGTCGGCGTGCTCGTGCCGCTGTGGGCGGTGCTGGCCTCGGTCGGGCTCGCGCTGCCCAACGCCCCGGCCCTGGCGCTCTCCCGGCACGGCGAGCGCGCCGGGACCGCGGCCGCCCTGCTCGGCGCGGTGCAGTTCGGCGTCGGCGCCCTGACCTCGCCGGTCGTCGGCCTGCTCGGCAACGACGCGCTGGCCATGGGCCTGACGATCGCCGGTGCGCAGGCGCTCGCCCTGACCGTGCTGCTGGCCGTCGTCCGGCCGTGGTCGCTGGGGGACATCGACGAGGGGCCCACGCCCGTCGCCGCGGCGGAGCCGGAGCTCGTGGACGAGCGCCCCGCCGTCGCCTGACAGCCCCGACCCGCACCGCACGACACCGACGGCCCCGGCCCGCGCCGGGGCCGTCGGCGTTCTCAGGCCCCCTGTTCACGCTCCAGACGGTCGATCGCCCACCGGGCCCACTCGCCCACCGCCGCGTACTGCCGCAGCCCGAACTCCGCGGCGAGCTGGCCGAACCCCTCCGCGCCGGTCATCGGCGCCTCGCCGTGGTCCTCCCGGACCTTCCGCAGCTCGGTGACTCCCTGGTCGGTGGCCTCGGCGATCCGGTGGAGCACGACGAGCGCGTCGGCCGGCTCGAGCGCGGAGAGCAGGAACATCCGCAGCACCTGCTCGTTGCGGACCTTGGCCTGCTTCGGCGGGCTGAGCAGCCAGGTCCGCAGCTCCTCGCGCCCCGCGGGGGTGACGTCGTAGGTCCGGGCCCCGCGCGCACCCTCGTGCGTGACCTCCACCAGGCCGGCCTCGGCCATCCGGTTCAGCTCGGGGTAGATGCTCGTGTGGCCCGCCTGCCAGGCGTAACGGCCGAGGTCGCGCTCGAAGGCCTTGGTCAGCTCGTAGCCGCTCCGCGGATGGACGGAGAGCAGCCCGAGCAGTGCGTGCGGCAGCGACATGCCGATAGCTTACCTGTCGAACTCGACATGTCGCTATTGACATGTAGCGGGTAGAGGGTGCACCGTTCTCGCCATGACGACGACGGACACGCCGCTCTACCTGCAGGGCCACCTCGCCCCGGTGCCGGACGAGATCGAGGCCGTCGACCTGGCCGTCGCGGGGACGCTCCCACCGGAGCTCACCGGCCGGTACCTCCGGAACGGGCCGAACCCGCTGCCGGGCCAGGACTCCGGGCACTGGTTCGCCGGGCACGGGATGCTGCACGGCGTCCGGCTCCGGGAGGGCCGCGCCGAGTGGTACCGCAACCGCTGGGTCCGCACCGGCGCGCTGGAGGGACACCCCTTCGTGCGCCCGGACGGGACCCTCGACCGCACCGCCGTCCACGCGAACACCCACGTGATCGAGCACGGCGGGCGGATCCTGGCGCTGGTGGAGAACGGCTTCCCGTACGTCGTGACGCCGGAGCTCGACACCGTCGGGCCGGACGACTTCGCCGGCCGCCTCACCACGGCGATGACCGCGCACCCCAAGACCGACCCGGTGACCGGGGACCTGCACTTCTTCGGCTACTCGCCGCTGCCGCCGTTCCTCACCTACCACCGGCTCTCGGCGGGCGGCGAGCTCGTCGAGAGCGCCGAGGTCCCGGTCGCGGGACCGACGATGATGCACGACTTCGCCGTCACCGCCCGGCACGCCGTGTTCCTCGACCTGCCGATGACCTTCCAGCTGCGGGCCGGCCTGCCCTACGGCTGGGACGACGCGTACGGCGCCCGGCTCGGTGTCATGCCGCTGGACCGGCCCGGCGAGGTGCGGTGGTTCGAGATCGACCCCTGCTACGTCTTCCACGTCGGCAACGCGTACGAGGACGCGGCCGGCCGGATCGTGCTCGACGTCGCCCGCTACACCCGCGACGCCATCACGGCGACCTGGGACGCCATCGGGCCGAGCCCGTCCGGGCACGCGGCGGCGGCCGCGGCCGCCGGCGTCGCGACGCTGCACCGCTGGACGATCGACCCGGTCGCCGGGACCGTCGCCCAGGCGCAGCTCTCCGAGGAGGGCCTGGAGTTCCCCACCGTCGACGACGAGCGGGTCGGCCGGCCGAACCGGTACCTCTACGCCGTGTCCGACACCGACGGGATCCTCCAGCACGACGCCGAGCTCGGCACCGTCACGGCCCACGGCCTCGGGCCGGACGTCGTCGCCGGGGAGGCCGTGTTCGTCCCGTCCGGGGCGCCGGGCCGCGGCGAGGCCGACGGCTGGCTGCTCTCGATCACCACCACCCGCGACGGCAAGGCCTCCGAGCTGCTGGTGCTCGACGCCACCGACGTCGCCGGCGCACCCGTCGCGCGGGTGACGCTGCCCCGCGGGGTGCCCGCGGGCTTCCACGGCTCGTGGATCCCCGACGCCGACCTGCCCTCCCGGGAGACCCGATGACCGCCATGGCCGCCACCCCGTCCAGCCCCGAGATCCCCTCGCCGCGGGTGATGGTCCGCGGCCTGGTGTTCGACGTCGGCCTCCCGATCGCCGCCTACTACGCCCTGCACCTGCTGGGCGCCTCGGACTGGGTCGCCCTGCTGGCCGCGTCCGGGATCGCGGCCCTGCGCATCCTCTGGTCCGCCGTCCGCCAGCGCCGGTTCAACGCCTTCGCCACGGTGATGCTGCTGGTCTACGGCATCGGCTTCGCGTTGGCCTTCGCCACCGGCGACCCCCGCACGCTGCTGCTGCGGAACTCGCTGATCACCGCGTCCGTCGGGATCGTGTTCCTGGTGACCGCGATCCGCGGGCGCCGGCCGCTGACCCTCGCGGCGCTGGAGAGCTTCGCCCCGGCGAAGGCCGCGGCGGCCGCCGAGGCCTACGCGACGGACGCGCGCGTCCGGCACGGGCACCGGCTGTCCTCCACGGTGTGGGGGGTGGGCCTGATCGCCGAGTCGATCATCCGGATCCCGCTGGTCTACCAGCTGCCGGTGGACGTGTCGGTCGGCGCCACCGAGGCGCTGTGGATCGCGGCCTTCGCGGGCCTCATGGTGTGGAACGGCTGGTACGTGCGGCGGGCGCAGAAGCGGCGGGGGTCGGCGCCCGGAACAGTGGGAGGAACGCCTGCGTGAGCGGCCCGATCGCCAGCGCGTAGAGCACCGTCCCGATCCCGGCGGTGCCGCCGAGCAGCCAGCCGGTCGCGAGCACCACGACCTCGATCGCCGTCCGCACGAGCCGGATCGACCGGCCGGTGCGGGCGGCGATCCCCGTCATCAGGCCGTCGCGCGGGCCCGGGCCGAGCCGGGCGCCGATGTAGGCGGCCGACGCCACGCCGTTGAGCACGATCCCGCCGACCATCAGCCCGACCCGCGCCGGCCACGTGTGGGCCTCGGGGATCAGGGCCAGGGCGGCGTCGACGGCGAAGGCGATCACCACGACGTTGGCCACGGTCCCGACGCCGGGCCGCTGGCGCAGCGGGATCCACAGCAGCAGCACCACGACCCCGGTGATCGCCGTGATCAGCCCGAAGCTCAGCGGCAGCCGCGTCGTCAGGCCCTGGTGCAGGACGTCCCACGGGTTGAGCCCGAGCGACCCGCGGACCTGCATCGCCATCGAGGTGCCGTAGAGCGCGAGGCCGGCGAGCAGCTGCGGGAGCCGGCGGAACGGGGCGTGCGCGACGGGGAGCGGGCGGAGATCCACGACCCCAGGATCGCCGGAGGTGGCCTGTTCCCCAAGGGCCAATCCGGAAGCCGTGGCCACGAGTGGACGCCGGTCGGTGCCGGCGTGGAAGAATCACGGCGAACGCGCGACTGGCGGCATACCGAGGATGGCAACGACCATCGGGGAGCTGACGTCCGCGGGGGTCGACCGCCTGGGCCCCCGCGTCACGAGGGAACCCATGACCGCACGACTGCTGCCCGGCAAGCCCGTCGCCGAGCGGGTCCTGGCCGACGTCACCGCCCGGGCCGACGCGCTGCGCGCCCGCGGGATCACGCCCAGCCTGGCCACGATCCTCGTCGGCGACGACGACGCCTCCGCCGGCTACATCCGTATCAAGCAGAAGCAGGCCGCCGAGCTCGGCATCGACTCGCCGCACACGCACCTGCCGCAGGACACCACCCAGGAGCAGCTGGTCGCGACCATCCGCGGCTACAACGACGACCCCGCGGTGCACGGCCTGCTGATCCAGTACCCGATCCCGGGCCACCTGGACTACGACGCCGCGCTGGCCGAGCTCGACCCGGACATGGACGTCGACGGCATGCACCCCATGAACATGGGGCGCCTCGCCGTCGGCCTGCCCGGGCCGCTGCCCTGCACGCCCGCGGGGATCGAGGAGCTGCTGGCCTTCCACGGGATCCCGGTCTCCGGCCGCGAGGTCGTGATCCTCGGCCGCGGCGCCACCCTCGGCCGCCCCCTCGCGATGCTGCTCGCACAGAAGCGGCCCACGGCCAACGCCGCGGTCACCGTGGTGCACACCGGCGTCCCGGACTGGGACCGGTACACGAAGCGCGCGGAGATCCTCATCGCCGCCGCCGGCGTCCCGGGGATCATCCAGCCCGAGCACGTGAAGCACGGCGCGACCGTGATCGGCGGCGGGGTGCGGTACTCCGGCAAGAAGCTGCTCCCGGACGTCGACGAGTCCTGCGCCGAGGTCGCGGGCGCGATCACCCCGCGGGTCGGCGGGGTGGGCCCCACCACCGTCGCCATGCTCTTCCGCAACGTCATCGCCGCCGCCGAGAAGGCGGCGGACAAGAAGGGCTGAGCCCCGCTGATCGCCGGCTCCGTGCAGCTACGGCGGTTTCCACCGCCCTGCCTGCCCGGAACCGGTGATCATGTGACCTGCGGGGACGGCCGACGCCTGCGACGGTGCCGCTCCGGGGTGGTGTGCCGCCGCGTCAGGTGAGGTGGCGGACGAACCAGTCCCGCGCCACCGGGGCGGCGAGCTCGACGTCCTTCACGTAGGCGTCGAAATGCCCGCCCGGGAGGATCTCCAGCGCCTTGGGCTCGCGGGCCTTCTCGTAGGCGTCGATCGCGAGGTGGGCGGGCGTGAGGTGGTCCTCCCGCGCGACCACCATGAGCAACGGGGTCGGGCTGATCCGGGCGATGTAGGCCTCCGGCTCGTACTCGCCCAGCATCTCGACGGTCCGCAGCGTCACCTCGTTGCGCCAGGACGGGGCCCGCAGCTTGCCGGTCTCGGTGAACCACGTCCACGAGTCCGGCGTCGGCAGCGCCGAGGGCGCCAACGGGTCCTCGGCGACCACGGGCACCATGGCCGGCGGGTCGCCGGCGTACCGGGCCACGCGGTCGGCGTCGAACATCTCCCGGAACCCGGCCCGGAAGTCCGCGCGGACCAGCTCGCCGATGTTCTTCGAGCCGCTGATCAACGGGACCTGCGCGACGACGGCCTTGACCCGCCGGTCGATCGCGCCGACCACCAGCACGTGCCCGCCGGAGTAGCTCGAGCCCCAGACGCCGATGCGGGTGGCGTCGACCTCGTCGAGCGTGCCGGCGTAGGTGATGGCGTGCCGGTAGTCCCGGACCTGGGCGACCGGGTCGATCTCCTGGCGGGGCTCGCCGTCGCTGGCCCCGAAGTTGCGGTTGTCGAAGACCAGCGCGTTGAGGCCCGCCGCCGCGAAGACCTCGGCGAAGGCGTCGAGGTACATCTCCTTCACGGCCGAGAAGCCGTGGGCCATCACGATCGTCGGGGCGCGGCCGGTCGCGCCCTCCGCGCGGTAGAACCAGCCACGCAGGGTCGTGCCCTCGGCGTCGAACTCGACGTCCCGTCGCGTCATCGCGACCTCCTGGGGATCGGGTCCCCCAGTCTCGCCCGCCCCGGCCGCCCGGTCCAGCTTGACCTGTAGTTCACTTCAGGTCCTACCGTCGCCGCATGGACGTGAACACCTGGAGCGCCCTGCGCACCGCCTCCCGCGACCGGGAGGAGACGCGGGCGCCCGTGCCCGTCACCCTGCGGCGGATCGCGGGGTTCGCGCGGCCGCATCGGCGGCGGATCACCGCGTTCGTGCTGCTCAGCGTGGCGGGAGCGGTCCTGACCGTCGTCACGCCGCTGCTGGCCGGGCGGGTGATCGACGCGATCGACGCCCGGGAGGGGCTCCGGGTGATCGCCGGGCTGGCCGGGCTGATCGCCGTCGTCGCGATCGCCGAGGCCGCGCTGGGCCTGTGCACCCGCTGGTTCTCCGCGACCATCGGCGAGGGCCTGATCCTGCAGCTGCGGACCGCGGTGTTCGACCACGTGCAGCGCATGCCGGTCGCGTTCTTCACCCGCACCCGCACGGGCGCGCTGGTCAGCCGGCTGAACAACGACGTGCTGGGCGCGCAGCGGGCGTTCAGCGACACCCTGTCCGGGGTGGTCGGCAACGCCGTGACGCTGGTCCTCACGCTCGCGGTGATGCTGGGCATCTCGTGGCAGGTCACGCTGCTCGCCCTCCTCCTGCTGCCGGTGTTCGTGGTGCCGGCCCGGCGGATGGGCTCGCGGCTGGCGCGGCTGCAGCGCGAGGCCGCGGACCACAACGCCGCGATGAGCACGCAGATGACCGAGCGGTTCTCGGCGCCCGGCGCCACGCTCGTGAAGCTGTTCGGCCGGCCCGCGGAGGAGTCGGCGGAGTTCGCCGCCCGGGCCGGGCGGGTGCGCGACATCGGCGTGCGCTCGGCGATGGTGCAGTGGGTGTTCGTCACGGCGTTGACGCTGGTCTCGGCCCTGGCGCTCGCGCTGGTCTACGGCGTCGGCGGCGGGCTGGCGCTGGGCGGGATGCTCGCGCCCGGTGCCGTCGTGTCCCTCGCGATGCTGCTGACCAGGCTGTACGCCCCGCTGACCGCGCTGGCCGGCGCCCGGGTCGAGGCGATGGGCGCGGTCGTCAGCTTCGAGCGGGTGTTCGAGGTCCTGGACCTGGAGCCGGTCATCCAGGATCCCGAGGAGCCGCGCGCCCTGCCGGCGGGGGCGCTCGACGTGCGGTTCGACCACGTCGACTTCGCCTACCCGGCCGCGGCGCGGGTGTCGCTGGCCTCCCTGGAGGAGGTCGCGACGCTCGACGCCCGCGGCGGCGACACCGTGCTGCACGACGTCTCGTTCACCGTCCCCGCCGGGTCGCTGACCGCGCTCGTCGGCAGCTCCGGCGCCGGCAAGTCGACGATCGCGCAGCTGCTCGCCCGGCTCTACGACGTCGACGGCGGCGCGGTGTCGGTCGGCGGCGTCGACGTCCGGGACCTGCGGGCCGCGGACCTGCACGGGGACGTCGGGTTCGTGACCCAGGACGGGCACCTCTTCCACGACACGATCCGCGCGAACCTGCTGCTCGCGGCCCCGGGGGCGAGCGAGGACGAGCTGTGGGCGGCGCTGCGCCGGGCCCGGCTGGGCGCGCTGGTCGCCGCGCTGCCGGACGGGCTGGACACGGTGGTCGGCGAGCGGGGGTACCGGCTCTCCGGCGGAGAGCGGCAGCGGCTGACGATCGCGCGGCTGCTGCTGGCGAGGCCCCGGATCGTGGTGCTCGACGAGGCCACGGCCAGCCTCGACTCGACGTCCGAGGCCGCGGTGCAGGCCGCGCTGGCCGAGGCGCTGGACGGGCGGACCGCGCTGGTGATCGCGCACCGGCTGTCCACCGTCCGGGACGCCGACCAGATCCTCGTCGTGGAGCAGGGCCGGATCGCGGAGCGCGGCACGCACGAGCAGCTCCTGGCGAGGTCCGGCCGCTACGCCGAGCTCTACCGCACCCAGTTCGACGAGCCCGACCCCGTCGCGGCGTAGGGAGCGTCACGGCGCCCGGCGGGAGTAGATCCAGGCCAGCAGGTAGGCGCGGGAGTTGCCGGCGTCGATCGCCGACGCCGGCAGGTCCTGCGCCGCCGCGCGCGCCGCCGCCGGGTCGGCCAGGGCCAGGTACATGAGGAGGTAGTCGCCGAGCGGGACGTCGAAGCCCGCCGGCGCCGCCTCCGCGACGTCGGCGCGGATGCGCCCGGTGTCACCGGCGAGGTAGCCGGCGACGGGGGCCATGGGGATCAGCTGGATGCCCAGCACCGCGCCCGGCGCGGGGCTGAACCAGGTCGCGTAGTCGCGCTTGCCGCCCCAGTTGATCGCGACGACGCGGTGGGCGAACCCGTCGAACTCCGCGGAGCGCAGCGGGGGCGCGACGTAGTACCGGGTGGCGGCGGCCGCCTCGCGGCTCAGGAGCGCGACGGCCCGCTCCCGCGCCGGCTCGTCGCCGCGGACCTGTTCCCAGAGGGCGAGGCCGTTGTACGCGGCCACGGCCTCCGAGCTCGACTCCTGGTTGTTGCCGTCGGCGAACGGGCTGAAGCCGGACGCCCAGGAATGTCCCGCGTACTCGTCGAAGGCCCTGCTCCGTGGGAACTCCGCGCTCCTGCGGCCGGCCCCGATGTCCGCGGCCAACAGGTCCATCACCGGCGCGAGGGCGGCGGCCAGGCCCGGGTCGTCACGGGCCGCGACGGCCGCGGCGTAGAGGAAGTAGCCGTAGTGGAACTGGTGGTCGTTGAACTGCTCGGAGCCGAACGCGACCGCCAGGCCGACGACGCCGCGCAGCACCGGGTCGTAGACGAAGCAGTGCGTGTCCCGGTGCGCGCACCCGTCCGGCTCGGCCCACCGCCGCAGCTCCGCCGCGAGCGCGGCGCGCAGCCGGTCCGCGGTTCCGGCCAGGCCGAGCTGCTCGGCCAGGCGCAGCAGGTTCGCCGCCCGGGCGAGCTCCTTGCCCGCGGCGTAGGTGTCGGAGGCGGTGAAGGACGTGGTCGCCGCGTCGGCCCGCACCGCCGCGGCGACGGTGGCCCGGTCGGCGTCGGACAGCGCGGAGAGGTCGAGCCCGTCCGACGGCTCGACCAGCGGGTCCGAGACCGTGAGCGCGGTCCCGGCGCACAGCGACAGCGGCCCGTAGATGGTCGGGTAGGTGCCGGCCGTGCAGCCCGGCGCCGCGTCCTGGAGCGGCATCGCGCCGACGAGGGTGTCGCCGCCGTCGGTGCGGTAGTCGAGGGTGGTCACGACCCGGTCGCCCACGATCCGCTGCGTGACCTCGCCCCCGAGCACGGCGACGTCGGCGTGCCCGGCGAGGAGGGCGGCGTCGCCGCCGGGCGGGACCGCGAACAGCGTGACCCACCCGCCGGCGGGCAGTTGCACGCCGTCGCCGGCGGCCTCGGCGCCGTCACCGGCCACGAACCCGTAGCGCTGCCCGAGGCTCTCGACGGTCCCGCCGGCCTGCGGCGCCGGGTCGAGGGTGATCCGTTGCTCGGTCGTGGCCGTGTAGCGCACGTACGGGGAGCCGCGTGCCAGGAGCATGCGGCCGCGCTCGGCACCGCTGCCGTCCAGGAACGCGACGGTCACGGTCAGGTCGTCGTACCGCACGACCAGCATGCGCGCGGTGCCGAGGCGCATGTCGACCGCGGGGCGGTGGCTGCCGAAGATCGTCTTCGTGGTCGAGGTGACGTCCGGGAGGCCGATCGCGACGCCGTCGTCGCGGACGCCGACCGAGAGCGGCAGCGGGAAGACCGGCTGCGGGGCGGCGGGGAACACCAGTCCGGAGAACCACCGGTTCGTCGGCGGCACCAGGCCCGCGGCCAGCCGCATCGCGGGCGCGCTCCCGACGCTGCGCTGCGGCAACGCGGCCACGGCCGCGGCCAGCGCGGGGTCGCTGCGGTCCGGCTGGTCCGGCGGAGCCGGCGCGCTGCCGGTGCACCCGGCGAGCACGAGCAGCACCACCAGCAAGGGGAACGCCGGCGGCACGGAGCGCCGGCTCACGGGTCGAGGCCGATCTGGCGGAGCACCGTGGCCGCGGCGTCCGAGACACCGCCGACCTTGCGGAGCACCCAGGCGGTGGCGTCCGTGACGAGACCGTCGTTGCGCAGGTGCAGGGTCGCCGTCACCGGGGTGCCCACGGCGAACAGCCCGTCCGCGGTGGCGTCGGCCAGCTGGTCACTGTACGCCTCGACCTCGGTGCGCGCCTGACCGTCCTCGGTCTGCACCTGGATGCGGCGCACCTTCGCGTCGACGGACCGGTTCGACGGCAGGAGCACCTCGACCGTCGCGTCGGGGGCCAGGCGCGCGTAGTCCTGCGCCGTGAGCACGAACTCGCCCTCGATGTACAGGGAGCCGGCGCGCTGCACGGTCGCGATCGTGCTGTTCGCCGGCACGAAGGAGCCGAGCGGGTAGGCGAGGGAGGCCACCCGGCCGGCGTCGCTCGCGGTGAGGACCAGCGTGCCGTCGGCCCGCATCTCGTAGGGCAGGGCGCTGGTGTCGACGAGCCGCTGGGCGACGTCGCGCTGCACCGCGCCGCTGCGCAGCTCGAACATCGGCTGGCCGACCGCGACCTGGTCGCCGATGTGGACGAGCTGCGTCACCAGGGTGCCGCCGTAGTCGGTGCCCACCGGGTACGTCTCGGCGGCCAGCGCGGCCGAGCGGCTGTCGACCACTCCGTTGCGGGCGTTCAGCACCATGGTCAGCACCGCGGTGAGCACCACGACGCCGAGGAGCCCGACCCCGAGCCGGATCCGACCGCGCCAGCTCATCCCGCGTCCTCGGCCGGAGTCAGGGCGGCCGAGTGGACGGCCGCCCGCGGGAGATCGGCCTCGCCCTGCCGGGGTACGGGGACCGGTTCCTCCGAGGCCCACCCGCGCCCGCGGTCGCGGAGCTGCCGGCGCGCGGCGCGGTTGAGGGCCCGGGTCTCGCGGGCCTCGCGCATCGCGGTGACCACGAACGCGCCGAGCACGACGGTGTTCGTGACGTTCCAGACGAGGGCGAGCGTGAGCGTCCGGTCCGCGTGCGCCTGCCAGATCCCGACCGCCGAGGTGAGCAGCAGGAACACGAAGGTCAGCACCTGCGGGACGATGAAGTCGAACGGCGAGTTCCGGACGCCGGAGCGGTGGGTCACGCTCCACGTCTGCCGGCGACGCAGCAGGGCGTTGAGGAACGCCCGTGTGTAGATCGGGAAGGACGCCGTGGCCAGCATCAACGTCTCCCACCGGAACGATCCGATGGTGTACAGGGCGACCACGATCTGCATGAAGTAGAAGCCGGCGTAGTGGAAGAACCAGGTCGCGCCGGACACGTCGGCGTCGATGGGGCCGATCCCGAAGTAGATCTGCAGCGGCGGCACCAGGATCAGCAGCAGTGGCGCCACCCCGACCAGGTAGAAGGTGGACGTGCCGAAGTACTGCAGGCGCTGGTCGAGCGTCAGGGTGCGGCCGCGCCCCATCGGGTTGCTGCGGAGCAGGATCTCGAAACCGCCGGTGGCCCAGCGCAACTGCTGTTTCGTGTAGGTCTCGATGGTCTCCGGGGTCCGGCCGATCGCCAGTTCGGTGGCGATGTACACGGACCGCCAGCCGCGCTCGTGCAACTTCAGCGACGTCCACACGTCCTCGGACTGGGACTCCTGGTAGATGCCGCCGATCTCCGTCACGGCCGCGCGGCGGAACACCACGTTGGTACCCACGCAGAATGCCGCGTTGAACCGGTTCTTCCCCGGCAGCATGAAGCGGTAGAACACGGTCTGCATGTAGCCCGCCCCGCGCGAGATGAGGTTGTTCAGGTTGCCGTACACCTGCGGCGTCTGCACGAAGGCGACCGTCGGATCCGCGAAGAAGGGCACGGTCTGGCGGAGGAAATCGGGCTTCGCGACGAAATCGGCGTCGAGGATCACGAAGAACTCACCGGTCGTCAGCCCCAGGGCGTGATTGACGTTTCCGGCCTTGGCGTAGTCGTTGCCGGTGCGCGCGACGTAGACCACGCCGAGTTCCCGGGCGAGCGCGAACACCCCGGCCGTCCTGCCGTCGTCGAGCACGTAGGTCGTGTGCCGCCCCTCCATCGCGAGGGCGGCGACCACGGTGCGCCGGATGTCGCCGAGGGACTCGCCGTAGGTGGTGATGAAGACGTCGACCGTCGCCTCGGCACCGCCGAGGAACATCGGACGGTCCCGCGCCGCGACACCGTGTCCGGGCCCGCCCCCCGGGCCGTACAGCCGTCGTTGCGCGTCGTAGAAGCGGTAGTCGCGGGGGTCGTGGCCGCAGGACAGGATCGTCCACAGGGCCAGTGCGGCCTGGAGCACGATGACGGACTCGGCGACCAGCACCAGCACATAGGGAATCCAGTTCCCCCGATGGGAGAAATCGAAGAGGAAAACGGTGTAGAGCACCACCCCGATGGTCGCGACGAACACGATCGCCATGAGCGACGGCGAGTCGGCGACCTCCTGGCTCCGGGAGCGCGGCGCCGGATTGCCGTCCGCCCCCGTATCGGCGGCGGCGCTCGACGACGACTGGCTCGGCACGGTGCGGTCTCCAAGGGCGAGTGCACGACGACTTCGGGGTGAGCGAGGAAATGAGCACAAGAGCAAGAGTCCAACGAGGAGTATGATCGTGACGGCCGATCTCGCTGTCAAACCCCGATTTTGACCACTTCCCCCACTACTCCGGACGCGGGAGTCGCAGCACTCGGTCGCAGAGAACTCGAGAGCGCACAAGGCCCGAATCGCGGTGATCGAATCGTGCCGACGGCCTATTTCGCCGGCGTGCGGACCGTGCTATCGAGGGCGTCACGGAATCGGCTCATCGTTCTCCGGTGCGGCCGGTCAGGGCGGCGATGCCGTCGAGCATCCTGGCCAGGCCCGTCTCGAAGATCGTGTCGAGGTCGAAGCCCGGGCCGGCGTGCAGGAACACCCGCACCGAGTTCGGGAAGGAACCGGACTCCATGACCGCGCGGTTCTCGGTCTCGCGGGCGCGGATCCACTGCCAGAGCGTCACGCCCGTCTCCGCCTCCTCCCGCGCCTCGGACTCGAGGCTCGCGGCCGCGCCGTGCACGTAGCCGAACAGGGCCAGGTGCAGCCGGAAGATCGTCGGGTCGTCGAGGCCGAGGCCGGTGAGCGCGCGCAGGTTCCACTCCGAGTACGGCATCTGGTTCGGCCCGGCGTAGGGCCGGGTCATCGACGTCGTGCGGGCCACCCAGGGGTGCCGCCGGTACAGCGCCCACAACGACCGCGAGGAGACCTCCAGCTGCGCCCGCCAGCCGGGCGGCGGGACCGGGGGCAGCGGGAACTCGCCGAACGCCGCGTCGCGCATGAGCAGGAGCAGCTCCTCCTTGCCGGGCACGTGCCGGTACAGCGACATCGTGCCGGTGCCGAGCTCGGCGGCGACCCGGCGCATGGACAGCGCGTCGACGCCCTCGCCGTCCGCGATCCGGAGCGCGGCGCGCAGGATCCGGCCGCGGCCCAGCTCGGGCTCCGGCGCGACCGCGTCCCCCGCGACCACCGTCCCGACGCCGGGCAGCACCCGGACGAGCCCCTCCTGCCGCAGGGCCGCGATCACCTTGCTGGCCGTGGCCATCGCGACGCCGAACTCCGCCACGATCTGCCGGGTCGACGGGATCCGGTCGCCCGGGGCCAGCTCACCCGCCGCGATCCGGGCCCGGATCGCCTCGACGACGTCCGTGTAGGCCACATGCCCTCCCCGCACTAGTGCACTCCTCGTGCACCTCGATAGTGCACTAGAGCGCGTTCGGCCATCCGATCGTATCCCCAGCGGAAGACATCGAGGACACCTGCGTACGCCGTACTCTCGGTGCATCAGCACCTGGGAGGTAGGAACCATGACCCGCACCGTCCTCGTCTCCGGAGCCGGGATCGCCGGCCCCGCCCTGGCCTTCTGGCTGGAGCGGCGCGGCTTCGCCGTGACCGTCGTCGAGAGCGCTCCCGGGCCGCGGCCCGGCGGCCAGACCGTCGACCTGCGCGGGGCCGGACGCACCGTCGTCGAGCGGATGGGGCTCATGCCCGCCGTGCGGGCCGCGTGCATGGACCAGGAGGGCATCGCGTACGTCGACGCCGGTGGCCGGCACCTCGCCGAGATGCGGGTCGAGGACCTCGGCGGCGACGGCATCGTCAGCGAGTACGAGATCCTCCGCGGCGACCTGTCCCGGATCCTGCTCGAGGCGACCTCCGCGGAGTACCTGTGGGGCCTGCGCGTGACCGCGTTCGAGGACGGGCCCGCGGGCGTCGCCGTCACCTTCTCCGACGGCGGGACGCGCACCTTCGACCTGGTCGTGGGCGCGGACGGGCCGCACTCCGGGATCCGACGGCTGGCGTTCGGCCCGGAGGAGGAGTTCGTGCGCCCCGTCGGCGGTTACATGGCCTGGTTCACCGCGCCCGACCCGGTCGGTCTCGACGGGTGGTACGAGATGTACAACGAGCCGGGCCGGGTCGCGTCGGCCCGCCCGGACAGCACGCCCGGCCGCGCCAAGGCAGGGCTCGCCTTCCTCTCCGAGCCGTTGGACCACGACCGCCGCGACCTCGACGCCCAGCGGGCGATCGTCGCCGACCGGATGCGCGGCATGGGCTGGGTCGCCCCGCAGCTGGTCGCGGCCCTGCACACCGCGGACGACTTCTACCTCGACCTGGTCGCGCAGGTCCGGATGGACCGCTGGTCCACGGGCCGGATCGTCCTCGTCGGCGACGCCGGGTACGCTCCCTGCCCCCTCACCGGGATGGGCACCAGCCTGGCCCTTGTCGGGGCGTACGTGCTCGCCGGCGAGCTGGGCCGGCACGCCTCGCACGAGGCCGCCTTCGCCGCCTACGAGGAGCGGATGCGGCCGTACGTCGAGCAGGGCCAGGTGCTGCCGCCCGGCGGTATCCGCGGCTACGCGCCGCACACCCGTGCAGCGATCCGCAACCGCATCTGGACGATGAAGCTCATGGTCAGCCGGCCGCTGCGCGGGCTCGCGCGGAAGCTGTTCTTCGCGAAGGCCGAGGCGATCGACCTGCCCGACTACGACGAACGGCCGCCCGGCACGGTCGACCGCTCCGCAGGCTCGCTCACTGCCGATGATCGCTCCGCAGGCTCGCTCAGCGCCGGAAGTCGTCCGGCGTGACGTCGTCGAGGAACTCCCGGAACTCCCGCAGCTGCTCGGCGGGGGGCGCGTCGGCGCCGTCCGGGAACACCTCGGAGATGTCCTGGCCGACCTCGTCGAGGATGGCGTCCGCGACCCCGATCGCCAGCCCCTCGCGCACCGCGACGGCCAGTGCGTCGCTGGGCCGGACCTTCACCCGCACCTCGGCCGCGGCCTCGTCGCGCAGCACGAGCTCGGCGGTGTAGACGCCGTCGACCAGATCGGTGATCTCCGCACCGGTGATCCGCGCGCCGAGCGCCCCGACGAGCGGGACCAGCACGTCCTGCACGAGGGCGGTCTCGGCGGCGGCCGGGTCGCCGCCCTCGCGCCGGCCCACCGCGATCACCTCGGCCTGCTGCGGCCGCAGGAAGATCGGCACGCACCGCTCCCCGTCGACCTCGCCGAGCACCAGCACCGGCTGCCTGCTCCGCGCGTGGACGACCAGCCGGAGCACCCGCATCGCACGCATCGCGTCAGTGTGCTGGATCACAGGCGGACCCCCTGTCTCAGATCGAGACTGCTCGGTCGCCTGCTAACGGGACGGGCGACGGGCGCGAGCCCGGATGTGTGACCGACCGGACCGCGCAGGTCGCCGCCCAGGCCCGGGCGGTGGCCGACGCCTGGTCCGCGCCCGGCGCCCCGCCGAGCTGGTGGCTCACCGCCGCCCTGCTCCGCGGCATCGCCGACGACGAGGTGCTGCTCGGGATCGCCGCCGGCCTGCCGCTCGACCACCAGCCCGCCCTGCTGCTGTCCGCCGCCGTCCGCCGGCTCGCAGCGGAGCGGGGCGGCGCGCTCGCCGACTACTTCCCGGTGCCCGGAAAGGCGCAACCGGAGCAGGACGACGGGTTCGCCCCCGCGCTGGCCGCCTTCGCCCGCGCCGAGCGGGAGGGGCTGGCACGGCTGTGTGCGGGGCACCGGTACCAGATGACCGAGGTGGCCCGGAGCCTCGACGTGCTGCCCGTGCTGGCCGCGATCGCCGCCGAGGATCCCCGCCCGCTGGCGCTGGTCGACCTCGGCACGGGCGCCGGGCTGGGCCTGCGTCCCGATCGCTACGCCTACCGCTACCGGCTGCCCGACGGCACCGAGCTGCGCTGCGGATCGGGCCCGCTCGAGCTGTCCTGCGAGGTCCGCGGCGCGACGCCGCCGGTCCCGCCGCAGCCGCCGGTGATCACCGCCCGGGTGGGCGTCGACGTCGAGCCGCACGATCTGGCCGACCCCGCCACCCGCGCCTGGCTCGCCGCCTGCGTGCCGCCCGAGGCCGGCGCCGTGTCCCGGTTCGCCACCGCGACCGAGCTGGCGCTGGCCGACCCCGCGCCGATCGTGCGCGGGGACGTCGTCGACGCGCTGGTCGAGGTCGTCGCGGGGCTGCCGCCGGACGCGCTGGTGTGCCTCGTCGACACCTACGTGCACGTCTTCCTCGGCCCGGAGCGGCTCGCCGCGTTCGACGACGCGTTGGTCCGGGCCGGCCGGGACCTCGAGTGGATCTCGGTCGACCCGCTGGTCCCGCTGGGGCCGGAGGCCCGCGCCACGGTCCAGGGTCTCGACGTGTCCGAGCACTGGATCGCGGAGAACCGCGAGGGCGGGGTGTTCGGGGTGATCGGACGGGTCTCGGTGCGCGACGGCGCGCGGCACGGCACGGTCCTCGGCCGCGCGCACCCGAGCGCCGCCTGGCTGGAATGGCTCGGCTGACGCCCGATTTCCGCCCGACCGGAACGGCTCCCGGCCCGGAGCCCGGCCGGGTTACGGTGCCGGGGTGCGGGGACGAGGGCATCGCGCGGTGCCGGGGTGGGTCGCGCTGTGGATCGTGGTCTTCGCCGTCGCCTACGGCACGAACGTCCCCACCCCGCTGCTCCTGCACTACCGCGCGACGCTCGGGTTCTCACCGACCGCGCTGACCGGCGCGTTCGGGGTCTACGCCGCGGGACTCGTGCCGGCCCTGCTGCTCGCCGGGCCGCTGTCCGACGCCGTCGGCCGGCGCCGGGTCGTCGTCCCGTTCGTGGCGCTGGCCCTGGTCACCACGCTGGCCTTCCTCGCCGTGCCCGTGGCGCCCTGGGTGCTGTTCGCGGGGCGGTTCCTGCAGGGCGCAGTGTCCGGGGTCGTGTTCAGCGTGGGCACGGCGTGGCTCGGCGAGCTGATGGCCGCGACCGGCGACGGCGGGGCGCGGGCCGCGCGGCTGACCGCCGTCGCGCTGGGCGGCGGCTGGGCCCTCGGCCCGCTGGTGTCCGGGGTGCTCGGCCAGTGGGCGGCCGGGCCCGCGGTGCTGCCCTACGTCGTGCACGTCGTCCTCATGCTGCCCGCGCTCGCGCTGCTCCGTCGGGTGCCGGAGACGCTCCCGCCCGAGCGGCGGCGCACCGGCGGACCGCCGGTGAACCTCGGCGTGCCCCCGGGGGCCGGGCGCGCGTTCGGCCTGGTGGTCGTGCCGATCGCGATCGGGGTGTTCACCTTCGCCGCGACCGCGGTCACCGTGCTGCCGCTGGAGCTGGAGCCGGTCATGCCCGGGATCGGCGTGGCCGTCACCGGGCTGGTGGCGGGGCTGACGATGGGAACCGGCGTGGTCGTCCAGCCGCTCGTCCGCCG
This sequence comes from Pseudonocardia terrae, assembly GCF_021343995.1. Taxonomy (GTDB): domain Bacteria; phylum Actinomycetota; class Actinomycetes; order Mycobacteriales; family Pseudonocardiaceae; genus Pseudonocardia; species Pseudonocardia terrae. Next base: position 32,564 of record NZ_JAJTTE010000018.1, on the reverse strand, counting down.
CCTGGGGACGACGTGGGCCGGCGTGATCGCCCTCGCGCTCGGCGCGGCGGGGATCGGCCTCGGGCTGCTGGCCGACATCGGCGAGGTGTGGCCGCTCGTGCTGCCCGTGTCGGTCCTGCTCGGCCTGGCCTACGGGATCTGCCTCGCGACGGGCCTGACGCTGGTCGCCCGGCTGGCCGACCCGGCCGCCCGCGGTGCCCTCACCGGCACCTTCTACGCCTGCTCCTACCTCGGGTTCTTCGTCCCGCTGCTGCTCGCGGCCGTGGGCGGGGGGCACGGCTTCGTCCCCGGCCTCGCCGGGCTCGCGCTGGTGTCCGCGCTGGCTGCGGCCTGGCTCGCTACCCCGGCCGCGCGGGCGCTCGTCACCCCGCCGCCTCCCACTGCGCCAGAGCGTCGCGTTCCGCGAGGGCCCGCCGCGCCGCGCTCGGCGGCTCCCCCACCACCCGGCTGAAGCCCCGGCTGAACGCCGCCTCGGACCGGTAGCCGAGGTCCGCCGCGATCCGGGCCACCGTGTCCCCGCCGGCGAGCCGGTCCAGCGCGACGTGCATCCGCCAGCGCGTCACGTACGCCATCGCGGGCTCACCCACCAGCGCGGTGAAGCGGGCCGCGAACGCCGACCGGGACATCGCCACTTCGCCCGCCAGCGTCGCCACCGACCAGTCCCGCGCCGGGTCCCGGTGCACCAGCGCCAGCGCCCGCCCGATCTGCGGGTCCCCGAGCGCGCAGAGCCAGCCGGTGCGGGCCGCGGCGTCGGTCTCCATCCAGGTCCGGATGGCCTGGATGACCAGCACGTCGGCGAGCCGGGTGATCACGGCCTCGCCGCCGGGACGCAGCTCCTCGACCTCCAGCGCGATGAGCCGCAGGGTGTCGCGGAGGCGGTCGGTCAGCGGCGAGACCGGCACGTGGATCAGGTCCGGCAGCAGCCCGACGAGCGTGCGCGCGGCGGGATGGTCGAAGCGGACCGCGCCGCAGACCATCGTCGCGGGCGTCCCGCCGCCGCCGTGCCGGAGCACCGCGTAGCGCGAGTCCGGCATGTCGTGCGGGATCGCGAGGATCGACGGCGTCGACGCCCGCGGGTCGCTGCGCAGCACGTGCCCCTCGCCGCGCGGGACCAGGACGAGGTCGCCCTCCCCGAGCGCGCGCACGCCGTCGCCGACCTCGAGCAGGCACCCGCCCGCGGTCACGACGTGGAACCACAGGCAGCCCGGCATCGCGGGCAGCGTGAAGCCCCACGGGGCGGTGAGCTCCGAGCGGCAGTAGAAGGTGCCGCTCATCCGCAGCACGTGCAGGGCCTCGCCGACGGCGTCGGACGGGGTCCAGGGCGGGTGCAGCGCCATGGCACCACTCTCGCGGTGGTGGGCCGGCGAGTCCAGCCGGTCTGGACGATCGAGCAAGAAACCCGGATCGTTGGCGGTTCTCCGTCCTCGTCGTCGCCGTCAGGCTGGACGCACACCACCGAGGAAGGAACACGACATGATCACCGTTCTGGGCGCGACGGGGAACACCGGCGGACGGGTCGCGGCACGGCTCGCGGAGGCCGGCGAGCAGGTCCGGGCGGTCTCCCGCTCCGGGCGCCCCGTGCCCGGCGCCGAGCCGTGGCGGGGCGACGCCACCGACCGGGACTTCCTGACCCGCGCCTTCACCGGCGCCGGCGCGGCCTACGTGCTGGGGGGCCGTTCGACCTGTTCACGCCGGACTACCACGCGACGCAGGACCGGATGGGCGAGGCGGTCACCGCGGCGCTGCGCGCGGCCCGCGTGCCGTACGTCGTGGCGCTGAGCTCCCTGGGCGCCGAGGTCGGCGGGGGCACCGGCTACCTGACCGCGCTGCACCGCCAGGAGCAGCGGCTGCGCACCCTCGACGCCGACGTCCTGTTCCTGCGTCCCGGGCTGTTCTTCGAGTCGTTCCTGTACAGCCTCGACGCCATGCGGGCGGAGGGCTTGCACGCCGACACGATCGACCCGGACGTCCGGCTGCCGATGGTGGCGACCCGCGACGTCGGCGACGCGGCCGCCGACGCCCTGCTCACGCGCTCCCGCACCGGCGTGCGCGAGCTGCTGGGCCCGGCCGACCTGACCATGCCGGAGGCGCTGGCGGAGCTCGGGCCCCGGGTCGGGCTGCCGGGCCTCGGGTACGTCCGGGCGCCGGAGGAGGCCATGGTCGGCGCGCTCCGGCAGGTCGGGATGCCGGCCGACGTGGCGGCCCTGCACGTCGAGATGAACGCCGCCTTCAACTCCGGGCTCGTCCGGTCCTCCGGCCGGACCGCCGACGCGACCACGCCCACGACCGTCGCGGCGTGGGCCGACGGACTGGGGGTGGCGGCGTGATCAGCTCAATTCTCGTCACCCTGACGGCTATCGGGACCGCGCTGCTGGGCGGGCTGTTCCTGGCCTTCTCGGTCGCGGTGATGCCCGGCCTGCACCGGCGGCCGGCCGCGAAGGCCGCGGGCGCGATGCAGGCGATCAACCGGGCGATCGTGAACCCGGTGTTCGGCACGCTGTTCGTCGGGACCGGCATGGTCGCAGTGGTCACCGCGGTCCTTGCGGCGCTCGCCGGCTCCTGGCTCGTCGTGGCCGGGGCCGCACTCGCGGTGCTCGGCGCGCACGTGGTCACCGTCGCGGTGAACATCCCGCTGAACGCCGCGCTCGACCGGTCCGCGGCCGACGCCGAGGCGTGGGAACGCTTCGAGCGGCCGTGGAACCGCGCGCACACCGTGCGGACGCTGCTCACGGTGGCCGCGGCCGTACTGCTCGTGGTGTGACCGAGCGGGGGATGGCCCGGGGCGGGCGGACGGGGCAGAGTGGTTCCCCGGTCCGCTTCCCCCGGGCCCGTCCACCGTTCGGCACGACCCTCGGGGGAACCGGTGCATCCGTACGAGCGCCGCCGTCACGCCGCCCTGCGCGCGGACCAGGAGATCATCGGCCGGGCCGCGGCCTGGCTGCGGCACGACGCCGTCCAGGCCGGCTACGCGGGCCTCACGCATCCGGAGCACGCCTTCGGCCTCGCCTCGCTGCTCGACGAGATCGCCCTGCGGGCGGCCGACGACGAGCACCTGCGCGGCCACGCGGTCCGGGTCTGCCGGACCATGCTCGGCGACCGCATGGACATGCCGGCCACCCGTCGCACCCGCCGGCGCTGACGTGCGCGGTGGGTGGCGCCGGCACCACCCACCGCGTACCGCGAAGTTGTCCACAGGTCCGTCCACACCTGTGGATCGAACTACTGTTCGAGGTCCGCGGGCCCCTCGGCGACCGCCATGCCGAGCTTGTCGGCGACGCGGCCCATGATGTCCTGCACCGCCACGGTGTCGGCCAGCGGCATGACCGCACTCTCGGCCAGGCCCGCCTTCACACCCTCGGTGACCTCGGCGATCTCGTGCGAGTAGCCGGCGCCGGTCGCGGGGAGGTGGAGCTCCTCAGGCTCGTGGCCGTTGCGGTGCACGAGCAGGCGGGAGGGGTGGTGGAAGCGGGGCGGCACCTCGATCCAGCCGCCCGTGCCCACCACCCGCGCCATTCCCGGGGACTGGCAGCGCAGCGAGGCGAAGAGGGTCGCGCTGCGGCCCTCGGGGTAGCCGAGCAGGATCGCCTCCTCGACGTCGACGCCATCGGCGACCATCTGGCCGTGCACCGTGACCGTCTCGGGGTTGCCGAGCACCATCTGCGCGAACGAGATCGGGTAGACGGACAGGTCGAACAGGGCGCCGCCGCCGAGGGCGAGATTGTAGAAGCGGTCGTCGGGACTGCTGGGCTGCTGCGCGCCGAGATCGGCCTGGACGGCCATGACGTCGCCGATCGCCCCGTCGGCGATCAGCTCCCGCATCCGGGCGATCGCCGGCTGGAAGCGCGTCCACATCGCCTCCATCACGAACGCGCCGCGCTCCGCCGCGAGGGCCGCGATCTCCCGGGTCGCCTCGGGCGTCACGGTGAAGGCCTTCTCGACCAGCAGGGCCTTCCCCGCCCGCAGCCCGGCGAGCGCCACCGCACGGTGCAGCGGGTGCGGTGTGGCGATGTAGAGGACGTCGACCTCCGGGTCCTCGACGATCGCGCGGTAGGAGTCGTGCACGGTGCGCGCGCCGACATCGGCCGCGAACGCCGCCGCCCGCTCCTTCGACCGTGACGCGACCGCCACCACCTCGGCGTCGGGGACGTGGACGAAGTCCGCCGCGACCTTCCGCGCGATGCGCCCCGGCCCGACGATTCCCCAGCGAACGGTCACCTGACCCCCTCCATGAGCCGCTTGAGCAGCGGCGTCGTCAGCGCGAGCAGCACGCCGATCGCGATCGCGACGGCCCCGAGCACCCCGAAGTAGGCCCGCTCGGACTGCTCGCTGTAGAAGCCTGCCAGGGCCCCCGAGAGGGCCGTGCCCAGGGCGATCGACAGGAAGAACAGCCCGACCATCTGGGCCCGGAAGGCCTCCGGGGCGAGCTTCGTCGACACCGACAGCCCGACGGGCGAGAGCAACAGCTCGGCGATCGTGAACACGAACAGGATGCCGATCAGGCCGAGCAGCGGCGCACTGTTGGGGCCGCCGCCGGCCATCGGCAGGAACAGCAGGAAGGCCACGCCCATGATCGCCACGCCGAGCGCGAACTTCACCGGCGTGGACGGCTGCCGCGGACCGAGCTTCGTCCACAGGGCGGCGAACGCCCCGGAGAGCACGATGATGAAGATCGGGTTGATCGACTGGACCCAGGCGACCGGGAACTCCCAGCCGAAGAGGTTCCGGTCCAGGCGCTGGTCGGAGTAGATCGTGACCACCGTGAACTGCTGCTGGTAGAGCGACCAGAAGGCCGCGCTCGCGATCCACAGCGGGACGAACGCCAGCACCCGGCGCCGCTCGACGGGGGTCACCCGCCGGCTGCCGAGCATCAGGGCGAAGTAGCCGACGGCCGCCGCGCACGTCACGACGATCACCGCGAGGTCCAGCCGGTCCGCGCTCAGCACACCGGTGAAGGCCAGCACGAGGATCACCACGACCACGACCCCCGCGACGACGGCGGCGCGGAGGCGTTCGCGGCCGCCCAGCGGCGACGGGACCTCGTGCGCCTTCGGCGGCAGGTTCTTGCGCCGGATCGCGTACTGGATCAGACCGGCGGCCATGCCGACCGCGGCGAGGCCGAAGCCGAAGTGGAAGCCCGCGGTGGACTGCAGCAGGCCGGTGAGCAGCGGGCCGACCAGCGCACCGAGGTTGATCCCCAGGTAGAACAGGGAGAACCCGGCGTCGCGGCGCTCGTCGTCGGGCGCGTAGAGGGTGCCGACGAGGGAGGTCGCGTTCCCCTTGACCCCGCCGCTGCCCAGCGCGACCAGCACGAGCCCGACGCCGACCCCGGCCAGGCCCGGGATCACCGCGAGCGCGATGTGCCCGGCCATGACGACGATCGCCGCGTAGAAGAGGGTTCGTTCCGCACCCAGTACCCGGTCGGCGAGCCAGGTGCCCACGATGGTGGAGAGGTAGACCAGGCCGCCGTACGCCCCGACGATGCCGGTGGCGGTGGCCTGCGGGATCCCCAGTCCGCCCTGCTCGACGGAGTAGTACAGGTAGATCAGCAGGATGCCCTGCATGCCGTAGAAGGAGAATCTCTCCCACATCTCCACCCCGAACAGGGCGGACAGCAGGGACGGCTGGCCGAAGAAGCCGCGATCGGCGCGCTCCTGGGCCACCGGTGGTGCGTCGCTCATGCCCGACACCCTGTCACCGCAGGTGGGCGGGGGCACGCGCGGGCGAGGAACTACAGGCGCCGGTAGCCGGGGTGGACGCCCGGGGTGAGGCCGTGGGCGTCGGTCAGCCGGGTGAGCAGGTCGCGCAGGCGGGCCCGGTCGGCGGGGTCGAGCGGTCCGCAGATCGCGTCGTCGTGCGCGCGGCCGACCTCGGCGATCCGCTGCAGCAGGGCCTCGCCCGCCCGGGTGACGTGCAGGGCGTGGAGGCGGCGGTCGTCGGGGTTGCGGTGGCGCTCGACGAGGCCGCGCTCGTCGAGCCCGTCGACCAGTGCGACGAGCCGGCTGGGCGGGGTGCCGAGCAGCCGCGCGAGGGCCTGCTGTGACTGCCCGGGCTCGGCGGCGATCGCGCGCAGCAGCCCGGTCTGCGGCGGGTTCAGGTCGAGCTCCGCGATCCGCTCGGCGAACCGACCCGCCGCGAAGGCGCCCAGCTGGGCCAGTAGGAAGGCGGAACCGGGGCCGCTCGGGTCGATCACCCGGGAACCGTATCCCTTGACAAACCGTATACACAAGTGAACGATTTTCATCTGTAACGGATCAGAGGGGGAACGATGACCACGCCCGCCCACCCGTCCACCGACCGTCCGTCCACCGGCGGCCCGTCCACCGCCGGCCCGTCCAGCGCCCGGCCGGCCGACGCGCGCTCCGACCGCCAGGGCGGGCCTCCGCTCCTCGTGCCGGCGCTCGCCTTCGCCGCACTCACCGTCGCGGGCGCCGTGCTCGGCTCCTCGGGCCCGCGACCCGACACCGACGCGGCGGCCACGCTCGCCTGGACCGCCGCCCACGGCACGCTGCTGTCCGTCGGGGCCGCGGTGCTGCTCGGCTCGACGTTCCCGCTGGTCGTCTACGCCGCGACGGCGGTGCGGCGGCTGCGGCGTCTCGGCGTCTCCGCGCCCGGCCCCTCGATGGGCTACGCGGGGGCGGTGCTGGCCGCCGGTTCACTGGCCCTCAGCGGGCTCGTCGGCTGGGTCGCCGCGCAGACCGCCGGTCTGGGCGACGCCGCGCTGGCCCGCGTCCTGGCCTGGGTCTGGTTCGCGACGGGCGGGATCGGCTTCACGGCCCCGCTCGGCCTGCTGCTGCTCGGGTTGGGGGTGCCCGCGCTGATCCGCGGGCTCGTGCCGCGGTGGCTCGCGTGGGCCACGCTCGTGATCGGCGGCCTCGCCGTACTGAGCACGATCGCGCTGGTCACGGGGGTGCTCTACCCGCTGGTCCCGGTCGGCCGGTTCGGCGGCGTCGTCGTGCTGGTGGCGTTCGCCCTGGCCCTGCCGGCGACGCGGAACGGTGAGGTGACCCGATGAGCCGGCCGTTCCGCTTCGGGATCGTCGCGGCGCCGCAGGGACCGGGCGAGGCCTGGGCCGCCCGCGCCCGACGCGTCGCCGAGCTGGGCTACTCGACCCTGCTCACCCCGGACAACCTGCACCTGCACGCCCCGCTGCCCGCGCTCGCGACGGCCGCCGCGGCCGCGCCCGACCTCCGGGTGTGCCCGTTCGTGCTGGCCGGGCCGCTGCGGACGCCGCGCACCACGGCCTGGGAGGCGCACACGATGACCGCGCTGACCGGCGGCCGGTTCGACCTGGGCATCGGCACCGGCCGGCCCGACGCCCGCGCCGAGGCCGAGGCGCTCGGCATGCCCTGGGGCACCGCGGCCGAGCGGCTCGAGCAGGTCCGGGCGGCGATCACCGCGTTGCGCGAGCTCGACGGCCGCGCCGAGACCCCGGTCCACACCCCGGTGCTGATGGCCGCGTCCGGGCCGAAGGCCCTCGGCCTGGCCGCCGAGGTGGCCGACGTCGTGACCCTCGCGGCGCGGCCCACCACCCCCCGGCCGGAGGTGCGGCGGATGGCCGCGGACCTACGGTCCCGCGCCGGCGACCGCGACCTCGAGATCGCGATGAACGTCTTCGTGGTCGGCGACGAGATCCCGGAGTGGGCGGTCCGCTGGGCGGGCCCGGGCGCGGTGGAGGCGCTGCGCGCCCCGGACACCCTCGCGGTGCTGCGCGGCACGTCCGACGAGATGGTCGCCGAGCTCGAACGCCGCCGGGCCGAGCTGGGCGTGAGCTACCTGGCCGTGAGCGAGGCGTTCGCCGAGGCGCTGGCGCCGGTGGTGGAGCGGCTCACCGGTCGGTGAGGCCGCCGGCGAGCCGCCAGGTCGCGAGGTCGTCGTAGCGCGGGCCGGGGCGGCTGCGGACCAGGTGCAGCGTCTCGGCCCGCCACCGCCGTCCGGCGAACCCGGACAATGCCCGGACGACCTGGCCGAGCCCGCTCACCCCGCCCCGGCCGCGGGCCAGCGTGAGGTGGGCACGGAAGTCCCGGTCCTCGAGCGCGACGCCGGCGGTGCGGGCGGCCGCGGCCACCCCGGCGGCGAGGGCGGCGAGCGCGTCCGTGTCGCCGGCGAACCCGGTCCACAGCACCCGCTCGCCGAACCGCCCGGCGCCGGAGAGCGCGAGCTCGACCGGCGCGGAGCGGGCGGCGACGGCGGCCAGGCCCGCCCGCACCCCGTCGAGCGTCGGCTCGTCGATCTCGCCGAGGAAGGCGAGGGTGAGGTGCCACTGCTCCGGCGGCGTCCACCGGGCCACGCGGTGGTCCCGGCGCACCGCCGCCACGGCGTCGGCCAGCTCGGCGACCGCCTCCGGCGGCGGGACCAGGGCAACGAACGCGCGCACGGCCCGATCCTGCCGCCCGAGCCGCCGCCGCGCCGGTGATCAGGCTCGGGCGGGTGACGCTCGTCGTGAGCCGGCTGGCCCGGTACCCCGTGAAGTCCTGCCGGGGCACCGACCTCACGGAGGCCCGCGTCGACCGTGGGGACTGGCCGGCGACCGCCGCTGGATGGTCACCGAGCCCGACGGCACGTTCGTCACCGCCCGCGCACTGCCCCGGCTCGTGCTGGTCCGCCCCGAACCCGACGGCGAGGGCCTCGTCCTGCGGGGTCCCGGCGTCGCACCGCTGGCCGTGCCGGTGCCCGCGGGCGGCCCGCTCGTCGACGTCGAGGTGTGGCGCGACCGGGTCAAGGCCACTCGTCGCCGGCGAGGAGGCGGCCGCGTGGCTCACCTCGTGTTCGGGACGAACCTCGTGCCGGACACCCCCGGTGTGACGATCCGCACGGGCGACGAGGCGGAGCCGCTCGGCTGACGGGTGAACCGCGGCGGGCCGCCGCCCGTGTCCTCTGGTGCCGGCGCCCGCTCGGGGTACCGGTGCACCGCGCCGAGGAGTACCACGCATGACCGTGACCGCCCCGCCCGACACCGCGCCCCCGCCGGCGCCGCGCGACCGCCCGCGCCTGGCCCGGCGGGTCGGGTCGGTGCTGCTCACGGCGCTCGCCGCGGTGTTCGTGCTGGTCGCGCTCACCACGCCGGCGGAGGTCGTGCAGCTCGAGCCGCTCGCCTTCCTGCGGCTCCCGGTCGAGGGTCTCGCCGGGGCGGCGCTGCTGCTCGTGCTGCGTGGCCGGGCCCGCCGGGTCGTCGCGCTGGTCCTCGGGGCGCTGCTCGGCGTCCTGCTCCTGCTGCGGATCACCGACCTGGGCTTCCGTGCGGTGCTGGTCCGCCCCTTCGACCCCGTGCTCGACGGCGTGCTGCTCGGCAACGCCGTCGACTTCCTGAACGAGTCGTTCGGCCGGGCCGGCGGGCTCGCGGCGCTGGTCGCGGCGGGGCTGCTCGTCGTCGCGGTGCCGGTGCTGATGGCGCTGGCGGTGCGCCGGCTGGCGCGGCTCCTGGGTGAGCGCCGCCGGGTGAGCGCCGGGGTGCTCGCGTCCCTCACCGCGGCCTGGGTGGTGTGCGCGGTGCTCGCGGCGCAGCTCGCGCCCCCGGTCCCGTTCGCCTCCCGCAGCGCCGCCTCCCTGGCGTGGGCCACGGCGAAGCAGGTCCCGGTCAGCCTCGCCGACGAGCGCGAGTTCGCGCGGCAGTCCGCCGTCGACGTCTTCGGCGACACCCCGCCCGACCAGCTGCTCACGTCGCTGAAGGGCAAGGACGTCGTGGTCGCGTACGTGGAGAGCTACGGCCGCAGCGCCGTCGAGGACCCGCAGTACGCGGCCGGCGTCGGCGCGACGCTGGCGCAGGGCGACCGGGACCTCGCGTCCGCCGGGTTCGGCTCCCGCAGCGGCTGGCTGACCTCGCCGATCGCCGGCGGCGGCAGCTGGCTCGCCCACGCGACCTTCCTGTCCGGGCTGTGGATCGACAACCAGCAGCGCTACCGGAGCCTCACCTCCAGCAACCGGCTCACGCTGACCAAGGCGTTCCAGCGCGCGGACTGGCGCACTGCCGACGTGATGCCCGGGACCAACGAGCCCTGGCCCGAGGGGGACTTCTACGGCGTCGACCAGCACTACGACGTCCACGCCCTCGGCTACCACGGCCTGAACTACAGCTGGTCCCCGATGCCGGACCAGTTCGCACTGTCGAAGTTCCAGCAGCTCGAGTACGGCGTGCCCGGCCGCGGCCCGCTGATGAGCGAGGTCACGCTGACCTCCAGCCACGTGCCCTGGACCCCGGTGCCGACGATGCGGGACTGGAACTCCCTGGGCGACGGCAGCGTGTACGACGAGGAGGTGCGCGCCGCCGACCCGCCGGACACCGTGTGGAGCGACCCGGCCCGGGTGCGCGACAGCTACCGGCGCACGATCCAGTACTCGCTCGACTCGCTGGTGTCGTGGGTGAAGAACTACGGCAACGACAACCTCGTGCTGATCGTGCTCGGCGACCACCAGGCCGCCCCGATCATCACCGGCGGCAGCCCGAACCACGACGTCCCGATCTCGGTCGTCACCAAGGACAGATCGGTGCTCGACAAGGTCGCCGGGTGGCAGTGGCAGCCGGGGCTGAAGCCCGCCCCCGAGGCGCCGGTCTGGCGGATGGACGCCTTCCGCGACCGGTTCCTCGACACGTTCAGGTGAGGGCCAGCAGGTCGACGTGCCCGACCTCGGCCCGCAGCTCGCCCGCGGCGAGGGCCATGAGTCGTCGTCGCAGGTAGGGGCCGGCCTCCCCGGCCAGGGCGGGCTCGTGCTCGCACGCGGCGGCGATCCAGCCGCGCAGCCACTCCTCGGTGAGCTCCGGGTGCGCGGGCCCGAGCCGCCAGGGGCTCGGCCGGGTCGTCACGGTGGCGCCGAGGGCATGGAACGCCTCGGCCGCCACCGCGCCGGCGTCGGGCCCGAGCAGCCGGTGGCCGGCGACGACCCGGCGCTGGTGGGCGTCGAACGCGGCGGCCAGCCGGGCGTCGAGCGGCTCGGCCGGGGTCAGGCGGGCGCCGCCCGTCACGGACAGGGTGAACAGCGCCGCGGCACCGGCCTCGACGCAGAGCCGGGCGAGCCGGTGCACCTCCTCCGCGGTGAGCAGGTCGAGCAGGGCCGAGCAGGTCACCAGCGTGGTGCCCGTGAGATCGGTGAGCGCGGCCAGGTCACCCTGCACCGGCTCGCCGGGGACGCTCTCCGCCGCGATCGCCAGCAGCCGCGGGTCGCGGTCGTGCAGGAACCACCGTTGGGGGCGGGGCAGCCGCGGGGCGAGCCAGCGACCCATCGACCCGCTGCCGCACCCGAGGTCGCGGACCACGAGCGGCGGCTCCAGGGCGCGCAGGGGCGCGACGAGGTCGGCGGCCCGGGCCTCGGCGTCGGCCGGCTCCCGCAGGGCCAGCCAGTCCGGTGCACACACCGGCGATCCCGGGGTACTCAGCTTCGCGTCCCACTCCATCCGCGCCTCCGTTGAACCGTCGCCGCCACCCGTCCGTGTAGCGAGTGTGTACCTGCAGAGCCCCCTGACGACGTCCCCCGGCACGGCCCTGCCGCTCGACCGGCAGCAGGCCGCCGCGGCCGTCCTCCAGCTCGTGCTGCTCGCCGCGCTCACGACGGCGGCCGGCCTCGGTCCCGCCGGGTGGCTGGCCGGGGTCGCCTACGCGGCCGGGCTGCACGCACTGCTCGCCGGCGCGGCCCGGCGCGCGGGCACGGGGGCCCTGGGGCCCGCCGACCTGGTCACGCTCGGCCGGGCGGTGCTGATCGGGGGCGTGACGGCCCTCGTCGTCGACGGGATCGGGTCGGCCGAGCCGGCGGTGGTCCCGCTCGTCGGACTGGCCACGGTCGCGCTGGCGCTCGACTTCGTCGACGGGCGGGTGGCCCGGCGCACCGGCACCGTGAGCGCCCTGGGCGCGCGGTTCGACATGGAGACCGACGCCTACCTGCTGCTCGTGCTGAGCGTGCAGGTCGCCGCCGTGACCGGGCCCTGGGTGCTGGCCATCGGCGGGCTGCGGTACGCGTTCGTCGCCGCCGGCTGGCTGCTGCCGTGGCTGACCGGCAGCCTCCCGGCCCGGTTCTCCGCGAAGGCCGTGGCCGCGGCGCAGGGGATCGTGCTCGTCGTCGCGGCGGCCGGCATCCTGCCGGTGGCGGTCGCCGTCGAGCTCCTGGCCGTGGCCCTCACCGCGCTGGCGTGGTCCTTCGGCCGCGACACCCTGCTGCTGTACCGGACCCGCGTGGCGAGCTAGCTCCCGAGTGCCCGGACGCCGGCGGCCGCGAGGGGCTCGACCGCGCCGCCGACCGTCTCGAAGCCCTCGCCGAGGGTCTGCCCCGCCACGAACCGGGCGTGGATGCCCTCGGCGATCACGGCCGCCTTGAAGTAGCCGAGGGCCAGGTAGAAGTGCCAGTCGGCGACGTCGCGACCGGAGGTCTTGGCGTAGCGCGCCGCCAGGTCGTCGGCCGCGGGCATGCGGGTCGAGGTGGCCGCCGCCCCGCCCGCGAGCACCGGGTCGAAGGCCGGGTCGGAGTAGGCGATGTGCAGGCCGAGGTCCGAGAGCGGGTCGCCGAGCGTGGACATCTCCCAGTCCACGAGGGCGCGCACCTCGGTGACGTCCGTGGGCCCGAGGATCGCGTTGTCGATGCGGAAGTCGCCGTGCACGATCGACGCGCCGGACTCCTCCGGAGTGATCGCGGCGAGCCGCTCGTGGAGGGTCTCGACGTCCGGGAGCGGCCGCGTCTGCACCCGCGTCCACTGGTCGTACCAGCGCCGGACCTGCCGGCCGAGGTAGCCCTGCGCCTTCCCGAACCTCTCCAGCCCGACCGAGGCCGGGTCGACGGCGTGCAGCGCGGCCAGGGCGTCGATCAGCGCGAAGGCGCAGTCGTGCACCTCGGCGTCGGTGAGGGCGTCGAGCTCGTCACGGGTGCGGACGACCCGGCCGTCCACGAACTCGACGACCGCGAACGGCGCCCCGATCACCGAGTCGTCCTCGCACTGCACGATCGGGCGCGCGACCGGCACGCCGTGCCCGTACAGCGCCGCGACCACGGTGTACTCGCGCTTCATGTCGTGCGCCGAGGGCGTGAGCCCCCCGAGCGGGGGCCGGCGCAGCACCCAGGTCGAGGTGCCGTCGGTGAGCCGGTAGGTGAGGTTGGAGCGGCCGCCGTGCAGCAGCTCGGCGGTCAGCGGGCCGGTGCCCGGGACGTGCTCCTCGACGTACGCCTGGAGCTTCGGCAGGTCGAGTCCCTGCACGGCCACGGTGCCTCCTCGGTTCGACGGCTAACGGCTGCTAGCCATCGGACCATACGACGAGGGGTACTGTCACGGTCGCGGCTATCACTCGTTAGCCGGGAGGGGGTGCCATGGGAACGGGGACCACGGCGACTGCGGGAACCACGGGGACCACGGGCCCCGCGATCCGCGCGGCCGCGCTCGGGCTGTTCGCCGCCCGCGGCTACGAGGGCACCACGATGGCCGACATCGGCGCGGCCGTGGGCATCCGCGGGCCGAGCCTCTACAAGCACGTCGCGTCGAAGCAGGACCTGCTCGTCGAGCTCATGACCGCCACCATGGACGGGCTGCTGGAGCTGCACCGCAGGGCGGTGGCCGGCACGGACGACCCGGTCGAGCGGCTGCGCCGGGCCGTCGACGCGCACATCCGCTTCCACGCCCGGCACCGGCTCGAGGCCTTCGTCGGCGCCAGCGAGATGCGCAGCCTGGACGAACCGCACCGCGGGACGGTCCTCGGCAAGCGGGCCGAGTACGAGCGCGCCTTCCGACGGTTGGTGGAGGACGGGGTCGCCGCCGGGCGGTTCCGCGTGCCCTCGGCCCGCCTGGCCTCCTACGCGATCCTCGACCTCGGCATGGGCCTCGCCACCTGGTACCGCGAGGAGGGCGAGCTCAGCGAGAACGAGGTGGTGTGGCAGCAGACGGAGTTCGCGCTCCGGCTGGTGGGGGCGGGGTAGGGGGCCCCGGCGCGGTTCGCCCGGCATCCGCTGTGCCGCGTCCCACGCCGGTCCCGGGGCCGCGGGGTGGACGCGAGGGGCGGCGAACCGGTAGCCACGGGGCATGCCCCGCGCACTCGCCCCCCGCGCACTCGTCCTCGTCCACGAGACCGACCCGGTCCGGCAGCACCGGATCCCGGGGACCGTCCTGCCCGCCCTCGCCGAGCTCGGCGTCGAGGCGGAGATCGGAACCTTCCTGGGCGGCGGGCGGGTACCGGACCCGGCCGACCGCGACCTCGTCGTGGTCATGGGCTCCGCGCACGCCGCCTACGACGACGACCTGCCCTGGCTCGCGCCCGAGCTGGCGTTCCTGCGCCGGGCCGTCGAGGTCGACACGCCCGTGCTGGGCATCTGCTTCGGTGGGCAGGCGCTCGCCCGGGCGCTGGGCGGGACCGTCGGGCGGGCGCCCGGGCCGGAGCGCGGGCTCGTCGACCTCGACACGCTCCGCCCGGACGTGCTCCTGGCCGGGCGGTGGATGGAGTTCCACTACGACGCCTTCACCCTGCCGCCCGGCGCGGAGGAGCTGTCCCGCAACGCCGTCGCCCTGCAGGCCTTCGCCTCCGGGCCCCACCTCGGCCTGCAGTTCCACCCCGAGATCACGCCCGACGTGTTCGCGGCCTGGTCCGAGTCCTGGTCACCCGAGGTGGCCGCGGCCGTCGCCGCCGAGGTGGACCTCGACGCGGTGCGGGCCGAGCTGACCACCCGCGCCGACGACCTCGCCGGCGCCTGCCGCGCCGTGGTCGCCGGCTTCCTCGCCCGGGCGGACCTGCCCTCCGCGGCGTGAGATCGGGACGGGCGCAGCGGGTCGACGACCCGGGCGCGAAGGATCAGCGCACCAGGACCGGCAGCTTCTCCACCCCGTAGACGATCGAGGCGTCCCGGAACTCCAGCTGGTCGGCCGGCACCGCCAGCCGCAGGTCGGGGAAGCGGCGGAACAGGGCCGGGTAGGCGGCGCGCAGCTCCATCCGGGCCAGCTCGGCGCCGATGCAGCGGTGGATGCCGTGGCCGAAGGCGTAGTGCGAGGCCGGCGCGCGGTGCGGGTCGAAGGCCTCCAGGTCCTCGCCGTCCCGGTCGGCCGAGAGCAGCGAGCAGATCACCCCGTCGCCCGCCTTCACCGCGACCCCACCGATCTCGACGTCGCGGGTGGCGAAACGCGGGAACGCCACCTGGACGACCGTGAGGTAGCGCAGCAGCTCCTCGACCACCGGCCCCGCGTCCCCCTCGCGGACGATCCGGGCGGCCTCCGGGTCCTCCATCAGCGCGATGCTGCCGAGCGCGAGCATCGATGCCGTGGTCTCGAACCCGCCGGTGAGGACGCCGTCGGCGAGCCCGGCGAGCTCCTCGTCGTCGACCCGGTCGCCGTGCTCCCGGATGATCATGCCGAGCAGCCCGTCGGTCGGCTCGTCGCGCTGCTTCTTGACCTGCTCGCGCAGGAAGACCAGCGAGTCCGAGATCGCGCCGAGCGAGGCGCTGGCCCCGCCGAGCAGGTCGAACCGTGCGGTGGCGACCTCCTGGAACGCCTCGCGCTCGGCGTACGGCACCCCGAGCAGCTCGCAGATCACGAGCGAGGGGATCGGCAGCGCGAACTCCTCGACGAGGTCGACCGGGCCCGGGGCGGCGTCCATCCGGTCGAGGCACTCCCCCACGATCTCCTCGATGCGCGGGGTGAGCCGGGCGAGCCGGCGCATCGTGAACTCGGGCGTGAGGACCTTGCGCAGCCGGGTGTGCACGGGCGGGTCGGAGAAGCCCAGGCCGCCGGGGTTCTCGCTCTCGGCCATCCCGACCTGCACGGCGAGGTGGTTGAAGTCGCTGGAGTAGGTGTCGACCGAGCCGAGGACGGACCGGACCTCGTCCCGCCCGGTGACCAGCCAGACGTCGATCTTCAGCGGCAGGTCGAGGCGGCTGACCGGCGCGGCCTCCCGCGACTCGGCCAGGGCCGCGATCGGGTCGAGCCCGTCGCGGCGCAGCGGCATGAGCGCGGAGTCGGGCAGCAACGACCCCAGGTCGAGTCCCTTCCGGTTCATGCGGGCCAGCTGACGGCGGACGAGCCAGGACGCGATGCGTGCTCGGAGCGTGGGCACGCGGCCGACCCTAGCGGGGGCCCGTGGACGGACCGGTGCAAGCACCGCTACGACGCTGAGACACCCCTGAGACGGCATTCAGGGGAAGCGCGGTCCCGGTCACCGGACCGGGACCACGCTCGACCGCACCACGCGACGTCCGTGCCGACCCCCCGTCGGTTCACCCACCGGCACGGCGCGTTGCTAGTACGGCTGTACCAGAACCTACCTGCCACGCCGTGGTACACAAAGCCCGTGCCCCGCCTCGCCGACCACGACGCCAGGCGGGCCGGGATCGTCGAGGCGCTCTGGCTCGTGCTGCGGCGCGACGGGATCGCCGGGGTGTCGGTGCGCACGGTCGCCGCCGAGGCGGGCCTGTCCCCCACGGCCCTGCGGTACTACTTCCCGACGCAGGACGCCCTGCTCCAGACGGCGATGGTCGAGACGGTGACGAGCGGCGCGGCCCGGGTGGTGCCGCTGCTGGTGGAGGCGGCGGACCGCAAGGGCGTGGAGCGGATGCTGCTCGCGCTGCTGCCCGTCGACGAGCGGCAGCGCGCCGACCCCGAGATCTACCTGGCCCTCGCGGCGCACGCCCGGTCGTCGCCGGCGCTGGCGGCGATCAGCGAGGAGACCGGCGCCGGGATCCGCCGGTTGGCCCGCCGGGCCGTCGGGATCCTGGAGGGCAGCGGTGAGCTGCGGGCGGACCTGGACCCCCGGACCGCCGCCTGCTGCCTCGACGCGCTGCTCCAGGGCCTGATCTTCCAGGGCTGCGCACGGCCGTGCCTCACCTCGCCGGAGGAGATCCGCCGGACGCTGACCGGCTACCTCGACCAGATCTGCGGCTGGTCACCGACCCCGACAGTGGGCGGGCGAGCCGGACCCGGAGCCGTCCCCGGCGAGGAGGAAGGCTGATCGGGCGTCGGGTTCGGCCCTGGGTGCGCGACCTTGTACCCGAGGGAGCGCACGGTCAGCACGAGAGTCGGCTCGTCCGGATTCGGCTCGATCTTGCACCGCAGCCGCCTGACGTGGACGTCGAGCAGTCGAGTGTCGCCGACATAGCGGTAGCCCCAGACCCGCCGCAACAGGTCCTCGCGGGACACGACGCGACCGCGCGCAGAGGCCAGTTGGAGGAGCAGCCGGAACTCGGTCGGGGTCAGATGGATCTCGACCGCATCCCGTCCGCTGCTGCGCCGGACCACGCGTTCGTCCGGTCGGATCTCGAGGTCCCCGACACTCAGCCGACTGGTCGCGGAGCCGTTGTGGCATCGGCGCAGCCGGGCCCGGATCCGCGCGGCCAGCACGTCGGCGAGGACGGGTCTGCTCACGTAGTCGTCCGCGCCGGCCTCGAGCCCGGCGATGACGTCCTCGCTGTCCGGGCGCCCGATGATGATGATCGGAAGATCGCCGGCGGCGCGCAGCTGCCGGCACACCGTCAGCCCGGCCATCCCGGGCAGCATCAGGTCCAGCAGGACGAGATCGACGGGGCTCCGCCCGACCGCGTCCAGGGCGTCCTCCCCGCACGCGGTGAGCACGTCGAATCCCTCGTCGGCGAGGGCCACGCCGAGGGCGCACCGAAATGGGGCGTCGTCGTCGATCAGGAGCACCGTGGTCGGCGGATCCGACGTGATCGGTGGATCCGACTCGCAGGTCGGGGCGCGCTCCGTCGACTGCGCTGGAGCGGCGATCCGTTCGGTCGACGCCATCCGGCACGCTCACCCTTCCCTGCGCCGATGCGCGGGTGCGACAACGCGGCCCCGTTCGACGTCGCCGCGTCGGTCGCGGCACCCTGACCGCTGGCTGCGCAGTTCGGTGAGCAGTGCCCCGATGGTCGTGAACCGGCACAGCTGTCCGAGGAGCTGACGCTCGAGCTGGGGAAGCTGCAGGTCCGGATCGGCGATCACGTCGACGGGAAGGTGGTGATCTCCCGCTGCCCGGCAGGCGTGACGCAACCCGGCGAGCCCGGCAGTGCTGGCGTCCTCGACAGCGGTCAGGTCGATGACGATGTGGCTGGGCCGGCAGCCGGTGGGCCGGCCGACGTCGGGCCTGCCGTCGTCCGGGCGGCCGTCGTCCGGGCGGCTGTCGTCGGAACGGAGCTGGTCGAGGCCGGCGAGCCGTGCCTCGGCGTCGACCACACTGAGCAGGCGCGCGCCCGCCTGCTGGTCGAGGACCTCGCTGACCTGGACGACGTGCACCACGGGCGCGAGCGGGGCGTCCCGTGCTGTCGGCCCGGTGGAGGCGAGCGGGCCGCCGGGGTCGGCCAGGACGTACTGGGCCACCAGTACGTTGCCGGTCACGCTCAGGACATCGGCGGTGAACGGGTCGTGAGGCTTGTGCCGCTCGTGCGCACCCGTGAACGCGGGTGCTTGCGCGTCATCGGCCCGAGGGTTCACCGCGGCGACCATGTCGCCGTTGTACCAGCGATTCGTGCAGACTGCACGACATGCACATCGCAAACGTCGGGGTGAGGAGTGCGAGGAGGGTGGCGAGGACGCAGGACACTGGTCGTGTGGCTTCACCGAGTGACGCCGGGGGTGACTACGCCGCCGAACTCGAAGTGGCCGCTCGCGGCTTGCTCGAGGTCAGCGTCGCCGCTCTCGGGCGGCTGGACGAGACGGTCGGTCCGGGGCAGCTGCGCGCGCTGCAGGCCCTCGCGCGCCTGGGCCGGGTCAACGTCAGCGCTCTCGCCGCGGATCTCGAGCTGTTGCCCTCGACCGCGAGCAGGCTCAGCGACCGGTTGACCGCAGCCGGGCTCATCAGTCGCCAGGTGTCCCCGACGAACCGGCGCGCCACCCTGCTCGAGCTCACTCCCGCCGGGCGCCGGATGCTGGACGAGTTCGCGGGCGTACGGGCGCGGGCGTTGGCCGAGGTGGCCGGGCGGATGACCGAGCAGGACCGGGCGGCGCTGCTGCGCGGTGCCCGCGCCTTCACCGTCGCCCTGGGCGAGCAGGCCGGCGGGGCGGCGCCGTGAGCGGATGGCTCGCCCGCGCCTGCGCCACGCTCGTCGAGCATGCACTGCGCGGTGCCGGTCCGCAGTTGCCCCTGACCGCGACCCGGGCGGTCCGCGCCGAGCTCGGTGCCGAGCGCATCGAACTGCGGCTGGTCGACCGCACCTTCCGCTTCCTGCATCCCGCCGGTTCGGCGCCTTCCGACGGCGCCCTGGACCGGCTGCTCGTGACCGAGACCGAGGCGGGCCGGGCGCTGACGACCGGCCGGGTTCAGCGCGTGCCCGCCGCACATGCCACCCACGTGCCCGTCGCCGTGCGCGGCCACGCCCTCGGTGTCCTGACCGTCTACGACCTCGACCCGTTGCCGGGCACCGACGCCGAGCTGACCCGCCTGGGCGAGGTCCTGGCGTTGTTGCTGTTCCAGGCCGACGCCGTGACCGACGCTCTCGAGACCCGCCGTCGCGCCTACGACTACAGCATCAACGCCGAACTGCAGTGGCAGCTGCTGCCCCCGCCCGGACTGAGCACCCCGAGCTTCGCGGTGCACGCGCTCATCGAGCCCGCCCCGCGGGTGACCACCGACCTCTACGACTGGTCCCACGACGAGGACACGGTCTGGCTGGCGGTGCTCGACGCGACCGGGCGCGGCATCGGCGCCACCCAGGTCGCCGACCTCGCGGTCGCCGCGCTGCGCAATGCCCGGCGCCTCGGCGTACCGCTGGCCGAGCAGGCCGGCCTCACCGACCAGGCCCTCTACGACCGCCACCACGGCCACGGGTCCGTGCAGGGCCTCCTGGTCCAGATCGACCTCGCCACCGGCACCGCGCTGGCCGTGCACGCCGGGTCGGCCGTGGCCCTGCGCCGTCGCGGCACCACCGTCACCGAACTCGCGCTCGAGGCGCAGTACCCGCTCGGCCTCGTCGAGCGCCCGCCCTACCGCGCTCATGCGATCGATCTGCGCGCCGGGGACGCGCTGCTCCTCGCCTCCGACGGCGCTCTGTCCGCCGCCGACGTGGTCGGCGCCCCCTACGGCCTCGGCCGCATCATCGATGAACTCGCCGCCGGCCGGCCCGACCTCGTCGACCTCCCACGCCGGCTCGCGGGCGCCCTGCGCCGCCATGTCGGGGGCGACCTGGCCGAGGACGCCACCTTCCTGCTCTTCGACTGGTTCGCTCCCTCGGCCCCGGGCGCGTAGGTCGCGACCGACGCAGCGACGAGACCTAAGAAGCCCCGACCAGGGGCTCGGGGCCGACGAGGTAGTCCGCGTCGCGGGCGTCGGTGATCAGCATGTGGCCCGGGGCGTGCGCGATCGCGAGCGAGGGCCGGGACTCGACGACGGCGGCCTGCGGCGTGACCCCGCACCCCCAGAACACCGGGACCTCGCCCTCCCGGACGGTCACGGCGTCGCCGTAGTCCGGGGCGGCCAGGTCGGCGATGCCCAGCCCGGCGGGGTCGCCGACGTGCACCGGCGCCCCGTGCACGGACGGGTAGCGGGCGGTCACGGCGATCGCCGTGTCCACCAGGTGCTCCGGGACCGGACGCATCGAGACGACCATGGGGCCGCCGAGCGCGCCGGCGCCGCGGCACCGCCGGCCCGTCCGGTACATCGGGACGTTGCGGCCCTCCTCGACGTGCCGCACCGGGACGCCCGCGGCCAGCAGCGCCCGCTCGAAGGTGAAGCTGCAGCCCACGAGGAACGCGACGAGGTCGTCGCGCCAGAACTCGCGGGCATTAGGGGTCTCGGCGACCTGCACGCCGTCGCGGTAGACGCGGTAGAGCGGGATGTCGGTGCGGACGTCGCCGTCGAGGATCGGGCCGCCGAACTCCCCGGGCTCCAGGACGTCGAGCACCGGGCAGGGCTGTGGGTTGCGCTGCGCGAACAGCAGGAAGTCCCAGGCCAGGTCGCGGGGCAGCGCGATCAGGTTGGCCTGCGTCCAGCCGGCACACCAGCCGGCGGTCGGGGTCACGAGACCGGCGCGGAAGCGGGCGCGGGCCTCGGCGGGGGTCAGGTCCTCCACGTGTTCTCCCTGCTCAGCGTGATACGGACGGGTTGGCCGGGACGGATCTGCGCAGCACGGTCGACGTCGGCGTCGCGCAGCACGGCGATCACGGGGTAGCCACCGGTCACGGGGTGGTCGGCGAGGAAGACGACGGGCTCCCCGCCGGGCGGCAGCTGGATCGCGCCGCGGGTGAGCCCCTCGCTGGGCAGCGAGCCGGCGCCCTCCGCGACCTCCAGCGCGGCGCCCTCGAGGCGCATGCCGACGCGGTCGGTGCGGCCGGAGGCGACCCAGCGGGAGGTCGCCAGCGCCCCGGGGTCCACGGCGTGCTCGGCGTGCGGCCCGGAGATCGCCCGGAGCGTCACGAGCCCCGCGGCCGGCGGCGCGACCGGCGCGTAGTCGATCACCGGGTACGCCTCGGGTTCCGGGCCGATCGGCAGCTCGGCCCCCTTCTCCAGGGGCTCGGGGCCGATGCCGGAGAGGACGTCCGTGCTGCGCGCGCCGAGCACCGGGGGCACGGCGATCCCGCCGCGCACGCACAGGTAGGTGCGCAGGCCGGCCGGCGGCGGGCCGAGCCGCAGCTCCTGCCCGCGCCGGAGCCGGACGTGCGCCTGGTGCCCGACCGGTCGGCCGTCGACGGTCGCCGGGGCGGGGGCGCCGGTGAGCGCGACCAGCAGGTCGGTGTGGGCCCGGGCGGCGAACCCGCCGAGGAGGATCTCGACGCCGGCGGCACCCTCGTCGTTGGCCAGGAGGCGGTTGCCCAGGCACAACGACGCGCGGTCGGCCGCCCCGGACCGCCCGACGCCGATCGCGGCCAGGCCGGGCCGGCCCAGGTCCTGGACCAGGGCCTGCGGGCCGGGATCGAGGACCTCGATCACGGGGCCTCCACGAACCGCACCTCGGCGCCCGGTTGCAGCAGCGCGGGCGGGTCGCGGTCGAGGTCCCAGAGCTGCGCCTCGGTGTGCCCGATCAGCTGCCACCCGCCCGGCGACGGCCGCGGGTAGACCCCGCTGAACTCCCCGGCCAGCCCCACCGCCCCGGCCGGGACCTTCGTGCGGGCCTCCTCGCGGCGCGACACGTGCAGCCGCGGGTCGCCGCCGGAGAGATAGGCGAAGCCGGGGGCGAACCCGCCGAAGGCCACCCGCCACGGCGTTCCGGTGTGCGCGGCGACGACCTCCGCGCGGTCCAGGCCGGTCAGCCGGGCGACGTCGTCGAGGTCCGGGCCGTCGTAGACCACCGGGATCTCCACGGTCCCGGCCGGCGCACCCGCCTCGGCCGGCCGGACGTCCAGCCCGTCGACGGCCGCGCGGAGCCGCCCGAGGTCGGAGCCGGGTTCAGCGACGAGCAGCACGGTCCGGGCCGCCGGGACGACGTCGAGCACCCCGGGCAGCTCGGCCGCGCGGCAGGCGTCGGCCAGGGCGACGACCGCCGAGATGATCCCGTCGCTCTCCTCCTCGGGCTCGAGCAGGAGCGCGGCGTCGCCGTAGGGCAGGGCCCTCACACGAACCCCTTCAGCTCCACACCGGCCTTCTCCAGGCCCGCCCGCACCGCGGTGGCCATGCCGACGGCACCCGGGGAGTCGCCGTGCACGCAGGCCGACTCGGCCGAGACCCGCACGTCCGAGCCGTCGACGGCCCGCACCACGCCCTCGTCGAGCATCCGCAGCAGGCGCGCGGTGACCTCCTCGGGATCGTGCAGGACGGCGCCCTCCTCGCGGCGGGAGACCAGCGCGCCCTCCGGCGTGTAGCCCCGGTCGACGAAGAACTCGGGCACTCCGCGCAGGCCGGCCTCCTCGGCCGCACGCAGCAGCTCGGAGCCGGGCAGGCCGAGGATCGGCAGCGCGGCGTCGTACTCGGCGACCGCAGCCACCACGGCCCTCGCCTGCTCCCGGTGGTGCACCGCGGCGTTGTAGAGCGCCCCGTGCGGCTTGACGTACCGGACGGCCGTCCCGGCGACCCGGCACATCGCCTCCAGCCCGCCGATCTGGAACAGCACGTCGGCGGTGAGGTCCGCGGGCGGCACGTCGATGAACCGGCGGCCGAAGCCCGCGAGGTCGCGGTAGGCGACCTGCGCGCCCACGACCACCCCGTTCGCCGCCGCGCCCGCGACGGTCCGGCGCAGCGTCGACGGATCCCCGGCGTGGAACCCGCAGGCGACGTTCGCGCTGGTCACCAGCCCGAGCATGGCCTCGTCGTCGCCGAGCTCCCAGCGGCCGAAGGACTCGCCGAGGTCGGAGTTCAGGTCGAAGCTCATGCGAACAGGCTGCCCACCGCAGCCAGCGAGGACCAGCCGAGGTAGAGCGCGATCAGCCAGGCGAGGACGCCGATGGCCAGCAGCCAGCGCGGGTACCGGTAGCCGCCGAGCAGGTCGCGGCGCCGCCAGGCCACCCACAGCACCACGGTGAAGCCGATCGGCAGGATCAGCCCGTTGAAGGCGCCCGCGAACACCAGCAGCGTGACGGGCGCGGTCCCGATCAGCAGGTAGGCCACCGCGCTCAGCGCGATGAAGGCGACGGTCAGCAGGTTCCGGGTGCGTGGCTTCGTGCGGTCGGTGGTGAGGAAGGAGACCGACGTGTACGCCGCGCCGATGACCGAGGTGATCGCGGCTGCCCAGAGGATCACGCCGAACAGGTGCAGGCCGACCTGGCCGGCCGCGGCCCGGAAGGCGCTCGCCGACGGGTTCTCCTTCGCCAGCGCGACGCCGCCCGAGACCACGCCGAGCACCGCCAGGAACAACACGATCCGCATGACCCCGGTGACGATCACGCCGAGCACGGAGCTGCGGGTGATCGGCCCGACGTTCTCCGGCCCGGTCACCCCGGAGTCCAGCATCCGGTGCGCGCCGGCGTAGGTGATGTAGCCGCCGACGGTGCCGCCGATCAACGTGGTGATCGACAGGAAGCTGACGGTGTCCGGCAGCACGAAGCTGCGCATCGCCTGGCCGAGCGGGGGGTGCGAGACGATCGCGACGTAGGCCGTCATGCCGATCATGACGACGCCGAGCAGCACCACGATCCGGTCCAGGGCGACCCCGGCCCGCTTGCTGAGGAAGATCGCGATCGCGATCGCCGCCGAGACCGCCCCGCCGATCTTCGCGTTCGCGCCCAGCATGGCGTTGAGGCCGAGGCCCGTGCCGCCGACGTTGCCGATGTTGAAGACGAACCCGCCGATCAGCACCAGCGCCGCGAGCACCCAGCCGACGCCGGGCGCCACCCGGTTGCCCAGGTCCTGGGCCCGGCGGCCGGAGACGCCGACGACCCGCCAGACGTTCAGCTGCACGGCGACGTCGATGAGGATCGACACCAGGATCGCGAAGGCGAAGGCCGCACCGAGCTGGACGGTGAAGGTCGTGGTCTGGGTGATGAAGCCTGGGCCGATGGCGCTGGTCGCCATCAGGAACATCGCGCCGAGCAGCGCGCCGCGGCGGCCCTTCGCGACGGCGGTGGCCGGGCCCGACGCCGGGGCGCGGCCCTTCCCCCCGCCCTCCGGCCGGCTGGTGCCGGAGGCGACGCCCGGGGCGTGCGGGCCCGCGTCGACCGCCGCCGGGTCCCCGCCCGCCGCCCCGCCGTGCGTCCTGCCGTGTGACTTGCCGCCGTTCGCGCTCATGTGCCCTCCCGCCGGACATGACCGGTGGCGGTTTACCCGAGCGGGCGCTCTCCCATGCGCTCGGGGTCTCCCGGAACACGGTGCGTGAGGCCCTGTCACAGCTGGTCGCCGAGCGGGTGCTGGTCCGTGTCGCCGGCGCCGACCAGCACTTCCACCGCGCGCTCGTCGGCCTGGCCGGCAGCATCCGGCTGGACCAGCAGGCGCAGATCCGGGCGGCCTTCGCGAACCGGTGACGGCTCACATTCCGTGGAGCGCTCCAGGGTGCCTGCCGCAGGATGGAGGCTCACGGAAGGGGACCGATGACGCGCGTGCTCTCGATGGGCCGGATGAAGCCCTCACCGACCCTGGAGAACCTCGACCGGTTCCTCGCCGACGGCACCCTGGTCACGCCCGTCCCGTGAGCGTCTGGCAGCTCGGTTTCCTGTTCCTCGCCGGGATCGGCGGTGGCCTCACCGGGTCCGTCGCCGGGCTGGCCTCACTGGTGTCGTATCCGGCACTGCTCGCCGTCGGGTTGCCGCCGGTGATCGCCAACGTCACCAACACCGTCGCGATGCTCGGGACGACCGTCGGCTCGGTCGCCGGGTCCCGTCCCGAGCTCGCGGGGCAGGGCCGGACGCTGGCGCGGCTGTGCCTGCTCACCGCCGTCGGCGGGGCGGCCGGGAGCGCGCTGCTGCTGGTCACGCCGCCGGACACGTTCGAGGTGATCGTGCCGTGGCTGATCCTGCTGGCCTCGGCGCTGCTCGTCGCGGCGCCGCGGCTGCGGAGGTGGGCCCAGCGCCGCGCCGAGTCCGCCCGGCCGGGGCGCGGTGCCACTCCGCTCGGCCCGCTCACCCTGGTCGCAGCGTTCGGGGTCGCGCTCTACGGCGGCTACTTCGGGGCCGCCGCCGGCGTGATGATGCTGGCCCTGTTGTCGGTGGCGTGGTCGCAGAGCCTCGCCCGCTCCAACGCCGCCAAGAACGTCGCGACCGGGGCGGCGAACCTGGTCGCGGCGGTGGTGTTCGCGATCGTCGCCCCCGTCGACTGGGCCGCCGTCGGCGTGCTGGCCGCGGGTCTGCTCCTCGGGGCCCGCGTCGGGCCCGCGATCGTGCGGCGGGTTCCGGCCACGCCGCTGCGGATCGGCATCGCCCTCGCCGGCGTCGGGCTGGCCGTGAGCCTGTGGGTGCAGGCGTGAGCGATGACTTCCGCGCGCCGGAGCGGTCCCTCCTGGCGTGACGACGATCCAGCCGATCCTCCTGACCAGCGACCTTCCCGGGATGCTCGCCTTCTACCGCGGCCTGCTCGACGCCGAGGAGACCCAGCGGTACCCGGCGGACGGCGCGCCGTTCTTCGTCGGGCTGCGCGCAGGCGCCGCCGAGTTCGGCCTGGTCAACGACGAGAAGGCGCCCACCGGACCGGGCCCCGTCCTGCTCAGCATCGACGTCGACGACGTGCGCGCCCGCCTCGAGCGGGTCGAGGCGCTGGGCGGCACCGTGCTCGGTCCGCCGAACGACATGCCGTGGGGCCAGCGGGTGGCGCACATCCAGGACCCGGACGGCAACACGGTCAACCTCACCCAACCCGTCCCGCCCGCCTAACGGTTCCCGAGATCGGGTCGAGCCTCCCCGCACACCGAGGCGAGGAGGTCGCCGTGCGCCGCCTGACCCTGCTCCTGTCGTTCGAACCCCAGGCCGCGCCCCCGGAGGGCGAGCCGCCCGTCCTCGCGGTGAAGTCCGGCAGCGGCCGGGTGACCGTGCTCGACGGCGACCCCGGCGACGCACCCGACCTCGCCAGCTACGAGACCCGGGTGCAGCTCACCGGGCAGACCACGTTCGACGAGGTGGGGACGATGAACCTCGGCGACGGCACCCTGGACCTCACGACCATCGGGCAGGGGTCGATGGAGCCCTCGGCCGAGGGCGAGCCGGTCATGCAGGGCACGGTCGCGTGGCGGGTCGCGGGCCGGGGTCGCTACGCCGGTGCGACCGGCACGATCGTCTCCAGCTTCATCGCCGACCTGTCCACCGGCGCCGCCGTCGAGCAGCAGGTCGTGCGCCTGTTCCTGCCCTGACCGGCGCGATCAGGACAGCGCGATCAGCAGGGCGGCGGCGGTCGCCGCGAACAGGCCGAGCACCTGCCCGCGGGAGAGGCGCTCGCCGAGGACGGCGACCCCGATCGCCACCGGGACGAGAGGGTAGAGCGAGGACAGCACCACCGCGACCGTCACGAACCCGCTCTGCGCCGCCACCAGGTAGGCGGTCAGCGCCACGGCGGCGAGCACGCCGGACCCGCCGGCCGCGGCCAGCTCCCGGGCCCCGGCCCGTCGCTCGCCGTCGGCGGTCCGGCCGGGCAGGCCGCGCATCAGCGTGCAGGCCAGGACCCCGACGGCGACGAGCGCGACGACCCGGCCCGCCAGTACCGGCCAGAGCCCGGCGGCAGAGGCGGACCGGGCGAGCGCGAGGTACTGGACCGCGATCCCGACCCCGGCGACCAGCCCGTCCGCCACGGAGCCGGGCGTCGGGCCGACGTCCGTCGGCCTGCTCGAGGGCCGGGAGACCAGCCAGAGCGCGGGCAGGGCCAGCCCCACCCCGACCCAGGTCGGCCAGCCCGGCCGCTCGCCGAGCAGCGTCACGCCGACCAGCACGGGGAGGGCCACGCCGCCGACGGCGCTCACCGGGACCACGACCGACATCGCGCCCCGGCCCATGCCGCGGAACAGGAACGCCATCCCGAGCCCGGTCCCGAGGCCGGAGAGCCCACCCCACAGGAGGTCGGGCATCGCCGGCCGCGCCGGCGTCAGCAGCGGAGCGGCGACCGCCATGGCCAGCAGCCCGCCGAGCTGACCCAGGAAGGCCACGTGCACGGCCCGCATCCGCCGGGCGACGATCCCTCCGACGACGTCGGACAGCCCGTAGCTCAGCGCCGAGACCAGGGCGAGTGCGGCGCCCACCGGTCACCGCCCCCGGTCCCGTTCGGCCTGTCCGACGGGGCAGACCGCGCCGTCCGTGCACCGGGCCCGGTCGCAGAGCCGGCAGAGCACATCCGCGCTGCCGACCTCGCCGTAGAGCTGCACGAGGAGCCCTTCGAGGAGGCGGGTCAGGATCCGGCGGTCGTCCTCGCCGAGGCCGGCCAGGATCTGCTCCGTACCCGCCGCGCGGCCGGTGAGGACCTCCCGGACCGTCCGTTCGCCCGCCGCCGTGAGCGCGACCGGGACCGTCCGGCCCTCGCCGGGCCCGCGCCGCGCCAGGTCCGCCGCCTCCAGCGACATCACCATCCGCGCGGTCGCCGGCTGCGAGAGCCCCACCCGCCGGCCGAGCTCCGTCACGCTCAGCCCCGGTTCGTGGGCGAGCACGACCAGTGCTGCGGCGCCGCTCACGCTCACCCCGGCCAGCTCCCGCACCCGGGCCAGCATCAGGTCGGACAGGGCCAGGGCGGCGGCGCCGAGCAGATTGCCGAGGCGCGATTCATGCATGAGTTATGCATACCCAAGTCGTATCGCCGTACTCCTGAGCGAGCGTTCAGTTCCGCGCCGATTCCTGGTAGTCCTGATCCATGCCGCGTCTCACGAAGCTCAGCCGGTCGGTCGCCGACCGGGTCGTCCTCGTCACCGGCGCCGCGAGCGGGATGGGGCGGGCGACCGCCCACCTGCTCGCCGACGAGGGCGCGAAGGTCGGGATCGTCGACCGCGACGCCGAAGGACTCAAGGCCGTGGCCGACGAGATCCGCGGCGTCGGGGCCACCGTGCACCCGGTCGTCGCCGACGTGTCCGACCCCGCCGCACCGGCCGCCGCCGTCGCCGAGGTCCGCGAGGCGCTCGGCCCGCTCGACGGGCTGGTCAACAACGCCGGTGTCAGCATCCACCTGCCGTTCGACGACGAGGGGTTCGCCGAGGCCTGGGCGACCACCCTCGCCGTGAACCTCACCGCGCAGACCCTGTTCGCCCGGGCCGCGCTGCCCGACCTGGTCCGCAACGGCGACGGCCGCATCGTCAACATCGCCTCCACCGAGGGGCTGGGCGCGACCGCCCAGATCGCCCCGTACACCAGCTCGAAGCACGGCGTGATCGGCCTGACCCGCTCGCTCGCGGTGGAGTACGGCAAGACCGGCGTGACGGTGAACTGCGTGTGCCCGGGCCCGATCCGCACGAACATGACCGCGCGGATCCCGGACTCCGACAAGGAGATCTTCGCCCTCCGCCGCACCGCGCTGCGCCGCTACGGCGACCCGGAGGAGGTCGCGCACGTCACGGTCTCGCTGCTCATGCCCGCGTCGTCGTTCATCACCGGGGCGACGATCGTCGTCGACGGCGGGCTGACGATCCGGAACGCCTAGACACGCCGCGCGACCCGCAGCACCGCCGCGGCCGACGCGTCGACGTCGGCCTCGGTGGTGGTCGCGTTGCTGACCGCGATCCGCATGTACCGGCGACCGCGCCAGGTCGTGCCCCCCATCCAGCACGTGCCCTCGCGCTGCACGCCCTCGATCACCCGGTCCGTGCGGTCGTCGTCGCCGAACCCGGCCAGGACCTGGTTGAGGACGACCGGCGCCGGGATCTCCACCCCGATCTCCGCACCGTTCTCCGCGCCGTTCTCCGCGCCGCCCTCGGCGAGCCGGTCGGCGAACCGGCGCGCCAGCCGGCAGCAGCGCCCGACCAGCTCGGCGACGCCGTCGGCGCCCAGCTCCCGCAGCGCGGCCCACACCGCGAACCCGCGGGCGCGGCGCGAGGACTCCGGCGTCAGGTCGCCGAGCTCGGGCACCGCCGCGCCCGAGCCGGTCAGGTAGCTCGCCGTGTAGCTCAGGGCCGCGGCGTGCACCGCGGGGTGGGCGCAGATCGCGAAGCCGGAGTCGTAGGGGACGTTGAGCCACTTGTGTCCGTCGACGGCCCACGAGTCGGCGAGCTCGCGGCCGTCGACGAGGTGGGCGAGACCGGGATCGGCGGCGGCCCACAGCCCGAACGCGCCGTCGACGTGCACCCACGCTCCGTGCTCGCGGGCGAGACCGGCGGCGACGCGCAGGTCGTCGCAGGCACCGGTGTTGACGTTGCCGGCCTGCAGGCAGACGACGACCGGTTCGCCCCGCACCCCGGCGAGGACCCGGCCGAGGTCGGCGACGTCGATCGCCCCGTCCGGGCGGGCCGCCACCGGCACGACGGCGCTGCGGCCGAGGCCGAGCAGCCGCGCCGCGCGGTCGATCGTCGCATGCCGTTCCGCGCTCGCGACGAGCCGGACGCGGGGAGCCCCGGCCAGCCCGTCGGCCTCGACGTCCCATCCCGCGGCAGCGAGCACGTGGTGCCGGGCCGCGGCCAGGCCGACGGTGTTCGCCGCCTGCCCTCCGGTGACGAAGCCGACCGACGCGGTGGGCGGCAGACCCAGCAGTTCCAGCACCCAGCGACCGGCCGCCCGCTCCGCCGCGGCGGCCGCCGGGGACAGGGCGGTGGTGAAGGCGCACTGGTCCCAGCCCGCGGTCAACACCTCGGCCGCGGTCGCCGCCGGCAGCGCCCCGCCGACGACGAAGCCGAAGTAGCGCGGGCCTGCGCTGGCCGTCAGGCCCGGGCCCGCCGCGGCGACCAGGGCGTCGACCACCGCGCCCGGGGCGGTTCCGGTGCGCGGGAGCGGCCCGCCGAAGGCCTCGTCGAGCTCCTCCGGTCCGGCGGACGCGGCCACCGGCCGCGCGGGGAGCGAGGCGCGGAAGGCCGCCGCGGCGTCGGCGGCGCGGTGCAGCGCGTCCGCGAGCCCGTCGTCCTCCACGGGCGGATCGTCGCACGGCCGCTCGCCCGCTCGTCGACGAACCTGAGAACGGGACCCCCTCGTCCGGCTGAGCCAGCTGCTCCCCGCGGAGCAACCCGCGCCCGCTCGCCTCGCCGTGGGCGCGGATCGGCGGCAGGGAGGCAACCTCCCCTTCAGGTCGCGCGTCCTCCGTCGTGCCGGGCCCTACCGTCTCCGCCGAGACGAGAGGAGCCCCGATGGGCCGCACGCACCTGATCCTGGTCGGCTTGGCCGCCGCCGGGACCCTCGCCCTGAGCGCCTGCGGTTCCGGGGCGCAGGACGAGCCGACCGCCCCCCAGGCGCAGA
Organism: Pseudonocardia terrae; assembly: GCF_021343995.1. Lineage (GTDB taxonomy): Bacteria > Actinomycetota > Actinomycetes > Mycobacteriales > Pseudonocardiaceae > Pseudonocardia > Pseudonocardia terrae. Next base: position 1,987 of record NZ_JAJTTE010000018.1, on the reverse strand, counting down.
GCCAGCAGATGCCGATGCAGGGCCACGACGTGTCGTCCATGCAGGGCATGCAGGGCATGAGCGGTGACATGGCGGGCATGCACCACGGCGACGGCGGCGTCGAGCTGTGGGCCGTGCAGAGCGGGCCGCTCGGCACGGTCGTCACCGACGCGGCGGGGCACGTGATGCACCGCTTCGACGGCGACTCCGCCTCCCCGTCGGCGACGACCTGCACCGAGGACTGCGCCGCCGAGTGGCCGCCGGTCCTGCTCCCCGACGGGCAGCAGCCCGAACTGATGGGCGTCGACTCGACCAAGGTCGGCACGGTCACACGGGAGGACGGCAGCAAGCAGGTCACCCTCGCCGGCTGGCCGCTGTACCGCTACGCCGGCGACGACGGCAGCCTCACCACCACCGCGGGGCAGGGCACCGGCGGCACGTGGTTCGCCGTGGCGCCCGACGGCTCCAAGGCCGCCACCTGATCTACCGAGGCACCGAGAGGACGTAGTCGCCCAGGTCGTCGTCGCGCTCCATCTCGACGAGGCCGCGGGCGCGGGCGGCGCGGACGAAGGTCAGGAAGCCGTTGAAGCCGTAGCGCTTCTCGCTGAAGTCCGGCCGCCGCTTGCGTAGCTGGTTCTTCAGCCCGGAGAGCTGCGGCCGGCCCAGCTCGCGGACGACCTCGACGAGCAGGCCGAACGCGTCGTCGTCGGGGCGGGGTTCCGGGAAGGTCACCGTCGGGTCGCCCTGGGCGGACCCCTCGCCGAGCTCGACCGTCCTCTCCTCCTGGAGGTGGCGGAGCAACTCGCCGAAGCCGCGGTAGCCCCAGTCCGCCTCGTCGAACGTGGGGTCCTTGCGGAGGATCGCCCGCTTGAGCCGCGAGGCGAGGACCGGTCCGTCGGTGTGCCGCTGCAGGCCGGCGAGGGTGCTGGCCACGAGCTTGCCGACGTCGTCGCGCTCGTCGTCCTCGGCGGGCGCCGCCTCCTCCGGTTCCGGCTCGGGTGCCGGCGCGGGATCGGGCTCGACGACGACGGCCCGGCGGCTCGACCGGCGCGGCGCCGGCTTGGGTTCGACGCCGGGGAGCCGGTCGTAGAACAGGAACTCGTCGCAGGCGGGCGGCAGCAGCCGCGACGTCGACGACTCCACGCCGATCCCGATCACGCGCTTGTCCATCTCGCGGAGCTTGTGGACGAGCGGGGTGAAGTCGGAGTCGCCGGTGCCGATGGCGAACGTGGTGATGAAGCCGCGCTCGTAGGCCAGCTCGATCGCGTCGACGGCGAGCTTGATGTCCGCGGCGTTCTTGCGGGTCACCCCGAGCCGCTGCGGGATCTCGATCAGCTCCACCTGCTGCCGGGCGAGCAGCCTGCGGTCCTCGTCGAAGGCCGACCAGTCCGCGTACGCCCGGCGGGCCACGACCCGACCGCGCTCCGCCAGCGCGTCCGCCACCGGGCCCAGGTCGAAGGGCGCCACGCCCAGCCCGTCCCGCGCGCCGATCGCGAGGTTCTCGTAGTCGAGGAACAGCGCGATCCGCTCGTCGTCGTTCTCCACCGGGCGGAGCCTAATGAGATCGAGGGTGTGCCACGTCCTGGGCGACGCGGCGCGCCAGAGGGACGGGCCGGAGCCGTGCGGGGGGACGCACACCCTCGATCACACTCGGCCATCCAGGTGGGACGGGCACGTTCGTGGGGAGCGGTGAGTGAAGTGCGATGAACGGTCACAGGCCTTGGAGTGGGCACTGTGATGGGACGCCGACGGAGCGGCTGACGGTCGCTGACCTGCGTCGATCGACCTTCCTTCGAACTGGTGTTCGACTACGATCAGGGCATGGACGCAGGTCCGGTCGGCACCGCGCGCGAACGCCTCCAGCAGGCCATCGCGCAGCTGGTCGACGCCGCCGGACCCACCGCCGCGGCCGACGAGGTCCTCGATGGGCTGCGTGCCTTCGAAGAGGCCCGCCGGGCGCTGGACCGGGCGATGGTCGAGGCCACCGCGGATCTGCAGCGGCGCGGGG
>NZ_JAJTTE010000017.1 GCF_021343995.1 Pseudonocardia terrae | reverse complement strand
GACATGGTGACCTCCTGGGGGCCGTGGGTCGACCGAGCGGAGCGAGCATCGGCACCAGCGGAGCGTGCGGAGCGAGCCTCAGCCGCTCTGTCCGGGGGCGCGGACCGGCGCGAGCTTGCTGACCTTCCACCCGTCGTCCGTGCGGCTCATCTCGAGCTGCAGGCGCTGCCGGGTCGGGATGGGCTGCTGCCCGTCCGGGGTCACCGTGACGTCCACGCCCACGAGCACCCGGGCGACGCCGGCGCGGTCGTCGAGCTCGCTCACCGCCGCGTCGGACACGGTCGCCGTGGTGGTCCGCTTGGACTGGGCCACGAATTGCGCGTACTGCGCCCGGTTGGTGCGGAACTCGTCGAGGACCGCGCCGGTGGAGGTCTGCTCCCACCGGTCCAGCCCGCCGTCGACGTCGTGCCAGTCCAGCGTGTTGAGGCTGATCGCGGACTGCCGGGCCGCGACGAGCACGTCGTCGCGTTCCTCGGCGAGCTTGCGCCCGCTGCTCAGCAGCGTGGTCAGCCACAGCACACCGAACACCAGGGCCGCGACGACCGCGACGGCGGCCGCGACCTGCAGGGCCCGCGGCCCGCCGAACCGCCGCCTGCCGCCCGACGGCCCGAGGTCGGGCCGCTCGTCGGCGGGCGCGGTGGTCGCCGTGCTCTCGGTCGTGCTCGCAGTCATTGCGGAACTCCATCCGGCCGTGGGGGCGTCGGCCATCGGGGGGTGTGGCGTCCGGGACCGGCCGTCAGGCCAGGATTCCCGCGGGTGTTCCGAGGGGGAGCGGGTTCAGCGGTTGCGGGTCGGCGGAGCCCGCCGGGAGCGGGAGCCCCGCGGACGGGTTGCCGGTCGTGCCGGGCTTGGCGCGGGGGGTCGTCGAGTGTGGCGCCCGGGGAGCGTTCTGGGCACCGCGCACGCTCGTGGGACTCCCCTGTGGCTCGGCACAGTACGCCTTGGAGTTGACCTTCGTCTCCTCGGTCTGGTTGCCAGCCCGGTGCGGTGTGCCCTGGTAGCCGGCCACGCACGGGAAGGGATCGAAGAAGTTGAGCACCAGGCCGAGGTGCGCGGTTCCGTCGTTGGGCGCCGCCGTGTAGCTGTCGGCCATCACACCCGGGTAGGTCACGAGCAGCTGCTCCAGGTTGGACTGCCGGGGCTCGGCGATCCGGGAGACGGTGAGCAGGTTGGCGACCGTGGTGGACAGCCCGGCCCCGCTCTCCCGCAGCAGCCCGCGGATCTGGTCCGCGGCCTCCGGTGCGGTGTCGATGAGCCGGCGCAGGTCCGGGTCGGACTCCTTGAGCTGCTCGGCCAGCAGCTTGAGGCTCGAGCTGAAGTCGGCGAACTGACCGGCCACCTGGTTCTGGGTGGTCAGCACCGTGCGGCCGTCGCTCAGCAGCGCGGTGGTCTGCGGCAGCGCGTCGGTGGCGGCCTTCGTGAACTCGCTGGTGGTGTCGAGCAGCTTCTGCAGCGGGACGCCGCTGTTCGCGAAGCCCTTGCCCAGCTCGTCGACGACGGTGCGCAGGCTGTCGAGCGGCACCGACTTCACGAACCCGTCGAGGCTCGTCACGACCTGGTCGACCTGCACCGGGGTGCTCACCCGCGACAGCGGGATGACCGAGCCGGACCGCAGGTCCGGCCCGGAGTCGCTCGCCGGCTGCAGGTCGACGTACTGCTCGCCGATCGCGGACAGGTTGCGCACGGCCGCGGTCAGGTCGGCGGGGATCTCCGGACCGCCGCGCTCGAGGTCGAGCTGGGCGTCGACGCCGTCGGCCGTCAGCGTCAGCGGGCCGACGCGGCCGACGCTGACGCCCCGGTAGGTGACGTCGGCGCCGGTGAAGATGCCGCCGGAGTCGGCGAGCTTCATCGTGACCGGGTAGGTCGTGGCGCCGAAGATCCTGCCGAAGTCCGCGTACCGGAAGCCGACGTAGCCGACGCCCAGCACGGTCACCAGCAGCAGCGCGAGGAGCTGCCACTTCATGGTCCGGGTGATCACCGGCCACCTCCGAGGAGTCCGCCGAGGAGACCGCCGCCCGAGCGGCCGGAGTCACCGGAGCCGCCGGTCGTGCCGTCCGTCGGCGGGGTCGGCACCGCGCTCGTCGTCGGTGCGGTGGTCGACGGCGGGTTGTTCGGGTCGGCCTGGCCGAGCGGCGTCGGCGACGGACCGAGCAGCGGCAGCGACGGCTGGTCCGGGTTGTTGCCGAGCAGCGGCGACAGCAGCTGCCCGACGGGCGGGAGCTGGTTGAACAGCGGCGTGTCCGGCGTCGGGAACGGCTGCCGGGTCCGCAGCAGGTTGTCCAGCAACGTCTTGGCGTCGAGGTCCGCCCGCACGTACAGGTTCGCGTAGTCACCGGCGAACGCGTCCGTCGCGGCGTCGGTGAACGGGAAGCTGCCGATCAGCTGCAGCGAGTTCGGCAGGTCCTGCCCGGACTCGGCGAGCTTCGACAGCGTGGGCTGCAACGCCCGCAGGTCGGCGAGGGTGTCGTCGCGGCTGCGGTTGATCGTGTCGGTCGCGGTGCCCGAGAGCCGGTCGAGCGCCTGGAGCATGTCGACCAGCTGGCCGCGCTGGCGCTCCAGCTCGGCCAGCCCCGGGCCCAGGTTGTCCAGGGCGTTCGCGATCTGCGGCCGCCGGTCGTTCAGCGTGGCGGACAGCCGGTTGAGCCCGTCGAGGGCGCGGGTGATCTCGCCCTTGCGGTCGTCGAGCGCGCCGACCAGCGTGTTCAGGTTGTCGAGCAGGCCACGGACCTGCGGCTCGCGCCCGTCGAGGGCCTTGTTCAGCTCGGTCGAGATGGTCTTGATCTGCGCGACGCCGCCGCCGTTGAGCAGCATGGACAGCGCACCGAAGACCTCCTCGACCTCCACCGCGCGGCCCGCGCGCTCGATCGGGATGGTGGCGCCGTCGGACAGGGTGCCGCTGCCGCCCCGGGCGGGCGCGGCCAGCTCCACGAACTTCTCGCCCAGGAGGCTGGTGGTGCGCACGCGCGCCTCCGCGTTCGCCGGCAGTGTGACGCCCCGGTTCACGGCCACGGTGACCCGCGCGTTCCAGTTCGCGGGGTCCACGTCGATCGACCGGACGGTCCCGACGCTCACGTCGGCCACCTTGACCAGGGACTGCGGCACCAGGTCGACGACGTCGGGGAACTCGATCGTGACGTCGTACGGGTCGTCGCCCAGGTCGGCGCCACCGGGGAGCTCCACCCCGCGCAGCCCGCCGGAGAACACCCCGCAGCCGCTCAGCGCGAGCGACGCGACGGTCACCAGGACCGCCAGCCCGGCCGCGAGCCTCGTGCGCCTCACGACCCACCTCCGAAGAGCTTCGAGAAGAACCCGCCGATGCCGCCGCCGGACTCCTGCTGCTGCGGGGCCGGCGTGGCCGGGGCGGTGGTGGCCGGCGAGGCCGGGGCGGGGGTCTCCTGCCCCGGGGCCGCAGGCGCCGGCTGCCCGGCCTGCGGCGCCGCCGGGTCCTGCGGCACGAGCGGCACGGACGGGATCGCCAGACCCGGGACGGGCGGGGTCTGCCCGCTCGTCACCGAGCTGAGGATCTGCGCCGGCGTCGGGAGCGACTTGGCGTCCGGCAGCGCGGCGCAGGTCGGCACCAGGGGCTTGAGCGCGTCCGGGGCGCCGGTCTTCAGCAGGTCGCAGAGGAAGTAGATCGGGGGCCGGCTGAGCTCGTTGACGTTCGCCCGGGTGTCGAGCGTGCCCGACGAGCCGTTGTAGGTGTTGGCCAGGTTCGAGACGCCCAGCGGCGCGACGTCGAGGATCTCGGTGAGCGCCCGCTGCTGGTCCACCAGCACCTGCGTGACGTCGGAGAGCCGGTCGACGTTCGAGTGGATGGTGTCGCGGTTGTCCCGGACGAACGCGGCCACGTCGCCGAGCGCCACCGACAGGTCCTTGATCGCCCCGCCGAGGTCGCCCCGCTCGCTCGCGAGGAACCCGGTGACGTCGGCGAGCCGGCCGTTGAACTCGCGCACCTTCGCGTCGTCCTGGGCCAGGGTCCGGGTGAACTTCTGCAGCTCCGTGACGGTGCCGAAGAGGTCCTGGCTCGACCCGGCGAGCGTGTTCGACAGGTCGCCGAGGCCGCGGAGGGTGTCGTTGAAGGCCTGGCCGTTGCCGGCCAGGTTCTGCGCGCCCACGTCGAGGGCCTGGGAGACCGCACCGGTGGCGTTGGCGCCCTGCGGGCCGAGGGCCTGCGAGAGGTCCGTGGCGGCCTTGGCCAGGTCGTCGACGCCGAGCGGGACGGCGGTCCGCTCGAGCGGGATCGTCGCGCCGGACTCGAGCTGCGGCGCGTCCTCGGCGACCGTCGGGAACAGCTGCACATAGCGGCCGGTGACCAGGCTCGGTGAGACGACCGCGGCCTTGGCGTCGGGCGCGAGGTGCACGTCCGGGTCGGTGAGCGTCATGTCGACCTTCACCTGCGTGCCCTGCGGGGTGATCGAGTCGATGTGCCCCACCGGCACGCCCAGCACGCGCACGTCGTTGTCCTCGAACAACGCCGAGGCGTTGGTGAAGTAGGCCGTGATCTTCCGGCCGCCCCCGTTGCCGATCAGCCAGACGCCGGTCGCGACGAGCACGGCGACGATCGCGACCAGCGCCGTGATCTGCAGCGCGCGGCGGTCGTTCGCCCAGGAGCCGACCATCAGCAGCCTCCGGGGTTCAGCGGGCCGATCGTCGGGATCGGGAGCAGCCCGCAGATGTAGTTGTCGAACCAGCGGCCGTTGCCGACGGCGTTGCTGAACAGCCGCACGAACACCGCCTCGTTCTTCAGCGTGTCCGCCAGGTCGTCCTGGTGGCGCTGCAGCACCTCGGTGACCCGGTCGAGCGTCTCGAGCGTCGGCCGCAGCTGGTCGGAGTTGTCGGCGACGAGGCCGGACAGTTGCTGGGACAGCAGCCGGGTGCCGGAGAGCAACCGGTCGATGGCGTCCTTGCGCTGCTGCAGCTCCGAGAGCAGCAGGTTGCCGTCGGAGAGCAGCTTGTCGAAGTCGCCGCGGCGGTCCGCCAGGATCGACGACAGGTTCCGCGCCCCGGCGAGGAGCTGGCGGATCTGCTGGTCCCGGCTGGAGATCGTGGTGGAGAGCCGGGACAGGCCGTCGAGGGTGCCGCGGACGTCGCCAGGCGTGTCCTTGAACGTGTCCGCCAGCGTGCGCAGGCTGTCCGCCAGCTGGTTCGTGTCGAGCTGATCGATGGTCCCGGTCAGCCCGTTGAACGCCTCGACGACGTCGAAGGGCGAGAGGGTCCGGTCCCGCGGGATCGGCGTGCCCGGGTCGAGCGCCTGGTCGCCCTGCGGGTCCAGGGCCAGGTACTTCGAGCCCAGCAGGGTGGCGATCTCGATCGAGGCCGACGTCCGGTCGCCGACCCAGGCGTCGTTCACCCGGAAGGCGACGTCGACGTGGTCGCCGGCGAGCTTCACCGACGTCACCCGGCCGACCTCGACGCCGGCCACGGTGACCCGGTCGTCGGACTGCAGGCCCGCGGCCTCGCCGAACTCGGCGTGGTAGGTCGAGCCGCCGAAGATCGACGGGGCCCGGAAGGCCACCACCGCGACGACGGCGATCAGCACCAGCCCGGCGATCGCGAGCGGGACCGGGCGGCGCGCCCCGGTGGCGGCCATCAGCGGTCACCTCCGGTCGTGCGCGTGTCGAAGATCGGGAGGGAGGGCGCGTTCTCCGGCGCCCCGTTCGGCAGCACGCCGCCCGCGAGCTGGTCGACGCCCGGCAGCGGGGCGCCCTTCGGCGTCCCCAGCTGGTCGGGCCGGCCGTCGGGGTCGGCGCCGCACCGCTGTGCGTCGGAGTGGAACACCTGGAGCTCCTGGCGCGGAACGATGTCGCCGAGCCCGACCGAGCCCGAGAGCCCGCACAGGTAGAACTGGAACCAGCTGCCGTAGCTCGCCGCGCGGCTGATCTTGTTCAGCTTGTACGGGGTGAACTCCAGCAGGTGCTCCAGCGTCGGGCGGGCCTGGTCGAGCTGGCCGGCGAGGTCGCCGAGCGCGCGGATGTCCGCCTGGAGCGGCGGCCGCGCCTCCTCGACGAAGCCACCGGTGACCTGCGTGAGGTCGGCGATCGAGGAGATCGCGTCGCCGATCGGCTTGCGGTCCTGCGCCAGCCCGGACACGAGCTGCTGCAGCGACGTGATCAGCTGGTTGAGGTTCTGGTCGTGGCTGTTCACCGTCTGCAGCACGCCGTTGAGGTTGTCGATGACCTGCCCGATGACCTGGTCGCGATCGGCGATCGTGCTGGTCAGCGAGGCGGTACTGGCGAGCAGGCTGTCGACGGTGCCGCCCTCGCCCTGCAGGGTCGAGACGATCTCCTGGGACAGCTTGTTGACCTGCTCCGGGTCGAGGCCCTGGAACAGCGGCTTGAAGCCGTTGAACAGCGTGGTGAGGTCGAGCGGCGGGCGGGTCTGCTGCACCGGCAGGGTGCCGCCCGGCTCGAGCCGGCCGCCGCCCCCGCTGCCCTGCCCGAGGGACAGGAAGCGCTGCCCGATGAGGTTCTTGTAGAGGATCGACGCGGTGGCCGAGGCCGGGACGGCCAGCGAGGAGTCGACGCTGAACTCCACCTGGGCCTGCCGCCGGTCGACGACCTCGATCGTGTCGACGGAGCCGACGACCACGCCGGCGATCCGGACGTCGTCGCCCTTCAGCAGGCCGTTGACGTCGGTGAACCGGGCCGAGTAGGTCGTCTTGTCGCCGCCCTGGCTGTTCGCGATGGTCAGCGCGAGCACGGTCGTCGCCAGCGCGGTGACCAGCGCGAACGCCAGGAACTTGGTGAGCGGGCCGAGCGGGATGCGGCTCATGCGATCCGCACCTCCGTCCCGCGGTAGAGCGGGCCGACCAGCACGCTGCCCCAGCCGGGCACGGCCGCGGGCGTGGTGCCCGTGCGCGCCGCGACCAGCTCCGCGACCTGCTGCTGCTCACCCGGCGAGTTGGTGATGCCCATGTCGTAGGACGCGGGCTTCGCGCCGGCCTTGCTGTTCGGGCTCCACGCGAATCCGGGGATCAGGTTCCACGAGTAGCTGCCGTCGAACGTGCCGTAGTCCTCGACGCCGAACTTGCCGGGCGGGCCGATCGGCTGCCCCGCGGGCGGCGGCGGGGGCACCGAGCCGTCCCGGAACGGGCCGTCCGGCGGGTACTGCGGACCCGGCTGGATGAGCGGGTAGCACCGCGGCCCGCGATCGTCCTTGTACTCGGGCTCGTCCTGGTTCGGGACGTACTTGCCGTTGCCCGCGACGATCTCCAGCGTGATGTGCACGCCGGGCTCGTCCGTCCCCTTGCCGAACACCTGGTCCAGGTACGGGACGAGCCTGCTGGCCTGCTGGAAGAAGCAGGGGAACTCCGGCGCGTAGCGCGCCAGGGTCTCCAGCGTGGGCCGGCTCGCCCCGGCCAGGCCGATCAGGTTGTCCTTGTTGGCGTCGAGGAACGCCCGCACGTCGTCCGAGGCCCCGGTCACCGACCGGTACAGGTCGCGCAGGTTCTGCGACTCGTCGACGACGGTGCGGCTGGTGGTCGTGAGGTCGTCGAGCGCGTCGAGCAGATCGGGCGCGGCGTTCGAGAGGTTCTCCGAGAAGTCCGCGAGCTGGGTGATGTCCGCCTGCAGGTCGGGGATCGCCGGCTTGAGCCCCGCGGTCAGCGTGTTCAGCCGGTCGAGGGTCTCCCCGAGCTGCTCGCCACGGCCGGCGAGGCCCTGCGACAGCGCGCCAAGGGTGGTGGCGAGGTCCTGCGGCTTCACGGCCTGCAGCAGCGGCAGCAGGTCGTCGAGCACCCGCTCGACCTCGATCCCGGCCACGCTGCGGTCCTCGCGGATGGTGTCGTGGGCGGCGAGCTTGAGCGCGCCGGGCCGGTCCGGCGGGACCAGGGACACGTACTTCTCGCCGAAGAGGGTCTTGGGCAACAGCCGCGCCGTGACGTCGTCCGGGATCTGGTCGATCAGGTTCGGGTCCATCGACATGGTGATGGTGGCGCCGTCGCCGTCCGTGCTGATCTTGTCCACGGTGCCGACGATCAGCCCGCGGATCTTGACGTCGGCGCGCTCGTTCAGCTGCGTGCCGACCCGGTCGACCTTGAGCGTCACCGGGATCCCGGAGCGGAACGCGCCGGCGTACTGGGCCACGGCCAGCCCGATCAGCAGCGCGATCACCAGGACGAAGACGATGCCGAGGGTGACCTTCTTCGTGTCCGTGTTCATGCGGCCCCCGCCGGGAGGAGCACGTCGGCGGGCCTCATCCGGCCACCCGCACGGAGGTCGAGGTGCCGAACAGCACGAGGGTGAGGAAGAAGTCGAGGATCGCCGTGCTGACGATCGAGAGCCGCACCGCCCGGCCGACCGCCACGCCGACGCCCGCCGGACCGCCCTTGGCGTGGTAGCCGTAGTGGCAGTGGATGAGGATGACCACCGTCGCGAAGATGATCACCTTCAGGTACGAGGCGAAGATGTCCCCGACCGGCAGGAAGAGATCGAAGTAGTGGTCGTACGTCCCGCCCGGTAGGCCGTTGAGGAACGTGACGTTGAGGCGGGCCGCGCCGAAGCTCGCCAGCAGGCCGATCGTGTACATCGGGATCACCGCCAGGATCCCGGCGATCACGCGGGTGGTGACCAGGAACGGCACGGACGGCACGGCCATGACCTCGAGGGCGTCGACCTCCTCGGAGATCCGCATGGCGCCGAGCTGGGCGGTGAAGCCGGCGCCGAGGGTCGCGGTGAGCGCCGAGGCGGCGACCAGCGGGGCGATGTCGCGCGTGGTGAAGTACGCGGTGATGAAGCCGGTCAGGGCCTCGACGCCGAGGGAGTCGAGGGCGCGGAAGCCCTGCAGACCCACCAGCGAGCCGACGAACAGCGACAGCGCCGCCATGACGCCGGCGGTGCCGAGGATGACGATCAGTGCGCCGGAGCCGAAGCTGACCTCGGCCAGCAGCCGGAAGATCTCCTTCGGGTAGCGGCGCAGCGTGCGCGGGACCCAGGCGATCGCGCGGGCGTACAGACCGAGCTGCTCGCCCAGCTCCTCGAGCTGGTCGACCGGCCGGCGCACCAGGGTGCGGACTCGGGCCACTTCAGATCCCCTTCGGCGGGACGAGCTCGAGGTAGAGCGCGGTGAGGACGAGGTTGATCAGGAACACCAGGACGAAGGAGATGACGACGGACTGGTTCACCGCGTCGCCGACACCCTTCGCGCCCGGCGGCGGGTTGAGCCCCCGGTAGGCGGCGACGATGCCGGCGGTGAACCCGAACAGGGCCGCCTTGACCTCACTCACCACGATGTCGCTGACCTGCGCGATCGCCGAGAAGCTCGCGATGTACGCGCCGGGCGTGCCGCCCTGGATGATGACGTTGAAGAAGTAGCCGCCGGCGACGCCGACGACGGTGGCCAGGCCGTTGAGCACCACCGCCGTGGTGGCCATGGCCAGCACCCGCGGGACCACGAGGCGTTGGACCGGCGAGATGCCGAGCACCTCCATGGCCGCGATCTCCTCGCGGATGGTGCGGGCGCCGAGGTCGGCGCAGACCGCGCTGCCGCCGGCGCCGGAGATCAGCAGCGCGGTGACGATCGGGGCCGCCTGCTGCACGATCGCCAGCACCGAGCCGGCGCCGGTCTGGCTCTGCGCGCCGAACTGGCGGGTCAGCTCGGCCAGCAGCAGGGCGATGGTCGCGCCGAACGGGATCGTGAACAGCGCCGTGGGCAGGGCGGAGACCTTGGTGACGAACCACGTCTGCTCGATGTACTCGCGCAGCTGGAACGGCGGCCGGAAGGTCTGTTTCACGATGTCGACGCCCAGCCCGAACAGGCGCCCGACGGGGGTGAGGGCGCGGGTCAGGGGGCTGGGGCCGGCCTGGGGAGCGGACACGGCGGAGTCCTTGTCTCCACGGCAGTCGGGGAACTGCGCGGGGGCGGTGGGGAGCAGGTTCGCGGGTGGTCCGTGGGGGCGGCCCACCCGTGACGGGGCGGCGTTCGGGGGCTAGCGGTAGCGGTGCCGGCCGGGGCCGGAGCTCGGGCCGCCGGGGGCGCGGCCGGTCGGGGGCTGCTGCGGGTTCTGGGGTGCGTCCTGGGGGGCGTTCTGCGACGGCAGCGGCTGACCCAGCGGGGCGTCCTGCACGCGCGGGATGCTCTGGGTCGGCGCGTCCGCCGGAGCGTCGGGACGACCGTAGGGCGCCGCACCGACGGCCTGCCGGCGGGCCGGCTGCGGCGCCGCCTGCCCGCTCTCGGCCTGCGACCGTCGGATGGCCTCCTGCGCCGCGGGCGGCAGGGTGTGCAGCATCTCGGCCACCCGCTGCTGCCGGCGGCCGACGGCCTTGCGCTCGGGCAGGCCCGCGGTCGCCTCCAGCTGGGGCTTGATCGGGGGCAGGCCGGACAGCTCGTCGACCTCGGCCATCTCCCGGGCGGCCTGGGCGGTGTCCTTCTCCTCCGACATGCCGATCGGACCCTGCCGGCGGCCGTTGAGGAACTGCGCCACCACCGGGTCCTCGCTGGTCAGCAGCACCTCGCGCGGGCCGAACATGGCCAGGTGCTTGCGGTAGAGCATGCCGATGTTGTCCGGCACCGTCTGGGCGGTGTTGATGTCGTGGGTGACGATCAGGAACGTCGCGTCCGTCTGCGCGTTCAGGTCGATGATCAGCTGGTTCAGATACGCCGTGCGGACCGGGTCCAGGCCGGAGTCCGGCTCGTCGAACAGGATGATCTCCGGGTCGAGCACCAGCGCGCGGGCGAGCCCGGCGCGCTTGCGCATGCCGCCGGAGATCTCGCCGGGCAGCTTGTTCTCGTCGCCCTTGAGCCCGACCATGTCCATCTTCTCCGCGACGATGTCGCGGATCTCGGCCTCGGACTTCTTGGTGTGCTCGCGCAGCGGGAAGGCGATGTTGTCGTAGAGGTTCATCGAGCCGAACAGCGCGCCGTCCTGGAACAGCACCCCGAACAGCTTGCGGATCTCGTAGAGCCGGTTCTCGCTGCACCGCACGAGGTCGGTGTCGTGGATGACGATCGAGCCCTTCTCCGGCTTGAGCAGCCCGATCAGCGACTTGAGGAACACCGACTTGCCTGTGCCGGAGGGGCCGAGCAGCACGCTGACCTCACCCGGCGGCAGCGTCAGCGTGACGTCCGACCAGATGTTCGCGCGCCCGAAGGACTTCGTGAGCCCCTCGACCTTCACCTCGACACCGGGCACGTCGCCTCCTCGCGCACTGAGCCTGCGGCACCGGTCCTTGCCGGAGCACGCACTCGTCCTGCAGCAGTCAACGACGGCGCCGCAGTCTGGTTACTACCGGGTATTCCGCGGCGGCGCAGGCGCTCCGCCGGTTCCTGAGAAGGACGGACACGCCCCGTGAACCGGGATCGACACACTGTTGTCGATCACGGTCCGCGGGGCGTCGGCCGTCGCACTGCGTTAGTCCGACCGGCCTTCTGCCGGTACAACCCGGTTCTCAGGCTCCGGATGGAGTGACCTGCGGGGAGACCACTCGATCGGAGTACGTGTCCCCGTCCGCCGTCGCGCGGCCGTGGGGCACCGGGCAGCCCTGGGGGAAGGTCCCGAGCTCCCGCACGTCGAAGCCGTTCGGGTAGCTGCGGATGCTCGGCAGGTCCCGCACGAACTTCGGCCGCGTGCGCACGGGCATCGCCCGCACGACCCGGCCGCGCAGCCGCAGCGCGGTCCGCGACAGCGCCTGGAACCAGCGCGGCGGTGCCTCGTATCGGAAGGCCTCCCGCAGGTGAGGGTCCATGAGCGAGCGGGAGAAGGCGTCGATCAGCGACGCCGGGGCCTTGTCGTTGGGCGGGAACGTGCACAGCAGCGCGAGCGTGGAGTCGGCGACGGCCCGGCCGCCCGGGTCGTAGCCGAAGTGCTCGCGCTCGTGGGCGTCGTGGACCTCGCAGAACTCCTGCCAGGTCGCCGGGATGTCCTTGATGCCCATGTGCCGACCGAGCTCGCGGTAGTAGTTCGCGCTCGCGACCTTCTCCGTCTCCGAGAACGGCCGCCAGCCGTAGGCGTCCATCCACCGGATCGGCGAGACGACGAACGTGCACAGCGTGTACTGCATGTCGCCATTGCTGATGGGGTAGCTGCGGTGCATCTGGTTCATCCGCCGGACGGCGTCCTTGCCCGTGCCGGTGAACCCGTGCTCGAGGACGGCCTCGAGGATCAGCCCCGTGTCGTCGTAGCGCTTCTGGACGCGCTCGGTGAACTCGCCGGTCTCCGCGAGGAGCTTGCCGATCGTCGGCACGGCGTACGTGCGGAACAGCGCGAACGAGAGCGCCTGGTTGATGTCCCAGGGGAACTCGTACATCGACATGAGCCGGTAGATCTCGAGCCAGTCCGTCTCCGGGTCCAGAAGCTCGATCTCGCGGAGCCGGTCGTAGCGTCCTGCGCGGGTCATCCGGCCAACTCCAGCTGGTCCTCGGCGTGGAACTTCTCCTCGAGCGCCTCGGGCGAGGCGTCGACGTCGATCACCCGCAGGTCGGCCCCGCGGGCGGACTCGATCGCCCCGAGCCGACGGCCCAGCTTGTCCATGGCGTACTCGGCCATCTCCGAGATGTCGACGCCGAAGGGCGGCTCGCCGCCCTCGTACTTGTCGAAGGTCGCGGTGACCACGCCCATGGCCGGGACCATCAGCTCCTGCATGCGCTCGTCGACCACGTCGAACATCGCGTCGTCGGCGGCGACGTGCCGGCGGCAGGTGAAGGTGCCCCAGGCCATGTGGCGGCGCTCGTCGTCGCCGATGTGCTTGATCACCTTCTGGATGCCGGGCAGGATCCCCCGGCTCGCGCAGATCTTCTGCCAGGCGAAGTAGCCGGTCAGCGCCAGCGTGCCCTCCACGATGTGGTTGTAGGTCACCGAGGCGCGGATCTGGTTGCGCGGCGACGGGTCGCGCTCCAGGGCGTACAGGCTGTCCGGCAGCTGCTTGGTGAAGATCTCCAGGTACGCGTCGTTGAACTCGATGTACTCGTGGAGGTCCCCGCTCATCCCGACGGCGTCGAACCACAGCCGGAAGGCCTGGGTGTGCTTGGCCTCCTCGTACACGAACTGGGTCAGGTACATCTCGTCGGCGAACCGGCCCTCCGCGGCCATCGCGGCCACGAAGGGCTGCAGGTCCTGGGTCACCGACTCCTCGCCCGCCATGAACTGCGCCGCGAGCGCACAGGTGTACCACCGCTCCTCGTCCGTCAAGGCCGCGAAGTCCTTCGCGTCCTGCGAGAAGTCGATGTCCGCCGGGTTCCAGTGCTTCCCGGCTCCCTTGGTGAACAGGCGCATCGGGAAGGACTCCTGCTTCAGCCCGCCTTCGTCGAGGGAGGCGAACCCGTCCCGCTTGCCGTGCTCGATCGTGCGCATGTCGGCTCCTTTGCCGTCGAGGCTGGGTGGTGGGGAGGTGGTCAGAAGCGGATGAGGCCCCGGATGTTGCGGCCGGCGCGCATGTCCTCGTAACCCTCGTTCACCTGGTCGAGCGTGTACTCCTTGGTGATCAGCTCGCGCAGCTTCAGCCGGCCGAGGTTGTGCAGCTCGAGCAGGCGCGGCACGTCGTGCTGGCCGCTGGAGCTGCCGAACAGGGCGCCGCGGATCTGCTTCTCGTAGAGCGTGAGCTCCAGGAGCGAGAGGCTCGCGGTCTCCTGCTCCGCCTTGCCGAGCGCGGTCACCACGACCCGCCCCCGCTTGCCGACCAGCTGCAGCGCGGGCTGCAGGTCGTCGCCCTCGGCGATGCCGGTGGTGAGGATCGCGGCGTCGACGAGCTGGCCGCGGGTGAGTTCCGAGATCAGCGCCCAGGCCTCGTCGATGCTCGCCGCGGTGTGCGTGGCGCCCAGTTCGAGGGCCTTCTCCCGCTTGAACTCCACCGGGTCCACGGCCACGACGTACCGGCAGCCCGCGTTGACCGCGCCCTGCACGGCGTTGGCGCCGATCCCGCCGATCCCGATGACGACGGCCGAGTCCCCCGCACGCAGGTCGGCGGTGCGGACCGCGGAGCCGAACCCGGTGGTCACGCCGCAGCCGACCAGCGCGGCGAGCTCCAGCGGGAAGCCCTCGTCGATCTTCACGACCGACTTGACCGGCACCACGGTGTGCTGGCTGAACGTGCCGAGCAGGCACATCTGCCCCACGTCCTCGCCGCGCGCGTGGAAGCGGTAGGTGCCGTCGAGCTGGGGGCCGAGGGTGGCGCCCGCGCCGTCGTCGCACAGGCTCGTCATGCCGCGGACGCAGTACGAGCAGCGCCCGCAGCTCGGCAGGAAGGTCATCACGACCGGGTCGCCGACCTCCACCTCGGTCACGCCCGGACCGACCTCGCGCACGCGCCCGGCGCCCTCGTGGCCGCCGACCACGGGGTAGGCGACGGGGAGGTCGCCGGTCACCAGGTGCTCGTCGGAGTGGCAGAGCCCGGACGCCGTCAGCTCGACCAGGACCTCGCCGGGACCCGGCGGGTCGAGCTCGACCTCCTCGACCTCCCACTTGCCGCCCAGTTCCCACAGCACCGCTGCTCGGGTCTTCATGAGCGTCGATCATGATGCGCGTCACGCCGGATCACAGCGGGCCGCGAGTTCCCGCCCTGTCCCCCGCGTGCCAGCCCCGACACGGCGAAGGCGAGAGCGCGACTCGCGGAAGCCCACAGCGCGACTCGTGGGAACGAAGGGCAGCAGTCCCGCGAGTCGGGGGCTGGGCTCCCGCGAGTCGGAGGCTGGATTTCCGCGAGTCGGGGGCTGGGCTCCCGCGAGTCGGGGGCTGGGCTCCCGCGAGTCGGGGTCAGGCGGGGGTGAGGGGGAGGGTCAGGCGGGCGACCAGGCCCCCGCCCTCGCGCGGGAGCAGGGTGAGCTCGCCGTTCATCGCGCCCACCAGCGCCTCGACGATCCACAGGCCCAGCCCCGCGGTGCCGCGCCGCTCCCCCAGGGCCACGCCCTTGGCCGTCACCAGGCCCTCCTGGCCGGACGGCAGACCGGGGCCGCGGTCGCGCACCTCGGCGACCAGCGTGTCGTCCCCGTAGGCGAGGTCGACCTCGACGGGCTCCTCGCCACTGTGCCGGGCGGCGTTCTCGACGAGGTTGGTGAGCACCCGGCGCAGCCGCTGCGGATCGCAGCGCACGGCCGCCCCGGCCGGTGCGACCGTGATCCGACGACGAGCGGGCGCGACCGCGGCCGCGTCGAGCACGGCCTCGGCCAGCTCGGCCAGCACGACCCGCCGGTCGGTGACCCGGCCGAGCGGGCTGCCGTCCCGGACCGCCAGGTCGGCGAGGCCCTCGAGCATGTCCTGCAGGTGCAGCGCGTGTTCGGCGAGCAGCCGGGTGGCGGTCCGCGAGGCGGTAGGGGACAGCGCACCCTTCGCCAGGTCGGCGGTCAGCGCGGTGAGCGAGGCGACGGGCGTGCGGAACTCGTGCAGGACCACGCGGACCCCGTCGAGCCTGGCCTGCTGCGCCGCGACGAGCCGGGCGCGCAGCTCCCGCTCGGACAGCAGCTTCTCGTGCTCGGCCGCCGCCCGGGCCCGCGAGTCGGCGGCCTCCTGCAGCTGCCGCTCCAGCATCCGCACCAGCACCCCGACCAGCACCGCGGCCGCCACGAGGAACCCGCTCCACCACGCCCCCGTCAGCAGCCGCTCCGCGACCGGCACCTCCGGGTCCGACCCGAGCAGGCACGCGACGGTGAACCCGATCCCCACGCCGAGCGCGCCCAGCCGGCCCAGCACCGGCCCGCTGCGCAACGACATCGCGATCGCGATCAGCGGCAGCACCGCGACGAAGATGCTGTCCGCGCCCCCGGTGAGCCCGCAGGCGACCAGGACCAGCACGCCGTCGACCACCGTGATCACCGCGGGCCGGACGGGCAGCTGCCACTCCGCCCACTCCGTCACGACGAGGGCGGCGGCGTAGAGCGCCGTGCCGATCACGATGCCCCACACCACCAGCGGGCGGCCGCGGGCGAGCTCGGGACCGACGGCGAGCGCCAGCCCGACGGCGACCACGACGATCGCCCGGATGACCACCGCCGCCCGTTCCTCGGCCGAGTCGGAGCGCCGCGTCCAGGGGTCCCACCGCTGCGCGCCCGGATCCGTCATGGCCTCCGCGAGCGGGTCCACCCTGCCGTCCGTCGGGCTGGTCACCGGGCCTCCCGTCGCCGTCGGTGCAGGTCCTGCGAGTCCGCAGACTAGATCCGATTAGGCTCCGGTCCGTGCAGGAGGGCCCCCACACCGTCGTCATCGTCGACGACCACGCGCTGTTCGCCCAGGGCCTCGCGCTCCTGCTGGAGTCCCGCGCGGGCGACACGTTCCGGGTCGCCGGGTCGGCCACGGCCGGCGAGGAGGCCGTCGCGCTCGTCGGCAAGAACCGCGCGGAGATCGCCGTGGTCGACCTCGCGCTGCCGCCGCTCGGCGGCGTCGAGACGATCCGCCGCATCAAGGCCGCCTATCCGGCGACGAAGGTCCTCGCCCTCTCCGGGACCGAGGACCTGGACCTGGCCGCGGCCGCGCTACGCGCCGGGGCGGACGGCTACCTCGGCAAGTCGGCCGACCCCGCGGTGCTCGTCGCCCCGTTGCTGTCCCTGCTCGCGGGGGTCAAGGTCGTCCGCGGGGAGTTGCTCGAGGCGCTGCTGGCCTCGGCGGACCGGACCGCCGACGGCGTGCTCGACACCCTCTCCGAGCGGGACGTCGAGCTGTGGCGGCTGCTCGCCCGCGGGCTGGAGACCAGCGAGATCGCCCGGCCGATGCTGGTCAGCGAGCGCACGGCCAAGCGGATGATCGCCTCGCTGCTGCACAAGCTCGGTGCGGCCAACCGGATCGAGGCGGCCGCGCTGGCGGGCCGGGCCGGGCTGCTCGACGACCCGCGCTCCTGACGGCCCGGGGCAGGCCGGTCCGTGCGGGCCAGGCGTGGCCCGACCGGGGAGTCGCCGCGGGTGGTCCCGGCGGGCCAGACTCCCCCGGCAAGCGAGCGAAAGGGGCTGCGACGTGGCGGCGTTCCAGAACGAGGCCGAGGTGTACGAGTACCTGGGCGGGGTCTTCCGGCTGGGCATGGAGGACGCGGCGATGGTCGAGAAGCTGAAGCCGTCCGGGGTCGTCCTGCGCATCACCTACTCGGACCCCGAGGCCGTGCTGACCGTGGACATGCCGAACTCGGAGATCTTCGAGGGCGCCGGCAACGGCCCGGAGCCGAACGTCGAGCTGTTCATGAGCGCCGACACGGGCAACCGGTTCTGGCTGGGCAAGGTCGTGCTGCCGGTGGCGCTGGCCAAGGGGCAGGTCCGCGCCAAGGGCCCGGTCGCCAAGCTGCTCAAGGTGCTGCCGCTGGCGAAGAGCCTGTTCGGGCCGTACAAGGCGATGCTCGAGGAGAAGGGCCGCGGCGACCTGCTGGCGGCGGCCTGAGCCCGGGTCCCCCGATGCGGTGAGGTCCGGGCACCCGACGGAGCCCGGACCTCACGGAAGATCGGTACTTCCGCGGGCCCGACCACGGGCCCGCCTGGGAGGCGCGTCGTGGACGGTGAGCGGACCTCGGACCTGCCCGAGACCCTGGACATCGACGTGCAGATGTGGACCTCGCTGCGGGGCCGGCTCCACGACTATGCAGAACCACCGGGAGTACCGGACCTGAGCCGCCTCAGCGGCGGTCCGGCGCGTTGTGGTCGCGCGGCCGCCTCCTCGAGCCGGCGGAGCACCTTCTTCACGTCGCCCCAGGGCGTCGCCGTGTAGTGCGGCCGCTCCCGCAGCGAGCGGCTGTCGGCACCGTAGCGCGGCGCCAGGATCGCGATGAGGACCAGGACCGAGAGCAGGATCGTCGCTGTCATGCCTCCACTCTGGCACTATTGGCCTGATACTCCATGGCCAATTTCGCGGAGGTGGACTGAGTGGACCCCGTTGACCCCGGATCACGTCGGATCGGCGGCGCCAGCTTCGCCCGCCTGCTGGGCCGCTGGCGCCCGGACGACCAGCGCGGGCTCGCGTCGGCCCTGACCGAGCGCGTCCGGCTCCTCGTCCTGGACGGCCGGCTGCCGCTCGGCACCCGGGTCCCGGCCGAGCGCGAGCTCGCCGGCGCCCTCGACGTCAGCCGGACGACGGTGGCCGCGGCCTACGAGGCCCTGCGCGCCGACGGCTTCCTCGAGAGCCGGCGCGGCTCCGGCAGCTGGACGCGGGTGCCCGGTCCCACCGGCGGCGCGACCCCCGAGACCCCGTTCTCGCCGCTCGCCGGCGGCGGGCTCACCGACCTCGCGCACGCCGCGCTGCCCGCTCCCACGGACGCGATCCGGCGCGCGGCCGCCGCGGCCGTCACCGAGCTCGACGGGCAGATCGGCGGCCACGGCTACACCCTCGCCGGGATCCCGGCCATGCGGGAGGCCGTGGCGCGCCGGTTCACCGAGCGCGGCGTGCCGACCACCCCGGACCAGATCCTGGTCACCTCCGGGGCCCAGCACGCGATCGCGCTGGTCCTCACGCTGCTCGCCGGTCCGGGAGACCGGGTCCTCGTCGAGCACCCGACCTACCCGAACGCGCTCGACGCCATCCGCGGCCGCGGTGCCCGGCCGGTCCCCGTGCCGCTCGCCCCCGAGGGCCGCGAGCCGGCGTGGGACCTCGACCTGCTGACCGCCACCGTCCGGGACACCCGTCCGGCCCTCTGCTACCTGGTCCCGGACTTCCACAACCCCACCGGCGCGGTGATGCCACCGGAGGTGCGCGCCGGCCTCGTCGAGCTGGCCCGGCGGACCCGCACCCCGCTCGTCGTCGACGAGACGCTGACCGAGCTGCCGCTCGACGTCCCGGCCCCCGAGCCCGTCGCCCGGCACGCGCCGGACTCCGCGTTGCTGATCACGATCGGCTCCGCGAGCAAGGTGTTCTGGGGCGGGCTGCGGATCGGGTGGATCCGCACCTCGGCGTCGCTGGTGCGGCGGCTCGCCGCGCTGCGGCCGTCGATCGACCTCGGCGGGGCCGTGCTCGACCAGCTGGTGACGGCCCGCCTGCTGGGCGAGGTCGAGACCGTGGTGGCCGAGCGGCAGGAGAGCCTGCGGGCCGCCCGCGCGGACCTGCGCCGGCGACTGGCCGAGGACTTCCCCCAGTGGCGGCCCAACGACCCGACGGGCGGGCTCAGCCTGTGGGTGGACCTGGGCGAGCCGGTGTCGAGCCTGCTCACCGGGGCGGCCCGCCGACACGACGTCCTGCTGGCCGCCGGGCCCCGCTTCGGCGTCGACGGCGCGTTCGAGCGCTACATACGGCTGCCCTACACGCTCCGGCCCGAACGCGCCGCGGCCGCGCTCGAACGGCTGACCGCGGCCTGGCAGGGTCTGCGGCACCAGCCGGACGGCGCGGCGGCGGACCAGATCGCCGTGGCGTGAACGGGCCGGTGTCGTCCGGTGTCGTGTGGCCCGGGCCGCTGACCTGACGGCCGCGGACCCGTAGAGTCCTGAACGATCGATCGATGAGGAGGATGGAAGTGGGCACTCGCAGCGGACCCCTCGCGGGCGTACGGGTCGTCGAGCTCGCCGGTATCGGACCGGGGCCGCACGCGGCGATGATCCTCGGTGACCTGGGCGCCGAGGTGGTCCGGATCGACCGGCCGGGCGGGCTGAAGATCGGCGGCGACGCCGACCCCACCCTGCGCGGGCGGCGCCGGGTGGCCGCCGACCTCAAGACCCCCGAGGGTCGCGAGACCGTGCTGAAGCTCGTCGAGAAGGCCGACGTGCTGCTCGAGGGGTACCGCCCCGGCGTCACCGAGCGGCTGGGCGTCGGCCCCGCGGACTGTCACGCCCGCAACCCGAAGCTCGTCTACGGCCGGATGACGGGATGGGGCCAGGGCGGCCCGATGGCCGACCGCGCGGGCCACGACATCAACTACATCTCGCTCACCGGCGCGCTGCACGCCATCGGCCGCGGCAACGGCGAGCGCCCGGTGCCGCCGCTCAACCTGGTCGGCGACTTCGGCGGCGGCTCGATGCTGCTGGTCATCGGCGTGCTCGCGGCGCTGTACGAGGCGCGCGGGTCCGGGGAGGGCCAGGTCGTCGACACCGCCATGGTCGACGGCGCCAGCCTCCTGGTGCAGATGGTGTGGGGGATGCTCGGGCAGAAGTTCTGGCAGGACGCGCCGGCCAGCAACATGCTCGACGGCTACGCGCCCTTCTACGACACCTACACCTGCGCCGACGGGAAGTTCATGGCCGTCGGGGCGATCGAGCCGCAGTTCTACGCGGAGCTGCTCAAGGGCCTGGAGATCGACCCCTCCGACCTGCCGGCGCAGATGGACATCCCGTCCTGGCCGGCGATCAAGGCACGCTTCACCGAGGTCTTCAAGACCAGGACCCGCGACGAGTGGGCCGCCGTCTTCGACGGCACCGACGCGTGCACCACCCCGGTCCTCGCCTTCGGCGAGGTCGCGCAGCACCCGCACATGGCCGCGCGGAACACGATCGTCAGCCCGGAGGACACCCCGCAGGCCGCGCCCGCGCCCCGGTTCTCCCGCACGCCGACCGAGGTGCCGGGCCGCCCGGCCGAGCCGGAGTCCGTCGACCAGATCCTCACCGACTGGTCCTGACGGCCGGCAGGAACGACTGCGGGAACGACCGCGGTACGACGAAGGCCCCCTCCGGGATCCCGGAGGGGGCCTTCGTACGAGGGACGATCAGACGGTGTCGTCGACCAGCAGGTTGCGGGTGCGGTTCGGGTCGACCGGGATGCCCGGGCCCGTGGTCGTCGAGACGGTGATCTTCTTGATGTAGCGGCCCTTCGCGGCGGACGGCTTGGCCCGCAGGATCTCGTCGAGGGCGGCGCCGTAGTTCTCCACCAGCTTGTCGGTGTCGAACGAGGCCTTGCCGATGACGAGGTGCAGGTTGGCCTGCTTGTCCACCCGGAAGTTGATCTTGCCGCCCTTGATGTCGCTGACGGCCTTGGTGACGTCCGGGGTGACGGTGCCGGTCTTCGGGTTCGGCATCAGGCCACGCGGGCCGAGGATGCGGGCGATGCGGCCGACCTTCGCCATCTGGTCGGGGGTCGCGATCGCGGCGTCGAAGTCCAGCCAGCCGCCCTGGATCCGCTCGATCAGGTCCTCGGCGCCGACGACGTCGGCACCCGCGGCCTCGGCCTCGGCGGCCTTGTCGCCGACGGCGAAGACGATGACCCGGGCGGTCTTACCGGTCCCGTGGGGCAGGTTCACGGTCCCGCGGACCATCTGGTCGGCCTTGCGGGGGTCGACGCCCAGCCGCATGGCGACCTCGACGGTCGCGTCCATCTTGCTGCTCGCGGTCTCCTTGGCCAGCTTGGCGGCCTCGAGCGGCGAGTACAGGGCGTCGCGGTCGATCTTGGCCGCGGCCTGCTCGTAGATCTTGCTGCGCTTTGCCATCTCTGTCCTTCGAAGGTCAGTCCGTGGTAGGAGCCGCGCCCGGCTCTCCCACGCGTACTAGGGGGTCAGTTGACCGTGATGCCCATCGACCGGGCGGTGCCGGCGATGATCTTCACGGCACCGTCGAGGTCGTTGGCGTTGAGGTCGCGCATCTTCGTCTGCGCGATCTCCCGCACCTGGTCCATGGTCACCGAGGCGACCTTGGTGGTGTGCGGGGTGCCGGAGCCCTTCTCGACGCCGGCCGCCTTCAGCAGCAGCTTGGCCGCGGGCGGGGTCTTGAGCTCGAAGGTGAACGAGCGGTCCTCGTACACCGAGATCTCGACCGGCACCACGTCGCCGCGCTGGGCCTCGGTGGCGGCGTTGTAGGCCTTGCAGAACTCCATGATGTTGACGCCGTGCTGACCCAGCGCGGGGCCGACCGGCGGCGCCGGCGTGGCCGCGCCGGCCTTGATCTGGAGCTTGATGATCGCGGAGAGCTTCCGCTTCTTGGGTGGCATCCTTGGTTTCCTCGTGATCGTCCTACGCGCCGCGGACCTGCCCGCCGCGACGGAGTTCGTGCACCGTCAGATCTTGGAGACCTGACTGAAGGCCAGCTCGACGGGCGTCTCGCGGCCGAAGATGGACACGAGCACCTTCAGCTTCTGCGCGTCGACGTTGACCTCGTTGATCGTGGCCGGGAGGGTCGCGAACGGGCCGTCCATGACGGTGACCGACTCGCCGACCTCGAAGTCGACCTCGACCGTGGCCGCACCGCCGGTGCCGGCGGCCGCGCCGCCCGTGCCCGCCGCGGCGGCGGCCTTCTCCTTCGGCGCCTCCTGCTTCGGCAGCAGGAACTTCAGCACCTCGTCCAGGGTCAGCGGCGAGGGCCGCGACGTGGCCCCGACGAAGCCGGTGACGCCCGGGGTGTTGCGGACGGCGCCCCACGACTGGTCGTTGAGCTCCATCCGGACCAGGATGTAGCCGGGCAGCACCTTGCGCTGCACCTGCTTGCGCTGGCCGTTCTTGATCTCGGTGACCTCTTCGGTGGGTACCTCGACCTGGTAGATGTAGTCCTCGACGTCCAGGGTCTGCACCCGGGTCTCGAGGTTCTGCTTCACCTTGTTCTCGTAGCCCGCGTACGAGTGGACGACGTACCAGTCGCCGGGGGCGCGACGCAGCGCCTCCGTCATCTCCGCGACCGGGTCGACCTCCTCCTCGGCGGCGGTGTCGACGACCGCGTCGGCGCCGTCGGCGCCGGCCTCGAGGTCGCCGGGGTCGGCCTGCTCGTCGGCGCCCGCGACGGCCGCGGCGGCGCCGGCCCCGAGGTCGACGTCGGCCTCCTCCTCGAGGGCGTCCTCCGCCTCCTCGGCCCCGACCGCTTCGGCGGCGGTGTCGGTGTCGGCGGGGTCGATGGTGCTGTCCGAGCTGTCGGAGGCCTCGGCGCCGTAAGCCACCTCGACGTCGGTGTCCTGCACCGTCGTCTCGTCCTCGGCCGGCCGGCCGTCTGGGGAGGTCACGTGCTTCTCGCTTCCTTCGTCAGCGTCGTCGTGCTCGATCGGGGTCCCGGGTCTCGGGCTAGGCGCCGAACAGGGCGTTCACACCCAGGCCGAACACCCAGTCCAGGAGCGACACCAGCGCGATCATGAAGGCGACGAAGACGAGCACGACGATCGTGTAGGTCACCAGCTGCTTGCGCGTGGGCCAGATGACCTTGCGCAGCTCCGCCACGACCTCGCGGAGGAAGCGGACCAGCCTGGCGAACGGCGACGCCTTGCGCGGCGCACCGGCGCCCCGCGAGGGCGTCGGGCGGCCCTTGCCCGGCGTGGTGACCGCACCGGCCCCGGACGAGGACGGCGACGTGCGCCGCCCGCGGCGGTCCGCCGCGGACATCGGGCGCTCCCGCCCGGGCTCCCGCTCGTCGCTCACTCTCGTCCTCACCGGCGGGCAGACGCCCGCCCCTCGTCTCGTTCCTGCTGTCGTCCCAGGTGGCAGGGGTGACAGGACTTGAACCTGCAACCTGCGGTTTTGGAGACCGCTGCTCTGCCAGTTGAGCTACACCCCTACGCTGCCCCGGCCCGTCACGTCGGGGACCCGACGGGTTCGGAGCAGGCACACCGGAAGATCCGGTGCGCCCGGCGAACCGAGTGTACGGCACCCGTTCCGGGGCCCCGCACCCGCGGCCCCCCGGGGAGCCCGGGCGGGGTCCGCGGGGCCGAAACCCGCTCGCGCGAGGCGACCCGCAGTGCGCGAGGATGAGGGCCATGTCCGCACCGACAGCATCGACCACCGGGACGTCGCAGAAGCCCCGGATCTCGACCCGGATCGGGAACATCGCCGAGTCGGCCACGCTCGCCGTGGACGCGAAGGCCAAGGCGCTCAAGGCCGAGGGCCGCCCGGTGATCGGCTTCGGGGCGGGCGAGCCGGACTTCCCCACGCCGCAGCCGATCGTCGAGGCCGCCGTCGCCGCCGCGCAGGACCCGAAGAACCACCGCTACTCCCCCGCCGGCGGGCTCCCCGAGCTCAAGGCCGCGATCGTGGAGAAGACGAAGCGGGACTCGGGCTACGAGATCGCCGCGAACCAGGTCCTGGTGACCAACGGCGGCAAGCAGGCCGTGTACGAGACCTTCGCGACCCTGCTCGACCCGGGCGACGAGGTCATCCTGCCCGCGCCGTACTGGACCACGTACCCCGAGGCGATCGCGCTCGCCGGCGGCGTGACCAAGGTCGTCGTCACCGGCTCGGAGCAGGGCTACCTGCCGACCGTCGAGCAGCTCGAGGCCGCCCGCACGCCGGCCACCAAGGTGCTGCTGTGGTGCTCGCCGTCGAACCCGACCGGCGCCGTGGCCCCGCGCGAGCTCACCGAGGCCGTCGGCCGCTGGGCGCTCGAGAACGGCATCTGGGTCGTCACCGACGAGATCTACGAGCACCTGGTCTACGACGGCGCCGAGGCCGTCTCGCTGCCCGTCGCCGTGCCCGAGCTGGCGGACACCTGCGTGGTGCTCAACGGCGTGGCCAAGACCTACGCGATGACCGGCTGGCGGGTCGGCTGGATGGCCGGCCCCACGGACGTCGTCAAAGCGGCCACGAACCTGCAGTCACACCTGTCGTCGAACGTGGCGAACGTGTCGCAGCGCGCGGCGGTCGCGGCCCTCACCGGCCCGCTCGACGCCGTCGCCGACATGCGCACCGCCTTCGACCGCCGCCGCCGCACCATCGTCGAGCTGCTCTCGGCGATCCCGGGCGTGCAGTGCCCCACCCCGAGGGGCGCGTTCTACGTCTACCCGGACGTGCGCGAGCTGCTCGGCACGCAGATCCGCGGGCAGAAGGTCGAGACGAGCCTCGACCTCGCCGCCGTCGTGCTCGAGCACGCCGAGGTGGCCGTCGTGCCCGGCGAGGCCTTCGGCACCCCGGGCTACTTCCGGCTCTCCTACGCCCTCGGTGACGACGACCTGAAGACCGGCGTCGAGCGGATGGGCGCGCTGCTGCGCGAGGCCCGGTAGCGGTCTGGACACACACGAGGGGCGGGCGCCGGACCCGGCGCCCGCCCCTCCGTGTCTGGAGGACCTACTTGTCGAGGTCGGCCAGGGCGGCGAGCGCGGAGGCGCGCTGGAAGTACTTCCACTTCGCCAGGTCGCCGACCGACTTGATGCCGAGGGCCGCCAGCGCCTCGTCGTGCTTCTCGGTCAGACCCTCGAGGGCCGACGGCGGGGCCTTGAGGACCTCGGCGGCCGTCTTCTCCTCCCAGGCCTTGTCCACCAGCTTCCCGAACTTCACGTGGTGCTCCCTCCGTGTGGTACGGGCCCTCGCGGACCCGGGACGCAGGCAGCATCGACCCACTCGGCGATCACGGCAACCGGACACGCCCCGGGCTCAGCCGGGGAGGACGACCTCCGCGGTGGCCCTACCCAGCACCGACTTGCCGTCGAACACGGCCTTGACGTCGATCCGGGCGACGCGGACACCGTCCGACTCGGTGACGTCCCCGACCGTCCCCGTGATCTCCACGAGGGCGCCGGTGTCGTCGTCGGGCACCACGACGGGGCGGGTGAAGCGGGTGCCGTAGCTGCGCACGAGCGAGGCGTCGCCGACCCAGTCGGTGACGACCCGGCCGGCCACGGCCATCGTCAGCATCCCGTGCGCGATCACGCCCGGCAGCCCGGCGACGCCGGCGACGCGGTCGCTCCAGTGGATCGGGTTGAAGTCGCCGGAGGCACCGGCGTAGCGGACCAGGTCGGCCCGGGTGAGGTGCAGGCGCAGCGGCGGGAGCTCGTCGCCCTTCTGCGCCGCGGCGGGGTTCGACGGGGTGCTCATGCCTGGGTCACCAGCAGCGAGCTCGTGGTGGCGACGGGCGCACCCGCGGCGTCGGCGACCTCGCACCGCAGGGTCAGCATGTGGCTGCCCGCGCGCGTGCGCAGCTCGTCGACGTGGATCGTGGTGAACAGCTCGTCGCCGCCGTGGATCGGGCGGTGGAACGTGATGCGCTGGTCGCCGTGGACCATCCGCGTGTAGTCCCAGCCGAAATCGGGGTCCCGTAGGAACGCCTCGATCAGCGGCATGGTGAACGTCGTCGAGAACGTCGGCGGCGCGACCAGGTCGGGATGACCGGCCGCGCGCGCGACATCGAGATCACGGCTCAGCGGGGACGCGTCCCCGATCGCCACGGCGAACTCGCGGATCTTCTCCCGGCCGACCTGGAAGGGACCGGCGGCCGGGAGGGAACGGCCGACGAAGGACTCGTCGGGCACTGCCGTCAGCGGGTCTCGCGGTGGGCGCGGTGGGTGCCGCAATTCGGGCAGAACTTCTTGACCTCGAGCCGGTCGGGGTCGTTGCGCCGGTTCTTCTTGGTGATGTAGTTCCGGTGCTTGCACTGCTCGCACGCCAGCGTGATCTTCGGCCGGACGTCGGTGGCCTTCGCCATCGCGGGTGCCTCCTGCTTTTCCTGCTTCGAGCTCGGGATCGTGTGTGTAGCGGTGGCCGGACTTGAACCGGCGACACAGCGATTATGAGCCGCTTGCTCTACCGACTGAGCTACACCGCCTCGCGAAGCCGGTCACACCTACCTCGCTGGAGCCCCTTTACGGAATCGAACCGTAGACCTTCTCCTTACCATGGAGACGCTCTGCCGACTGAGCTAAAGGGGCGGCACGGCCCTCCGGGGACTTCCCCGTCGGACCTGGAGAACTCTACACAACCCTCTCCACGGGCCGCCAACCCGGGGGTCCCCCTCCCCGTTTCCGCAGCTCCACCGCCCGGGAGGGCCGGCCGGAGCGGGTGCGGCGCGCCCCCGAGCGACGACCACCGTCGGAGCGACCGTCGCCACACGAGGCCCGCCGCACCCCGCTGCCGCCGTGCCCAGCGGGCCCCGGATCACCAGGAGGACGTGGTGACGCCGGGCAGCATCCCGGCGTGGGCGAGCTCGCGGAGCGTCACCCGGGAGACGCCGAACTTCCGGAGGTACCCACGAGGGCGGCCGTCCGTCGAGTCCCGGTTGCGCACCCGGATGGCGCTGGCGTCGCGAGGCTGGCGGCGCAGCTCGCGCAGCGCCGCCGCCCGCTCGGCCGCCGGGGTGCCGGGCCGGGCGATGAGCCGCTTCAGCTCCCGGCGCCGCTCGGCGTAGCGGGCCACGACTTCCTTGCGGCGCTCGTTGCGGGCGATCTTCGCGGTCGTCGCCATCGGACCTTCTCCCCCCGCGCGCGGATGCGCGCCACCGCGGCCTCGACGCCGATCCGGTCGACGAGCCCGATCGCCCTGGCCGACAGCCGGAGCCGCACGTGCCGGTTCTCCGACGGCAGCCAGTAACGGCGCTCCTGCACGTTGGGGTCGAACCGACGCGGGCTACGCCGCTGCGAGTGCGAGATTCGCCGCCCGAAACCCGGCTCCCGGCCGGTCAGCTGACACCTGCGCGACACGGGCTCACCACCGCCCGGCGTGCGGGTACGACAACAGGACACGGCCCGGCCGTGCCGGCTGGGCCGAGGACCGGCTCCGCGTGGTCGGCATCAGCGCTCCTCGCGGAACTCGACGTGCCGGCGGACCACCGGGTCGTACTTGCGCAGCACGAGCCGGTCGGGGTCGTTGCGGCGGTTCTTGCGGGTCACGTAGGTCGTGCCCGTGCCGGCGGTCGATCGCATCTTCACCACGGGACGCACGGCGGCGGACTTGGCGGCCACGCCACCCTCCTCTCGTATCGGGAACGATTGTCATTTACGGTAATGCTCGCCGACCCCGACCCCTTCCCGAGGAGGGCGCATGCCCGGCACCGAACTGCTCGTGGCCACGGGCCTGAGCGCCGAGGGGGTGGAGCGCGTCCTCACCCGGCTGCGCACCGCCGACCCCGACGTCGTGGTCGTGCACCACGACCTGCGCGACATCGCCCGCGGGCGGCTGCACCGGCGGATCCGCGACCGCGACTCCGACACGTGGACCGAGGTGGAGCTGGCCCACGGCTGCGTGCCCTGCACGCTGCGCGAGGACCTCCTGCCCACGCTGCGCCGGCTCGCCGGCCGGGTCCGGCGCGTGGTGCTGCACCTCGACCCCGTCCTCGAGCCGGAGCAGGTGTGCTGGGCGCTGGCGCACGTCCTGGTCGACGGGGGCGGGGCCGACGGCCGCCCCGGCGTCGTGCTCACCGAGCTCGTCGACCTGCGCGGCGTGATCACGGCCGTCGACGCCGCCGGCTGGCTCGACGACGCCACCGGCGACGAGCCCGTCGCCGAGCGCGGCCTCGCCGACCTCCCGCACGACGAGCGCACGATCGCCCAGGTCGCCGTCGCGCAGGCGGAGTTCGCGGACCTCCTGGTGCACACGGGCACCGCCCCCGCCTGGGAGCTCGCCCGGGTCGACGCCGTTCTGGAGCGGCTCGCCCCCACCGCGCTGCGGTCCCGGCTCGCCGAGCTCGACGACGACGCGGTGCTCCTGCGCCGCACGCACGTGCAGGCCCGTCGCGGCCGACCCGACGACGTCCACGTCCCGCTGCTGCGCGGTGCCCCGCCGCTGACCACCGACTGCGGGGTGCGCCTGCTCGTCTTCTCCGCGCGCCGCCCGTTCCACCCCGCCCGCCTGCACGAGGCGATCGACCTGCTGCTCGACGGCGTCGTGCGGACCCGCGGGCGGATCTGGCTCGCCACCCGGCCCGACGACGTCCTGTGGCTGGAGTCCGCCGGCGGCGGCCTGCGGATCGGGCAGGCCGGGGAGTGGCTCGCCGGACAGGACCCCGAGGCCTGGGACGAGGTGTCCGACGAGCGCCGCGCCCTCGCGGCGCTCGGCTGGCACCCCCGCTTCGGGGACCGGGCGCAGGACGTCGTCGTGCTGGCCCACGCGCTCGACGCCGACGGTCTCGACGCGGTCGAGGCCGGCCTGCGGTCCGCCCTGCTCACCGACGCCGAGCTCGCCGCCGGCGAGGAGACGTGGCCGGCGCTGCCCGACCCCTTCGGGTTCTGGCACGCCGACCCCTGCGGCGCCCCCGAACCTGCAGGCCACGAGCCCGCCGGCCGGGACGGCGAGCGGTCCCGTCGGGAGGAGTCCTAGACGGGAGACCGGGGACTTCTGCACCCCGAGGGGTAAGGCGACCCCTCAGGTCGGGCGCGCGCCGGCGGCGTCGGGACCGCGTGACCGACCGATGTCCGGGGGCACCCCTCAGGCGGAGTGTCATCGTCATGCTCTTCCTGGAGACGATGGTCGACGAGCACCGCAGCGCCCTCCTCGCCGAGGCCGACCGCAGCCGGCTGGCGCGGCAGGCCCGGCGCGGGCGGAAGGGGCGGCGCGAGCCGCCACGGATCCCGGTGCCCCCGCCGGTGCCGCACGAGAAGTCGGCCGTCGCGGGGCGGTGCCGCGCGGCGTGAGGGGGAGGCCGGCGGAAGGCGCCCGGAACCGTCGGGGGTCCGTGCGAGCATGACGCCCGTGCCACGTCCGGGGGTGGGGATCGGTCTGGTCGGTCGGGGGGCCGAACGGGCCGTCCTCGCCGCTGCGCTCGATCGGGCGCGCTCGGGGCGGGGCACGGGCGTCCTGCTGTCCGGCGACGCCGGGGTGGGCAAGTCCCGGCTGATCGCCGAGCTGTCCGCGCAGGCGGGCGAGGCGGGCGCGCTCGTCCTCCTCGGGCGGTGCATCGACACCGCAGGTGTGGAGCTGCCCTACCTGCCCTTCACCGAGATCGTCGGCCGGCTGCTGGTCGAGCGTCCCGGCCTGGCCGAGCGGCATCCGGGGCTGCTGCGGCTCGTCCCCGGGGAGTCGACCCCGGAGCGGGGCGGGCGCGAGCTGGGGCAGCTGCAGGTCTTCGAGGCGCTGCTCTCGGCCCTCGACACGGCCTCGGGCGAGGGGCCGCCGGTGCTGCTGCTCCTCGAGGACCTGCACTGGGCGGACCGGTCGAGCCGCGACCTGCTCGTCTTCCTGCTCTCCCGGCTGGGCGCCGGGCGCCTGCTCGTGGTGGCCACCTACCGCGCGGACGACCTGCACCGCCGGCACCCGTTGCGCCCGGTGCTCGCCGAGCTGGTGCGGCTGCCCGCCGTCGAGCGGCTGGAGCTGGCGCCGCTGCCGCCGTCCGACGCGCTCGCCCTGGTCACGGCCCTCGCCGGCGATCTCGGGCTGCCGGAGCGCGCGCTGCACCGGCTGGCCCGGCGCAGCGAGGGCAACGCGTTCTTCGCCGAGGAGCTGGTCTCGGCCGCCGGGGGCGGCGCCGGGCTGCCCGAGGCACTCACGGACGTCCTGCTGGCCCGGTTCGAGCGACTGCCCGCGCCCGCCCGCCAGGTGCTGCGGGTCGCGTCGGTGGCCGGGCGCAGCGTCGCCGACGCCACGTTGGCCGAGGTCAGCGGCCTGGCCACCGCGGAGTTCGAGGAGGCCGTCCGGGAGGCCGTGGCCCATCACGTCCTGGTGCCGGACGAGCGGGGCGACCTCACCTTCCGGCACGCCCTGCTGCGCGAGGCGGTCTACGGCGACCTGCTGCCCGGCGAGCGGGCGCGGATCCACTCGCGGTACGCGGACCTGATCGCCGCGCGACTGGCGGAGCCGGCCCCGACCGGCCGGCCCGCACCCGTCGCAGCCTCCCCCGCGGCCGCCCTGGCCCACCACGCCCTCGCCGCCCACGACCTGCCCCGCGCGCTCGCCGCGTCCGTGCGCGCGGCCCGGGAGGCCGATCGTCTCGGGGCGCCCGCCGAGGTCCTGCGGCACGCCGAACGGGCCGTCGAGCTGTGGTCCGCAGTACCCGACGCGGCCGCGGTCGCGGGGGCGGACGAGATCACCGTCACGCTCTGGGCGGCCTGGTCGGCGAGCGCCACCGGCGACCCGGACCGCGGCATCGCGTTGAGCACCCGCGCCCTGGAGCTGGTCGACGCCGGCACGGACCGCGAGCGCGCCGCCGAGGTCCGGGTCCGGCACGCCATCCGGCAGCTCGAGCGCGCCGAGGCCGCCGTGCCCGCGGCCACCACGGCCCGGGAGGCGGTCGACCTCCTCCGGGACGGGCCGCCCACCGCCGACCTCGCCTGGGCCCACGCGATCCTGGCCCGCGCCCTCTGGCGCACGGACGACGTGCCGGGCGTGCGCGAGCACGGCG
This sequence comes from Pseudonocardia terrae, assembly GCF_021343995.1. GTDB lineage: Bacteria > Actinomycetota > Actinomycetes > Mycobacteriales > Pseudonocardiaceae > Pseudonocardia > Pseudonocardia terrae. Next base: position 99,789 of record NZ_JAJTTE010000017.1, on the reverse strand, counting down.
CGGCGGCCCTGCGGATCGCGCGGAAGGCGGCCGCGGCCCTGCGGGCGGGCACCGCCGAGCCGCACGGTGAGCACGCCGCCGCGGATCCGCGCACGGCGCTCGCGGAGGCGCTGCAGGACGTGGCGGCGGCCGAGGCGGACGCCCTGATCAGCCTGGCGGTCGCGGAGGAGTTCGAGGGTCGCGGCCCACGCAGCCGCGCGCTGCTGTCGGAGGCCCTGCCCCTGGCCCGCGGCTCCGGGAACATCGGCGTGGAGCTGCGGATCTTCTACAACCGCGGGATGTCGTTCCTGGAGGAGGGCTCGGCGGCGGCCGCGGCGGCGGAGTTCGCGGCCGGGGGCGCACGGGCCACCGAGACCGGCACCACCTGGAGCGGCTACGGCATGGACATGCGGGTCGCGCGGCTGATGAGCGAGTTCGTCGCCGGCGACTGGGACGCCGCCGAGCACACGGCCCGGCTCGGCGGGGCGATGGTGGCGCCGGTCGTCGCCGGGCGGCTCGCCGCGGCGGGCCTGCTGGTCGAGGTCGCCCGGGGCCGGCTCGAGGAGGCCGAGCGGCGCTGGGAGGAGCTCGACTCCCGCGACCAGGAGGACGACCAGGTGGTCCTCCTGCTGGGCGGGGCCGGCGTCGAGGCGGCGCTCTGGCGGGGCGCGCCGGAGGAGGCGCTGCGCCGGGCGGAGACCGCACTCGCCGACCTCGAGCGGCTCCTGCCGCACCACATCGCGGCGATCATGCTCGCCGCCCTCGGCCTCGCCGCCGTACCCGAGGGCGCGCACGAGCCTGCCGAACGACTCCTCGCGTGTGCGGAGGAGGCCGCCGAGAAGGGCATCCCCCGGTCGGGCTCGCTGGGCGTCGAGGGGCGGGCGTGGCTGGCCCGGGCGCGCGCGGAGCGGGAGCGCGTGCGGGGGCAGGCCGACGCCGCGACGTGGACGGGGGTGCTGGAGGCGTTCGGCTACGGCGAGCCGTACCGGGAGGCCGAGGCCCGGGTCCGGCGGGCCGAGGCGCACCTGACCGCGGCCGGCCGCACCGAGGACCGGGCGGCGGCCGCGCGGCGGCGGGAGGCGGCCGTCGCGGACCTCGACGCGGCGGTCGGGGTCGCCGGCCGGCTCGGCGCGGCGCCGCTGCGCGCGCGGGCCGCCGACGTCCGGGAGCGGGCGCGTGCCCGCCGGTCCCGCCCCGAGCCCGCGTCCGCGGGCGCCGGGCCACTCACCCCGCGGGAGCGGGCCGTGCTGGCGCTGGTGGCCGAGGGGCGCACGAACCGCCAGGTCGGCGAGGCCCTCTACATCAGCGAGAAGACGGTCAGCGTGCACCTCTCGCGGGTCATGGCGAAGCTCGGCGCCGCGGGACGCACGGACGCGGTGGCGATCGGGTACGAACGGGGCCTCATCCCTCCCCGATCTACCGTTCAGTAACTATGGTGGGCGAGGCGCCGGTCACCGCGGACCGGCAGGAGGGACCGTATGCATGTCCACTGACGCGACCACCACGGATCACGCGGCCCTCGACCCGGGACGCCCGGACCTCTCGGACGTCGAGGGGTTCTGGACCGTCCCCGTCGAGGAGCGCGCCGCCGCCTTCGCGTGGCTGCGCACCAACGAGCCGATCCCCTTCTACCCCGAGCCGGACTTCGGCCATCTGGAGCCGGGCCCGGGGTACTTCGCGCTGACCCGGCTCGACGACGTCGTCGAGGCCAGCCGGACCCCGCAGGTCTTCACCTCGGGCTCGGGCTCGACCTCGGTCGTCGACCAGCCGCCGGAGTTCGCCGAGTTCTTCGGCTCGATGATCAACATGGACGACCCGCGGCACGCCCGGCTGCGCCGGATCGTCTCGCGTGGCTTCACCCCGCGCCGGCTCGCCCAGCTCACCGAGGACGTGCAGCGGTCGGCGACCCGGATCGTCGACGACGTGATCGACCGCGGCGAGTGCGACGCGGTCACCGACATCTCCGCCCGGCTGCCGCTGAAGATCGTCTGCGACATGATGGGCATCCCCGAGAGTCAGCACCGCTTCGTGTTCGACCGCACGAACGTGATCCTCGGGGCGCAGGACCCGGAGTACGTGCCGGAGGGCACGGACGTCATCACCGCCCTGCTCACCGCGGGCGGCGAGCTCGCCGCGCTGATGAAGGAGCTCGGTGCGGCGCGGGAGAAGAACCCGACGGACGACGTGACGTCCGCCCTGGTCAACGCGGAGATCGACGGCGAGCGGCTGACCCCGGACGAGCTCGCCAGCTTCTTCGTCCTGCTGGTGGTCGCGGGCAACGAGACCACCCGCAACGCGATCAGCTGGGGCCTGAAGTTCCTCACCGACAACCCCGACCAGCGCGCGGCCTGGCTCGCCGACCTCGACGGCGTGACGCCCACGGCGATCGACGAGATCGTCCGACTCGCCTCGCCGGTGATCTACATGCGGCGCACGCTGGCGAAGGACGCGGTGCTCGGCGGCAAGGAGCTGGCCGCGGGCGACAAGGTGGCCCTGTTCTACTGGGCCGCGAACCGCGATCCCGCGCACTTCGCCGACCCGGACCGGTTCGACGTCCGGCGCTCGCCGAACCCGCACGTCGGCTTCGGCGGACCCGGCCCGCACTTCTGCCTCGGCGCCCACCTGGCCCGGCGGGAGATGGCGGTGATGTTCCGCGAGCTGCTCACCCGGGTGCCGGACATCCACGTCACGGGCGAGGCGGAGCGGCTGCGGTCGATGTTCATCAACGGCATCAAGCACCTGCACGTCGCCTTCACCGCCGGAGGGGCCCGGTGAACTACCCCGAGGTGCCCGTCGGCGCCGTGCTGGCCGGGTCCGCGCGCCGCTACGGCGACCGGGTGGCCGTGCACTACTACGGCCGCGACCTGACCTACGCCCAGCTGTTCGCCCGGGCCTCCGCCTTCGCGCACGCGCTGCGCGAGCAGGGCGTCGGCCGCGGCGACGTGGTCGCGATCCACCTGCCGAACTGCCCCCAGTACGCGATCGCCTACTACGGCATCCAGCTCGCCGGGGCGACGTTCACGCCGGCCAACCCGCTGCTGCCGCCCGCGGACCTCGCGGCCCAGCTGGCCGACGCCGGCGCGGCCGCGCTGGTGAGCTGGGAGGCCGCGTACCCCGCCTTCGCCGCGGTGCGCGACCAGACGCGGGTCAAGTTCGCGCTGGTCACGAACCGGGAGCAGGCCGTCGACCCCGCGGTGCGGCTGACCGCGCAGGGAGCGTCGGACTTCGAGGAGTTCCACGCGCAGGCGCCCACCGAGCCGCCGGCCGTGGAGATCGACGTCCACCGCGACCTCGCGCACCTGGCCTACACCGGCGGCACCACCGGGCGGTCGAAGGGCGTGCAGCTGCCGCACCGCAACGTGGTGGTCAACGTCCTGCAGTACGCCTGCGCGGGCTCCGGCGCCCGGCCCGAGCTCGACGCCCACGGCGGCCTCGTGCTCGCCGACCAGGGCCCGGCCGAGGAGTTCCCGGTGCGGTTCGGCACCGGCGTCGTCGTCAACATCACGCCCTGGTTCCACGCGATGGGCACGGTCGGCGGGCTCAACATCCCGCTGCTGTCCGGCACGAGCAGCGTGCTGCACGAGCGCTTCGACCCGGCCGCCTACCTGGCCGACGTCGAGCGGTTCGGAGCCACCTCGATGGGCGGCGCGCCGCCGCTGTACGCCGCACTGCTGCGCCACCCGGACTTCGCGACGCGGGACCTGTCGTCGGTCCGGGCGCTGAGCTCGGGCGCGGCCCCGCTGCCCGTCGAGCTGATCGAGGCGCTGCAGCGGCGGCTGGGCGAGGACCTCGTGATCGTGGAGGGCTACGGGCTCACCGAGGTCACGATGGGCGCCACCCAGAACCCGACCGCGCGTTCCGGGGTGCGCAAGGCCGGGAGTGTGGGCCGGCCCGTCGCCGACACCGAGGTCCGGATCGTCGACGAGCAGGGCCGGCCGGTCCCGCAGGGCACCGAGGGCGAGGTCTGCATCCGCGGCCCGCAGGTCATGGTGGGCTACAAGGACCGGCCCGAGGAGACCGCCGCGACGCTGCGGGAGGGCTGGCTGCACACCGGCGATGTCGGCGTCCTCGACGAGGACGGGTACCTGCGGATCGTCGACCGCAAGAAGGACATGCTGCTCTACAAGGGCTACAACGTGTACCCCCGGGAGCTGGAGGAGCTGCTGTTCCGGCAGCCGGGCGTGGTCGGCGCGGCCGTCGTCGGGCGGCCGGACGTGAGCGTCGGCGAGCTGCCGGTGGCCTTCGTGGTGGCGCCGGGCCGCACGGAGGCCCAGGCCACGGAGCTGATGGAGGCGGTGAACGCGCAGGTCCTGCCCTACAAGCGACTGCGCGAGATCCGGCTCGTCGACGAGATCCCGGTGTCGGCGGCGGGGAAGGTGCTCAAGCGGGAGCTGCGGCAGCGCCTGTGACCGTCTCCCCACCCGTGGGGCGGTCCGGCGGACGGTCGGCGGGCGAGCGGCCGAGCCTCCGACCGGCACACGTCGTCGACTCCGACGACCCCGATCGGGTGGGCCGGCCCGGGGTGGGCTAACGATGGCGGGTGACGACCCGATGAACCGGGCGTGACCGTGCCGCCGCCCGCCCCGGCCCGCTGCTCCGTGCCGGCCCCGCGCGGGGCCGCTCGGGACGCACGCACCGTCGTCCTTCCGGCGGTTCCGGGCCGGCACCCGCAGGGGCACGGTGGGGGACGCGGCGTGAGCCGCCGGGCGCAACCTGGCCGCCCGCACACCCCCGCCGGTCACCGGACGGACCGGTGCCCCGAGGCGGAGCGTGTCCCCGCGACGCCCGTTCCGGTGGAGCGGTTGCTGAAGCCGGTTCCGGCACCGAACGTCGCGCGGCGGGGTCGCCGGGTCTCCCCGGCGGTGCACGGCGCCGTCGCGGCGGCCTACTCGGTGACCGCCCGGGCGGGCAGCCTCACGACGCTCGCGGCCATGCTGGTGCTGGGCGGCGCCGTGGCCGCGTCGGCCGACGGCACGGTGCCCAGCGGCCCGGCCGCGACCACGGTGACGCTGCAGGACCCCGCGGGGACCCCGTAGGCCGTGCGCCGTGGCGTCAGGCCGCGACGCCGTCCTGGTTGAGGGGGGTCTTGAGGACGTGGTCGACCAGCCGCATCACGAGCTGACCGCCACCGAGCCGATAGCCGAACTCCTCCCACGTGAGGAGTTCACGGGAGAGCACTTCACCGACCGGGCCCGGGTAGAGCCGGGTGACCCGGAACGCGGCCGCGCGCAGCCGCATCTTCTCGTGATGGTCCATGGGGACGGGACTCATTCCACTCACCTCCGTGGAGGAAGGACTGCGGGCCGGGCGCGCGCTCAGCGCTGAGTCGCCATCCGTGGTGTCCCATCGTGACCCACTTCGTTGACCGGCAGGTGTCGTGGTACCCGAAGAGTGACGAGGCTCTCACTCTGAGCGCGCAAGCTGTCAGAACGCGACTACCCCACGCGCACATGATCATTCGACAGGTGGTCTACGCCACACCGATGATTCTGCTGCGGGCCCTACGGTTCCGGGCATGAGCACCCGCACGACCGACGTCCTGTGGAGCGACGTCGAGGACGTCTACGCCGCGATCCTCGCGCACCCGTTCGTCACCGGGCTGACCGACGGCACGCTCCCGCACTCGGCCTTCCGCCACTACATCGTCCAGGACGCGCACTATCTGCGCGGCTACGCCCGCGCGCTCGCGCTGTGTGCGGCCAAGGCGCCGGGCGAGGACGACCTCGCGATGTTCTGCGCGCACGCCGCCGGCGCGATCGCCGCCGAGCAGGAGCTGCACGCCGAGCTGCTCGGCAAGCTGGACCTGACCGCCGAGCAGGCGGCGGCGCTGCCGGTCGCACCGGCGACCCGGGCGTACGTCAGCTACCTGCTCGCCACGGCGTACTCCGGTTCCTACCCGGAGGCGGTCGCGGCCGTGCTCCCCTGCTACTGGATCTACGCGAAGGTCGGCGAGCACCTCGTGGAGGCCGGCTCCCCCGACCCGCTCTACGCCCGCTGGATCGCCACCTACGGCGGCGCGGAGTTCCAGGCCGTCGTCGACGCCGTGCTGGCCGCCACCGACCGGATCGGTGAGTCGGTCTCCGAGGCCGAGCTCGCCCGGATGCGGGCGCACTTCACCACGACCAGCCGGTACGAGTGGATGTTCTGGGACGGCGGCTACCGCGAGGAGGGCTGGCCCGTCTGAGTCCGTCGCGTGGGTGAGTGGTGCTCCGGCACCACTCACCAGCACGTCAGCATTAGCGCTGGTCGAACCGGTCCGGAATCAGCAGGTGCAGGACGAACCCCACGACCGCGACGACGATGGCGCCCCAGAAGCCGGGCCAGAAGCCCTCGACCACGAACGGCAGGCCGATCCGCGAGGCGAACGAGCCGACCAGCCAGAAGAGCAGGCCGTTGACGATCAGGCCGAACAGCCCGAGCGTGAGGATGTAGAGCGGGCAGCTCAGGATCTTGATCACGGGCTTGAGGAACGCGTTGACCAGGCCGAAGATCAGCGCGACCACGACCAGGGTGCCCACCCGGGAGCCCGTGGTGCGCCCGCCGAGCTCGATGCCGTCGACCAGCCAGGTGGCGACCCACAGCGCGACCGCGACGACGACCACCCGGACGACGAACGCGAGGACCCAGGAGCCCTCGCGCTCGTCGACCCAGCTCATGAGACGACCGCCTGGGACACCAGCACCCGCAGCTGCGGGCGGATCGGGTAGGCGCTCGACGGCATCAGCTGGGTCATGAAGACCACGCTCAGCTCCTCGACGGGGTCCAGGTAGAAGGCCGTGCTGGCCAGCCCGCCCCAGCCGTACTCGCCGAGCCCCTGCAGCTGCTTGCCCGCCGCCGGGTCGACGACGACCGAGAACCCGAGCCCGAAGCCCGTGCCCTGGTAGGTCGACTCCGCGAAGATCGGGCGGCCGATCGTCTCCAGGTCTGCTCCGCCGGGCAGGTGGTTGCGCGTGGCGTAGGCCAGCGTGCGCGGGCCGAGCAGGCGCACGTCGTCGAGCTCGCCGCCGCGGGCGAGCATCTGGGTGAAGCGGTGGTAGTCGTACAGCGTGGAGGCCAGCCCGCCACCGCCGGACAGGAAGGTCGGCTGCCGGGTGATCGCCTCGGCCATCGCCCCGCTGCGGACCAGCCCGCCGCCGGGCCTGGGCTGGTACAGCGTGGCCAGCCGGGCCAGGTTCTCCTCGCCGGAGACGTGGAAGCCGGTGTCGGTCATGCCGAGCGGGCCGAGGATCCGCTCCCGGAAGAACGCGTCGAGCGACATCCCGGAGGCGACCTCGACGACCCGGCCGAGCACGTCCGTCGAGACGCCGTAGTTCCACTCGGTACCCGGCTGGAACAGCAGCGGCAGGCTCGCCCAGGTGTCGCAGGCGGTCGCGAGGTCGTGCCCGCGCGGGGCGCCGAACTCGTGGCCCTTGCCGCGGTACATCTCGTCGACCGGGTGGGCGTGGTGGAAGCCGTAGGTGAGCCCGGACGTGTGGGTGAGCAGGTGCCACACCCGGATCGGCTCGGTGGTCGCCTCGGTGCCCGGGTTGAGCGCGGAGCCGGACCGGTAGACGCGGGTGTCGGCGAACGACGGGATGTACCGCGAGACCGGGTCGGTGAGCTCGAGCGCGCCCTCCTCCCACAGCATCAGCGCGGCGACGGAGGTGATCGGCTTGGTCATCGAGTAGATGCGCCAGATCGTGTCGTCGGTGACCGGGAGCCCGGCCTCGACGTCCCGCAGCCCGTGGTGCGCCACGTAGGCGACCTTGCCGCGGCGGGCCACGGCGACGGACCAGCCGGCGAGCTTGCCGGAGTCGACGTACTTCGCGAAGTGGGTCCCGATCCGGTCCAGCCGCTGCGCGTCGAGCCCGACCTCGCCCGGCTCGACCTCGGTCTTCAGAGCACTCACGATCTCGACACTACCGAGGATCACCGGGCGGGTGTGAGCACTGCGCGGCCTAGCCAGCGGCACGCCAGCAGCGCCAGCTCGAGGTCGATGCGGCCGTCGGTGAGCGGCCGGCCGCGCTCCCGCTCGGCCCGGCCCACCCGGTACCGCACGGAGTTCTTGTGCATCGTCAGCTGGTCGGCCGCGGTGGTGTAGCTGCCCCCGGCCGCGAGGAACACCCGCAGGGTCTCGCGCAGCCGCGCGCGCTGCGGGTCGTCGACCGCGAGCCCGCCCAGGGTGTCGGCCACCCAGGTGCGCGCCGCCTCGAGATCGGCGCAGAGCAGGGCGACGGCGCCGACGTCGGCGAAGGTCGTCAGCCGCCGGGCGTCGCCGGCCGCGGCGAGCGCCACGGTCTGCGCGCGGACGGCCTGGCGGTGGCTCTCCCGGAACCCGGCCACGCCGGTCCCGGGTTCGCCCACGGCGATCCGCACGGCCTGCGCGTTCTCCTCGGCGAGCGCCTCCACGGCCTTGGCCAGGTCCGCCACCGAGGAGTCCCGCCCGAGCGGGAGCCAGGCCCACGTCGTCGCGTGGTCGTAGGCCACGCACAGCGGCCTGCCGCGGCAGCCGATCCGCTCCGCCAGCGCGCCGACGAGCCGGACGACCGTCGCGCCCTCCCCCTCGCCGGACCAGGCCACGAGCGCGAGGTGCCGCCCGCGCAGCCCGTAGCCCAGGGTGGTCTCGAGCGCGTCGAGGTCGGCGGGGCCGTCGCCCTCGAGAAGCGCCCGCACCCGGCCGGCGCGCAGGGTGTCCCGGTTGGCGAGCCAGCGCTCGCGCTCCTCCTCGTAGACCTCGGCGACCTGCTGGCAGATCCAGTCGACGTAGCCGAAGGTGTCGCCGACCATCCGCCGCGCGACGCCGAGCGCCACGACCGGGTCCTCGCGGCGCCGGTCCAGCTCGGCGAACATCCAGCGCAGCAACCGGTCGTGGCCCACCCGGTAGGCGCGGAGCAGGGCGTTGACCGGGACCCCGCGCTGGGCGAGCCGGCGGGCGTACTCGAACGCGGCCGAGGGCGGTTCCATCCGCTCGGCCGGGATCTCGTGCGCGAGCATGTGCAGGATCGTCTCGACGTTGCCCTCCACCGAGGCGCCGAGCAGCTCGACGATCCGCGGATCGCCGTCGAGCTCCGCGATCTCGGTCGCCATCAGCTGGCGCAGGTCGAGCGCGATCTCGACGACGCGCCGCCCCAGGGCCACGGCGATCGCGCGGACGCAGCCGCCCACCTGGGCGAGCCCGGCCGGGGAGACGTCCGTCGTCGATGGCGGCACTCCCCCACAGTACGTTCTGCCGAACGTTTGACAAGCGCCCGTGGGAACGAGCCGGCCGGGCACGACGGCGGCGCCGTTGCCGCCGTCGCGCCCGGCCGGGGTCCGGACCGCCCCGCTCAGGGCGTGGGCACGAGGTCGTAGGCCTCGACGTCGAGCTCCCGGGTCGCCTCCCGGTAGTCCTCGACGCTGCCCTTCCAGTTGTTGGTGATGCGCCCGTCCGCCGTCTTGTACCAGCTGTTGCAGCTGCCGGCGAAGGAGCTGTCCCGCAGCTCGCGCTGCAGCTCGGCGTTGTACTCGTCCTGCGCGTCCCTGCGGACCGAGAGCGCCGCGCCCTTCTCCCTGCCGACCTCCAGGCCCTGCAGCACGTACTCGAACTGGCACTCGAGCATCGCGATGATCGAGTTGTGGCCGAGGTTCGTGTTCGGGCCGTAGAGCATGAACAGGTTCGGGAAGCCGGAGACGGTGACCCCGAGATAGGCCTCGGGCCCCTCCCGCCAGGCCTCGGCGAGCGGCAGGCCGTCCCGGCCGCGGACGTCGAGCGCACTGTTGAAGGACAGCGTCTCGAAGCCGGTGGCGTAGACGATCACGTCCACCTCGTGCAGCACGCCGTCGGCGGTCCGCACGCCGGTGGGCTCCACGCCATCGAGCTTCTCGGTCACCAGGCGTACGTTGTCGCGCACCAGCGCCGGGTAGAAGGTGTCGGCGATGATGATCCGCTTGCAGCCGATCGGGTAGTCCGGCCAGAGCTTGGCGCGCAGCTCCTCGTCGGGGACCTGGGCCTCCAGGTGGGCGCGGGCGGCGGCGGTGAACTCGGCGGCGACGTCCGTGCCCTGCTTCATCGCCCCCATCCAGCCCTCGTGCTCCCAGTAGAAGCCGTCCCGGCTCTCCTGGAGGAACTCGCGCTGCCGGTACCGCTCGCGCTCCTCCGGGCCGTACGGGCGGTCCTCGCGCGGCACCACGTAGTTCGGCGTCCGCTGGAACACGACCAGCTCCGCGGCGGCCTCGGCCACCTCGGGGATGAGCTGCGCCGCGCTGGCCCCGTTGCCGACGCACGCGACGCGCTTGCCCCGCAGGTCGACGTCGTGGTTCCAGCGCGCGGAGTGCCACGAGTCGCCACGGAAGGTCTCCCGGCCGGCGATGTCCCGGAAGGTGGGCCGGTTGAGCTGGCCCCACGCCGTGACCAGCGCCCGGGCGACGACGTCCTCGCCCTCGGCCACCGCGATCCGCCAGACGCCCTCGGCGTCGTCCCAGTGCGCGGAGGTCACCTCCGTGTTCAACCGGATCCTCGACGCGAGGCCGAGTCGGTCGACGAGCCGGTCGATGTGCGCCTTGATCTCCGGCTGGAACGCGAACACCCGGCTCCAGTCCGGCTGCTCGTCGAACGAGAACCAGTACAGGTGCGACTGCACGTCGCACGAGGCGCCCGGGTAGGTGTTGTCCCGCCAGGTGCCGCCCCAGTCGCCCGCCTTCTCGAGCACGACGAACGACTCCTCGCCGGACTGCTGCAGCCGCACCGCCATACCGAGGCCGCCGAGTCCCGCGCCCAGGACGGCGACCTCCACCCGCTGCGTCACGCGCCGGCCTTCCGCACCGCGTCGGCGATCTCGTCGATGATCCCGGCACCCGACGGCGTGGCGCCGAGGGTCCAGAGGAAGTCGTGCAGCATGCCGTCGAAGCGCTTCTGCGTGACGGGCACACCGGCCGCCTCGAGCTTGCGGGCGTAGTTCTCGCCCTCGTCGCGCAGCGGGTCGTACTCCGACGTCGCGACGTAGGCCGGCGGCAGACCGGACAGGTCCTCGCGGCGGCCGGGGCAGAGGTAGTCGAGGTCGTCGCTCTGCGCGCCCAGGTAGTGCGCCCAGAACCACTCCATCGCGCCGCGGGTGAGCAGGTAGCCGTCGGCGTTCTGCTCGTACGACGGGGTGGAGAAGTCGAAGTCGGTGACCGGGTAGAGCAGTACCTGGGCGGCGATGGCGGGACCGCTCCGGTCCTTGGCGGCCTGCGCCACCGACGCGGCGAGGTGGCCACCGGCGGAGTCGCCGGCCACGATCAGCCGGTCCGCGTCCGCGCCGAGCTCCCCGGCGTTCTCCGCGGCCCAGACGGTGGCCGCGTAGCAGTCGTCGAACGCGGCGGGGGCGATGTGCTCGGGGGCGAGCCGGTAGTCGACGGACACGATGACGGCACCGCTGCGGTTGGCGAGGGTGCGCAGCGGGCGGTCGACGATCTCCAGGTCGCCGATCACCCAGCCGCCACCGTGGAAGTAGACGACCAGCGGCTTCGGGCCGTCGCCCTCGGGGGTGTAGATCCGCACCGGGATCTGGCTGTCGGGGCCCGGGATGCGTCGGTCATCGACGGCGATCGGTTCCGGCTCGCCCTGCAGGTCGAGGAAGCCCTTCGTCGCGGCACGGGCCATCGGCACCGTCATCTGCGGGAACGGCGGCATGCCTTGCTCGACGAGGGCGTCGAGCAGGGCCTGGGCTTCGGGGTGGACGGGCAACGCTGCCTCCTGGGTCCGTTCGGACGGGCTCTCCGATGTCCCCTGCACGGTGACATCGGTCACGCGGATGACCTTCGTGTCCCGGGTACGAAACCCGCCGCCGTCTTCGTCCTCCCGGCACGGCGCGCGACCGTCGCGCCGCGGTCGATCGACGCTCAGCTCCCCTTCCGGCGGCCGAGCCCGGCGCGGTACGCCGCCAGCACCTCCCGTGTCTCGTCCTCCGCGAAGACGCCCGCGAACTCCTGCACGCTGCGGTCCGCGCCTGCGGCCAGCCCGGTGTTCTGCCAGGTCTCGAACAGCCGCTTCTGCGCCGCGAGCACCGTGGGGGTGTGCCCGGTGACCTTGGCGAGCAGCTCCTCGACGGCGCCCGCCAGCCCGGACGGCTCGACGACGGCGTTGCACAGGGCACCGAGGCGATCGACCGGGTAGAGGTCCCCGGTCAGGATGATCTCCTTCGCCAGGGCCAGCCCGACGTGCTGCTGCAGCAGGGCGGCGTCGACCACCGACGGGATGCCCAGCTTGACCTCGGGCAGCCCGAACGCGGCCCGGGTGGTCGCCACCCGCAGGTCGGCAGCCAGGGCGAGCTCGAACGCCGCCCCGATGCACGGCCCGTCGACGGCCACGAGCACCGGCACGGGCGCGATCCGCACGGCCCGCAGCAGGTCGCGCAGCCGCCCGATGAACGCCTCCGCGTCGGCCACCGACCCGAGCGCGAGGAACTCGTCGACGTGCATCCCGGCCGAGAACACGGGACCGGTGGCGTCGACCACGACGGCCCTGGTGTCCGGACCGAGCCGGCCGGGGTCGAAGGCCGCGTGCAGGTCGCGGACGTCGCCGGCGGTCAGGGCGTTGCGGGCCTCGGGACGGTCGAGGGTGACCCGGCGCACCGGGCCGTCGTCGGTGACGTTCATCCGGTCATCCTGACCGGCCCGCCCCGGCCGGGTCATGATGAGGTCATGGGGGACCTGCCCGACGGCGAACTCCAGGGCGACGCCGAGGTCCTGCACGCCCTGTTCCGCCGCCGGGACTCCGGCAGCCGCCCGGGGGCCCGCACGGACGGGCACCGGATCGCCCTCGTCGTCGGCGGCGGCGGGATGCGCGGCGCCTACGCGGGCGGCATGGTCTGGGCCCTCGAACAGGCGGGCCTGGCACCGGCCTTCGACGTCGCCTACGGCAGCTCCGCCGGCGCGTTCGTCGCCACCGCGCTGCTGCTCGGGCACGGCTACGAGGCCTCCCGGATCTTCCCCGACGACATGGCGACCCGCGCCTTCGTCGACCCGCGCCGGCTCCGCACGCGCCGGCCGATGGTCTCGCTGGACCACCTGATCGACGAGATCCTGGTGCACAGCAAGCCCACCGACTGGGAGGCGCTGCGCGACAGCCCGGCCCCGCTGCGGGTGCTGGTCACCGACGCCGACGACATGACCCCGCACGCGCTCGGCGGGTTCCCGACCGCCGCGGACTGGCGGCTGGCCATGCGCGCGACGGCCGCGATCCCGTACCTCACCGGGCCGCCCGTCGAGTTGGACGGGCGGCGCTGGATCGACGGCTCGATCGGCGACCCGCTGCCGGTGGCGCGGGCCCTGCGCGAGGGGGCCACGCACGTGCTGGTCCTGCTCACCCGGCCCGTCCCCGAGCTGCGCCGCTCCGACCCGACCGGCCGCACGCCGTGGTGGGCGCGGTCGATCGACCTGCTCGCCCCGGGGCTCGGCGCGATGACCCAGGACGTCCGCCGGCACGCCGACAGCCTCGACCTGCTCTCCGACGCCGCCCACCCCGACCGTTCCGGCTGCCACCTGTACGCCCTCTCGCCGGCCCGGTCCGCGGGCGTCCGCGGCCTGACGATCGACGTCCCGCGCGTGGAGCTGGCCTCGCGGCTCGGGCACGACTCCGCCGCGGCCGTACTGCGGTCGGTCGATCCCGGACTCGCCCTCGTCCACCAGCCCGACGCTCCGGACGCCACCGATGAGTTCCGCGGGCCCCCGCGGTCCACCCCTCGACGGGCCGGGAGCGACCGGCCCGCATGAGCCGTGGGGGGAGGCGGCATGGGGTGCACTTCGGGGCCACGCCGCTTCGACCGGCGGCGGATCGAGATCGGGCCGGGCGAGTCGCGCCCGCACGTGGAGGCGGAGTGGCGCGGTGTGCTCGTCGTCCTCGAGGCCGGGGAGATCGAGCTGCGCTGCCACGCGGGCGGCCACCGGCGCTTCGCCGCGGGCTCGGTGCTGTGGTTCACCGGGCTGAACCTGAGCTCGGTGCACAACCCGGGGGCGGTGCCGGCGGTGATCCTCGCCGTCTCCCGCGGAGGGCACTACCCGGACGGGTGCACCCGGGACACGGGTTCGTGACGTCGCGGGACCACCCCGGACGGGCGCCGGCTCAGCCGGGGCGCCGGGCCACCCGCTCCGCGAACGCCCGGACCCACCGCCGCTGCCAGGGCGTCTCGACGGCCCGCGGCCGGTAGTGCGCCCGGGCCCAGGCCACGGCCTCGGCCCCGGGGTGCCCGGCGAGCACGGCCATGCACGCGATCACCGTGCCCGTCCGGCCGGTCCCGCCCGTGCAGCTGACCTCGACCCGCAGGCCCGAGCGGGCGCGTTCGTAGGCGTCGACGATCGCCGCGGTGGCGCCGTCCCGGTCGCGGGGCACGCGGAAGTCCGGCCAGACGATCCAGGCCGCGGGCCAGTCCGGCTCGTCGTCGTGCCCGGGGCGGCCGAGGCAGAGGGAGAACTCGGGCAGCGGCCCGTCGGGCAGGGGGTCGCGGCGGCCCCGCCCGCGGACCGGGGTCCCGTCGGGGAGCAGGACCGCGCCGTCCAGCTGGGTCATTCCGTGATAATGCCCTCCCGTGCGATCGAGCGAGGCCCTGGTCGGGGCGCTGCGGGCGGCCGGGTGTGTGTTCGCCGAGGAGGAGGCCGAGGTCCTGGCCGGGTCCGCGGGGTCCCCGGAGGAGCTGGAGGACATGCTCGCCCGGCGCGTCGCGGGCGTCCCGCTGGAGCACGTCGTGGGCTGGGCAGAGTTCCGCGGGCTGCGGATCGTCGTCGACGAGGGGGTCTTCGTGCCGCGCCGGCGCACCGAGCTGCTGGTGGAGCAGGGCGTGGCGCTGGCCCCTCCGGATGCTGTGATCGTGGACCTCTGCTGCGGCTCGGGGGCGGTGGCGACCGCGCTGGCCGTCGAGCTGCCGGGGGCGGAGGTGCACGCGGCGGACGTCGACCCCGCGGCGGTGCGCTGTGCGCGGCGCAACCTGGAGCCCCGCGGCGGGCACGTGCACGAGGGCGACCTCGACGCGGCCCTGCCCACCGACCTGCGCGGCCGGGTCGACCTGCTGCTCGCCAACGCGCCCTACGTGCCGTCGGCCGAGGTCCCGCTCATGCCCTCGGAGGCCCGCGACCACGAGCCGCTCATCGCCCTGGACGGTGGCACCGACGGCCTCGACCTGCACCGGCGCATCGCCGCGCTCGCACCCCGCTGGCTGCGGCCCGGGGGGCTGCTGCTGATCGAGACCTCGCGACGGCAGGCACCCGGCACCGCGGCGGCGATGGTCGTGCACGGCATGGGCACCGCGATGACCCGCTCCGAGGAGCTCGACGCCACCGTCGTGGTCGGGATCAGCGCCGGGGCGTCTCGACCACGACGTTCGTCGACTTGATCACCGCGACGGCGAGCGAGCCGGGCTGCAGGCCGAGCTCCTCGACCGCCTCGCGGCTCATCAGCGACACCACCCGGTGCGGACCGCACTGCATCTCGACCTGGGCCATGACCTTGTCCGTGACGACCTCGGTCACCAGGCCGACCATCCGGTTGCGCGCGGAGGTGTGCACGTCCGAGGGGTCCGGGGCCGCGGTCGCGTGCTGACGGGTGAACGCCGCCAGCGAGGCCCCGTCGACGACCTTGCGCCGCGAGGCGTCGAGGTGCACCGGCAACGTGCCGGCCTCGATCCACCGGCGCACCGTGTCGTCACTGACCCCGAGCAGGCCCGCGACCTCCGAGATCCTGTACTCCGCCACGGCGCGGATGCTACGGCGACCCGGCCGCCGCGTCTGCGCCGGTCAGGCCACGAGCACCGCGCGGGCGGTCTCGCCGGACGCGGCCCCGCACCGCGCGAGCGCCGTGCCGTCGGCCGCCCAGACCCCCGATCGGCCCGCGGTCCGGTCGTAGCCGCCGCCGGTCGGGCCGGCGAAGCCGGCCACCACGACCGGCACGCCGTGGTCGCGGCCGATGCGCCGGGCCCTTTCCTCCTGCACCGCGGCGTCCTCCGGGATGTCGACGGCGCCCGCCACGTACGCGTCGATCCCGAGCGCGGCCGTGCGCGCCGCCTGCTCCGGCACCCCCATGTCCCGGCAGACCGCGAGCCCGAGCCGCCAGCCGTCGACCGCCACGACACCGGGCCCGGTCCCGGCGGTGAAGTGCGCGGGCTCCGCCCCGGCCAGGCACATCGTGCGGTAGGCGACCCACGCGCCCGTGCCGTCGACGGCGAGCACGCCGAGCGAGCGGCCGCCCCCGTCGAGGGGCGCGCCGCCGTCGAGGGGCGCGCCGCCGTCGAGGGGCACCGGGGCGCCGGCGAGGGGCACCGGGGCGCCGTCGAGGGGCACCGGGGCGCCGGCGAGGGCCAGGGCGCCGGTGTCGGCGCAGGCCTCGACCAACGGGGTGAGCCGTGGGTCGGCGGGATCGAGCACCGGGGCGTCGAGCTCGTAGCCGGTCAGCGACAGCTCGGGGAAGACGACCAGGCGTGCGCCGGCCCGGCGGACCGTGTCGGCGTGGGCACGGGCGTTGGCCGCGACGTCACGAGCGGTGCAGGGCGGCTGGGCGGCGACGACGGTCAGGGGCAGCCTCGGAGGCACGGACGCACGCTATCCGCTGGGAGGATCACGGCATGGGCCGGACCGAGGACCACCGCACGCGCTGGACCACGCGGCCGGAGGGGCCCGGCGACGGGCCGGCGGTGCGACGGGTGGTGCTGGCCGCGTTCGGCTCGCCCGGCGAGGCCGATCTCGTCGACGCCCTCCGGGTCGACTCCGCGTGGCTCGACGGGCTGTCGGTCGTCGCCGAGGCGCCGGACGGGGAAATCGTCGGACACGCCCTGCTGACCCGCTGCCACGTCGGCGGGGTGCCGGCGCTCTGCCTCGCCCCCTGCTCCGTGCTGCCCGCCCATCAACGCTCGGGCGCCGGGAGCGCCGCGATCCGGGCGGCGCTGGCCGCGGCGCGGGAGCGGGGCGAGCGGTTCGTGATCGTGCTCGGACACCCGGGCTACTATCCGCGCTTCGGCTTCGGCCGTGCCTCGGCGCACGGCATCCGGCTCGCCGCGGAGGTGCCGGAGGAGGCGCTCATGGCCCTCGCCCTCACCGACGACCCGCTGCCGGCGGGGACGGTCCGGTACGCGGCGCCGTTCGGGATCTGAGTCCGGTGGACGCCTGCGCCCACGGTCCGACGGATGTCCGGGCACAGCCGTCTTCGTCTCGACCGAGGCCGGGTGACCGGCGGACCGCCCGGGAAGGTGGGCGATCTCCTCGCGCCTGATCACACGAGAACGGCCCCTGACCCGCGTCTCCGCTGGTCAGGGGCCGTACCCCGAGGGTGTGGCAGGTGAAGGATTCGAACCTTCGTAGGCTAAGCCGACGGATTTACAGTCCGCTCCCTTTGGCCACTCGGGCAACCTGCCGGGGTGCCGTCGGCCTCGCCGACGTGCAGGGAGAAGGATACGACAGCGAGATCCGGTCCCCACGAGGGGGGCCGTCAGCGAGGAGGAGCCCATGGCCGACCCGTCGTTCGACGTGGTGAGCAAGGTCGATCGGCAGGAGGTCGACAACGCCCTCAACCAGGCCGCGAAGGAGCTCTCCCAGCGGTTCGACTTCCGGGGCACCGACACCTCGATCAGCTGGGCCGGCGAGGAGGCGATCACCCTCGAGTCCGGCACGGAGGAGCGACTCAAGGCGGCGGTCGACGTCTTCAAGGAGAAGCTGATCAAGCGGAACATCTCCCTGAAGGCCTTCGAGGTGGGCGAGCCCGCGCCGTCGGGCAAGATCTACAAGGTCACCGGCAAGATCCTCCAGGGCATCGCCTCGGACAAGGCCAAGGAGATCAGCAAGACCATCCGCGACGAGAAGCTCAAGGGCGTCCAGGCCCAGATCCAGGGCGACCAGCTGCGCGTCTCGGGAAAGAAGAAGGACGACCTGCAGGCCGTCATCGCGCTGCTGAAGGGCAAGGACTTCGGCATCGCCCTGCAGTTCACGAACTACCGGTGAGGCCGACCCGGCCTGACACCGCGCCCGGACGGGGTGTCAGGCCGGTGGCAGCACGCGCGCGCGGTTGGGACGGCTGCCTGCAGTCGTCCCGGTCCATGATCGTTCCGAGCGGGACGCGAGGGTTGTGGCGGCGACCCTCGAGTGACACTCGGATCGATCAGCCCGGCCGAGAGGAACTGCAGCGTCGTCCGGACAGCGCTCCTGTGACCCTCGGATGGATCAAGCGCCAGGACGGCCGAGGCGAGCTGCCCGCGATCGTCCCTGTTCTTGATCATTCCGGGTGGGACACGGAGGCCGTGAAAGCAACCCTCCGGTGACGCTCGCATCGATCAACTCGCCCGAGAGGAACCGCAGCGTCGCCCGGACAGCGCTCCTGTGACCTCGGATGGATCATGGGCCGGCGGGAGGCCGTGCCGGGGACCGCCCTCAGCTGGCTCGGCCCGGCAGGCGGTCGGGATCGGCACCCGGGCCGGGGTTGGCGACGATCTCGGCGATGTCCGGCGAGCCGCCGCACCCCTCGCAGGTGGCCGTGAGGTGGACCGCGCCGCCGCACTCGTCGTGGGTGAAGAGGACCGGGGGGCCGTCGGGGGCGGCCCAGCGGTCGCCCCACTCGGTCAGCGCCACGATCACCGCACCCAGCTCGCGGCCCTTGCGGGTGAGCACGTAGCCCTCCGTGCGCTCCTCCATCAGCCCGGCGGCCACGAAGCCCTCGAGGCGCTTGGCGAGGACGTTCGGCGCGATGCCGAGCCGGCGCTCGAAGTCCGAGAAGCGGGTCATGTCGGCGAACACGGCGTTCCGGATGATCAGCAGGCTCCAGCGCTCACCCACCAGCTCGAGGGCGCGCGCCGCCGAACAGTTCTCCCGCTCGTACAGACGTCCCAGCACGGGCCCAGGATAAGCCCCATCCGCTTGCGTGATGCAAGTCTCATCGCTACCGTACTTGCATCACGCAAGCCGATCCGAAGGGGACGAGGACGATGGCACTTCCGCAGGTGGTCTCGCGAGACGAGTGGATGGCCGCACGCCGGGCCCTGCTGTTGCGCGAGAAGGAACTGACGAGGGCGCGGGACGTGCTCGCCGCGGACCGGCGGCGGCTGCCGATGGTGCGGGTCGAGCGCGATTACCGCTTCACCGGGCCGGACGGCGAGGTCGGGCTGCTCGACCTGTTCGCGGGCCGGAGCCAGCTGATCCTGCAGCACTTCATGTACGACCCGGCCTGGGACGAGCCCTGCCGCAGCTGCAGCGCCATGGCCGCCGAGACGGGCGAGGGGGTGCGCGAGCACCTCG
This sequence comes from Pseudonocardia terrae, assembly GCF_021343995.1. Lineage (GTDB taxonomy): Bacteria > Actinomycetota > Actinomycetes > Mycobacteriales > Pseudonocardiaceae > Pseudonocardia > Pseudonocardia terrae. The sequence continues at coordinate 80,607 of NZ_JAJTTE010000017.1, read as the reverse complement.
GGCGGCGGGACACGGCCTTCGCCGCGGTGTCGCGGGCGCCGTACCCGACGTTGCAGGCCGTCCGCGAGGCCCGGAGCTGGACCTTCCCCTGGTACTCGTCCGAGGGCAGCACCTTCAACTACGACTTCCACGCGACGCTCGACCCGGCCGTCGTGCCCGCGAACTACAACTTCCGGGACGCCGGGGAACTGTCGGCCGCCGGCCTCGACTGGATGGTCGACTACGTCGGCGAGCAGCCGGCGATCAGCACGTTCCTCCGCGACGGCGAGCAGGTCTTCCACACCTGGTCGGCCTACGGCCGCGGCGTCGAGGAGATGATGCACGGCTACCACCTGCTCGACCTGACCCCGCTGGGGCGCCAGGAGGAGTGGGAGGAGCCGAAGGGCCGGGCCCCGGTCGTGCACGTGGCCGACCCGGGTTACACGGACTGAGTCGATTCCGTTCACAGCCGAAAGGTCTCGTCTGGGGCCGAAGGTCGGATCAGGGCCGTTCGACCGGTACCGCGGGCCGTCCGGGCGTTCCTAGGCTCGCCCGGTGCGTCTCCTGGAGCGCGACCATCCGCTGGCGGTCGTGCGCGACCGGGCGGCCGGTGCGGCCGAGGGCGGCGGCCGGCTGGTGCTGCTCGCCGGCGAGGCCGGGATCGGCAAGACGGTCCTGCTGCGTGCCCTCGCCGACGAGCTCCCCCGGGAGCAGGTGCTGTGGGGGATGTGCGACGCGCTGTCCACCCCGCGGCCGCTCGGCCCGCTCCGCGACGTCGCGCACGGGCTCGGGCCGGCCGTGAGCGGGCTGCTCACCGACGGGGCACCGCCGCACGAGGTGTTCGCGGCGGTGCTCGAGGCGCTGCGGGCCCGCCCGCGGACGCTGGTGATCGAGGACATGCACTGGGCGGACGAGGCGACCGCGGACCTCGTCCGCTACCTCGGCCGTCGCATCTCGGCGCTGCCCGTGCTCCTGGTGCTCTCCTACCGCGACGGGCTCGCCGCCGATCACCCACTGGTTCCGGTGATCGGCGACCTGGTCTCCCTGCCGGACGCCCGCCGCGTCCAGCTGGCACCGCTCAGCCGGGCTGCGGTCGCGCAGCTGTGCGACGGCAGCGGGCTCGACGCCGCCGAGGTGCACCGGCGCACGGCCGGCAACCCGTTCTTCGTCAGCCAGATCGTGGCGCAGCCGGAGTCACGGCTGCCGGCGAGCGTCCGGGAGGCCGTGCTCGCCCGGGCGGCGGTCCTCGACCCGGACCGGCGCCGCTGGCTCGAGCTGATCTCGTGCACGCCGGAGCCGGTCGGCGCCGCGCTGCTGGCCGCCCTCGGCGTGCCACCCGCGACCGTGGACGCGCTCGTCGGCACCGGGCTCGTCGACCGCCACGGCGACGGGCTGGCCTTCCGGCACGAGATCGCCCGATCCGCGGTGCTCGACGCCGCGCCCGGCCCGGCCACGGAGCGGCACGTCACGATGATCGCCGCACTGGAGGCGACCGGCGGCGACGCCAGCGTCCTCGCCCATCACGCCGCCGCGGCCGGCGACGTCCCGCGGGTCCTGCGCCACGCACGGGCGGCCGCGGCCGATGCGGCCCGCTCCGGCGCCCACCGGCAGGCCGTCGAGCTGTACCGGCTCGCGCTCGCCGCCACCGGACACGACGGCGCCGACGGCACCGGACCCGGCACCGGGAACGGCGCCGGACGCGGGCTCGGACACGAGGCCGGACACGAGACCGGACACGAGGCCGTCGACACGGGACCGGCGACCCGCGCGGAGCTGCTGGAGGCCCTCGGCACCGAGCTCTACCTCACCGACCGGCTCGCGGAGGCGATCGACGTGCTCACCCGCGCCGTCGCGCTCCGCCGCGAGCTCGGCGACGCGATCGCCGTCGGCACCGGGCACCGCATCATCTCGGACTACGCCTGGTACCACGGCGACGGCGCCACCGCGGCCGAGCACGACCGCGCCGCGCGCGAGATCCTGGCCGCCGCGGACGCCCCGCGGGAGTGGGGGTTCGCGCTGGCCAACCACGCCTACCTGGCCGCCCATCGCGGCGACGGGTCCGGGGCCGCCCGGGCCGGCGAGGACGCGCAACGGATCGCCGGCGAGCTCCAGGACCCCGCCCTGCACGGCACGGCCGCGATCGGACTCTCCATCGTCCGCCTGCTCGCCGGCGACGTCACCGCTCGCACCGACCTCCTCGACGCGAGCGTCACGGGCGTGACCCGGAAGCTCGACGAGCTCGCGACCGCACCCGTGAGCAACCTCGCGCACCTCGACGTCGAGCAGGGCCGGTTCACCGAGGCCGACGCGGTGCTCGCGGAGGCCCTCGCGCTCAGCGAGCGGCTGGACGTGCAGATCTGCACGATGTGGCAACGCGGGGTCCGGGCCCGGCTGCGGCTGCTGCAGGGCCGCTGGGCGGAGGCCGAGGAGGATGCGCGCGCCGTCCTCGACCGGGGCGAGATGCCGCTCGGCCGGCTGTGGCCGCGGCTCGTGCTCGGGGTGCTGGCCGCACGCCGTTCCGCGCCCCCGGAGAACCCGGACCTCGACATCGGGTGGCGGATCGCGACGGGCCTCGACGCGCCCGCCGTCCTCGCCGCGGCCGTGGCGGCGCTCGCCGAGCAGGCCTGGCTGCTGCGCCGGCCCGATCCCCGGCTGGACGGACCGGTCGTCGCCCGGCTGCTCACCACGGAGTTCAGCGGCAGGCGGCAGACGCTCGGGCCGCTCCGGCGCTGGGCGGCACGGCTGGCCGCGGCGGACCTCCCGCCCCTGCCACCCCTGCCCGACGACGTGGAGGACCGACCCGACGAGGGCGACCGCCCGTACGAGCGCGCCCTCGCCCTCTGGGACACCGGCGCCCCGGCGGACCTCCTCACCGCCCTTCCCGTGCTCGACGAGCTGGGCGCGGCCGCCGTCGCGGCCCGATTCCGCGCCCGGCTGCGCGCGCTCGGGGTCGTGGGGATCCCCCGCGGCCCGGCCCCCGCCACGCGGGCGAACCCGGCCGGCCTCACCGCCCGTCAGCTCGACGTGCTGGGGCTGCTCGCCGAGGGGCTGAGCAACGCCGACATCGCCGCGCGGCTGGTGATCTCGCCGAGGACCGCCGACCATCACGTGTCGGCGGTCCTGGCGAAGCTGGGGGTGCGCTCCCGCGGCGAGGCGGCCGCGGCCGCCCACCGGATGGGTGTCCGCGCCTGATGTCAGGTGTCGGCGGTGTGCGGCCCGAACTCGGACGCCACCTCGACGACCAGGTCGGCGGGGAAGCCACCGCGGCGGGCGTGCTCGCGAACGGTCTCGGGGTCGTCGGTCTCGTGCAGGCAGTAGATCTTGTCGCCGGCCACGTAGCTGCGGTGCCAGGTGTAGGCCACCCCGAGGCCCTCCACCACGCAGTTGGAGGTGCAGGCGATCTCGCGGAGCTGCTCGGGGGTGAGCCCGGCCGCGCCGGGGACGGTGCGCTCGATCAGGAAGGTGGGCATGTCGTGTCTCCTCGTCCTCGGCGGCGGGACCGCCCCGCCGACCAGGAGAAACGGTAGGGACGCCGGCTGGTGCGCCGCGTCGGCGGAACCACCTATCCCGCGCCCACGGCTCCCCATCCCGGGCTCAGGCGCCGCCCAGCGGCGCGTCGCCGTCGAGCCCGGTCAGGGCGAGGACCCGGGCCACCGGCCCCGTCCCCGGCCGCTCGACCCGGAGCAGCAGGCCGCGGGCGCGGACGTCGGCGGCGAGGTCGACGAGCATGCCGATGCCCGCGCTGGGCAGGTACCCGACGCCGGTGAGGTCGAGAACCACCGCCTCGGCGGGGCCGGACGGGGCGAGGGCGGCCTCGAGCGGCTCGCGGACGTGGCCGATCCCGTCGAGGTCGAGGTCGCCGTGCAGGGCGAGCACCAGCCCGGTCCCGTCCCGGCGGACCGTCACCCCCGCCGGGGCGTGGGCGGCCGGGGCCGCGGCCGACGGCGCCACCGGCACGGGTTCGGAGGTCCGCTCGGCCGGCGGCAGCCGGAACGTCACCAGCGTGCCCTCCTCCGTCCGGCCGATCTCGACGTCGTCGGCGAGCGCCCGGATGAGGTCGAGGCCGCGCCCGCGGAAGCCCTTGTCGGCCGGCTCCGGCCGCCAGTGGCCGTGGTCGCGCACCGCGACCCGGATCCCGCCGTCCGCCTCGAGGTCCAGCGCGATGTCGAAGCCCTCGCTGCCCTCGGGTGCGCTGCTCCGGTAGGCATGGTCGACGGCGTTGGCGGCGGCCTCGCCGAGGGCGAGCTGCAGGTCCTCCAGCTGGAGCTTCGGCAGCGCCGCCTCCTCGGCCCAGCTCCGGACGTCGCCGCGCATCCCGCGCAGCACCTGGGGTGCCGCGGGGTAGCGGGCCTCCAGCGGGGCGGGCAGCAGCCGCACCGCGACGACCGCGATGTCGTCCGCGTGCCCGTGCCGCTCGACGACCTCCGCCAGCACGTGGTCCACCAGCTCGTCGGGGCTCTCGCCCGCCCGGCGCGCGGCCGCCTCCGCCAACCGTGCCAGGCCGTCGTCGACCACCTCGCCGCGCCGTTCGACCAGCCCGTCCGTGTAGAGCAGCAGCGTCGTGCCCGGGCGGATGGTCGTCCCGCCCTCGGTGAACGGCGAACGGCCGGGCAGCCCGAGCACCGGGCCGAGGGTGTCGTCGAGGTACCGCGCGCCCTCCCGATCGACCAGCAGCGGCGGCAGGTGCCCGGCCCGGGCCCAGCGGAGCGTGCCGGAGGCGCGGTCGAGCAGCATGCAGGCCGCGGTCGACGCGCGGGCGCCGGGGATCCAGGAGACGTGGGCGTCGAGGATCTCGAGCGCGGCGGCCGGCGAGTGTCCCTGGCGGAGGGCGCCGGAGAGCGCCACCCGCAGCTGTCCCATCACCGCGGCGGCGGCCGGCCCCTGCCCGACGACGTCGCCGACGGACAGGGCGATCCGGTCGTCGTCGACGGCGAAGACGTCGTACCAGTCGCCGCCGGCCTGGACCCCGGCCGCGCCGGGCCGGTACCGGGTCGCGGTGCGGAGCCGGGCGAAGGGCCGCGGCTCCGGCGGCAGCAGGCTGCGCTGCAGGACGGCCGCGATCTCGTGCTCGGCCTCGTGCAGCCGGGCCCGGTCGAGCGCCTGCGCGCACTGCTCGGCCACGGTCAGCAGCGCGGCGCGGGCCTCGTCGGAGAGCTCCGGGCCGCCGTCGGGGAACCGCAGGCCGAGCACGCCGAGCGGGGTCCCGCCGAGCGAGAGCGGCACGGCGACCTGGTCCGGCAGCTCGCCGCCGCCCTCGTCGAGCCGACGGTCCGACCAGGCGTGCGAGGACCGGGTCCCGACCCACACCGGCTCGCCCGTGCGGGCGGCGTAGGCCAGCGGCCGGGGGACGTCCGCGGCCAGCCAGCGGACCGGGTTGGGCGGGAAGGCGGCGAGCACCTCAAGCTGGTCGCCGCGACGCACCGCGACGACGGCGGACGACGCCCCGATCTCCTCGGCGTGGCCCAGGATCACCTCCGCGACCTCGGCCGGCCGCGCCGAGCCGGACAGCGCCGAGACGACCCGGCTGAACTTCTCGGCGGCCAGCCGCGCGTCGCTCTCGGCGGCGAGCAGCTCGGCCCGCTGCAGTGCCAGCGCGCTCTGCTCGGCGAGCGAGACCGCGGCCGCCCGCTCGGTCGCCGCCAGCCGCCGCGGCTCGACGAACCCGAGCGCCACGACGCCGATGCAGCGCCCCGCCACCAGCAACGGGACGACCGCCGCGCCCGAGTAGCCGTACTCCTCGCGGATGAGCCGGTGCAGGTGCGGGTAGTCGCGGTCCCAGTCCTCGGCGGCCTCCACCCACACGGGCGTCCCGCGACGCACCGCGTCGGTGACGGGCGCGTTCGCCTCCTCGGGCACGCTCGCCCAGTCCCGCTGTACCGCGGGCGGCCACCCGACGGAGTGCAGCAGCTCCAGCGTGCCCGAGCCGCGGATCTCCCACAGCGCCACCGACGACGTCTTGAGCAGCTGCGCGAACTGCGCGACCGCCGTCTGCGCCACGCGGCCAGGGGTCGCCGCGGCCGACAGCGCGGCGGTCGCCTCCTGCAGCAGCGTCAGCCGGTGGCTGGTGTCCTGCTCGCTCTCGAACAGCTGCGCGTTGTCGATCGCGGTGGCCGCGCGCCGCCCGATCTCCTCCAGCAGGGCCAGGTCCAGCGCGTCCTGCGGCGCCGAGGCCCCCGTGCGCGCGGTCGCCAGCACCCCGCCGACCCGGCCGCGGGCCGCCAGCGGGACGAGCGAGACGCTCCGCAGGTCGAGCCGGCGCCGCACGTCCTGCTGCTCCGGGTCGGCCGAGGCACCCACGATGTAGCTCTCGTCGACGGACGCGGTGGCGGGGCGGCCGTCGGCGAGCACCTCGTCGGCCCACGGGGAGGCGGCGTCGAGCCGGGCGAGGTCGGCCTCGTGCGCCGCGTCCCGTGCCGCGAGCGCGACCACCCGGGGAACGCCCGTCTCGTCGACGACGATCAGCCGGACCAGGTCGGCGACCCCCTCGTCGACCAGCACCCGGGCGAGCACCCGCCGTCGGCCGGCGACCGTGGCTTCCCGCTCCAGGGCGCCGCCCAGCACACCGAGGACGCGCTGGCGCTCCTGCTCCCGGTACCGGTCGTCGATGTCGAGGCAGCCGCCGACGTACCCGCGCTCCTCCGCCGCCGGGTTCAGCGGGGCGCCCCGGTCGAGCACCCAGCGGTAGCTGCCGTCGGCGCGGCGCAGCCGGTACTCGACCTCGAACACGCCGCCCGCCGCGGCGGCGCGGCGTTCGTCGTAGCCGGCCAGGTCGTCGGGGTGGATCCGGGCGCGCCAGCCGGTGCCGAGGTCCACGTCGCCGCCGCCGGTGTACTCCCGCCAGGCCTTGTTGACGAAGAGCCGGCCTCCGTCGGCGCCGTCCGCCCAGATCAGGGCCGGTGTGGCGTCCGCGAGCGCCCGGAAGCGGCGCTCCGCATCGGCACGCGCCCGGCCGAGCCGCAGGTGCCCGTCGACGCGGGCGAGCAGCTCGCGGGCCGCGAAGGGTTTGGTCAGGTAGTCGTCGGCGCCGAACGCGAGCCCCTCGACGGCAGCCTCCTGCCCCGCCCGCGCCGACAGCAGCAGCACCGGGACGCGCGCGGTGCGCGGGTCGGCGCGCAACGCGTGGAGCAGGGCCATCCCGTCGAGCTCGGGCATCATCACGTCGGACACGACGAGGTCCGGCGGGTCCGCGAGCACCGCCTCGAGCGCGGCCCGGCCGTCCGCCACGACCTCCACCGCGTACCGCGACGCGAGCAGCCGGTGCAGGTAGTCCCGCATGTCGGCGTTGTCGTCGGCGACGAGCACCCGGCCGCCCACCACGGTCGGGGCCGGCACCGAGCCGTCGACCGGCTCCTCGGTGTCGTTCGGCAGCCAGCGCAGGGCCTCGGCGACGAACGGCTCGACGGACGACGAGGCGGGCCACGAAATGTGCTGCGATTCCTCGGGCGCCGCCACCCGCTCCACGGGCAGGTGTGCCGTGCCGAGCGGAACGGTGACGGTGAACGTGGTGCCGACGTCGGGGGTGCTCTCCGCGCCGACCGTGCCGCCGTGCAGCGCGGCCAGCTCCCGCACCATCGCCAGCCCGATCCCGCTGCCCTCGGCGGACCGCGACCGCGTGCCGGTGATCCGGTGGAAGCGCTCGAACAGCCGGGCCATCTCGGCCGCCGGGATGCCGACGCCCGTGTCCGTCACGGTGAGCTCGGCGGCGCCGTCGACCTCCCGCAGCCGGACCGTGATCACGCCCTCGAACGTGAACTTCAGCGCGTTCGACAGCAGGTTGAGGACGACCTTCTCCCAGCTGTCCCGGTCGACGTGCACCGGCCGGGACAGCGGCGGGCAGTCGATCACGAGCTCGAGCCCGGCGTGCTCGATCGCGGAGCGGAACGCCCCGGCCAGCTCGGCGGTGAACACCGCGAGGTCCAGCGGCTCGAAGCGGGCCTCGATCCGGCCGGCCTGCAGCCGCGAGTAGTCGAGCAGGCTGTTCACCAGCCTGCCCAGCCGCAGCCCGTTGCGGTGGATCACGTCGAGCTCGGTGCGCAGCCGCTCCGGGCCGATCCCGTCCGTCGCCCGCAGCTCCTCGACCGGCCCCATGATCAGCGTGAGCGGTGTGCGGAACTCGTGGCTGACGTTGGAGAAGAAGTCCGTCTTCGCGCGGTCGAGCTCGGCCAGCGCCTCGGCCCGGTGCCGCTCGGTCTCGTACGCGCGGGCGTTGAGCAGGCCCGAGGCGATCTGCGCGACCAGCAGCTCGACGAACCCGCGGTACCCCTCGTCGTAGCGGCGGTAGGGGTTGAGGCCCACGACCACGAAGCCGGTCACGTCCTCGGCCCCGAGCGGCACGACCACGGCCTCGGTCGGCGGCCGGTCCCACTCCCCGGTGGGCAGCCTCGCGAACCGCGCGCCGAGGTCGTCGACCACCGCGGTGCGGCCCGCCCGCGCCTCCTGGAGCGGCCACGGACCGTCCGGCCCGGTCCGCTCCGGCGCCGCGGGGGCGCCGACCTCGATCCCGGCCGCGCACGCGAGCCGGGCCCCGCCCTCGTCGTCGAACAGGTAGACGAGGGAGAACGGCAGGTCGCGGGTGCTGGTGCCGAGCAGGTCGCAGGCGGCGTCGAGCACCGCACGCTCGGTGCGTGCGGTGGTGACGGCGGCGGACAGCGCACGCAGGGTCGACATCCGGCGCTCGCCGAGGACCCGGTCGGTGTTCTCGGTGACGACGCAGAGGAAGCCCGGGATCTCCCCGCTGTCGTCGGCGAGCGGGCTGTAGGAGAACGTGTGGTAGGTCTCCTCCGGGTAGCCGGAGCGCTCCAGGATCAGCAGCAGGTCCTCGTCCCAGGTCGCCTCGCCGGTCTCCAGCACGGAGACGATGCGCGGGCCGATGTCCTCCCAGATCTCGGCCCACACCTCGCGGGCGGGCCGCCCGATCGCCCACGGGTGCTTGGCCCGCAGCGTGTCCCGCTGGTAGGCGTCGTTGTAGAAGAAGGCGAGCTCGGGGCCCCAGCCCATCCACATCGAGAACCGGGAGCCGAGCAGGATCCGCACGACGTTGCGCAGCGCCGAGGGCCAGGTGTCCGGCGTGCCGACCGACGTCGCGGCCCAGTCCCAGCCCGCCATGATCCGGCCGAGCTCGCCGCCGCGCACGAAGATGCTCTCCTGCGCGGCCTGCGGGCGCAGGGTCTCGCCGGGGCGGGTCATCGACTGCTCCGTTCCGACGTCGATCCGTTCCGGAGTCGCAGCGTAACCGGATCCGACGACCGCGGCGCAGGCCTCACGCCCGTCTCCGACGGGGCCGGGTCGAAGTTTCGCGGCCGGACGCATGGAACGCCCCGGAACGGGTACCTGCCCTCGCCGGTCGACCCCAGTCGCCGGTCGGACGAGGCAGGTCAGGGAGCAGGTGACGCCGTGCCGGACGGTGACGAGTGGCGGGCCATCGCGGCGCTCGCGGGCAGGAGCGGGAAGGTCGACCCCCGGGGCGAGCTCGCCGGCGCGGCCGTGATCCTCGTGGTGGCCGTGGCGCTCGCGGTCGCGGGGCTGCTGTCCTTGAACCTCGGGCTCCTGGTCGGGGCCGTGATCGTGGGCACCGCGGGCGCGATCTGGTGGGGCGAGGCGCGCCGGAAGCAGGCCAAGGAGCGGGCAAGGAGGCATCCGTGACCGAATCGCACGACGACCGGACGCCCGGGGACGACCCGGTGCGCCCGTTCCCCGAGCAGGAGGACCCGGAGGCGCTGGACTCCGACCCGGCCGAGGTGCCGCGCCCCGGCGCCCCGAGCATGCCGATGGAGCCCGGTGAGGAGCACGGCCGGGAGCACGGCGAGGACTGACCCGCGACCGCCGGACGAGGTGTTCCCGGCGCGCTCCCGGGTACGTCGCCGCCGTCACCGACGCCGGAGGAGTGCCCGAATGACCACGAGCAGCAGGACCGCGACGCCGATGCGCCGGATCGTGGCCGGCGTTCTCGCCGGGGTCGCCGCGCTCGCCCTGGCCGGCTGCGTGGGCGGGTCCCGCAGCGGCAGCGACCAGCCGGGCGTGGACAACACCGTGACCGCGGCGCCCAACCAACCGCTCAAGACCTCGATCAGCTCGTCGTCGGAGAAGGACCTGGCCGCGGCCCTGCGCACGAACGGGGTCGACGACCCGGAGAACTGGGCCCACATCCTGGTGCAGTACAAGCCCTACCCCGCCGGGGCCGAGGGGACGCAGAAGATCCAGCAGGTGCTGCAGCAGTTCAAGGCCTCCCCGGAGGTGGCGGCGAAGATCACGAACGCAGTCCAGCCCTGACCCGGCTCAGGACGGCCCGGCGGTCATCCGCACCGTGAAGCCCCCGGCCCCGCGGTGCAGGGTCACCTCCCGGTCCAGCTGGTGGGCCATCCAGAGGCCCAGTCCCGCCGTTGCGCTGCCCTTGGCCGGCAGCAGCCCCGCGTAGGGGTCGCTCGGCCCGGGGCCCGTGTCGGTCACCGTGACCACGGTCCGTTCGCCGGTCCACAGCGCGACCCGCACCGGCGGGACGCCATGCACCCAGGCGTTGTCCACGACCTCGCTCAGCGCCAGGACCAGGTCCTCCAGCTCGTCGCGGTCCAGCAGGGGCGCGGTGCCGAGCAGGGCGTGCCGGGCCGCGGCCGGGCTCGGGTCGTCGAGGACGAGGACGGCCGGCCCCGGCTCGGCGGGCAGCGGCGCTCGCATGCGTTCGGTCAGCACCTCCTCGGGATCGACGAAGCCCGGGTTGGGCCGGCGCGTGCCGTCCGGCCCGACCAGGTGGGGGTGGGTGCGGACGACGTCGTCGATGATCGCCCGCGGGGTCACCCGGGTGTCGTAGGAACACAACGACCAGACCGGGAGGGCGGCGAAGGCCTGGTTGACCGCCGCCTCGTAGCGCACCCACCCGCTCCACGCCGCGACGTGATGGGGCACGTTCCCGACCAGGCGGACCTGCGGCACCCCGGCCCGGAACGCCTCGGCGAACTGCTCCCGGTACGTCCGGATGGCCGACGCGGGGGTTCGGTACTGCTCGGCCCGGGACAGCCAGCTCACCCCGGCGCCACGCGGCAGGGCGCGCCGCAGCAGGGCCGACTCGTGCTCGGCCAGCGCGACGATCGTGGGCTCGCCGGCCGCCACGCCCTCCCGCACGAAGGGCGCGACCACCGCCAGGAACTCCTCGTCGGCGCCGTGCAGGACCACCTCGTGGTGGTACCGGTCCGTTCCCGACGCCGGCCCGGCCCTCATGTGGTCGTACCGATGGTGTCGACGGTCGTACCGACGGTGTCGACGCGGATGCGGGCGAGCCCGAGCAGCGCGGCCATCCGCCCGACGACGGCCGGGGCGTCGCGCAGGGCGACGACGGCCTCCTCGCGGTGGCCCAGCTCGTCGAGCAGGAGGAGCCCGCGGTGGTCGAGGAAGCCGAGCTCCGCGGCGTCGACGACCAGCTCGTCGCCACGGGGGGCGAGCTCGGCGCGGTCGAGCGTGCGGGCGAGCAGCTCGCGAGCGGTGCGGTCGATCTCCCCGCCGAGCACGGCGTCGACCCCGTCGCGGGCGAAGAAGCGGAACGGGGTGGCCCCCGGACTGGCGGCCGGGTGCACGCAGGCGAGCTCGGCGAGGGCCGCCACGCCCAGGACCTCGCGGTCGTAGGCGCAGACCGCGGAGAAGGGGTGCCGGGTCATGAAGCGATCGATGCGCTGCTCGTAGCGGGCGAACGCGTCCCGCTGCGCGGTGGTGCGCACCAGCGTGGTGATCTCGGCGGCCACGCGCAGGCCGGTGAACCCGTCGGCCACGGCGGCGTTGGTCGCGGCCGCGTAGGTGCGGACCTGGGCCTCGGGCTCGACGACCGCGTCGGCGCCGTACACCGACCGCACCGCGACGACCTCGACGGCACCCGGCCGCACCCCGGCCCCGAGCTCCGCGGCGACCCCGGCCAGCTCCGCGGCCGAGGCTGCATGCCTCCCCGGGTACGACTGCCCCTCCTGCGCGGTACCCGTTGCGCCGCGGACCACACGGCGGGCCGTAGGGCTCGACAACCGGAACGTAGTTCCGTATGTTCGGCGGAACGATGTTCCGGATCCGCTCGCTTCGGGCGGACCTCCCTCGGGAAGGGGCGAGCCATGAAGTACTGCACTCTCTGTTGCGGCGATGAGGAGCGACGTCGATGAGCGCGAGTGTCGGGATCGCGACCGCCCCGATGCAGGTCGGCTACCAGGACGTCCTGCGGGTGTGGCGCGAGGCCGACGCGATCCCCGAGATCGAGCACGCCTGGCTGTTCGACCACCTCCTGCCGATCGGCGGCGACCCGGACGGCCCGATCTTCGAGGGGTGGACGCTGCTCGCGGCGCTCGCCGCGCAGACCCGGCGGCTGCGTCTCGGGCTGCTGGTGACCAGCAACCGCTTCCGGCCGCCCGCGATGCTGGCGAAGATCGCGACGACGGTCGACGTCGTCTCCGACGGGCGGCTGGACTTCGGGATCGGCGTCGGGTCCCGCCCCGGCCATCCCCTGGCCCGGCGCGAGTACGAGGCCCATGGCCTGCCCTTCCACGACACCGCCCACGCCGTCGGCAGTCTCGCGGAGGCGTGCACGGTGATCCGGCGGTTGTGGACCGAGGACGAGCCGTTCGACTTCGACGGCAGCTACGTGCAGCTGCGCGGGGCCTTCGGCAACCCGAAACCGGTGCAGCGTCCCCATCCGCCGATCATGATCGGCGGGCGCGCGGCTGCGACGCTGCGCGTGGTGGCCGAGCACGCCGACCTGTGGAACATCCCGGGCGGCGACATCGCCGACTGCGCGCGCCGCAGCGCGCTGCTGGACCGGTACTGCGCGGAGATCGGCCGGGACCCCGCCTCGATCGTCCGCTCGATCCACCTGCCGGTCTCCTACGAGCGGCCGGACACCACCCGGAAGGCGATCGACGAGGCGCTCGACGCCGGCTTCGGGCACGTCGTCCTCGGCCTGCCCAACCCCTACCCGGACGGCGTCGCCCGCTGGGTCGCGGACGAGATCATCCGCCCGTCGGCCCGGTAGCCCGGTCGCGACGCCGGCGCAGCTGCGCGGCCTGGGTCGGGTCCTGTGGGAGGGCGAGGGCGGCGTCGTAGGCCGCGTGGGCCGCGGCGTGATCGCCCAGCCGGCCGAGGAGCTCGGCCCGGGCGGCGTGCCGCAGGGGGTAGCGCTCCAACCCCGCGACGGCGTCGACCGCGGCCAGGCCGGCGGCGGGCCCGTCCCGCTCGGCCAGGGCGGCCGCCCGGTTCAGCCGGACGACCGGCGTGTCCTCGACCTCCACCAGCACGTCGTACCAGGAGACCACCGCCGCCCAGTCCGTGTCCGCCCAGGTCGGGGCGAGGGCGTGGCAGGCCGCGATCGCGGCCTGCACCACGTAGGGATCGGGCCGGTCCGGGCTGCGGCGCAGGCCCTCCCCGACCAGCAGCACGCCCTCCTCGATCAGGTCCCGGCGCCACCGGGAACGGTCCTGGTCGGCGAGCAGCACGGGCAGGCCGGCGGTGTCGCGCCGGGCCTCCCGGCGCGAGTCCGTGAGCAACTCGAGGGCGAGCAGGCCGAGCACGGACGCCTCCCCCGGCATCAGCTCGCGCAGCAGCCGGGTGAGCCGGACCGCCTCCTCGACGAGGGTGGGGCGGACCTCGCCGACCGGGTCGTATCCCTCGGTGAACAGCAGGTAGACGGTGGCGAGCACGCCGCGCAGCCGGTCGGGCAGCTCGTGGTCGTCGGGGACGCGGTACGGGATCGCGGCCTTCGCGATCTTCTGCCGCGCCCTGGTCAGCCGCTTCGCCATCGTCTCCTCGGGCACGAGCAGCGCCTGCCCGACCTCGGCGACCGACAGCCCGCACAGCGTGCGGAGGGCCAGCGCCACCTGTGTCTCGTGCGCGAGCGCGGGGTGGCAGCAGACGAAGATCAGCCGGAGCAGGTCGTCGCGCACGATCTCGGGCGGGGGCGGGTCCTCGGGCACCACGGCGAGTGCCTCCTTCCCCGGCCGCACGGCCTCCCGGCGGAGCAGGTCGATCGCGCGGCGCCTGGCCGTCAGGGTGAGCCAGGCCCGGGGCTGCTCGGGCACGCCGTCGCGCGGCCAGGTCTCCAGGGCGCGCAGCACCGCGTCCTGCACCGCGTCCTCGGCGAGCGGGAGGTCGCCGAGCTGCCGGACGAGCGTGGCCAGCACCCGGCGGCCCTCGTCGCGCACGAGGCGGACGAGGACCGCGCGGGCCGGCCCGTCGGTCACCCGCCCTGCGACCCGAAGTCGATCACCGGTCGCACCTCGACCGCGCCGTCCCACGAGCCGGGGATCTGCGCGGCCCACTTGACCGCCTCGTCGAGGTCGGCGCACTCGAACAGGTAGAAGCCGGTCAGGGCCTCCTTGGTCTCGGCGTAGGGCCCGTCCGTCGTGAGGACGTCGCCGCCCTTGCCGCCCTGCACGCGCACCGTGGTCGCGGTGCCGGTCTGGTAGAGCGCGGCGCCGCCGCGGATCACGGCGGCCGCCACCTGCCCGAACTCGCCGTACTCCTTCATGACGTCCGCGAACTCCGGTCGGGTCCAGTCGACGTCGGCGTTGTAGATGAGGGCTGCGTACTGAGGCATCGGATCCTCCTGGATCTCCTCGCGCCGGCGGGATCCGGCGTCACCCGAGGGACGAACAGGGGACCGCCCGCCGGGACAGTCGCTCCCGGAATTCTTCCGCCGACTTCCGGGCCCCACCAGACCCTCGCCCCCCGACGCCCTTTCGTGACGCGTTCCTCCGCCCCGGCAGCGCGAGTCGGCACTTCCCGTAGCGCGAGTCGGCAGTTCGGGTAGCGCGAGTCGGCAGTTCGGGTAGCGCAAGGCGACAGTTCCGGCAGCGCAAGGCGACAGTTCCGGCAGCGCGAGTCGGCAGTTCGGGCAGCGCGAATCGGCAGTTCCTGTCGGGCCGCCGGCCGTGATCAGCCGTGACGGCCGCTCAGCCGACGTGCCCGGTCACCGTGATGCTGTCGACCTCCAGCTCCGGCGCCGTGGTGCTGCCGCCGAGGGCGGTGTCGTAGCTCGCCGCACCCTCGACGGTCACCTCGGCCGTGAAGAGGTCGCCCTCGACGACCGGGTCGAGGTCGCGCCCGCTGCCGGTCAGGATCGTGTTCGTCCCGGAGATCGAGTCCTCCTGCGGGACCGCGTCGACCTCGGCGCGGAAGCGCTTCGTGCCGGTCGTGCTGTCGAACTGCGTGACCAGGCCGTGGACCACCACCCGCTCGCCCGAGTGCGCCTCCGGGTCCTTCGCGATCAACGCCCAGTCCCGGGCGGTCAAGGACCGCGCCGGCTCCTCGACGAACGGCGACGGCGCCGACCCGAGGTTCACGACGACCCCCACCGCCACCACGACGAGCAGCCCGAGGACGGCGACGGCCAGGACGATCGTGCGGCCGCGGCGGCGCGGACGGGCAGGGGTGGGCTCGGTCGAGAAGGTCATGGCGGCTCCGGGCGGTCTCGAGGGCTGCGCCTCACCCATCGGCCGGACGGAGCAGGGCATTACACCCGAATCCGAACTCCGACCCGAATGCGCCTGAACCGGCCCTACTTCGCCCCGAACTCCGCCTTCACCTCGGCCCGCCAGGCCGTGTAGTCCTCGCCGCCCGCGAGCCCGAGGGCGCCGATGCAGTCGCCGCAGCGGCCGACGATCCGCAGCAGGGCGACCTGCCCGCACCGGACGCAGGTCTGCGGGAGGGCGGTGGAGGTGTCGTCGTCTGCCACGCGACGAGTCTGCCGCATCGGCCCGCCTGCGGATCACCCGCAGGGCGGCGCGCTCAGCGGAAGATCATGCAGCTGGAGCTGCCCTCGGCGAGCAGGCGGCCCGTGGCGTCGCGCAGGTCGGCGCGGGCGAGGGCGGTGCTGCGGCCGCCGTGCACGACCCACCCCGTCGCACGGACGAGCCCGGTGTCGGTGGTGATGCGGCGCAGGAACTTCACGTCCAGGTCGAGGCTGGTGTAGCCGACGTCGGCGGGGAGCGTGGTGTGCACCGCGCAGCCCAGCGCGGAGTCCAGGAGGGTCGCGTAGACGCCGCCGTGGACCGAGCCGAGCGGGTTGTAGTGGTGGTCGCCGGGCTGCATCGTGAACACGGCGCGACCCTCCCCGACCGACTCCAGCTCGAAGCCCAGCAGGCCGGCGATCGGCGGCGCGGGCAGCTCGCCGGTCAGCACCGCCCGCATGACGGACAGTCCGTCCATCCCGGCGGCCGCGGCCATGCCGGCCGGGTCCTCCCAGCGGTGGGTGCGTTCGTTCAGGGCGGGCTGGACGTCCGTCATCGGCTCCTCCTCGGTCGTGTCCCTCCACCATAGCTGGATAGCGCAGAGAAACCTAGGCGCCGACCGGCTCCTCCCGCCGGCGGCAGGCCTGGGCGTACGCGACCGGCGTCAACCCGATCGCCGCACCGAAGTCCCGGATGAAGTGCGACTGGTCGAAGTACCCGAGCTCCGCGGCCACCTCCGCCCAGGGCCGGTCCTGCTCCTCGGCCAGCCGCGCCGCGGCCTCGTGCAACCGGTAGCGGCGCAGCACGAACTTCGGACTCACCCCGACGTACCGCGCGAACAGCCGTTGCAGGGTCCGGGCCGGGATGCCGAACCGCTCGACGATGTCCTCGACGCGCGCCACCTCCCGGGCGCGCAGCAACGCCGCGACGATCCGCCCGACGAGCTCGACCTGCGGATCCGGCTCCGGCCACCGCGAGCGCAGGAACCCCTCCATCTGCGCGATCAGCTCGGGCACGGGCCCCGTCATGCGCGCGGCCAGCTCGTCGGCCGGCGGACCCCACAGCCGGGCAGCGGGCAGCGTGACGTCCGTGATCGTGGAGACCGGGCGCCCGAGGAAGGGCAGGAACGCACCCGGACGGAACTTCGTGCCGAAGACCCGGCCCTCGTCGGTGTAGGCGTAGGTGAACCGCTCCCGGCCCACCCCGGCGACCGCGAGCATCCCGCGGTCGAGCACCACGTTGACGCACGGCTGCGGCAGCAGCGTGACCGACGCCCGCCGCCCCGGCGGCAGCCCCCACGTGACCACCCAGTGCCGCTCGACCAGCTCGGCGAGGTCCGGCGACGGCGGGTACCGGTCGAGCCGGAAGTCGACGTCCCGCACGCCCAGGATGCCGTACTCGCTGGTGGTCGACTGCACGCGCACAGCATGCCGCGACCCCCCGACAGAATTGCGCGACCCAGCGGAAGTGACAGGAGTCACACCGCGCGGTTCACTGTCGTCCATGACCACCTACGCGGACCGCCCCTGGCTCGCCCGGTACGACGAGGGCGTCCCGGCCGACGTCGAGCCGGAGTTCCCCTCCGCCCTCGCGATGTGGCGGGCGACCGCGAAGGCGAGCCCCGAACGCCCGTTCCTCCACTACTTCCACACCAGCCACACCGGCGGCGAGGTCGACGCGGACTCCGACGCGCTCGCGGCCGGCCTGGTCGCGCTCGGCCTCGAACCGGGCGACCGCGTGGCCGTGTACCTGCAGAACGTGCCCCAGTGGGCCGTCGTGATGCTCGGCGTGTGGAAGGCCGGCGGGATCGTCGTCCCGGTCAACCCGATGCTGCGCGAGCGTGAGCTGCAGGTGATCCTCGCCGACTCGGGCGCCTCGGTCCTCGTCGCACTGGAGTCGTTGCACCCCGTGGCGTTGCAGGTCCAGCCGTCCACCGCGGTCCGCACCCTGGTGACCACCTCGGAGCTCGACCCCCTCGGCGACGACGTCGTCCCCGGCCTGCTGGCGGGCAGCTGTCGCCAGCGCCCCGCCAGCGCCGTCGACCTGCGGGACCTGATCGCGCAGCACGCGGGCGACCCGCCGCCCGCGGTACCCGAGCCGGGCCCCGACGACGTCGCGTTCCTCACCTACACGTCGGGCACGACCGGCCCGCCGAAGGGCGCGACCAACACGCACCGCAACGTCGTCTTCAACGCCATGACCTACCGGGACTGGATCCATCTCGGTCCCGACGACGTGATCCTCGGCGTGGCCCCGCTCTTCCACATCACCGGACTGATCGGCCACCTCGCCGTCGCGGCGCTGACCGGCGCGCCCGTGGTGCTGGCCTTCCGGTTCGACGCCGGCACCGTGCTCGAGCTGGTCGAACACTGGCGGGCGACCTTCGTCGTCGGCGCGATCCCCGTGTTCATCGCGATGATGGAGCACCCGGACGCGACGGCCCGCGACCTCTCCTCGCTGACGAAGGTCTACAGCGGCGGCGCGCCCGTCGCCCCGGCGGTCGTGGAGGCCTTCGAGCGCAAGGTCGGCCCGTACATCCACAACGCCTACGGCCTCACCGAGACCACCTCGCCGAGCCACGTCGGGCCGTTCGGCGCCCGCGCGCCCGTTGACCCGACCTCGGGCGCGCTGTCGGTGGGGGTCCCGGTCGCGAACACCGTGGTCCGGGTGATCGACGACGACGGCCGCGAGCTGCCCGTCGGCGAGGTCGGCGAGATCGTGATCCGGGGCCCGCAGGTGGTGCCCGGCTACTGGAACAAGCCGGAGGAGACCGCGCACGCGCTGCCGGACGGCGAGCTGCGCACCGGCGACGTCGGCTTCATGGACGCCGACGGCTGGTTCTACCTCGTCGACCGCAAGAAGGACCAGATCAACGCGGGCGGCTACAAGATCTGGCCGCGCGAGGTCGAGGACGTGCTGTACGGGCATCCGGCGATCCGGGAGGCGGCGGTGGTCGGGGTGCCGGACGCCTACCGCGGCGAGACCGTGAAGGCCGTCGTGTCGCTCAAGGCCGGCGCTGAGCTGCAGCCCGACGAGCTGATCGCGTTCGCCCGGGAACGCATGGCCGCCTACAAGTACCCGCGGATCGTGGAGGTCGTCAACGAGCTCCCGAAGACGGTGAGCGGCAAGATCCTGCGCCGCGAGCTGCGTTGACCCGCTGTGCGCGGTGGGTCGGCCGACCGCGCACGGTCAGCGCCGGGCCATCTCCTGCAGCCGCCGGATGCGGTCCTCGATCGGCGGGTGCGTGGAGAACCACTTCGCCATCTGGTCGCCGGGCCGGAACGGGCTCGCGATCATCAGGTGCGACTGCGACACGAGCTGCGGTTCGGGCGGCAGCGGCGCGAGCGCGGTGCCGTACTCGAGCTTGTGCAGCGCCGACGCGAGCGCGAGCGGATCCCCCGTCAGCTCCGCGCCCGACGCGTCGGCCTGGTACTCCCGCGACCGGCTCACGGCCATCTGCACGACGCCCGCCGCGATCGGGCCGAGCAGCGCGATCAGGATGGCGGCCAACGGGTTCGCCCGGTCCTCGTCGCCCCCGCCGAAGAGCCCGGCGAACAACGCCATGTTGGCCAGGAAGCTGATCATCGACGCCATCGCACCGGCGACGCACGAGATCAGGATGTCGCGGTTGTAGACGTGGCTGAGCTCGTGCCCCAGCACCGCGCGGAGCTCGCGCTCGTCGAGCAGCTCGAGCAGGCCGGTGGTGGCACAGACCGCGGCGTTGCGCGGGTTGCGGCCGGTGGCGAAGGCGTTGGGCGCGTTGGTCGGGCTGATGTAGAGCTGCGGCATCGGCTGCCGCGCGCGCTGGCTCAGCTCGCGCACGATCCGGTACAGGCCCGGTGCCTCCGCCTCGGTGACCGGCCGCGCGTGCATGGCCCGCAGCGCGAGCTTGGCGGAGTTGAAGTAGGCGTAGCCGTTCATGGCGAGGGCGACGAGCAGGGCGATGATCAGCCCGGTCCGGCCCGCCACCAGGCCCCCGACGACCAGGACGAGCGCGCTCATCCCGCCCAGCAGGACCGCCGTCTTCAGCCCGTTCAGGTGACCGTGCACCGCCTCGCCGCTCCTTCCGCTGGTATCTGTCGGGTCAACGACCGGCCGGGAGGCGGTGTTCCGGTCGGACCCGCTTCACAGCGGACTCACGGGTTCACGGCGCGCACGGCGGTCCCGTCGAAGTGGTCGCGGCGGATGTCGATGAACAGCCCGCGGCCCTCGGCGGCGACCGGCCCGTCGGGCCCGTCGAGCCGGGCCGTGCCCGTCGTCCAGGTCTTGCGGCCCTCGCGCTCCTCGACCCGCGCCCAGAGGTACAGCTGCGTGCCGACGGGGATCGGCGTGCGGTAGCTCGTGGTCAGTTCCGCGGTCACGGCCGGGCGGCCGAAGAAGGCCTGCAGCGCACCCATGGTCTCGTCGAGCGCCGCGGCCACGACACCCCCGTGGACCAGTCCGGGCCCGCCCTGTTGCCAGTGCCGCACGTCGAGCACCGAGGTGACGGTCAGGTCGTCGCCCGCGACGAAGGTCAGGTGCAGCCCGGGCTCGACGTCACCGCAGCCGAGGCACCCCTCGTGGTGGCGGCGCACCTTCTCCCCGGGCAGGGGGGCGCGGTCGTGCGGTGTCGGGCGGTCGTTCACGGTCACCGGCGGACGGTAACCCGGCGGGATGTCAGGATCACCCCATGACCACCGAAGTCCGCACGACGGTCGAGGACGGCGTCGCGCTGCTCACACTCTCCAACCCGGCTCGCCGCAACGCGATGAACCTCGAGCTGTCCGAGAAGCTCGTCGCCGCGCTCGACGCGGCGGTCGCCGACCCCGCGGTGGGCGCCGTGGTGATCACGGGCGAGCCGCCCGCCTTCTGCGCCGGCGGCGACCTGTCCGAGCTGCAGGGGGCCGACCCCGCGCGGCTCAAGACCGTCTACTCCGGGTTCCTCGCCGTGGCGGAGTGCCCGCTGCCGACCGTGGCCGCGGTCAACGGCGCGGCCGTCGGCGCGGGCCTGAACCTGGCCCTGGCGTGTGATCTGCGTCTCGCCGGGCCCGGTGCGAAGTTCGACGCCCGGTTCATGCAGCTCGGCCTGCACCCCGGCGGCGGCTACACCTGGATGGTCGACCGTGCGCTCGGCACCCAGGGCGCCAAGGCCCTGACCCTGTTCTGCGACGTCCTCGACGCGGTCGAGGCCGAGCGCGTCGGCCTGGTCTGGCGCCGGTACGACGACGACGCCGCGCTCCTCGCCGGGGCCAAGGAGCTGGCCGGTCGGGCCGCCGCCGCACCGCGGTCGCTGATCGAGACCACCAAGGCCACCATGCGCATCACCTCGGGGGCGATCTCGCACGCCGAGGCGGCGGAGATCGAGGTCAGGGCACAGGCCGCATCCGTACACTCGGAGGAGTTCCGGGAGCGCGTCACGGCGCTCCAGGCACGCATCAGCAAGCGGTAGGGGCGGCCGCATCCTGGCGCCGTTCCGCCCGGACGAACGGAGACCATGTGACGTCGCACTGGGGCCGGGGACACCGCGCGCTACCGGGCGTTAATCTCGTCCGGACATTTGTGTTCCCGAGCCGAACCGGGGAATGACCTCGACATGACGTCCAACGAGACCGCCGTCACGCCGTCCGGCGGCGAGCACGATGTCATCACGAAGGACCGGGTGGTCATCCGGTTCGCGGGTGACTCCGGCGACGGGATGCAGCTCACCGGTGACCGGTTCACCTCGGAGACCGCGACCTTCGGCAACGACCTGTCGACCCTGCCGAACTTCCCGGCCGAGATCCGCGCGCCCGCCGGCACCCTGCCCGGCGTGTCGTCGTTCCAGCTGCACTTCGCCAACTACGACATCCTGACCCCGGGTGACCGGCCGGACGTGCTGGTGGCGATGAACCCGGCTGCGTTGAAGGCGAACATCGGCGACCTGCCGCACGGCGCGGTGCTGATCGTGAACACCGACGAGTTCACGAAGCGCAACCTGACCAAGGTCGGCTACGAGCAGAGTCCCCTCGAGGACGACTCGCTGGCCGATTTCCAGGTCCACGAGGTCGCCATGGCCACCCTGACTCGGGGTGCGCTGGAGGAGACCGGGCTGTCGAAGAAGGACGCCGAGCGGGCGAAGAACATGTTCGCCCTGGGCCTGCTGTCGTGGATGTATCACCGCCCGCACGAGGGCACCGAGCGGTTCCTGCGGGAGAAGTTCGCCCGCCGCCCCGAGCTGGCCGAGGCCAACATCCTGGCCTTCCGGGCCGGGCACGCCTACGGCGAGACCACCGAGGCGTTCGCGGTCACCTACGAGGTCGCCCCGGCCAAGCTCGAGCCGGGCACCTACCGGCAGATCACCGGCAACACCGCGATGGCCTACGGCCTGGTCGCGGCCGGGCAGACCACCGGGCTGCCGGTGTTCCTCGGCAGCTACCCGATCACCCCGGCCTCGGACATCCTGCACGAACTCTCGAAGCACAAGGCCTTCGGCGTCACCACCTTCCAGGCCGAGGACGAGATCGCCGGCGTCGGCGCCGCCCTCGGCGCCAGCTTCGGCGGCGCGCTGGGGGTGACCACCACCTCCGGTCCGGGGATCTCGCTGAAGTCGGAGACCATTGGTTTGGCGGTGGCGCTGGAGCTGCCGCTGCTGGTGATCGACGTGCAGCGCGGCGGGCCCTCGACGGGTCTGCCGACCAAGACCGAGCAGGCCGACCTGCTGCAGGCGATGTACGGGCGCAACGGCGAGGCCCCGCTGCCGATCATCGCGCCGCGCTCGCCCGGGGACTGTTTCCACGCCGCGGTCGAGGCCGCCGCGATCAGCGTCCGCTACCGCACCCCGGTGATCGTGCTGTCCGACGGGGCACTGGCCAACGGCTCCGAGCCGTGGAAGGTCCCGGACGCCTCGACCCTGGAGTCGGTGGACCCGGAGTTCGCGACCGAGCCGAACGCCCCGGACGGGTCCGGGGAGTTCTGGCCGTATCTGCGCGACTCGGAGACCCTGGCCCGGCCGTGGGCGATCCCGGGCACTCCGGGGCTGGAGCACCGGGTGGGTGGGCTGGAGAAGGCCGACGGGCGCGGGTCGATCTCCTACGACCCGGACAACCACGACCGGATGGTCCGGCTGCGCGAAGCCAAGATCGACGGCATCGAGGTGCCCGACCTGACCGTCGAGGACCCCTCCGGGGAGGCCGACGTGCTCGTCCTGGGCTGGGGCTCGACCTACGGGCCGATCGTCGCCGGGGCGCGCCGCGTGCGGAACCTGGGCCACAAGATCGCCACCGCGCACCTGCGGCACCTCAACCCCATGCCGGCCAACCTCGGCGAGGTCCTCGCGTCCTACCGCACCGTGCTGGTGCCGGAGATGAACCTCGGCCAGCTCGCGCTGCTGCTGCGCGGCAAGTACCTCGTGGACGCGAAGTCCTACACCAAGGTGTCCGGGCTGCCGTTCAAGGCCGAGGAGCTGCAGGACGTGTTCCTCGACTACCTGACCGGCACCCACCCCAACACCACCGGCACGAGCACAGACGCCACCGCCGGCACGAACGGCTCCGGCAACGGGGCCTCTCTGGGAGTCCAGGCATGAGTACCGCCGACGTACTTCTTCCCGCGGAGGCGAAATGAGCACCGCCGACGTACTTCTTCCCGCGGAGGCGAAATGAGCACCGACCTGGGTCTGCCGTCGATCGGCGGCGGGCTGGACCTCGTCCCGACCACCGACGCCAAGCAGACCGCCAAGGACTACACCTCCGACCAGGAGGTCCGCTGGTGCCCCGGCTGCGGCGACTACGCCGTGCTCGCCGCGGTGCGCCAGTTCCTCCCCACCCTGGGCATCAAGCGCGAGAACACCGTGTTCGTCTCCGGGATCGGCTGCTCGAGCCGCTTCCCCTACTACCTGAACACCTACGGGATGCACTCCATCCACGGCCGCGCCCCGACCATCGCCACCGGCCTGGCCGTCTCTCGCCCGGACCTGTCGGTGTGGGTCGTGACCGGGGACGGCGACAGCCTCTCGATCGGCGGCAACCACCTGATCCACGCGCTGCGCCGCAACGTCAACCTCAAGATCCTGCTGTTCAACAACCGGATCTACGGGCTGACCAAGGGCCAGTACTCGCCCACCAGCGAGGTCGGGAAGGTCACCAAGTCCACCCCCATGGGCTCGCTGGACCACCCGTTCAACCCCATCTCACTGGCCCTCGGCGCCGAAGCGTCGTTCGTCGGGCGGGCGCTGGACTCCGACCGCAAGGGCCTCACCGAGGTCCTCGGCGCCGCCGCGGCCCACCGCGGGTCGGCGCTGGTGGAGATCTTCCAGGACTGCCCGATCTTCAACGACGGCTCCTTCGACCTGCTGCGCAAGCCGGAGACCAAGGACCAGCGCCTCGTCCCGGTCCGGCATGGCGAGCCGATCACCTTCGGGCCCGAGGACGACACGTTCGCCGTGGTCCAGCGCGGGTTCCGGCTCGAGGTCGTCAAGGCCGCCGACGTGGACCCGGTGGAGATCATGGTCCACGACGCGCGCAACCACGAGCTGGCCTTCGCCCTCTCGCGGCTGTCCGACCAGGACCTCAACCACACCGTCACGGGCATCTTCCGCAACGTCGACCGCACCACCTACGACGACGCCGCCCGCGCCCAGGTCCAGCAGGCCAAGGACAACAACCCCAACGCCGACCTGCAGGCCCTGCTCAACGGCCGCGACACCTGGACGATCGCCGGCTGACGCCTGCTTTCACCGCACCGGACCGGCGACGGCCCGACTCCCCTCCGGAGTCGGGCCGTCGCCCTTTCCGAGGGTGCCGACCCGGTGCCCGTCGCCGTGCTCAATCCGGTCCTCGGTGGTGTCCTCGGTGCCGCCCTCGGTGCTGCCCGCGGTGCCGCCCTCAGTGCCGCCCGAGCAGGTTGTCCGAGACGTGTTCGAGGTGCCGGCGCATCCCCGCCTCGGCGGACTCCGGGTCGCGATCGCGCAGCGCCTCGACGATCGCCGTGTGCTCCTCGTGGTAGCAGCGGCGCCGTTCCGGACTGGACGTGCGGCGCTTGAGGGTGCCCCACACCGGAAGGGCACGGGCGGTGGTCAGCACGTCGAACATGTTCATCAGCAGGCCGTTGTGGGCAGCGCTGGCGATGGCGCGGTGCAGCCGCGCGTCCCAGGACTCGAAGCCCTCGAAGTCCTCGCTGGCGCCCCCGCCGGCGAGACTCTCGCCGATCCGGTCGAGATCGGCCTGGGTGGCCACCCGCGCAGCCAGCGCGGCGACCCCGGGCTCGAGCAGCAGCCGGACCTGCATGATCTCCGCCGGGCTCGTGTCGGCCGGCGCGCCGTCGACCTGCTGGACCGCGGCCTCGGTCAGGAAGGTGCCGCGCCCGACGTGCCGGATCACCACACCGTCGCGCTCGAGTGTTTCCAGGGCCCGGCGGATCGCCGACCGCGGGACGGCGAGCTGCTCGACCAGGGCCCGCTCGGTCGGCAGCTTCGAGCCGGGCCGGAGGCTGCCGTCCTGGGCGCCCTCGGTCAGCAGGGCACGCAGGGACTGCTCGACCGTCTCCATCGCCCCACCTTACCCGTCGAGCAGAACCAATCAAGACCAATAGTGCACGGATCGAACCTGCCGAAATCTGCGCTCGACAGCTCCTCCCTTCCCGGCGTACGGTCTCACCCGGCCCCATTGGTTCGATTGGTTCAGATTGGTTCGCAGAATGAAGCTGGTGACCTTCACCGCCGAGGGAGCAGCGGCCCGGGTCGGAGTGGTCGACGACGACGCGGGCGAGCTCCGCGACGTCGGTGACCTCCTCCCGCCGGGCGCGGGGCTGCTCGAGGTGATCGACGGCTGGGCGGAGCTCGGCCCGCTGCTGGCGGGGCGGACCGCCGCGCTGCCGGCCCGGGCGCTGGACTCGGTGCGGCTGCTCGCGCCGATCCCGGTGCCGCGGCGCGACGTCTTCTGCGTGGGCAAGAACTATCGGGAGCACGTGGCCGAGTTCGGCCGCAGCGGCTACGACCAGCCCGACCGCTCGGAGGCGCTGCCGGAGCACCCGGTGGTGTTCGCGAAGGCCACGACCGCGGTGACCGGCCCCTTCGACGAGGTGCTGTCGCACCCGGGCGTGACCGCGGAACTCGACTACGAGGCCGAGCTCGCCGTGATCATCGGCACGGGCGGGCGCGGGATCTCGCGGGACGCGGCCTTCGACCACGTCTGGGGGTACACGATCGTCGACGACGTCACCGCCCGCGACCTGCAGCGCAAGCACAAGCAGTGGCTGCTGGGCAAGTCGCTGGACACGCACTGCCCGATGGGGCCCTACGCCGTGTCGGCCGACGAGATCCCCGACGTGACCGCGCTGCAGGTGCAGAGCCGGGTCAATGGCGAGCTCCGCCAGTCGGCCGCGGTGAAGGACCTGATCTTCGACATCCCCGAGCTGATCGCCACCATCTCGGCCGGCATCACCCTGCTGCCCGGCGACGTGATCGCCACCGGCACCCCCGCCGGGGTCGGCATCGGGTTCGACCCGCCGAGGTTCCTGGCGGCGGGCGACGTCGTCGAGGTGTCGATCACCGGCCTCGGCACGCAGCGCAACCGCATCGGCTGATCGGCCCGCCGGCACGCACACCCACCACCACCGAAGGAGAGACGTGAACGTCAACGGCAAGGAACTGGCCGTCGAGATCGAGGGCGAGGGCCCTGCGGTCCTGTTCGTGCACGGGCTCGGCGGGACCTCGAACTTCTACCAGGTCCAGGCCGACGCGCTCGCCGGCTCGCACACCGTGATCCGGGTCGACTCCGCCGGCGCGGGCCGTTCCCCGGTCGCCGACGGGATCGACATAGGGTCGCACGCCGACGACCTGGCGGGCGTGCTCGACCAGGCCGGCGTCGCGACGGCGCACGTGGTCGGGCACTCGATGGGCACCCTCGTGGTGCGCGAGTTCGCCCGCCGGTACCGCGACCGCGTCAGCTCCCTGACGCTGCTCGGTGCCGTCCGCGAGCCCGCCGAGGCCGGTCGCCAGGCGCAGCGCGACCGGGCCGCGGTCCTGCGCGAGCAGGGCACCGCCGCCGTCGCGCCCGGCGTCGTCGCCAACGCCCTGTCCGAGACCACCCGGACCGAGAAGCCGGAGGTCGCCGCGTTCGTCCGGGAGCTGGTCATGCGCCAGGACCCGGAGGGCTACGCGCGCAACTGCGAGGCCCTCGCCGACGCCACCGATCCGGGCCCCGTCGACCCCGCGCTGCCGCTGCTGCTGATCACCGGCGACGAGGACAAGGTCGGCCCGCCCGAGGCCAGCCGCGAGCTGGCCGAGGCCCACGGGTCCGCGACCGTCGAGATCCTGCCCGGTGTCGGCCACTGGACCGCGCTCGAGGCGGCCCGCCCGGTCACCGACCACCTGCTCAAGTTCCTCTGACCCACCCCTGCCCGGGGCGACCGCCCGGGGTGAGCCCGCCAGAACCTCAAGGAAGAGGAGGGGCACCGTGCCCACCACGACCAGCAAGACCCTGTTCCGTGACGTCTCGATCCTCGACTCCACCGGCGCCGACCCGTACCGCGGGGACGTCCTGGTCGAGGGCGACCGGATCACCGCGGTCGGCAGCGTCGACCCGTCCCGCACCGACGGGGCACGGGTGGTGGAGGGCCGCGGCCGGACCCTGATGTCCGGGCTGTGCGACGCCCACACCCACTTCACCTGGAACAACTCCGCCGACCTCGACGGCCTGGGCACCATGCCGGTCGAGGAACACCTGCTCTTCGCCATCGAGTCCGCGCGGACCTACATCGACTCCGGCTACACGATGTGCCTCGGTGCGGCCTCGGCCAAGGACCGGCTCGACGTCGTCTGCCGCGACGCGATCAACGCCGGCCGCATCCCCGGCCCCCGCTACCTGGCCAACGGGCCGGAGATTGCGGTGACCGGCGGGGCGCTGATCAAGTCGATCACCAAGTTCGCCGACGGGCCGGAGGGCATGCGCAAGGCCGTCCGCGAGCTGATCGACATCGGTGTGGACCAGATCAAGCTGTCGATGACCGGCGAG
The DNA here is from genome assembly GCF_021343995.1 of Pseudonocardia terrae. Lineage (GTDB taxonomy): Bacteria > Actinomycetota > Actinomycetes > Mycobacteriales > Pseudonocardiaceae > Pseudonocardia > Pseudonocardia terrae. Next base: position 52,973 of record NZ_JAJTTE010000017.1, on the reverse strand, counting down.
GAGATCACCGGCACCCAGCGCGCCGAGGACACCTACTTCTCCGACGAGGAGGTGGCCGCCGCCGTCGCCGAGGCGCACCGGCGCGGCAAGCGGGTCTGCGCCCACGCCCGCAGCGCCGAGAGCGTGAAGATGTGCGTGCGTCACCACGTCGACGTCATCTACCACGCCAGCTTCACCGACGCCGAGGGCATGGACATGCTCGAGGCCAACAAGGACTGGGTGTTCGTCGCACCCGGGATCAACTGGCTCGTCGCCACCCTGTACGAGGCCGAGGCCTTCGGGTTCCCGCAGGAGGCCGCCGAGGCCGTCGGGTACAAGAAGGAACTGGAGATGGCCATCGCCGGGCTGCGCGAGATGCACCGGCGCGGGATCAAGGTCCTGCCCGGCGGCGACTACGGCTTCGCCTGGACCCCGCACGGCACCTACGCCCGGGACCTGCAGCACTTCGTGGAGCTGCTGGGCTTCACCCCGATGGAGGCGATCATCTCCGCCACCGCCTGGGGCGGCGAGATCATGCTGCGGCCCGACGAGCTGGGCAAGGTCCAGCCCGGCTACCTCGCCGACCTGCTGCTCGTCGACGGCGACCCGCTCGCCGACATCACCGTCCTGCAGGACCGGACGAAGCTGCACTACATCATGAAGGACGGGAAGTTCCACAAGGAGGCCGGCGACGACGTGGCCGCCACTCCGCCGCTGCCCGGCAACGTGGACCGCAACCAGGCTCCGGCCGGGGTCTGACGGCCGCTCCCCGTCCGGGATCGAGGGCTGCCGCCCGACGCCGCGCCACGGTCAGCGCCGGTCGTCCGGGGGCTCGCGGCGCGGCGGGACGTCGGGCGGCTCGTCGGGCTCGGGTGCGCGCGGCTCGGGCGGGGTGAACAGGGCGTGCCCACGGTCCTGCGGCGGCACGACCGGCCCGTCGGAGCCGCCGCCACGCGGGCCGGGACCGGGCTGCGGTGGCACGACGGGCCCGTCGCCGGCCGCGTGCGACGCCCCCTCCGGGGTGCCGTGCCGCAGCCGGGCCGGCGCGCCGAGGGCCGACGAGCCCGACCGACGTCGGCGGCCGAGGGCGGGCAGCGCGTCGCCGTCGCGGGAGGTCCGGGCGTGCCGGGGCACGCCGGGGATCGGCGTCGGCGGGGCCTGGGCCGCGCGGACGGGATCCACCGGCTCGTCGCGACGTCCGGCCGCCGCCCGGGCGCGCGCCGCCTCCCGGCGGGCCGGACGGGCCACCAACAGCCAGGTCAGCAGCGCGCCGAGCAGGAACGCGACGAGGCAGAGCAGCCACATCTGTGCGAACAGTGCCCCCACGCCCGCCACCTCCCGCCCTGTCCATCGCTCCGGACCCGTGATCCGCTACCCCAGCAGCACCTCGACCCGCCGGCTCGCCTCCGGGGTGTCGAGCGGGCCCGCGTCGCCCACGCCGTCGGCCGTGATCCGCTGTGGATCGACCCCGGCCGCGAGCAGCGCCGCCGCCACGGCCTCGGCCCGCTCCCGGGACAGGCGCACCGCGCGCTCCGCCGGTCCGGGCAGGTCGGCGGTGTGCCCGACGAGCCGGACGGGGACGCCGGGCATGGCGTCGAGCAGGCGGGCGAGCTGCTGCACCGTGGCGGCCGTCGCGGGCCGCAGTCGTGCGCTCTCGCCGTCGAACAGCAGCGGCGACCCGGCGAGGAGGCGCTCGACGCCCGACCGGTCGACGGCCACGCCGGGCGGCGGCTCGGTGGCGGCGGTCGGCACGACGGCCGACGACGGCGGGGCCGTCACGGGTGCGCCACCGCCAGGGCCGGGGCCGTCGGGCGCGGGACGGACCCACAGCAGCCCGATCGCGGCCAGGCCCGCGGGCACCAGCACCGCGGCCGCGATCCACCGCGCACGCCGCGACCGGCCGACTCCTGCGGTCGTCCCCACCGCTCCCCTTCCGTCGACCGGAAGGACGACGTTCACCCATCGGCGTCACGGGGCGGTCTCGCGCGCGTCACGAGAGCGTGCCGGGTGCGGCCGCCCGAGCGCGATCTGTTTCACGCTCGAACATTCAGCGGTCGGATGTTCTGATGGAGCGGTGAGCGTCACGGAAGCCGCACCGGAGCTGGACCACCGGGGCGTCGGCCTCGGCGTCGCCGCACACGTCGTCTGGGGTCTCTTCCCGGCGTTCTGGCCGCTGCTCGATCCCTCCGGACCCGTCGAGGTCCTCGCGCACCGGATCCTGTGGACGATGGTCCTGATGGCGGGCCTGCTCACCCTGCTCCGGGGCTGGGGCGCGCTGCGGACCCTGTCGGGCCGCGGATGGCTGACGATCGCGGCCGCGGCCACGGTGATCACCGTCAACTGGGGCGTGTTCATCTACGGCGTCTCGATCCAGCGCGTCGTCGACATCGCCCTCGGCTACTACATGAGCCCGCTGGTGAGCGTGCTGCTCGGCGTCCTCGTGCTCCGGGAGCGGCCGAACCGCGCCCAGGTCGTGGCGTTGGGGATCGCGGCGCTCGCGGTCGTCGTGATCAGTGTGGGGAGCGGGAGCCCGCCCTGGCTCGGGCTGATCCTGGCCGTGTCGTTCGGGGTGTACGGGCTGATGAAGAAGAAGGTCGCGCTGCCCTCGACGGCGAGCCTGACGGGCGAGGGGCTCGTGGTCGGGCCGCTCGCGCTCGCGTTCGTGATCTACCTGCAGGTGAGCGGCCACGGCACGTTCACCTCGCTGGGCGGCTTCCACGCCGCGATGATGGTGCTCGCCGGCCCGGTCACCGCCCTGCCGTTGCTGCTCTACGGCGCCGCGGCCCGGCTGATCCCGCTCACCACGCTCGGCACGCTCATGTACCTCACGCCCACGATGCAGTTCCTCTACGGCGTGCTGGTCAACGGCGAGGCCATGCCGCTGTCCCGGTGGCTCGGCTTCGGGCTGGTGTGGATCGCCCTGGCCGTCTTCACCGTCGACCTGGTCCGGGCCACCCGCACCCGCACCCGTCCGGGCGCAGAGTTCCTGCCCACCCCCGCGCCCGAGACCCGCTGACCCCGACTCGCCGAAGCCCACACCCCGACTCGCGGGAGCCCACACCCCGACTCGCGCGGCCGGAACTCCGACTCGCGGGGGTGGGTCAGGCGATGCGGTCGATCGTGTAGCCCGTGAGGGTGCCGAGGGCCTCGGTGGCGGGGCAGGCGGGAAGCTTGCCCAGCTCGGCGCGGGCCTCCTGGGCGTACCCGGCGAGGGTGTCCTTGGCCTGCGGGATCCCGGGGCCGGAGCGCAGCAGCTCCAGGGCCTCCTCGACCTCCGCGTCGGCCTGGATGGGCGCGGACAGCAGCGACCGCAGCCGCTCGGGGCAGCCCGGGTCCTGCAGCGCGTACAGCATCGGCAGGGTGTGCACGCCCTCGCGCAGGTCCGTGCCCGGCGTCTTGCCCGAGTCGAGCGAGGGCGAGGCGATGTCGATGATGTCGTCCGAGATCTGGAAGGCCGTGCCGATCGTGGCGCCGAAGCGGTGCAGCGACTCGACCTGCTCGGGGGTGCAGCCGGAGAACATCCCGCCGTACCGGCCCGCGGTGGCGATCAGCGAGCCGGTCTTCTCGGCGATGACCTGCAGGTAGTGCCGCACCGGGTCGTCCGACGGACCGGGCCCGCGGGTCTCGCGCATCTGCCCCGTGACCAGCTCGGCGAAGGTCTCGGCGATGATCCGCACGGCGTCGGGCCCGAGGTCGGCCACGAGCCGTGACGCGTGCGCGAACAGGAAGTCGCCGGTCAGGATCGCGACCGTGTTGTCCCAGCGGTGGTTGGCGCTCTCGGCCCCGCGGCGCATGGTGGCCGAGTCCATGACGTCGTCGTGGTAGAGCGTGGCCAGGTGCACCAGCTCGACGACGGCGGCGGCCCGCACGACCTCGTCCCCGTCCGGCGCGGGCCCGATCTGCGCGCTGAGCAGGGTGAACAGCGGCCGGAACCGCTTCCCGCCGGCGTCGATCAGGTGCAGGGACGTCTCGCTGACGAAGTGGTAGTCGCTGTGCACCTCACGGTGCAGCAGCTCCTCCACCCCCTCGAGCCCGCGCGCCGTCGCGGCGGCCAGGTCCGGGTCGGCGAGCTCCACACCCGCCACGCTCTGCGTCTCCACGCGCACCAGCCTACGAGGCGTTCCCGTGGTCAGCCCGTGAGGCCGCCCGCGCCGGCCCAGCCGAGCACCAGCGTCGGGACGACACCCAGCAGCAGGGTCACCACGACGCCGAGCGTGACCGCGACCGTGGTGAACGCGCCCGGCACGGTGACCGTGGGCCCGTCCTCCGGCGTCTCGCTGAAGTACATCAGCACGATCACCCGCAGGTAGAAGAACGCGGCCACCGCCGAGAACACCAGCGCGATGACGACCAGCGGCGCCATCCCGTCCCCGAGCGCCGCCGAGAACACCGCGAACTTCGCGGTGAACCCGCTGGTGAGCGGGATGCCGGCGAGGCCGAGCAACAGGAAGGTCATCACACCGGCGAGGATCGGCGAGCGTTTCGCCAGCCCTGCCCACTGGGACAGGTGGGTGGCCTCGCCGTCGGCGTTGCGCACCAGCGAGATCACGCCGAACACGGCGAGCGTGGTGAAGCCGTAGGCCAGCAGGTAGAACAGCGTCGACGACACGCCCTCCGGCGTGATCGCCATGACACCGAGCAGCAGGAACCCGGCGTGCGCCACCGACGAGTAGGCGATCATGCGCTTGAGGTCGGTCTGGGTGAGGCCGAGCACCGCGCCGATCGCCATGGAGGCGATCGCGACGACCCACATCACCCCGCGCCACTCCCAGTGCGTGGACCCGAAGGCCACGTGCAGCACGCGCAGCAGCGCCCCGAACGCCGCGACCTTGGTGCAGGCCGCCATGAACGCGGTGATCGGCGTGGGCGCGCCCTGGTAGACGTCGGGCGTCCAGGTGTGGAACGGGCCGACCGAGCCCTTGAACAGCAGCCCGACGACGAGCAGCGCGAGCCCGCCGAACAGCAGCGCGTCGGACTTCGGCGTGCCCACCGCGGCGGTCGCGATGGCGACGAGCTTGACCGAGCCGGCGTAGCCGTAGAGCAGCGCGAGCCCGTAGAGGAAGAACGCCGACGCGAACGCCCCGAGCAGGAAGTACTTGACCGCGGCCTCCTGCGACAGCAGCCGCCGGCGCCGTGCCAGCCCGCACACCAGGTACAGCGGCAGCGAGAGCACCTCGAGCGCCACGAACATCGTGAGCAGGTCGTTCGCCGCGACGAAGGCCATCATCCCGCCGAGCGCGAACAGCACGAACGGGAAGACCTCGGTCTGCATCGTCGGCGCCTCGCCGGGCGCCCCGTAGGACCGGTCGACGTGCTCCGGGTCGACACCGGTGGGCCCGCTCGTGGTGCCCGGCGCGGCCGCGACCGACGCCCGCTCCACCGCGGAGGCGAGGAACGCGCCGCCCGGTTCCACCGAGCGGTCGGCGATCAACAGGAGCGAGCCGAACCCGAGCACCAGCAGCGTGCCCCACAGGAACAGCGTCGGGCCGTCGACGGACAGCGCCGTGGCCAGGGTGACGATCCCCGCCGCGGGCGCCGTGCCGGCGTAGACGCCGAGCGCGATCCCCGCGACCGCGACGACCAGCACGGACAGCGCGACCTGCGCGGGCCAGCGCTGGTGGCGCGGCAGGAACGCCTCGAACAGCACGGAGACGCACGCGCCGCCGAGCACGACGAGCAGCGGCGCGATGGCCGCGTAGTCGATGGGTGGCGCCGTCAGCGGGGCCACCTGGGCGAGCGCGATCACCGGACACCTCCCACGACGCCGCCGGCCGGCACCGGGTCGGGCAGCCCGACCTCGGTGATCGTCGACTGCACGGACGGATTGACCACGTCGAGCACCGGGCCCGGGAAGAACCCGAGCACCACGATGACGACGATCAGCGGGGCCAGCACGCCGATCTCACGCCTGGTGAGGTCGGGGAAGCCGGAGCCGCGCTCCGCGGCCACGGCGGGGTCGATCATCGCCCCCGGCCCGCCCACGCCGCCGGCCTCCAGCGCCCGGATCACGGCGTTGCCGCGCACCGGGCCCTGCATCGTCTGCTGGTAGAACCACAGGATGTAGAGCGCGGCGAAGATGATGCCGACGGTCGCGATGATCGTCGCGACCGGCTCCCGCGGGAACGACCCGACCAGCACCAGGAACTCGCTGACGAACGAGTTGGTGCCGGGCAGGGCCAGCGACGACATCCCCGCCAGCAGCAGGCAGCCGGCCAGCAGCGGCGCGAGCTTCGAGACGCCGCCGTAGTCGCGCGTCAGCCGGGACCCGCCGCGGGCCACCAGCAGGCCGACCATCACGAACAGCATGCCGGTGGAGAGCCCGTGGTTGACCATGTACAGCGTCGCGCCGGCGAAGGCCTGGCTGGAGAAGGCGAACGTGCCGAGCGCGATGAAGCCGAAGTGCGCGATCGACGTGTAGGCCACGAAGCGGCTCATGTCCTTCTGCCCCACGGCGAGCAGCGCGCCGTAGATGATCCCGATGACCGCCAGCACCAGCACCAGCGGCGCCAGGATCTGGCTGGCCTGCGGGAACAGCGGCAGGCAGTAGCGCAGGAAGCCGTAGGTGCCCACCTTGTCCAGCACGCCGACGAGCAGGACCGCGGCCACGATCGGGGCCTCGGCACCGGCGTCGGGCAGCCAGGTGTGGAAGGGCACCAGCGGCGCCTTGATCGCGAAGGCCACGAAGAAGCCCAGGAACAGCCAGATCTGGGTCGACGTCGGCGTGCTCTGCGCGATCGACTGCAGGTCGCTCCAGGTGAACGTGCCGGCGCCGAGCTGGTCGGCGCTCGTCACGTACAGCCCGATCAACGAGGCCAGCATGATCAGCCCGCCGAGCAGCGAGTACAGGAAGAACTTCACCGAGGCGTACTGCCGGTTCGGGCCGCCGAAGCGCCCGATGAGGAAGTACATCGGGATGAGCATCGCCTCGAAGAAGACGTAGAACAGGAACACGTCCGTGGCGGTGAAGACGCCCATCAGCGTGGCCTGGGTGGCCAGCAGCAGGGCGAAGTAGCCCGACGCCGTGCGGCCCTCCGGCAGCTTCTCCGCCCAGGCGAAGAGCATCAGGCCGGGCACGAGGAAGGCCGTCAGCGCGATCAGGACGAGCGCGATGCCGTCGATGCCGAAGGCCAGGTGCGTGCCGAACGCCGGGATCCACGGCACCGAGAACACGTACTGGAAGCGCTCGCCCGAGCTCGCGGCGTCGGTGGAGTACCCCACCCAGGTCACGACGACGAGGACGAACTCCAGCAGCGCCGTCGCCATCGCCACGGCCTTGGCCGCCGGGACGTTGGTCCGCAGCGGGTACATCAGCAGGGCGCCGAGGAGCGGCAGGAGGAGCAGGACCAGCAGCATCACGTTGCCGCCGGTGTCCGGAGCGGTGTTCATCACGGCGGTGTTCATGCGAACCTCACCGCCAGCAGGGCCGCGACGACGAACACGCTGCCGCCGAGCATCGAGAGCGCATACGAGCGCACGAACCCGGTCTGCAGCCGTCTCAACCGGGCCGAGCCTCCCCCGAGGCCGGCGGCCAGGCCGTTGACCAGCCCGTCGACGCCGCGGTTGTCGAGGAAGACCAGCGCGCGGGTGAGCCAGATGCCCGGGCGCTCGATGACGGTCTCGTTGAACGCGTTGGCGTAGAGGTCGCGGCGGGCCGCCTGGACCGGGAAGGAGACGGGCTCGGGCCGCTGGACCGGCGTCGGGCGGCGGCCGACCACGAGGTAGGCCACCAGCACGCCGAGCGCTGAGCAGGCCAGCACCAGCCACGGGACCAGCGCGTGCGGGAGCGCCCCGTCCGGCGACTCCTGCAGCTCGCCCAGCGACGGCGCGAGCCACTGGTTCAGGCCGACCGCGCTGAGCACGAAGCCGGCGAACACCGACCCGATCGCGAGCACGATCATCGGCCCGGTCATCACGGGCGACGACTCGTGCGGGTGGTAGTCCTCGCCGTCCGGCGCCTTGAGGTTCCGCCAGCGCTCCTCGCCGAAGAACGTCATGATCATCAGGCGGGTCATGTAGAAGGCGGTGAGCCCGGCGGCCAGCGTCGCCGTGATCCCGTACACCCAGCCCTGCCAGCCCTCCTGGCCGAACGCGGCCTCGATGATCGCGTCCTTGGAGAAGTAGCCGGACAGGAACGGGAAGCCGATCAGCGCGAGGTAGCCGAGGCCGAACGTCACGAACGTGATCGGCATCTTCCGGCCGAGGCCGCCGAAGTTCCGCATGTTCACGTCGTCGTTCATGGCGTGCATGACCGACCCGGCGCCGAGGAACAGCCCGGCCTTGAAGAAGCCGTGCGTGAGCAGGTGGAAGATGCCGAGCGCGTAGCCGGCCGGGCCGAGCCCGACCGCCAGGATCATGTACCCGATCTGGCTGACCGTGGAGTACGCGAGCACCTTCTTGATGTCGTCGTAGGCACAGCCGATGATCGCCCCGATCAGCAGCGTGACCACCCCGATCAGCGCGACGACCACGCGCCCGGTCGGGGTGAGGTCGTAGATCGGGTTCGTGCGGGCGATGAGGTACACGCCCGCGGTGACCATCGTGGCCGCGTGGATGAGGGCGGAGACCGGGGTCGGGCCCTCCATCGCGTCCGGGAGCCAGGACTGCAGCGGGAACTGGCCGGACTTGCCGCAGGCGCCGAGCAGCAGCAGGAGCGTGATCGCGAGGATCGTGCCGCCGGAGAGCTCGCCGATGCGGGCGAAGACCTCCGTGTACTGCAGCGTCCCGAGGTTCAGCCAGATCAGGAAGATCGCCAGCGCGAGCCCGACGTCGCCGACCCGGTTCATCAGGAAGGCCTTCTTCGCGGCCGTCGCCGCCGACGGGCGGTCCTGGTAGAAGCCGATGAGCAGGTACGACGCCAGGCCCACGCCCTCCCACCCGAGGTACAGCAGCACGAAGTTGTTGCCGAGGACCAGCACGAGCATGGCCGCGACGAACAGGTTGAGCTGCGCGAAGAAGCGCCGCCGGCTGGAGTCCGACGAGGGCTCGGCGTGCGCGTCCGCGTCGGCGCCGTGGCCGGAGGCGTGCGGCGCCATGTAGCCGACCGAGTAGATGTGGATCAGCGACCCGACGCCGGTGATCAGCAGCACGAACGTCAGCGACAGCGGGTCGATCCGCAGCCCGAAGTCGACGTTCAGCGTGCCGGAGGAGATCCACGAGTACAGCGACAGCTCGGTGGTCCGCTGGTCCGGCGCGACGCCCAGGGCCTGGACGAAGATCACCACACCCAGCAGGAACGACGCGAGCACGGACCCGACGCCGAGCACGTGGCCCCATGCGTTCGCGCGCTTGCCGGCCAGGAACAGCACCAGCGCGCTGACGGCGGGGATCGCGAAGAGCAGCCAGGCCACCGACGCGGCGCCGGTCGCCGGCAGCACCTCAGGGGGAGCGGTCATCGTCGAAAGCTCCAAGTCCTAGTACTTCAGCAGGTTCGCGTCGTCCACGGAGGACGAACGACGGGTCCGGAAGATCGACATGATGATGGCCAGCCCGACCACCACCTCGGCCGCGGCGACGACCATGACGAAGAACGCCATGACCTGGCCGTCGAGCTGGCCGTTCATGCGGGCGAAGGTCACCAGCGAGAGGTTCACCGCGTTGAGCATCAGCTCGATGCACATGAACACGACGATCGCGTTGCGGCGCACCAGCACCCCGATCGCGCCGACGGTGAACAACAGCGCGGAGAGCAGCAGGTAGTTGGTGGGGCTCATGTGCGGTCCTCCTCGCCGACCGTGGTGCGCACCGCGGTCCCCTCCGACACGCCCGGCCGCCCGTCGGTGAGGGCGTGGGCGTCGGCCGGCGGCCGCGGGAGCTCCTCGACCTCGTGGCCCTCGATGATCTCCGAGAGCGACTCGCGGGCGATCGAGCCGTCGGGCAGCAGCGCCGGCACGGCCACGGAGTTCGCGGTGGCGTAGACGCCGGGGCCGGGCAGCGGGGAGACGCGGGCGTGCTCGCCGCGGAGCCGGGCGACGACGGTCGCCCGCTGGCCGAGCTTGGCCTTCGGCTTCTTCTGCGCGAAGCCCAGCACGATCGCGCCGAGCGCCGCGGTGATCAGCAGCGCCGAGGTGAGCTCGAAGGGCAGCAGGTAGTCGGTGAAGACCAGCCGCCCGATGCCCGGCAGGTTGCCGTTCGACGCCGCGATCCCGAGGCCCACGGACGGGACCTCGAACATCGTCCGACCGACGCCCGCGACCAGCAGCAGCGCGAAGGCCAGGCCGAGCAGCACCGCCGCGACCCGCTGGCCGCGGAGCACCTCGACCACGGAGTCCGAGCTGTCCCTGCCCACCAGCATGAGCACGAACAGGAACAGCATCATCACGGCGCCCGTGTAGACGATGATCTGCACGAAGCCCAGGAACGGCGCCTGCTGCATCAGGTAGAAGACCGCCAGCGCGATCATCGTCTGCGCCAGGAACAGCGCCGAGTGCACCGCGTTGCGGGCGAGGACCATCCCGATCGCCGACGCCAGCGACACGGGGCCGAGGATCCAGAAGACGATCGCCTCGCCCACCCCGGCGTCGCCGCCGGTGGACGCGGCCTGCGCGAGCACGCTCGTCATCATCGGTTCGCTTGCAAGCGCGCTCACGGGACCTGCTCCCCCACCGGCTCGCCCGGCACGTCCTCACCGGCGGCGGACCTCCGCGCCAGGACGGGGCCCTGCACGTAGTAGTCCTGCTCGTCGGTGCCGAGACGCATCGGGTGCGGCGGCTGCTCCATCCCCGGCAGCAGCGGCGCCAGCAGCTGCTCCTTCGTGTAGATCAGGTCCTGCCGGTTGTCGTCGGCGAGCTCGTAGAAGTTCGTCATCGTGAGCGAGCGCGTGGGGCACGCCTCGATGCAGAGCCCGCAGCCGATGCAGCGCAGGTAGTTGATCTGGTAGATCGCGCCGTAGCGCTCCCCCGGGGAGTAGCGCGCCTCCTCGGTGTTGTCGCCGCCCTCGACGTAGATCGCGTCGGCCGGGCAGGCCCAGGCGCACAGCTCGCAGCCCACGCACTTCTCCAGCCCGTCCGGGTGCCGGTTGAGCTGGTGGCGGCCGTGGTAGCGCGGCGCGGCGGGCGGGAAGTCCTCCGGGTACTCCTCGGTGACGACCTTCTTGAACATCGTCGAGAAGGTGACGCCGAAGCCCTTGAAGAAGTCGAACATCGCCTACTCCTCCTCCTTCCCGGACAGCGCACCGGCGGGCTGCCGCTGCTCGACGGGGGTGCGGCGCTTGCGCGGCGCCGCCGGGACCTCCAGGTCCAGCGGCGGGACCGGGTAGTCCGACGCGACCTCGACGGTCTCGTCGGGGGTGCGGCGCTCGGGCAGCAGGAAGGCGATCGCGAGGATCACCAGCACCACGATGCCGATGGTGATCAGCAGCGCCGCCGTGGACGCGCCGCCCGTGCTGTTGCGGTAGGCACGGATCGCGAAGATCACCAGGATCCAGCCGAGGCTGATCGGGACCAGCACCTTCCAGCCCAGCCGCATGAACTGGTCGTAGCGGAAGCGGGGCAGCGTGCCGCGCAGCCAGATGAAGACGAACAGGAAGATCAGCGTCTTGATCAGGAACGCGATGAACATCAGCCAGCCGTTGTCGTTGAACGACGACAGCGGCCACGGCCAGCGCCCGCCGCCCAGGAAGAGCGTGGTCGCCATGGCCGAGACGGTGACCATGTTGACGTACTCGGCCAGGAAGAACAGCGCGAACTTCAGGCTCGTGTACTCGGTGTGGAAGCCGCCGACCAGCTCCGACTCGGCCTCCGGGAGGTCGAACGGCGCCCGGTTCGTCTCACCGACCATCGAGATCACGAAGATCACGAAGCTGGGGAGGAGCAGGTAGAAGTACCAGCCGGAGCCCTGCGCCGCCACGATGTCGGCGGTGGACAGCGACCGCGCGTAGAGCACGACCGCGACCACCGACAGGCCGAGCGCGATCTCGTAGGAGATCACCTGCGCCGCCGAGCGCAGCGCGCCGAGCAGCGAGTACGGCGAGCCGGAGGCCCAGCCGCCGAGCACGATGCCGTACACGCCGATGGAGGAACAGGCCAGCACGACGAGCACGCCGACCGGCAGGTCGACCAGCTGCAGGACCGTGCGCTCGCCGAAGATCGAGACCTCGCCGCCGAACGGGATGACCGAGAAGGCGAGGAACGCCGGGATCGTCGAGATCACCGGGGCGATGAAGTAGACCTTCTTGTCGGCGAGGACCGGCATGATGTCCTCTTTGAAGGCCAGCTTGAGCCCGTCGGCCAGCGACTGCAGCCAGCCGTTGGGCCCCACCCGGTTCGGCCCCGGACGCTGCTGCATCCGGGCCACGACCTTGCGCTCCCAGTTGATCATGAACAGGGTCAGCACGACACCGACCGCGAACAGCACGACGACCTTGAGGATCACCAGCCAGATCGGGTCGTCGGCCAGCAGCTGCTGGGTGCGCGTCATGCCGCTGACGGGGTCGACCGCGGGGTTCACCGCGCACCTCCGAGAGCACCGGCGGGGGCGACCCGGACCAGGGCGCCGTGCCCGACGCCGAGGGTGCTGCGCACCGCCGAGCCGGGTGAGTTCGCGGGGAGCCAGACCACGCCGTCGGGCAGGTCCGCCAGCTCCACCTGCAGGGTGATCGCGCCGCGGTCGGTCGCGACCGAGGCCGCCTCGCCCTCGACGAGCCCGAGGCGCTCGGCGGTCGCGGTGTTGGTGCGGACCCGCGGCGGCCGGGCGGTCCCGGCCAGCGCGGGCTCGTCGACCAGGAGCGAGCCGTCGTCGACCAGCTGCCGCCAGGTGGCCAGCACGGCCTGCCCGACCTGCGCCGGACGGGGCGTCGGCCCGGGCTCGGCGGTCGGCGCGGCGGCGGAGCCGGTGTGGCGGCCCAGCCGCTCGAGGTCGCCCGCCGCGGCCGCCGGCGTCTGCGTGAACAGGTCCTCGTCCATCTCGACGGCCAGGGTGTCGAGCACCCGGCAGTCCGGCAGCACGCCGCTGGCGTCGAGCGTGACGCCGAACGGCCGGCGCCGGCCCTCCCAGTTCAGGTAGCTGCCCTCGCGCTGGGCGTCGGGCGCCACCGGGAGCACGACGTCGGCGCGCTCGGTGACCGCCGAGGCGTGCAGCTCGAGGCTGACCAGGAAGCCGACCTTCTCCAGCGCCGCGAGCGCGACGGCCGGGTCGGCCAGGTCGTGCGGGTCCACCCCGCCGACGACCAGGCCGGACAGGTCGCCGGCCGCGGCCGCGGCCACGATCTCGTCCGTGCTGCGGCCGGGGGCGGCGGGCAGCGACCCCTCCGGGAGCCCCCAGGCCCGCTCGACCTCGGCGCGCGCGGCGGGGTCCGTGACCGGGCGGCCGCCGGGCAGCAGCGTCGGGACCGCGCCGGCCTCCAGGGCACCGCGGTCGCCGGCCCGGCGCGGGATCCAGGCGACCTTCGCACCCGTCCGGGTGGCCAGCGCGGCCACCGCCGAGTGCAGGCCCGGCACCTCGGCGGCGCGGTCGCCGACGAGGATCACCGCGCCCGGCGCGGACAGGGCGTCGACCAGCTGCTTGCCGGCGTCGTCGGTGACCGCCGCGAGCTCGCGGAGCACCGCGGCCTCGGCACCCGGGACCGACCGGACCAGCGTGGCCGTCGTCTTGCGGGCCCCGGCGGTGGTCCACTGGCCGAGCTGGAAGACCTTCTGTCCCCGCTTGCGGACGGCCTTGCGGATGCGGAGGAAGACGATGCCCGCCTCCTCCTCGAGGTCGAGCCCGACCGCGAGGACGGACGGCGCGGCCTCGACCGCCGCGAAGCTCACCCCGGTCTCCGGGGTGGTGCCCAGCGTGGTGGTGAGGAACTCCAGCTCCTCGGCGCTGTGCGGGCGGGCCCGGAAGTCGACGTCGTGGGTGCGGGCGGCGACCCGGGCGAACTTGGCGTAGGCGTAGGCGTCCTCGACGGTCAGCCGGCCGCCGGCCAGCACGCCGATCCCCCGCTGCGCCCGCGCGGCCAGCAGGCCCTGGGCCGCGACCCGCAGCGCCTCGGTCCAGGACGCCTCCACCAGCTGGCCCGAGGCGTCCCGGACCAGCGGGCGGGTGATCCGCTCCTTGGACTGCAGGTACCGGAAGGCGAACCGGCCCTTGTCGCAGTTCCACTCCTCGTTGACCTCGGGGTCGTTGCCCGCGAGCCGGCGCATCACCGTGCCGCGCCGGGAGTCGTTGCGCTGCGCGCAGCCGGAGCTGCAGTGCTCGCACACGCTCGGGGTGGAGCGCAGGTCGAACGGCCGGGAGCGGAACCGGTAGGCCGCGCTGGTCAGCGCGCCGACCGGGCAGATCTGGATCGTGTTGCCGGAGAAGTAGCTCTGGAAGGGCTTGTCCTCGGCGGTGCCGATCTGCTGGTTCGCGCCGCGCTCGAGCAGGTCGATGAACGGGTCGCCGGCGATCTGCTCGGAGAAGCGGGTACAGCGCTGGCAGAGCACGCAGCGCTCGCGGTCGAGCAGCACCTGGGAGCTGATCGGCAGCGGCTTGGGGAAGGTCCGCTTGGTCTCGACGAACCGGGAGTCCGTGCGGCCGCTCGACATGGCCTGGTTCTGCAGGGGGCACTCGCCGCCCTTGTCGCAGATCGGGCAGTCCAGCGGGTGGTTGATGAGCAGCAGCTCCATCACGCCCTGCTGGGCCTTGTCGGCCACGGGCGAGGTGTGCTGGGTCTTCACCACCATCCCGTCGGCCACGGTCATGGTGCAGCTGGCCTGCGGCTTCGGCATCGGCCGGCCGCCCATCTCCACCTCGACGAGGCACTGCCGGCAGGCGCCGGCCGGGTCGAGCAGCGGGTGGTCGCAGAACCGCGGGACGATGATCCCCAGCCGCTCACAGGTGCGGATGAGGATCTCGCCCTTGGGCGCGTCGACCTCGATGCCGTCGATGGTCAGCCGCACGTACCCCTCGGGGACCGGGGTCTTCTCGTTCTCGGGAGCGAGTGTCATGCGGGAGCTCCGCTCAGCTCGGTGTCGTCCGCCCGCTCCACGTCCGCCAGCTGCTCCGGCCGCGCGACCGCGGGCTGCTCGGCGATCAGGTCCAGGAACTCCTGGCGGAAGTACTTGATCGCGCTGGTGATCGGGCTGGTGGCGCCGTCACCCAGTGCGCAGAAGGAACGGCCGAGGATGTTGTCGCAGACGTCGAGCATGGTCTCGACGTCCTCCGGGGTGCCCTCGCCGTGCACCATCCGCTCCAGGATCTGCACCAGCCAGTAGGTGCCCTCCCGGCACGGCGTGCACTTGCCGCAGCTCTCGTGCTTGTAGAACTCGGTCCACTTCATGACCGCCCACGGCACCGAGACGGTCTCGTTGAAGACCTGCACGGCGGTGGTCCCCAGCATCGAGCCCGCGCCCGCCGCGCCCTCGAAGTCGAGGGGGACGTCGAGGTGCTCGGCGGTGAACATCGGGGTGGAGCTGCCGCCCGGCGTCCAGAACTTGAGCGGGATCCCGTCCTTCATCCCGCCGGCCAGCTCCAGCAGGGTGCGCAGCGTGGTGCCCATCGGCGCCTCGTACTGACCGGGCCGCTCGACGTGCCCCGACACCGAGTAGATCTTCGGGCCCGGCGACTTCTCCGAGCCCATGGTGCGGAACCAGTCCGAGCCGCCGGCCACGATGAACGGCACCGACGCGATCGTCTCCACGTTGTTGACCACCGTGGGCGACGCGTACAGCCCGGCCGTGGCCGGGAAGGGCGGCTTGAGCCGGGGCTGGCCGCGGCGGCCCTCCAGCGAGTCCAGCAGCGCCGTCTCCTCGCCGCAGATGTACGCACCCGCGCCGGCGTGCACCACGATGTCCAGGTCGAACCCGGTCCCGAGGACGTCCTTGCCGAGGTAGCCCTTCGCGTAGGCCTCGGCGACGGCGGCGCGGACCCGACGGATCGGGTGCAGCGCCTCCCCGCGCACGTAGATCGCGCAGAAGTTCGCGCGGATCGCGTAGCTGGTGATGATGCAGCCCTCGATGAGCGAGTGCGGGTCCGCCATCATCGTCGGGATGTCCTTGCAGGTCCCCGGCTCGCCCTCGTCGGCGTTGACCACCAGGTACTTCGGCTTGGCGCCCGGGCCCTCGGCGCCCTGCGGGATGAAGGACCACTTCATGCCCGTCGGGAAGCCGGCGCCGCCGCGACCGCGCAGGCCGGAGTCCTTCACCAGCGTGATCAGCTGGTCCGGGTGCGCCGCCAGCGCGGTGCGCAGGGCCCGGTAGCCGCCGGTCCGCTCGTAGGTCTCCAGCGTCCAGGAGCGCTCCTCGGACCACCGGCGGGTGAGGACGGGGGTGAGGGCGTCCGGGGTGGTCGCCGGGTTGATCTCGGTGCCTGTCATCTCACTTCTCCGGGAGAGGCGGCAGGGCCGGGGGCTCGTCGGGCAGCGCGGGGGCGGCCCAGCCGCGCTCGGCGGCCACGGTCGTCCCGCGCAGGGTCTCCGGCGCGGCCGACGGACCGGCGACGGCCGCCGCGGCGACCGTCTCGTCGTCGGTGAACCCGGCCAGCTCGAGCTCGACGGTGCGCAGGTCCGTCAGCGGGGCCCCGCGGGTCGGCGGCGGCTTCTCGCCGCGGCGCAGCGCCCCGACGAGCGCCACGGCCGACTCAGGAGTCTGGTTGTCGTAGTACTCGTAGTTGATCTGCAGCACCGGGCCGAGGTCGCAGGCCGCCAGGCACTCCGCGTGCTCCAGCGTGATCGAGCCGGGGGTGCCGGGCTCGCCCGCCGTCTCCTCGTGGCCGAGCGGGCGGCCGGGCTCGCCGAGGGTCTCGCACAGGCTGCGGTAGATGGCGTCGCCGCCGAGCGCCGCGCAGAGCGTGTTGGTGCAGACGCTCACCAGGTGCTCGCCGCACGGGGTGCGCTTGTACATCGTGTAGAACGTCACCACCGCGCTGACCTCGGCGGTCGTCAGCTCCAGCTGCTCGGCGCAGAACCGGATGCCGTCCTGGCTGACGTACCCCTCCACCGACTGCACGAGGTGCAGCAGCGGCAGCAGCGCCGAGCGCGCGACCGGGTAGCGGGCGATGACCTCCTTCGCCCGCTGGCGGGTGAGCTCGTCGAAGGTCGGCGAGACGGGGTGCTGGTCGGCCTGGGCCTCCCAGGTCCGCTCCGCCGGGGCCGCGGGCCCGGGCAGCTTCTCGGGGGTTCCTTCCGGCAGCGTCACCGGTCCACACCTCCCATGACGGGGTCGATGCTCGCGACGGCCGCGATGACGTCGGCGACCATGCCGCCCTCGCTCATCGCCGGCATGCTCTGCAGGTTCACGAAGCTGGGGTCCCGGACGTGGACGCGCACCGGGCGCGTCCCGCCGTCGGACACGAGGTGGTAGCCCAGCTCGCCGCGCGGCGACTCGACGGACGAGTACACCTGCCCCGGCGGGACGTGGAAGCCCTCGGTGACCAGCTTGAAGTGGTGGATCAGGGACTCCATGGACTGCCCCATGATCTTGCGGACGTGCTCGAGCGAGTTGCCCATGCCGTCGCTGCCGATGGACAGCTGGGCGGGCCACGCGATCTTGCGGTCCGCCACCATCACCGGACCGGGCTCGATCTTCGCCACGGCCTGCTCGATGATCTTCAGCGACTCGTGCATCTCGGCCACCCGCAGCCGGTAGCGGGCGTAGCAGTCCGCCTCGGTCGCCGTCGGGACCTCGAAGTCGAACTCTTCGTAGCAGGAGTACGGCTCGATCTTGCGCTGGTCCCAGGCCAGGCCCGCGCTGCGCAGGATCGGGCCGGTGGCGCCGAGGGCCAGGCAGCCGTCGACCGGCAGGTACCCGACGCCCTGGAGGCGCTGCTTCCAGATGGGCTGGCCGGTCAGGAGATTGTCGTAGTCGCGAAGGCGCGATCTCATCAGTTTGACGAAATCGGTGACCTTCTCCTTCCAGTCCTCCGGGAGGTCCTGGGCGAGCCCGCCGGGCCGGATGAACGCGTGGTTCATCCGCAGCCCGGTCAGGTACTCGAGCAGGTGCAGGACCTCCTCGCGCTCCCGGAACCCGGCCGTCATCCCGGTGAGCGCGCCGAGCTCCATGCCGCCGGTCGCGATGCACACCAGGTGCGAGCCGATCCGGTTGATCTCCATGAGCAGCACGCGGATCAGCTGCGCCCGGCGCGGGGCCTCGACCTCGAGCAGCTTCTCCACACCGAGGCAGTAGGCCGCCTCGTTGAACAGCGGCGCCAGGTAGTCCATGCGCGTCACGAACGTGACGCCCTGGGTCCAGTTCCGGTACTCGCAGTTCTTCTCGATGCCGGTGTGCAGGTAGCCGATCACCGACCGGGCCTGCGTCACGGTCTCGCCCTCGAGCTCCAGCACGAGCCGCAGCACGCCGTGCGTCGACGGGTGCTGCGGACCCATGTTGATCACGATGCGGTCGTCGTGCTCGTCGGCGGACACGCTGTCCAGCAACGAGTCCCAGTCGCCGCCGGTGACCGTGTAGACGGTGCCCTCGGTGGTCTCCCGGGACTCGGCGTAGGGGTCGCCGGAGAAATCGGTGCTGCTCACGAGTAGGCCCTCCGCTCGTCGGGCGGCGGTATCTCGGCGCCCTTGTACTCCACGGGGATCCCGCCCAGCGGGTAGTCCTTGCGCTGCGGGTGGCCCTGCCAGTCGTCCGGCATGAGGATCCGGGTCAGCGCGGGATGGCCGTCGAAGATCACGCCGAACATGTCCCAGGTCTCGCGCTCGTGCCAGTCCGCCGTCGGGTAGACCTCGACGACGCTGGGCACGTGCGGGTCGGCGACGTCGAGCGCGACCTCGAGCCGGATCCGCCGCCGGTAGGTCATCGACAGCAGCTGGTAGACGACGTGCAGCGGCTGGCGGACCTCGGCGCCGTCGGGCGCGGTGTAGTCCACGCCGGACACGCTCGAGCAGAGCTCGAAACGCAACGCCGGCTCGTCCCGCAGGAGGCGGCACAACTCGAGGATCTGCTCCCGCTCCACGTAGAACGTGATCTCGCCGCGGTCGATCGTGATCTGCCGGACCGCGGAGCGCGCGATCCCCTTGCGGTCCAGGGCCTCGGCGAGCTCGTCGGCCAGCTCGTCGAACCATCCGCCGTACGGCCGCTCGGCCGGGGCCGGGGCGTAGCCGGGGAGCGTGAGCCCGCCGAAGCCGGAGGTGTCGCCGGTGCCGCGCACGCCGAACATGCCGCGGCGCTCGCGGGTCGGGGCGAGCCGGGTGCCTCCCTCCGGCGAGGTGTCGGCCACGCCGTCGGCGCTCTGCTCCACCTCGCCCTCGCGCGGCGGCTCGCCGCCGCGGGCGCGCTGCTCCTCGGTGGCCGCACCGCTCGCCTCGGCCGAGGACTGCTTCCCGCCGGTGGGCTCGTGGTCGTCCTTGGACGTTCCCGTGGGTTCCGTCATCGCACTACTTCTTCTTCGCGTACTTGATGGACGAGGGGATGAGCTCCGTCTTGTGCCCGCTGGCGGCCAGCTCCGCGGCCCGCCTGCTGCCGAGCGGCTCGTCCATGATCTTCGCGTGGATCTTGAGGATCGCGTCCATGAGCATCTCCGGTCGCGGGGGGCAGCCGGGGAGGTACATGTCGACGGGTACGACGTGGTCGACGCCCTGCACGACCGCGTAGTTGTTGAACATCCCGCCGGAGCTGGCACAGACGCCCATCGCCAGCACCCACCGCGGTTCGGGCATCTGGTCGTAGATCTGCCGCAGGACCGGCGCCATCTTGTTGCTCACCCGGCCTGCCACGATCATCAGGTCCGCCTGGCGCGGCGAGGCCCGGAAGACCTCCATGCCGAACCGGGCGAGGTCGTAGCGCGGTGCACCGGTGGTCATCATCTCGATCGCGCAGCAGGCCAGACCGAAGGTGGCGGGCCACAGCGACGACTTCCGGGTCCAGTTGACCAGCTTCTCCACGCTGGTCAGCAGGACGCCGCTGGGCAGGTGCTCCTCGAGTCCCATTCCCGTTCCCCTAGTTCCAGTCGAGGCCGCCGCGGCGCCACACGTACGCGTACGCGAACCCCACGGTGACGATGAACAGGACGATCTCCACCAGGCCGAACAGGCCCAGCGCGTCCGCGTTCACCGCGAACGGGTAGAGGAAGACCATCTCGATGTCGAAGAGGATGAACAGCATCGCCGTGATGTAGTAGGCGACCGGCATCCGGCCGGTGCCCACCACCGGCTTGGGCGAGGGCTCGATCCCGCACTCGTAGGAGTCCAGCTTGGCGCGGTTGTACCGACGCGGCCCGACGTACGGCGCGGCCGTCACCGAGAACAGCGCGAACGCACCCGCGAGGACGAACATCAGGAACAACGCGAGATAGGGATCGAGCATCGTGCACCTTCGTTGTCTGCACTGCCGACTGGTCTGTTCGTGGCGGTCGGTGACCTGTCCGGCGACCCTACGTGTGCGGGGTCACGTCGGGGTGGTCAGGCCCGCCTTACCGGTTCGTCCGGGTTCTCAGAGGGCCGGGGTGAGCCGGGTCAACGCGCCGAGCATGCGGTCGCTCCACTCCCCCTCCTTCCGGTGGTGCGGGGTGGTCGGGTCGTCGTAGAGGTTGGCGAGCAGGTTGAGCAGCGCCTGCATGACCGAGCGCCGCGGCAGGCCGTGCCGCGTGGCCACCCGCATCACGGTCGGATTGCCGATCAGCCGGGCCGCCACGGTGCCGAACCGGTAGTAGCGGCCGAGCGCCCGGCTGATCTCCCGCGGGTAGGCGGCGAGCGCGGCCTCCCGGGAGTCGCCGGTCCGGGCGAGGGCCTGCACCGCGCACCGGGCGGCCACCGTGGCCGACTCCATCGCGTAGGCGATGCCCTCGCCGTTGAGCGGGTTGACCATGCCGCCGGCGTCGCCGACGAGGAGCAGGCCGGGGCGGTAGTGCGGGGTCCGGTTGAAGCCCATCGGCAGGGCGGCGCCACCGATGCCGCCGACGGCGTTGTCCTCCCGGTAGCCCCACTCCTCCGGCAGACCGTCCAGCCAGGACCGCAGCAGCGCCCGGTAGTCCCAGGAGCCGCCCTTGCGGTCCGTGGCGAGGACGCCGAGCCCGACGTTGGACGTGCCGTCGCCCATCCCGAAGATCCAGCCGTAGCCCGGGAGGAGCCGCGGGTGCTCCGGGTCGGAGCGGTCCCAGATCTCGAGGTGGGTCTCGAGATGGTCGTCGTGGGTGCGGGGGCTCTCGTAGTAGCGACGGACGGCGACCCCGAGCGGCTTGCGGTCGTCCTTCGCGATGCCGAGCGAGAGCGCGACCCGGGCCGAGACGCCGTCGCAAGCCAGGGTCAGCGGGGCGCGGTAGGACACCGGGCGCTTGTCCGGGCCCTCGTGCCCCTCGACGCCGACGACCCGGCCGGTGCGCTCGTCGGTGATCGCGGCGGTGACCGTGGTGGCCTCGCGCAGCCGGGCGCCCTGCTTCTCCGCGTGCCGGACCAGCAGCTCGTCGAAGTCCTGCCGGGGACGGACGGCGCCGAAGTCGGGGAAGTTCGCGAGCGTGGGCCAGGACAGGTCGAGGCTCACCCCGCCGGCCACCACGCGCAGGCCCCGGTTGTGCAGCCAGCCGTTCCCCTCGGAGCAGTCGATGCCCAGGTCGATGATCTGCTTCATGCCGCGCGGGGTGAAGCCGTCGCCGCAGACCTTGGGGCGGGGGAAGGTCGCCTTCTCCAGCACCAGCACGTCGAGGCCGGCGCGGGCGAGGTGGGCCGCGGTCGTCGACCCCGCGGGCCCGGCGCCGACGACGAGTACGTCCGCGTCGGCCGTCCGTGCGGTTCCGGTGGTTCCTGCTGCTCCCGCCGTCCGCCCGGCAGCGCCGTGCGCGTCCGCGGCCTGCGAGGCCGCGGCGCCGGTGGTGGTGGGCTCGGGCGCCTGCATTCCGCTCCTTGTGAACTGGTTCACGAGGCTCTTGTGAACTGTTTCACGAAGTCCGGCGCGATGTCCAGGCACCCCCGACCGAACGGGTCGCGAGCTGCGGAGTGATCACCTCGAAGATCGCCCCGGGCCCCCCGCGGGTCGCACTTACGCCACCCGCGAGTCGGGCTGTGGGCTCCCGCGAGTCGCGCTGTGGGCTCCCGCGAGTCGCGCTGTGGGCTCCCGCGAGTCGCGCTGTGAGCTCCGTCGGCGCATCCGGACGGGCGCGGCACATCACCCGAGGCCCCGTCGCACACCCCGAAGGTCAGCCGCACAGGGCGTCGATGGGGTGTGAGCGGGCGGAAGGGGTGTGCGGCCGGACTCGGCGGCGGGGCAGGCGGTGTGCCGCGCCCCGGCGAGAGCGCCACGCCTCGGGTGGGTGTGGCGCGCCCAAGGAGGGCGGTCGCCGCTTCGGTGCAGCCCGAGTTCGTCGCCGTCAGACCGGCTTGGTGGCGCGGTGGAGCGCCACGGCCCCGCCGGCGAGGTCGCGCCAGGCCACGCGGGACCATCCCGCGCCCGCCACGATCTCCGCGAGCCGGCGCTGCGGGTGCCAGTCGAGGATCGAGTCGCTCAGGTACGTGTAGGCCTCGGGGTTCGACGAGACGCGGCGCGCGATGGCCGGGAGGATGCGGCGCAGCACGAGGTCCTGGTAGGCGATCCGGTACGGCGTCCAGGTCGGGGTGCCGAACTCGCACACCACGAGCCGGCCGCCCGGTCTGGTGACACGGGCGAGCTCGGCGAGGGCGCCGGCGGTGTCGGCGACGTTGCGCAGGCCGAAGCTGATGGTGACGGCGTCGAAGGCGCCGTCGGCGAAGGGCAGGTGCAGCGCGTCGGCGGCCACCTTCGGCACCGGCCGCTGCGCCCCGGCCTCGAGCATCCCCAGGGAGAAGTCGGCCGCGACGGTCCAGGCCCCGGACTTCGCCAGCTCGACCGTCGACACGGCGGTTCCGGCGGCCAGGTCCAGCACCCGCTGTCCGGGCTGCAGCTCCAGGGCCTCCCGGGTCAGCCGCCGCCAACGCCGGTCCTGCCCGGCCGTCAGGACGGTGTTGGTGAGGTCGTAGCGCCGCGCGACGCCGTCGAACATCGCCGCGACGTCGTGCGGGTCCTTGTCGAGCTCGGCCCTGCCCACAGCGGGAAACCCTACGGCCCCTCCCGGACGGCCCGCCCGTCGGCCACGAGGACCCGACGAGGGGGCGACGACCCGACTCGGCGAAGCCCACACCCCGACTCGGCGAAGCCCACACCCCGACTCGCGGAAGCCCACACCCCGACTCGGCGAAGCCCACACACCCCGACTCGCGGAACAGGAAGTCCCGACTCGCGGAACGACAGCCCCTACACCCGCGAGTCGGGAGGTCCGGCGCCGCGAGCCGGGACTTCGACGTCATCGGGTCGGCGTTCTGGGGTCAGCGGGGGTGGGGGACGGTGCGGAGGGCGGTGCGGAGGCCCCCGAGGTACTCGGCGCGGGTGCGGGCGGCGAGGGCGTCCCACTCCTCCTCCGGCACCGAGAGCGGGCCCTCCGATCCGAGGTAGGCGCTCATCCCGTGCAGCGCGATCCAGCGGTGGTCGTACTCGTGCGGGGTGCGGCGGTCCCAGGCCACGGCGCGGATCACCGTGCGCCGCAACCCCTCGGGGTCGGTGAAGGCGAAGCGGTCGACGGGTCCGCCGAAGCGCTCGTCGAGCGCGTCGACGGCCGCCGCGGCGGTGGGGTCGGTGCACCGGCGGGCGTCGAAGCGGGCACGGACCTGGCCGGAGTAGAACCAGAAGGCGGCGTCGGCCGGGCGGCCCCGGTCGAGCAGCACCTCCGACAGCGCGTAGAGCACGGGCGGCGCGAGGCGCTCCGGCTCGAGCTGGATCAGCTCGGCCACCCGGCGTCGGACGTCCGGGTCGGCATCGAGGAGGCCGGCGACGGCGTCGCGGGCCAGGGCGGTGTCGATCGTCGCGTGCTCGCCGGTGGGCTCGACCACCACGGTCCTGTTCATGCCGAGCAGCCTCACCCGCGAGCACGGCACCGGGCATCCGTGACTCTACGGAGGACGGAGGGTGCACGACGTCCTACCGTGCGTCACATGATCGTCACGCTCCCCCGCCGCGCGGTCCTGCTCGCCGGGCTGGCCGGCCTGGGTGCCCTCGCCACCGGCTGCGCGGACGGCGCCGTCCCACCGGCCGCACCCGCCTTCGATCCCGCACCGGCCCAGGCCGAGCTGGCCGATCTCGAGCGACGGTCCGGTGGCCGCCTCGGGGTCTCCGCGCTGGACACCGGCTCCGGCGCCGCCCTCGGCCACCGCGCGGACGAGCGCTTCCTCCTGTGCTCCACCGGGAAGCTGCTGGCCGCCGCCGCGATCCTCCACCGGCGCCCGGACGAGCCGGGCATCCTCGACCGGCAGGTGCCCTACACCCCGGCCGACCTCGTCGCGAACTCGCCGGAGACGGGGCAGCACACGTCGATGACCGTCGGCGACCTCTGCCGCGCCGCCCTCACGCTCAGCGACAACACCGCCATGAACCTGCTGCTCGGCGTCCTGGGCGGGCCGGCGCAGGTCACGGCGTTCCTGCGCACCGCGGGCGATCCGATCAGCCGGGTGGACCGCACCGAGACCGCGCTCAACGTCCGCGACGGCGACCTGGACACCTCCACCCCTGCGCGGATGGCCGCGAACATCCGCCTCTTCGCCCTCGACGACGGCCTCGCCCCGGAGAACCGGGACGTCCTGATCGGCTGGCTGAAGGCCAACACGACCGGCGCGACCCGCATCAAGGCGGGGCTGTCCGCGGACTGGGTGGTCGGGGACAAGACCGGGGCGGGCGCGCAGGGCGAGGTGAACGACGTCGCCGTCGTCTGGCCGCCCGGCCGCGCCCCGCTGGTGATCGCCGTCTACACCGAGCCGCCGGGCCCCGACGTCGACGCCGCGCCGACGGTCGCCGAGGCCGCCCGGATCGTGGCCCGGTCCTTCGCCCGGACCTTCGCCTGATCCGGCCCGAGGGTCGATAAGGGATGAGGGCGGCCAGCATGCGGTCCACCGAGGCGGGCCAGCCGTAACCCTCGGCGCGGGTGCGGGCGGTGCTGCGGCGCACCCCCTCGTCGGCCGCGAGGTGGGTCGTGACGCCGCGGGCGAAGTCCTGCGGCGAGTCCTCGGCCCCGGGGTCGCCGACGATCTCGGGCAGCGCGGAGGACCGCGACACCACCACGGGCGTGCCGCTGGCCAGCGACTCCAGTGCCGAGAGCCCGAACGTCTCGTGCGGCCCGGGGGCGAGCGAGACGTCGGCCGACGCCAGCAGGGTCGCCAGCCGCGCCCGGTCCGGCACGAACCCGAGGAACGACACCGGCAGCCCGGCCGCCCGCCGCTCCAGCGCCGCCCGCCGCGGCCCGTCGCCCGCGACGACCAGCCGGACCCGGTGCCCGGCGTCGCGCAGGGCGGCGACCGTGTCGATGCTGCGCTCCGGGTGCTTCTCCGGCGACAACCGGCCGCAGTGGACGAGCAGCGCGTCGGCACCGCCGCCCAGCCGGGCCCGCAGCGTCGGGTCGTGCCGCAGCGGGGAGAAGGTCGCGAGGTCCACGCCGAGCGGGACCTGCCGGACGTTGCGCACCGCGATCCGGTCGAACTCCGCCCGGGCGAACCCCGTCGTGCAGACGACCGTGTCGTAGCCGGCGGCCATCCGCGCGTTGGCGTGGTCGGCGACCCGGCGGGCGGCGCCCTCCGGCAGCAGGAACTGGTGCAGCAGCCGGTCGAGCCGCTCGTGCGAGATCACCACGCTCGGGATGCCGCGGCGCGCGGCCCAGGCCCCCAGCCCGCGCAGGGTGAGCCGGTCGGAGACCTCGAGGGCGTCGGGCCGCAGCCGCTCGAGCAGTCGCTGCACCCGCCAGGGATCGACGGCCCGGTAGCCGCCGGTCGCGGGGATCCGCGGCGCCGGCATCGTGATCCGGCGGGTGCCGCCCGACAGCGTGCGGTCCTCCGCGCGCGGGCCCGGCACGACCAGCACGACCTCGTGACCGCGGGCGGCGTACCCGGTGCCGAGGGCGTCGAGGGCGGTGCGCAGGCCGCCCGAGCGCGGCCCGTAGAAGTTGGCGAGCTGGACGATCCGCACGTCAGGCGGCCTCGTTCTGCACGGAGCCGGACAGGCCGGAGACCTCGCAGTAGTGGCCGACGAGCTCGTCGCACACCGTGGACCAGGTGCGGCGCAGGACCGAGCGACGTGCCGCCGCGCCGAACTCGGCGCGCAGCCCCGGGTCGCGGAGCCGGTCGACGGCGGCGCGCAGCGCGGCGTCGGCGGCGGGCCGGCCCGCCTCGTCGTCGGGCAGGGGCGGGACGAGATAGCCGGTCCGGCCGGGCACGACGAGGTCGCGCGGGCCGCCGGCGTCGGGCGCGACGACCGGGAGCCCGGAGGCCAGCGCCTCCTGCACCGCCTGGCAGAAGGTCTCGGCGGGGCCGGTGTGGACGAACACGTCCAGGGACGCGTAGAGCTCGGCCAGCTCGTCGCCGCCCCGGAAGCCGAGGAACGCCGCGCCGGGCAGCGCGGCCCGCAGCCGCTCCTCGCTGGGACCGGCGCCGACCACCACGAGCCGGGTCCCGGGCATCCCGCGCAGCGCCGCCAGCCGTTCCACCTGCTTCTCCGGGGCGAGCCGGCCGACGTAGCCGACCAGCAGCTCGCCGTTCGGCGCCAGCCGCTCCCGTACCGCGACCGAGCGCCGGGCCGGGGTGAACCGCCGGGTGTCGACGCCGCGGGCCCACTGGTGCACGCGCGGCACCCCGCGCTCGCGCAATGCCTCCGTGGCCCAGCTGGACGGCGCCAGCGTCCGGTCGGCCTGCGCGTGCAGCCGGCAGGTCCAGCGCCAGGCGGCGCGGGCAGTCAGACCCAGCCCGTACGACGAGGCGAACCCGGCCACGTCGGTCTGGTAGACCGCGACCGTCGGGATCCCCAGCCGGCGGGCCGCCCACAGCCCCCGCGCCCCGACGACGAACGGCGCGGCCAGGTGCACGACGTCGGGCCGGAACGCGCGCAGGGCCTTCACGATCCGCCGGCTGGGCACCCCGACCGGCATCGAGCTCACGACCGGGAGCTCCAGCGCCGGCACCCGCACGACCGGGACGCCGTCGTGGGAGTCCGGCCCGTCGGCGCCGGGGGCGACGACGAGGACGTCGTGCCCGGCGTCGCGCAGGTGCTCGAGCACCCGCAGCACCGAGTTCGTGACGCCGTTGACCACGGGGAGGAAGCACTCGGACACGATCGCGACACGCACGTCGGGAAAGCTGTCCTGTCCGCCGCGCCACCCGCCGTCGGCGACGTGACCTGCGGGGGAACGTCCGGACAACAGCGCGAGAGTTCACGCGGGCCCACCCCGGGACGTCACCGGCGGGACGCCGGGGCGATACCCCGCTCCCCGACCCTCGTCGCCATGACGGTCCTCACCCGTACCCCGCCCGCGGTGGACCCCGGGCTGCTCTCCCGCGCCCTCGAGGTCGCGGGCCGGCTCGCCAACGACGCCGCGGAGGTGATCGCCGCGACCGCCGGCCGCGCGCCCGGGTCCGAGGCCAAGGCGGATCCCTTCGACTGGGTCACCGACACCGACCGCACGCTGGAGCGGCACACCCGCCGCGTGCTGGCCGCCGAGTTCCCCGGCATCCCCGTGGTGGGCGAGGAGTACGGCGCCGACGCGACGGCCGTCGGCTCGGCCTACCGCTGGATCGTCGACCCCGTCGACGGCACCGCCAACTACGTCGCCGGCTTCCCCTGGTGCGCCTACAGCCTCGGCCTGGTCGACGGCGACGGGCCGGTCGTCGGGGTCGTCGCGGACCCGAGCCGGGCCCAGATGTACGCGGCGGCGCGGGGCCGCGGGGTGCGGGCGAACGGCACGCCGGTGCGGGCGGCGACCCGCACCACCGCCGTCGGTGCGCTGGTCTGCGCCGAGTCGCCGTCGGCCCGGTTCACCGAGCGGGCGGCGGCGGCTCACACGGGCGTGCGCGTGCTGGGCTCGACCGCGCTCGCGATCACGCAGGTGGCGCTGGGCCGGGCGGTCGCCGCGGTGATCGACGGGTACCACGAGTGGGACGTCGCGGGCGCGCTCTGCCTGGCGGCGGAGGCCGGGGCCGTGGTCGTCGACCGGGCGGGGCGGCCGGATCCGATGCCGGCCGGCGGGCTCCTGGTGGCGGTCCCCGCCGTCGTCGAGCAGGTCTACTCGTGGTGGGCGGCCTGACGGCGCCTCCGCACGAGCACCGCCGCCCCGCCGAACACCACCCACGCGAGGGCGACGAACCCGATGGTCAGCGGCAGGCCCGAGAACGCCGTCCGCCCCGCCACCCGGACCAGGTCCGGGTCGGCGCGGTCGTACTCGACCAGGACGGACGTGCCGGGCTGCAGGCCGCGCGGGTAGTAGACGCCCCGGTCGGGGACGAGCAGCTGCCCGTCGGGCACCGGGAACCGGACGAGCGTGCGGGCGAAGGTGGTCCCTTCCAGCACGTCGGCGGTGGCCGTCGCGCGGTCGCGGCTGATGGCGACGTCGTCGGCCACGGCCCCGAGGAAGCCGACGACCGACAGGAACGTGGCCAGCACGGCGAGCCCGGTGAGGATCGTCGGCAGCCGCCTCCGGAGGGTGCGGCCGACGGCCCGGGCGGTGCGCCCGGCCTCGACGAACACCTCGCCCGCCACACTCCCGGCCATGGGCAGAGCATAGGAGTGTGGTTACCGCCTCCCCGCCGGGGACGGGCGCCGGCTGGTCGCTGTGCCTACGCTCGACGGCGTGACGACCGCTGCGCTGCCCATCGGTCTGGAGGTCCGGACCCGTGAGGTGGACCCGCCCGCGGGCGGCCTGTTGTCGCTCCTGCCCGAGGCGCGGGGCGCGCTGTCCTGGGTGCGCGGCGGCGAGGGACTGGTCGGCTGGGGCGAGGTCGCGCGCTTCACCGGCACCGGCGCGGGCCGGTTCGCCGAGGCCGACGCGTGGTGGCGCGGGCTGCTCGCCGAGATCGACGTCACCGACGAGGTGGGCCTGCCGGGCACCGGCGCCGTGGCCTTCGCGTCGCTGACCTTCGCCGACCGTTCGCCCGGGTCCGTGCTGGTGGTGCCGCGCGTCGTCGTCGGGATGCGGGGCGGGCGCGCATGGGTCACCGAGTTCGGCGACCCGCACCCCGTGACCTCGGCCGAGCCGGTGCGGCCCAGCGGACGGCTCCGCTACGCCGACGGCGACCTGTCCGTCGCGGGGTACCGCGCGGCCGTGGCCGAGGCGGTCCGGCGGATGCGGGAGGGCGAGCTCGACAAGGCTGCCCTGGCCCACGACCTCCTCGCGGTCGACGAGGCCCCGCACGACCCCCGGCACCTGCTCCGCGGCCTGGCCGAGCGCTACCCCACCTGCTGGGCGTTCGCCGTCGACGGGCTGGTGGGGGCCACCCCGGAACTGCTGCTGCGAAAGCGCGGCCCGGTCGTCGAGTCGCGGGTCCTGGCCGGCACCGTCTGGCCGGGCGAGGGATCGCTGAGCTCGGACAAGAACAGGGTCGAGCACGCCTACGC
Source organism: Pseudonocardia terrae (assembly GCF_021343995.1). Lineage (GTDB taxonomy): Bacteria > Actinomycetota > Actinomycetes > Mycobacteriales > Pseudonocardiaceae > Pseudonocardia > Pseudonocardia terrae. The sequence continues at coordinate 23,724 of NZ_JAJTTE010000017.1, read as the reverse complement.
CGTCGACTCGCTGGCCGAGCGGCTGCGCCCCTTCTGCCGCTCGCTCGAGGTGCCGGCCGAGCCGTCGGTCCTGGCCCTGCACAACGTCTCGCACCTGGCCAGCGACGTCCGCGGCCGGGTCCGCGGCGACGCCTCCCTGCTCCGCATCGCCGGCGCGGTGCACCCGACCGCCGCGGTCGGCGGCACCCCGCGCGAGGAGGCCGTCGCGTTGATCGCCGCGTTGGAGGGCATGGACCGCGGCCGCTACGCCGGCCCCGTCGGCTGGATCGGCGCCGACGGCGGCGGAGAGCTCGGCGTCGCCCTCCGCTGCGCCCAGCTCGACGGCGCCGTCGCCCGTCTCTACGCGGGCTGCGGGATCGTCGCCGACTCCGATCCCGACACCGAGGTCCGCGAGGCCGCCGCCAAGCTCCTCGCGGTGCGGGAGGCGTTGGAGGGGTAGGTCGGGCCCCCGGCTCAGGGTGTTCGGGCGCGCGGGAGCGGTGCCGGACGACGAGCCGCGATCACGGGCGGGAGGTCGTTCCGGTCGCGTCACGGGGAGATGGTCGCCGGGAGAGCAGCCCTCGGGCCATGATCACCGAACGACGGTCGGGAGGCAGCCTTCTCACCGTGATCGTCGGGAAGGTCCTCCGAGATGGTGCCGCTACCGCTCGGCGGGACCTCGTCGGCCACGCTGAACGTGGTCTACACCCGTCCACCCCGACCGGCAGCCGGTCGAGATCACCACTCCGGGAGCCAGAGGGTCGCGCGTCGACCGGCTGCGTCCACGAGCGTCGATCACACCCAGATCGAGCCGCCCCTCGCCCGGCAGTCACGATCACGAGGCCTGGAGCGGGAAGGTCGATTCACGACTGCCGCGGTCCACGACCGGTGATCACGAGGGTGGAACCGGGCGTCGCGCTCCTGCCGCGCCATTCCCCTGTCATACGACGGCCCGAGCCCTGGGGCAGGTCGGCCCCGGGCCGTCGGCCGAGCGGGACACGAGGGCGCGGACGTGCTACTCCTCGAGGGCCCAGCAGGCCTACTCCGCCTCAGGTCCCGGTAGACAAGATCACCGCCTCGGACCTATTCCGGCCACCCACGGCCCCGAGGAGTCCCGAACAGCGATCACGACGAGCGTTCCATGGCCGGCGAGCACCACGACCACCAGTTCAGGAGCAGAACAGTCGATTCTCGACCGCCTACGCCCCCGAGCGACGATCACGGCAGAGGGAGCCGGCCCTCCGCAACCGAAACCACGGCATCGGAAGCGGGACAGTCGGCTTCCGGCCGCCCACGCCCACGCCCACGCCCACGAACGACGATCACGGCGCGCCCTAGCCGGCCGTCGGCGCCAAGATCACCGCTCCGGAGATCCCTCGGCCGCCCACGGCCTGAAAAGGTCCCGAGCAGCGATCACGACGAGGCCGCGCCAGGCCACCAGCGCCGAAGATCACCAGCTTCGGGGCAGTGCGGTCGAAATTCGACCGCCCACGCCCACCAACGACGATCACGGCAGATCCGAGCCGTCCACGCCGGCCAAGATCACGACTTCAGGACCGAGCAGGTCGAAATCCGACCGCCCACGCCCACGAACGATGATCACGGCAGATCCGAGCCCTCCTCCACGCCGGCCAAGATCACGACTTCAGGACCGAGCAGGTCGAAATCCAACCGCCCACGCCCACCAACGACGATCACGGCAGATCCGAGCCCTCCTCCGCACCCAAGATCACGAATTCAGGACCGGGCGGGTCGATTTCCGACTTCCGTGGTCCACGACCGGCGATCATGGACCACCCGTGGCACGGCTTGGTGAGTCGGCGGCGCCGGGTGGGACCCGGTCCGCACCCCTACCCCGACCACCCTCCTGCCGCGCTGCGGACGGGCCGGCGGTCGGGGAAGGCACGAGGCGCAGGGGGCCGCGGCTCGACCGACGGCGTTCGTCCACCGCATCGGCGAGCGCCAGGACCTCGGCGACCCCCGCGGATCCCGACTCGAGGCCGGCCCCATGGGTTCCGCGCCCGTCGAAGCCCGCCGAACCGCTGCCACGCCCCTCCGAGCCCGCCCAGCCGCGGCCGCGCCCCTCCGAGCCCGCCCAGCCGCTGCCACGCCCCTCCGAGCCCGCCGAACCGCGGCCGCGCCCGTCGAAGCCCGCCGAACCGCGGCCACGCCCCTCCGAGCCCGCCGAACCGCGGCCGCGCCTCTCCGAGCCCGCCCAGCCGCTGCCACGCCCCTCCGAGCCCGCCCAACCCGTCGCGCGCCCGTCCGAGCCCGAACCGGTTCGACGCCCGTCCGTCCCCGCCGACCGGAGGGCGGCGCGCAGCCGCTCCGCCTCCACCCGGTACGCCTCGCGCTGCTCCCACAGGCCTCGCACCGCGCTGAACAGGAACGGCACGGCGGCGGCCAGCAGCGCGAACGTCGCGGCGAGGGTCAGGGCCACGGGGACGACGACCGCGGCCCCCGACGCCCGGACCGCGGCGGAGGCGGCGAGCAGCGCGAAGGCGACGCCGACCCGGCGCAGCAGCGGACGGTCGCGCCGCAGACCCGCGCCGACGGCGAGCAGCCCGGCCGCCCCGGCACCGGCCCAGGCCGCGAGCGCGAGGTCGGCGACCAGCGCCCCGGGAAGGCCGACCCCGGGGGCGAGCCCGTACAGGGTGCCGGCGAGGGCGGCGGCACAGGCCAGCACGGTCGCGGCGACGGTCACGACGGGCCGCGTCGCGGGCGAGCGCCGGCGCACCGCCACCACCAGCAGCGCGACGACGCAGAGCTGCCCCACCACGGCCACGAGCGGCCAGAGGCCCGCCGCACCCCCGAGGTCGAGCGCCGCGGGCAGCGGACCGACGAGGGCGGCACCACCGACGGCGGCGGCGATCCGGCCCGCGCGCCGGCTGCCCGACGCCCGCCCGGCCACGGCGATCATCACGGCCGCGCTGATCCCGCCGGCGAACACGAGCACGGAGGCGATCCGCGCGGCCGGCAGCCCGGCGGCGTCGACGGCTCGGACCGTGGTCCACGCGATCCCGCCGGCCAGGGCGACCAGGCCGCACTCGAGCGCGAAGCACCGCGCCGCGACCGGCCGGACCCCGAACCGGTGCTCGACACGAGCGGGGTCCGCAGCCCCGCGGCGGCGCCGGCCCGTGGGCCATGCGTCGGGGGCGGGCCGCGCGGTGGGGGCATCCGCGCGGCTCCGGGTGCTGGAAGTCACCGGTACCTCGGTCGTTCGGGGGGCGGCCGGGCGCGGGGAGCGGGCGAGGCCGGGAGCGGCGGCTCCGCTCCCCTGTCGGCGCTCCACCACCGGCCGTTACGCAGAACGCACAGTAGCCGGCGCAGAGTGACCACTCGGACGAGCCCTCTACGCCGTCCGGCGCAGACCCGTTGCAGGCCAACGCCGTAGCGCGGAAGGAGCTACGTTCTGGCGGGCAGGGCGGCCAGGGCGGTGGCGACCTCGTCGGCCAGCGCGGCGTGACCGGCACGCAGCGACACGCGGTCGGCGCGGACCTCGACGATCCGCAGCCCCGGGCCGGTCGGCACGACGGCCTCGGCGAACTCCGACGGCACCGTGACCAGCACGTGGGCCGCGCCGAGCCCGGTGGCGACCGCGGCGAGGTCGGCCCGGTGCGGGGTGCCGAAGATCCGCTCGAACGACTCCGCGTGCGCCGGCGCTCCCTGCTCGAGCAGGCCGAAGATCCCGCCGCCGGAGTCGTTGAGCACCACGATCGACAGGGCGGGCCGCGGCTCGTCCGGGCCGATGAGCAGGCCGGTGGTGTCGTGCAGCAGCGTCAGGTCGCCGAGCAGCGCCACGGTGGGGCCGGGATGGGTCAGCGCGGCCCCGACGGCCGTGGAGACCGTCCCGTCGATGCCCGCGACGCCGCGGTTGGACAGCACCGACAGCCCGGGCCGGGGCACCGCGGCGAGCGCGACGTCGCGCACCGGGCTCGACGAGCCCAGGACCAGCCGGGAGCCGTCCGGCAGCGCGCCGACCAGCTCGCGGGCCAGTGACAGCCCCCGCGGTCCCTCGGGCAGCGCCCGGTCGAGCGCCGCGGACGCCACCTCGTCGGCCTCCTGCCACCGCTGCACCCACGCCCGCGGCGGCGCGAGCGCCGGTACCTCACCGACCGCCCGGACCGTGCCCGCGACGTCCGTCCACGGCGTGCCGTGCGGGTCCGCGGCGGCGTAGACGCGCAGGTCGGGGGCGGCGAGCAGGCGTGCGACCGCGCGGTGCAGGGTGGGCCGCCCGACGACGACCACCTGCGTGGGCCGCGGCGGGCCGCCGGGCGCCCCGAGCAGCCAGGGCCCGCTGCGCAGGGCGTGCGGCCACAGCGGCGACGACGGCTCGGCCACGATCGGCGCCCCGGCCAGCACCGACGGATCGATCCCCGCGCCGCCGCCGGCGATCACGAGGGTCGGCGCCGAGGGATCGAGCGGCAGCGGCGGCGCGGTGCGACGCGCCGGCGGGACCACGGTCCAGGGCGCCCCGTCCGGACGCCCGGGCGGGACCTCCGCGGCCGGGTCGGGGACCAGCGGCTCCGCGAAGGGGATGTTGAGGTGGACCGGTCCCGGTGGCTCGCCGAGTGCGCCGGTCGCCGCAGCGACGATCCGGTCGACCGCGGCGCGCCACCGGCCGGGCTCGCCCGGCGCGAGCCGGGCGACGGCCAGGGTGCCCGCCCGCCGGACCGCCCCGCCGAAGATCCCCTGCTGCTCGATCGTCTGGCTCGCCCCGGTGCCGACCAGCTCCGGCGGCCGGTCGGCGGTGAGCGCCAGCAGCGGCACGCCCGAGTGCGAGGCCTCCAGCACCGCCGGATGCAGATTGGCGACGGCCGTGCCCGAGGTCGTCACCACCGGGACCGGACGGCCGGAGCCGAGGGCCAGACCGAGCGCGAGGAACCCGCCCGTGCGCTCGTCGATCCGAACGTGCAGGCGCAGCCGACCGGCGGCGTCGGCCGCGTGCAGGGCGAAGGCGAGCGGCGCGTTGCGCGAGCCCGGGCACAGCACGGCGTCCGTGACGCCGAGGCGCACCAGCTCGTCCACGACCACGCGGGCCTGGACGGGCCCTGCCGCGGGGCCGTTCGTCGGTGCCGGGTTCACGCCGTCGACCCTATGTCGCCACCCGCCGGTCCCGCCGTGCTCCGCTGCTCACACCCGCGCGGGGCAGCCTCCTAGAGGGAGAACAGCTCGAAGCCGACCGCGAGCGCCGAGCCCGGGAACCGCTCCGCGACGGCCTCGGCGTGTGACCGCAGGAACGACTCCGGGTCGCTCATCGCCCCGTCCCCGAGCGCGGCCAGGTAGGCCCGGTGGGCCGAGAGCGACGCGACGGCCCGGTCGAACACCGGCCCGATGTCCACGGCGTGGGTGGGCTCCGGCGAGCCGGTGGCGGCGAGGTACCGCACACCCGTCCACGGGTCGCCGCCCGCGCCGGGGAAGACCCAGCGGTTGCCGGCGTCGCGGCAGGCGTCGAGCACCGCGCGGCCGGTGTGGACGTGGTCGGCCATGTTGAGCCCGCCGGCGGGCCAGCGGTCGGCGAAGTTCCCGGTGACGACGAGCTCGGGCCGGCGCCGCCGGACGACCGCGGCGATGTCGCGGCGCAGCGGGAGCCCGTACTCCACCACCCCGTCCGGATGGTCGAGGAACTCCACCTCCGCGACCCCGACGGCGGCGCAGGCCGCCCGCTGCTCGGCCTCCCGCAGCGGCCCGGCCTCCACCGGCGGGATGGTGTCGATGCCCGCCTCGCCGCGGGTGACCAGCAGGTACGCCACCTCCTTGCCGGCCGCCGTCCAGCGGGCGACGGCGCCCGCCCCGCCGTACTCCATGTCGTCGGGATGCGCGACGACGACGAGGGCGCGCGACCAGTCGTCGGGGAAGGGCTCCAGCGTCATGCGCACATCGTCCCCGTACCCTCGACCCTGTCATGAGCGCGACCCTCCGGGCCACGGGCCTGTCCGCCGGGCACGGTGCCCGCCTCCTGTTCAGCGACCTGGATCTCGTGGTCGCCCCCGGCGACGTCGTCGGGCTGGTCGGGGTCAACGGCGCCGGCAAGTCCACGCTGCTGCGCCTGCTCGCCGGCGAGGAGCCGGGTGGGCGGGAAGGCGACGTCGAGGGCGAGGTCGCGCTCAGCCCGCCCGACGCGACCGTCGGGCACCTGCCGCAGGAACCCGAGCGCCGTCCCGGCGAGACCGTGGCGCAGTACCTGGCCCGCCGGACCGGGGTGGCCGCCGCGCAGGCCGCGATGGACGCCGCCGCCGAGGAGCTCGGCGCGGGTGGCGACGGTGCCGATGCGGCCGCTCGCGGGCTCACGGCCGGCGAGGCCTATGCCGCCGCCCTCGACCGCTGGCTCGCCCTCGGCGGCGCGGACCTCGACGAGCGGGCCGGCGAGGTGGCCGCCGAGGTCGGCCTCGGCGTACCGCTCGACGCCCCGATGACCGTGCTCTCCGGTGGCCAGGCCGCGCGTGCCGGGCTGGCCGCGCTGCTGCTCTCCCGCTACGACGTCCTGCTGCTCGACGAGCCGACCAACGACCTGGACCTCGACGGCCTGGAGCGGCTGGAGAAGTTCGTGCAGGGCCTGCGCTCGCCCGCGGTGATCGTGTCGCACGACCGGGAGTTCCTGGCGCGCACCGTGAACCGGGTCGTGGAGCTGGACCTGCACCAGCGGCAGGTCGGGGTCTACGACGGCGGCTACGACAGCTACCTGGTCGAGCGCGACATCGCCCGTCGGCACGCCCGCGAGGCCTACGAGGAGTACGACGACAAGCTCGGTGCCCTGAAGGACCGCGCGCAGATGCAGCGGAACTGGATGGCGCAGGGCGTGCGCAACGCGCGGCGGAAGTCGAAGGACAACGACAAGAACGTCAAGGCCAAGCGGGCGGAGACCAGCGAGAAGCAGGCCGCCAAGGCCCGGCAGACCCAGCGGGCGATCGAGCGGCTGGAGGTCGTCGAGGAGCCTCGCAAGGAGTGGGAGCTGCGGATGACGATCGCCGCCGCCCCGCGTTCCGGGGCGGTCGCCGCCCGGCTCGACGGCGCGGTCGTGCGCAGGCCCGGGAGGGACGGCACCGCCTTCGTGCTCGGCCCGGTCACCGCGCAGGTCGACTGGGCGGACCGGGTGATCGTCACCGGTGCGAACGGGGCCGGGAAGACCACGCTGCTCGGTGCGCTGCTCGGCCGGATCCCGGTCGACGAGGGCTCCGCCGGCCTCGGCGCGGGCGTCACGGTCGGCGAGATCGACCAGGCCCGCGGCCTCTTCCTCGGCGACGAGCCGCTGGTCACGGCGTTCGGCCGGGCGGTGCCGGACTGGCCCGAGTCCGAGGTGCGCACGCTGCTGGCCAAGTTCGGGCTGACGAAGGAGCACGTGCCGCGGCCGGCCGCGTCGCTGTCCCCCGGCGAGCGCACCCGGACGGCGCTGGCCCTGCTGCAGGCCCGCGAGGTGAACCTCCTGGTGCTCGACGAGCCCACCAACCACCTCGACCTGCCGGCGATCGAGCAGCTCGAGCAGGCCCTCGACAGCTTCCCCGGCACCGTCCTGCTGGTCACGCACGACCGCCGGATGCTCGACACGGTCCGCGCCACCCGCCGGTGGCACGTCGAGGACGGCCGCCTGATCGAGGCGTAGCGCTGTGCGCGGGAAGTGACACCGGCGCACCACTCGCCGCGGGCAGGCGCTTGCGCATTCTGTCAGTAGATGCTAACGTTAGCGAACGCGCACGGAACAACTCGGGAGGTCGTGATGGGCAGTCCGGTCGCCATGTTCGAGATCGTCAGCACCGACCCCGGCCGGTGACCTCACCCGCCCCGCTCGACGACCGGGTCGGGGCCATGCTCCGGGCCCTCGCCGAGCCGCGCCGCCGGGCGATCCTGCGGCTGGTCGCCACCACCGAGCGCGCGGCCGGCGAGATCGCCGCGGAGTTCGAGGTGTCCCGCACGGCCGTCAGCCAGCACCTCACCGTGCTGAAGGAGTCCGGCCTGATCGCGGAGCGCCGCGAGGGCACCCGCCGGCTGTACCGTGCCCGCCGGGAGGCGGTCCGCGAGCTGCAGGCGGCCCTCGACGGCATCTGGTCCGACGCGCTCGACCGGGCGCGCGCCCTCGTGGAGGAGGAGAAGTGAGCACCGAACCGATCGCGGAGATCCTCGACCTCGCCCGCCCGCCCATCCGCCGGTCCACCGAGGTGGCGGCCGCCCGCGAGCGCACGTTCCGGGTGTTCGTCGACCGGCTCGCCGAGTGGTGGCCGCTCGACCCGTTCTCCCTGGGCGGCAGCGGACGGATCGCCTCGGTCAGCGTCGACGGCCGGGTGGGCGGCACGATCACCGAGCACTGGCACGACGGCAGCGCCCACGACTGGGGCACGCTGCTGGCCTGGGACCCACCGGCCGGCCTGACCATGACGTGGAACGTCACCGGCACGCCGACCGAGGTCGAGCTGCGGTTCGTGGAGCTGGCCGAGGGCGGCACGCGCGTGGACCTGGAGCACCGCGGCTGGGAGCGCCTCTCCCTCGAGGAGCTGCGGGCCGCCTGTGCGCTGCCCGGTGGCTACTCCGGCGGGGCCTTCGAGCGCGGCTGGGCCACGATCATGGGCGCCTTCGCCGACGCCGTCCGGGAGGACGCACCGTGAGCTGGTTCCTCTACCGTCTCCTGCCGCCGCGCCCGGACTTCGCCACGACGATGGACGAGCGCGAGCGTGCCGCGATGGCGGAGCACGTCGAGTACTGGCGGGGTCTCCTGGAGGCCGGCCGGACGATCTTCTTCGGGCCGGTGGCTGATCCCGCCGGGCCGTGGGGCCTCGGGATCGTCAACGGCGGGTCGCTCGACGACGCCGCCGCCCTCGGCGAGGCCGATCCGGCCGTGGTCGCCGGGGTCGCCCGGTTCGAGGTGCTGCCGATGCTCTCGGCCGTCACCCGCTGAGCCGGGCGCGGTTACCGGTGGTAGGAACCCCGTATGGCCTCCTGGACCACCGCGGACATCCCCGACCAGACGGGGCGGACGATCGCCGTGACCGGCGCCAACTCCGGGATCGGGCTGGAGGCGGCGCGGGCGCTCGTGGCCGCGGGCGCGCACGTCGTGCTGGCCTGCCGCAACACCGTGAAGGGCGAGGCGGCGGCCGCCGCGCTCACCGGGGCCGGCTCCACCGAGGTCCGTGAGCTGGACCTGGCCGACCTGAGCTCGGTCGGCCGGTTCGCCGCCGGCCTCGACCGCCCGGTGGACGTGCTCGTGAACAACGCCGGGCTGATGGCGGTCCCCGGGCAGCGGACGGCCGACGGCTTCGAGATGCAGATCGGCACCAACTTCCTCGGGCACTTCGCGCTGACCGGGCTGCTGCTGCCACGGATCACCGACCGCGTGGTCACGCTGTCGAGCCTCATGCACCGGATCGGGCGGATCGACCTCGACGACCTCACCTGGCAGCGGCGCCGCTACCAGCGCTGGCTCGCCTACGGGCAGTCGAAGCTCGCGGACCTCATGTTCGCCTACGAGCTGCAGCACCGGTTCGTGGCGGCCGGCTCGCTGCTGCGCTCCATGGCCGCGCACCCCGGCTACGCGGCGACGAACCTGCAGACCCGCACCGGGACCGTCCAGGACCGGTTCATGGCCGCGGCCAATCGGGTCGTCGCCCAGGACGCGGCCGGCGGGGCCCTGCCCACGCTGTACGCGGCCACCGTGCCGGACCTGCCGGGCGGCACGTACGTCGGGCCCGGCGGCCCGGGTGAGACCCGCGGCGCGCCCGTCCCGGTCGGGTCGAGCCGTGCCTCGCACGACCGGGAGGTGCAGCGGGCGCTCTGGGAGCGGGCGGAGGCGCTGACCGGCGTCTCGATCGCGGTGCCGCTGCGCCCCTGAGCAGCGATTCTCAACACGGCGGCCCCTGAGCAGGGCACCTGTGCACGGCTCCTGAGCAGGACCAGGGGACAGGGCACCTGGGCGCGACTCCTGAACACGCCGCCGGAGACGGCGAAGGGGCGGCCACCTCCGGGTGGAGGGACCGCCCCTGTCGGACGTGGGGTGCGTCAGGCCTGCGCGCCGGCCTCCGGCGCGCCCTGCGGGCCGATGGCGAAGCGCAGCTCCTCCTGGCCCTCCTCGTTCGTGAACGGCTGCACGTCGAGGACCTTGTCCTCGAGCACCTCCGCCGCCATCGGCTCGAGGAAGACGTTGAGCCCCTCGCCGTGGAGCACGGTGTCGCTCTGGTCCGCCTGCGCCGCCAGCGAGAGCTCGAGGCCCTGCTCGGGGTCGGTGGCCGCGATCCGCAGCCCCCCGCCGTCCGGCAGCTCGGCGTCCGTGGTCAGGGACTTGATGGCCTCGGCCGCGGTGTCCGTGATTGCCAACATTCGGCCGACCGTACCGAGAACCGGTCGGCCGTGCAGGCCGGGCGTCACCGATCGCCGGGGTGTCAGTTGAACTCGTCCGGGTGGGGGCCGAGGCGGGCGCCCGGGTCACTCCTGTCCAGCCCGCTGATCGTCGCGACGTCGTCGTCGGCCAGCTCGAAGTCGAAGATGTCGATGTTCTCCGCGATGCGCGAGGGCGTCACCGACTTGGGGAACACGATGTTGCCGAGCTGGATGTGCCAGCGGAGCACGACCTGGGCCGGGCTCTTGCCGTACTTCTCGGCGAGGGAGGTCACGGTCTCGTCCTTCAGGAGCTCGCCGCCCTGCCCGATCGGGCTCCACGCCTCGGTCGCGATGGCGTTGTCCCGGTGGTACTGGCGCAGCTGCGGCTGGGTGAAGGTGGGGTGCAGCTCGATCTGGTTGACCGAGGGCACCGTGTCCGTCTCCGTGGCGAGCTGGTCGAGGTGCGGGACCTGGAAGTTCGAGACCCCGATCGAGCGGGCCTTGCCCGCCGCCTTCGCCTGCTCGAGCCCGCGCCAGGTCTCCACGTAGTCGTCGCGCTTCGGCAGCGGCCAGTGGATCAGGAACAGGTCCACGTGGTCGAGGCCGAGCTTGGTGAGGCTCTCCTCGAGCGCCTTCTGGGCCTCGTCGCGGCCGTGCCGGCCGTTGTCGAGCTTCGTGGTGACGAAGATCTCGTCCCGGGAGAGACCGGACTCAGCGATGGCCTGCCCGACGCCCTCCTCGTTGCCGTACATCTGAGCGGTGTCGATGTGGCGGTAGCCCGCGTCGAACGCCTGCTTCACGGCGTCGACCGTCGCCTGCCCCGGGTCGATCTGGAAGACGCCGAAGCCGAACTGCGGGATCCGGGCACCGTCGTTGAGCGTGATCGTCGGAACCATGTCCTCGTGATACCGCGCGCGTGGACGCGTCAATCGCGGGACATCTCACGTGACGGCGGGGAATCCCCGACGGCATCGGGGGAAGTCGCGACGGGTGTCGGCCGGCCGGCGGCGAGCCCCCCACAGCGCCAGTGCGACCACGAGCAGTACCTCCGTGAGTGCCAGCCCCCGCTCGACCAGGCCCAACGGGACTGCCTGCCACCAGGACACGCCGGTGAACGGGCGCTGCACGAAGCCGACCAGGATCGGGGTGAACCACAGCAGGGACGCGACGCCGAGCCACCGGACCCATGCGGCGTTCCGGTCCCAGGGCCCCACGTCCGGCACGGCAGCCCGGCGGTACCGGCGGGCGACGAGGACCGCCGCGACCGGCAGAGCGAGGAAGGCCGCCAGGCTGGCGTAGCGGTGGATGGTGCCGCCCACGCTCGCTCCGACGGCCCAGTTCGTCTTCTCGAACACCACGACCGCGACGAGGCCCGCGGCGGCCAGCACCAGGCCGGCCGAGGCACCCGACACCACGCGGAGCAGGCCCGCCCGCACCAGGGCGACCGGCACACACAGCGCCGCGCCGGCGAAGGCCAGCACGCCCGCGTCGAAGATCGGCTCGAGGTCCGTGTGCAGGGCGTACTCGCTGATGGTGCGGCGGACGGGGTCGACCCGGCCGGTTCCCGGTTCCGGCCCGGGCCACTCCCGCCCGTGCCGATCGACCCGGCCGACCCTGCCGATGCCGACCTACGCGGTACGGGGGCGCTGCACCGGCACCACGGGCGCCGGGACCAGCGGGAGCATCGCCTCGACGAGGGTGCCGGGCAACCCGCGGCGGACCGTGCAGGCCCCGCCGACGGCCGCGGCCCAGCCGCGCATGGCGCGCACCCCGGCGCCGGCGGTGAACCCGGCCGGGACGCCCGGTCCGCGGTCGGCCACCGTGACGTCGAGGAAGCTCCCCCGGGCCCGGACCCGGACCCGGGCCGGTGCGCCCGGGGCGTGCCGGGCGGCGTTGCCGACCGCCTCGACGGCGATCCGGTAGGCCGCGACCTCGACGGCCGGGTGCAGCGCGGGCAGTGGCCACACCTCGACGGCCGCACCGCCGAGGGCGCGGGCGGCGGCCGTGAGGGCCACGACCAGACCACCGGGCACGCGGTCGCCGGTGAGGTCGCGGGTCGCGTGCACGGCGGCGTCGGCCACCGACGCCGCCCGGACGGCCCGCGCGAGCTGCCCGGCCAGCGCGTCGAGCAGCAGGGCGTCGCGGCGCCGCACGGGCGGCAGCACGAGCGCGCCGACGGTCTCGACGCCGTAGCCCAGCGGGACCCGCTCCACGTGCTCCGGCCACGCCCCGACGCCGGTGACGATCCGGCCGTCGACCTCCAGCGCGGCGAAGGGCACCCGCAGCGTCTCGGCCACGGTGGCCACCAGCGAGCCGAGCCACGTGGTGGACGTGCCGCGGGCGGGGCCGCCCTGGGTGATCTCCCGGACCGTGCTCATGAGGCCGTTCATCGCGGTGCTCCCGTCCGTGCCGTCCGCCCGGGACATCGCCGCGAAGATCGTCGGCATTACGCCGGAGGTGACACGAGTCGGCCGTCCACCCGGTCGAGTGAGGTGGACCGTCCGACAGCAAGCCCGTCCTTACCTCTGCAGACCCAACGCCCGTGCCGCCAGCTGGGCGAGGTGCACCGGTTCGCGGGTGCCCGCCTGGCGCAGCTGCGTGCGGCAGGAGAACCCGTCGGCCAGCACCTCGGTGTCGGGCGCCGCGCCGCGGACCGCCGGCAGCAGCACGCGCTCGGCGGCGGCCATCGAGACCTCGTAGTGGCCCTTCTCGAAGCCGAAGTTGCCGGCGAGGCCGCAGCAGCCCGAGTCGAGCACCTCCGCCTCGATGCCGAGCGCGGCCATCACCGCGCGGTCGGCCTCCGAGCCCAGGTCCGCGTACTGGTGGCAGTGCAGCTGGACCAGCGCCCGCGTGCCCGGGCCCGGGACGGCCGCGCGCAGCTCGTCGACGTGCCCGGCCAGCAGCTCCGCGAACGTCCGCACGCCACCGGACATCGCCTTGGCCAGCGGCTCCTCGGGCAGCAGCTCCTCCCCGTCGGCGCGCAGGGCCGCGGTGCACGAGGGCTCCAGCCCGACGACCGGCACCCCCTCGGTGAGCCACGGCTCGATCGTCCGCAGCGAGCGGCGCAGCACCCGTCGCGCCGCCCCGACCTGCCCGGTCGACGTCCAGGTCAGCCCGCAGCACACCCCGCGCGGCGGTAGCTCGACGGCGTAGCCGAGGAACTCCAGGACGGCCACGGCGTCGTCGGCGATGCCCGGGTCGAAGTGGTCGGTGAACGTGTCCGGCCACAGCAGCAGCCGCCCGCGCGAGGCCTGTTTCGCCGGGCCCGCCACGAGCGCGCGGGACCGGGCCGCGGTGGTGAACGTCTCGCGCGCGATCGCCGGGATCCCGCGCTCCGGCGCGATCCCGCCGGCCCGCTTGGCCAGCCCGGCCAGGAACGGGATCCGGGCCAGCGCGTTGAGCCCGTCGACCGCACCCGCCGGCAGCTTCCCGACGAGCCGCAGCCACCGCGGCAGCGCCCCCATCGAGTAGTGCGAGGCGGGGCGCAGCTTGTTCTTGTACCGGTTGGCGAGGAACTCGGTCTTGTACGCGGCCATGTCCACGCCGACCGGGCAGTCGGTCTTGCAGCCCTTGCAGGACAGGCAGAGGTCGAGGGCGTCGGCGACGTCGTCGTCCTGCCAGCCGCCGGTGACCACCTCCCCGTTGGCCATCTCGAACAGCAGCCGGGCCCGCCCGCGGGTGGAGTGCTTCTCGTCGCCGGTCGCCCGGTAGCTCGGGCACATCACGCCGCCGTGCGCGGTGACGCACTTGCCCACGCCCAGGCAGCGCCGGGTCGCCCGGGTGAACGAGCCGCGGTCGTGGCCGAAGGCGAGCTGCGGGTCGTCGGCGAGGGTCGGCATCCCCACGAAGATCCGCAGGTCCTCGTCCATCCGCGCGGACCGGACGATGCAGCCGGGGTTCATCCGGTCGTCCGGGTCGAAGACGCCCTTGAACTCCTCGAACGCCGCGATGACGTCCGGCGGGTACATCCGGGGCAGCAGCTCGGAACGGGCGCGCCCGTCGCCGTGCTCGCCGGAGAGCGAGCCGCCGTGCGCGACGACCGCGTCGGCCGCGTCCTCCATGAACGCCCGGAAGTTCGCGATCCCCGGCTCGCTGAGCAGGTCGAAGTCGATGCGGACGTGCAGGCAGCCGTCGCCGAAGTGGCCGTAGTACACGCCCTTGCGCCCGTGCCGCTCCAGCACCCGGTCGAACTCGCGCAGGTAGGAGCCGAACTTCTCGGGCGGGACGGCCGCGTCCTCCCAGCCGGGCCAGGCCTCGCCGCCGTCGGGGCTGCGGGTGAGGATGCCGGCGCCGTCCTCGCGGATCCGCCACAGCGCCTTCATCCGCTTCGGGTCGGACTCGACGACGGCCTCGGTCAGCCCGTACGGCCCCATCGCCTTCGCGACGGCCCGCGCCTTGTCCTCGGCCTCCTCCCGGGTCTCCCCGCCGGTCTCGACGTAGAGCCAGCCGCCACCCGGCGGCAGCGCCTTCCAGCCCGTCTCGACGGGGTTCTGGGCGCGCAGGGCGGCGATCAGCCCGGCGTCCATGCCCTCGATGGTGAGCGGCGCGTGCTGTCGGACGACCATGACGTTGTCCGCGGCGACGTAGGCGTCGGGGAAACCGAGGACGGCCAGGGCGCGCGCCGGCGGCGACTCGACCAGCTTCATGGTCGCGGCGACCGTGGTGGCGAGCGTGCCCTCGCCGCCGACCAGGGCCCGGGCCAGGTCGAACCCGTTCTCCGGGAGGAGCTGGTCGAGGTTGTAGCCGGACACGCGGCGGGTCAGGTCGGGGAAGGAGCTCCGGACGCGGTCGCCCACCCGGTCCGCGAGCGCTCGCAGCCGCGCGGGGATCTCGCCCGCCGGCAAGGCGGTGTCGAGCCGCTCGCCGCGGTAGGTGAGGACCTCCAGACCCACGGTGTTGTCGACGGTCTTGCCCCAGGCCACCGAGTGCGACCCACAGGCGTTGTTGCCGATCATCCCGCCGATCGTGCAGCGGTTGTGCGTCGACGGGTCCGGGCCGAAGGTCAGCCCGTGCGGGGCCGCGGCGTCGCGGAGCTGGTCGCAGATCACCCCGGGCTGGACGCGCGCGGTGCGGGCCTCCGGGTCGATCTCCAGGACCTTGTTCATGTGCCGGGTGAAGTCCAGCACCACCGCGGTGTTGACGGCCTGGCCCGCGATCGAGGTGCCCGCGCCGCGGGGCAGCACGGGGACCTGGTGCTCGCGGCAGACGGCCAGCGCCGCCGCGACGTCGGCCTCGTCCCGCGGGGAGACGACGCCGATCGGGACCTTGCGGTAGTTCGAGGCGTCGGCCGACCACATCGCGCGGTGCGCGGGATCGAACCGGACCTCCCCGCCGACGACCCGGCGGAGGTCGGCGGCCAGCGCCGCGGCGGCGCCGGTCTCGCCCGCGTCGGGCGCGGCGGGGTGGGTCGGGACGTGCGCACTCACGGGTTCAGTCTGACCGGGCGGGCGGCATGGGGCTCGGGGCGGGGGCGGCCCCGCCGGTTCCACCGGCGCCGTCGGACTTCGCCGGGGCGGCCGGCTTCTCGGCGTGGCCGTGTCCGTGGCCATGACCGTGGCCGTGGCCGTGCCCGTGACCCGCGACGCCCTGGCCGGGCATCGGCGCCGTGCCGGACAGCTGGATGTCGCCGGCCCGCAGGGGCGCGTCGTGGTACTTGCCCTCGTGGGCCAGGATGGGCCGCTGGTCGCCCGCGATCTCGGGGTACTTCTCCTCGAGCTTCTGCCGCGCGTCCCAGGTCCGGCGCATCGTGTCGATGTACTCGGAGCTGCCGTTGTAGACCCCGCGCCAGGTCTGGGGCATCTCGTCCTTGCTCAGGCCGGGGCTGGCCTGGCCGCCGAGCGAGAAGCCGGCCGGGACCTTGCGGGTCTCGCCGCCGCAGACGGGGCAGCCCGGGGTGGTGGTGTCGGACATGGACGCCAGGTGCTCGAAGCGCACGCCGCACTCGCACCGGAAGACGTAGATGGGCATTTCCGCAGGTCCTTAGAAGGTCGTGGGCGGCGGCCGCCCGCGCTGGTGGGGCAGCCGCCGCTCACGGGGTCACCAGTTCTCGACGGACTTCGTGAGGATGTCGGCGATGTCGTCCTCGGACGGGGTCCGCGGGCACGTCGCGAGCAGGCGCTGCTGCTTCATCGTGCCGGGCACCAGGTCCGGGACGTCCGACTCGGAGTAGCCGACCCCGCCGATCCCGTTCGGGATGCCGATGTCCTGCATCAGCCGCACGAGGACGGACGGCAGCTGCTCCTTGGGGTCGTTGACCTTGTCGGCCCGCGGGTCCATCAGCTCCGCGGCCCGCAGGTGCCGCTCGGGTGCGCTGTCGAAGGAGAACCGGAAGGCCTCCGGCGCGGTGAGCGACACCGACTGGCCGTGCGGGACCATCGGCTCGTCGGGCGGGTAGCCCTCGGGCACGTAGTCCTTGACCATGCCCGCGATCGGGTAGGCGTTGGCGTGCGGGATGTGCACGCCGGAGTTGCCGAACCCCATGCCGGCGAAGGTCGCCGCCATCATCATGTTCGACCGGGCCTCGACGTCCTCGGCCCCGTCGTGCACGGCCTTGCGGAAGGACTGCGCGATGAGGTTCATCGCCTTCTCGCACCACAGGTCCGACACCGGGTTCGAGCCGCAGTACGTGACCCGCTCCTCGGGCTTCTTGCGGTCGAAGGTCGCGTACCAGCGCGCCGTGTAGCTCTCCAGCGCGTGGCAGACGATGTCCATCCCCGCCGACGCGGTGACCTGCGGCGGGAGCGACATGGTCAGCAGCGGGTCGATCACGGCCAGGGTCGGGCGCAGACGCCAGTGGCTGATCCCGGTCTTGACCTTCATCGACAGGATGTCCAGCACGCACATGGCGGTGGACTCGGAGCCCGTGCCGGCCGTCGTCGGCACCGCGATCAGCGGCTTGAGCTGACCCGGCGGCACCTTGGCGTTGCCGATCGGCTTGTTGATGTAGTCCATCAGCTCGCCGGGGTGGCTGGTCAGCAGGTTGATCGCCTTGGCGGTGTCGATGGCCGATCCGCCACCGACGGCCACGAAGCCGTCCCACGGCCCCTGCGCCCGGGCGTACTCGGTCGCCTTGTTCATCGAGTCGTCCGTCGGCTCGACGTGCACGCCGTCGAAGATCTCGGAGTCGATGTCGTAGCGCTTGAGGTTGTCGGCCAGCCGCTGCGGCGCACCGAGGGCGTTGACGCCCGGGTCCGTGACGATCAGGACCCGCCGGACGCCGTACCCGCTGAGCTCGAAGCCGACCTCGTCGATCGCGCCGGCGCCGAACTTCAGGGGCGGGGCGCCCCAGGTGAAGATCGTCTCCTCGGTCAGTTCGGGGGTGGTCACGTGTACGAGCCCTCCGGCGCCTTGCGGAGCTCGTGGATCTGCTGGGCGTCGTGCCCGAAGACCATCGTCGCGTTGGTCTTCTCCTGGATCCCACGGAGCTTCTCGACGGACTGGAACCACTGCTCGAGGTTGTTGACGATCGCCGCCGGGGCCGCGGGCGGCCCGTAGCTCTCGCCCATGTAGACCGCGTCCGAGGTGAAGATCATCGTGCCCGAGTCCGGCAGGTCGACCTGCATCGACATGCAGCCGACGGTGTGGCCGGGGGCCTGGATGAGCTTGACGCCCGGCAGGAGCTCGGTGTCGCCGGAGACGGTCTCCCAGTTCAGGCCCTCGTAGTCGGCCTTGAGGTGGGCGCCGTTGAAGTCGCCCTCGAAGTTGAGCGCGAAGTCCTTCTCCTTGTCCGAGCAGATCAGCTTCGCGTTGGTGTTCTTGAACATCTGCGCGTTGCCGGCGTGGTCGAAGTGCAGGTGCGAGAGCACCACGTAGTCGATCTCGTCGAGGCCGACGCCCATCTTGTTGAGCTGCGCGTCGAGGTACTCGTCGTCGGCGACCTTGTCGTAGGGGAAGAACTCCTGCAGGCCGGTGGGCTTCCACCGGGTCTCCCAGTCGCTGGGACAGCTGGTGTCCCACAGCACCTTGCCCTCGTCGGTCTCGACGAGCACGCAGTGCGTGGGCACCTCGACCCAGTTGATCGGGGATTCCTTCTGGCCGCGGGGCATGATGCTCACCCCGGGCTT
This sequence comes from Pseudonocardia terrae, assembly GCF_021343995.1. Lineage (GTDB taxonomy): Bacteria > Actinomycetota > Actinomycetes > Mycobacteriales > Pseudonocardiaceae > Pseudonocardia > Pseudonocardia terrae. The sequence continues at coordinate 5,380 of NZ_JAJTTE010000017.1, read as the reverse complement.
GAGCAGCAGGAACGTGAGGTCGGCGTGCATCGCCCCGCACGGGATGATGCTCAGCTTGTTCGCAGTGGCCATCGTGGTCCCTTCGGCGCTGGAGGGTCGCGCGCGTCACACGCGCGATTCCCTGGGAACCGTGGCATGTGGCATGCCACTCGTCAACGCATGGCGATGTCTCGATCGGTCAGTCGTGGTCACGGGCCGGACCCGTCCAGTCGAGATCGATGTCGACGGCCGCCAAACCCGGCCCCAGGTCCGCCCCCGCCTCCTGCGCGATGAGCAGCTCGGCGGTGTGCCGGACGTGCTCGCGCATGGCCTTCGCCGCCCCCTCGGCGTCGCCCGCCTCGATCAGGTCGAGGATCGCCCGGTGCTCGGCCACGATGTCGTCGAGGCTGCGGGACGCGCGTGCGGTCGACACGCCGCGGCGCAACACCATGTCGCGCAGTCCGTCGACGAACGCCGCCAGGCGCGCGTTGCCCGAGGCCTCGAGCAGGACGCGGTGGAAGCGCCGGTCGTGCTCGAACATCGTGAACTCGTCGTCGGCCCTCGCGGCCTTCTCCATGTGGGCGAACATCCGCCGCAGCTCGCGCCGCTGGTTCCCGTCGAGCCGGGTGGTCGCGCGCCGCACCGCCGGCGGCTCGAGCAGCAGCCGCAGGGCGAAGACCTCCTCCAGGTCGTGCAGGGAGGTGAGCAGGATGCGGACGCCGCGGTTGCGCTCGAAGCGCACCATGCCCTGCTGCGCGAGCTTGATCAGCGCCTCGCGGACGGGCGTGCGCGACACGCCGAGCTGGGTGGCGAGGTTCTGCACCGAGTGCAGGCTGCCGGGCGCCAGCTCACCGCTGATCACCGCGGCGCGGAGCGAGGCGAGGACCTGCGCGTTGACACTCGTGGTCTCGGGGAGCTGCTTCATCGGGTGCCACCCTGCACCGGGGCGAGAGTGGCATGCGACACGTCACCGGTCAAACGCCGACCCGCCGGGCACCGCACGGACCCCGGCGCGACACCGCAGGGACGCCGGGATCTTCCCGGGGTGTCCGCACCGGACTCCGGCCACCCACTTGATAACGTCTTGCGGCGCAGGTCCAGCAGCGAGGCCCGCGGTCCCCGGTAGACCGAGACCCGCTGGACAGGTGGACATGCCCGACGACCTCGATCCGTCGCGCCCGGACGAGGCCTCTCGCGAATCCGAGCTGCTCGAACGTGTCGTACAGCTCGAGACCGCGCTCCGCAGCCGACCCGCCATCGAACAGGCCAAAGGCATGATCATGGTGGTCCACCGCTGCGACGACGAGCAGGCCTTCCGGGTGCTGATCGCCGTCTCCCAGAGCTGCAACCGCAAGCTCCGTGAGGTCGCCGCCGAGATCGTCACGGCGCTCCCGGTCGACAAGCCGCTCCCGCCCGACATCGCCGTCGCCTTCGACAACGAGGTGCGCAGGCTGCAGGCGGGGGAACGCCGCGCACTAGGTTCCTGAACGTGACCAGCCCGGCATCCGACTTCGTGTCCGAGACCTTCGATCCCGCGGCCTGGGCGGCGGTGCCGGGGTTCTCGTTCACCGACATCACCTACCACCGGGCGGTGGACTGCGGGGTGGTGCGGATCGCGTTCGACCGCCCCGAGGTCCGCAACGCCTTCCGCCCCCACACCGTCGACGAGCTCTACACCGCCCTCGAACACGCCCGCACGACGGCCGACGTCGGCTGCGTGCTGCTCACCGGTAACGGCCCCTCCCCCAAGGACGGCGGCTGGGCGTTCTGCTCCGGCGGCGACCAGCGCATCCGCGGCCGCACCGGCTACCAGTACGCGTCCGGCGAGACGGCCGACACCGTCGACGCCGGCCGGGCCGGGCGGCTGCACATCCTCGAATGCCAGCGGCTGATCCGGTTCATGCCCAAACCCGTCATCGCCGTGGTCAACGGCTGGGCCGCCGGCGGCGGGCACTCCCTGCACGCCGTCGCCGACCTCACCCTGGCCTCGGCCGAGCACGCCCGGTTCAAGCAGACCGACGCCGACGTCGGCTCCTTCGACGGCGGCTACGGCTCGGCCTACCTCGCCCGCCAGGTCGGGCAGAAGTTCGCCCGCGAGATCTTCTTCCTCGGCCGCCCCTACACCGCCGAGCAGATGCACCACATGGGCGCCGTGAACGCCGTGGTCCCGCACGCCGAGCTCGAGGCCACCGCCCTGCAGTGGGGCCGGGAGATTCTCGGCAAGTCCCCGCAGGCCCAGCGGATGCTCAAGTACAGCTTCAACCTCATCGACGACGGCCTCGTCGGGCAGCAGCTGTTCGCCGGCGAGGCGACCCGGCTGGCCTACATGACGGACGAAGCCGTCGAAGGCCGGGACGCCTTCCTGCAGAAGCGCGACCCCGACTGGTCGCCCTACCCCTGGCACTACTAGAACTCTCGCGAGAACCCCCGCCGCGCCCGTGCGCGGTCGTTGGTGCCCGAGCACCGCTGACCGCGCACGGGCGGGTCGGGCGCCGGTGGGATCCTGGGGATCATGCGTCCCCTGCACGCGCTGCCCCTCGACGGCTCCCCCGACTCGCTCGACGCCCTCGTCCGCGCCCTCGACGCCGCGCTCGACGGGACCGGCCCGGCCGTCGTGCCGGGCGCGGCCACCGCGCCGGCGGCCGAGGTGCCCGAGGAGGTCGCGGTCGTCATCTCCACCTCGGGCTCCACGGGCACGCCCAAGCACGTGATGCTCAGCGCGGCGGCCCTGACCGCCTCGGCCCGCGCCACGGAGGCCCGGCTCGGCGGCCCCGCCCGCTGGGTGCTGGCGCTCCCGGCCGAGCACGTCGCCGGGGTGCAGGTGGTGCTGCGTGCCCTGCTCGCCGGCGCCCCGCCCGTCGTCCAGGACCTGCGGGAGGGCTTCCGGCCCGCGGGGTTCGCGCGCGCCACCGGCCTGCTGCCGCACGGCGCCCGCCGCTACACCAGCCTCGTACCCACCCAGCTCGGTCGCGTCCTCGACGAGGGCGGCGCCGCGATGTACGCCCTGGCGGGCTTCGACGCCGTGCTGATCGGCGGGGCGGCGCTCGCCCCCGCCCTGCGCGCGCGGGCCGAGGAGGTGGGCATCCGCGTCGTCACGACCTACGGGATGAGCGAGATGTGCGGCGGGTGCGTCTACGACGGCGTGCCGCTCGACGGCGTGCGGGTGGGGCTGGCCGCGGACGGGCGCCTCTCCCTCGGCGGGCCGATGATCGCGGAGGGCTACCTTGGTGACCCGGAGCTCACCGCCGCCTCCTTCGTCGACGGCATGTTCGTGACCGGCGACCTCGGGCAGTGGGCCGGCGACCGGCTCGTCGTCCTCGGCCGTGCCGACGACGTGATCGTGACGGGCGGGGAGAAGATCGCGCCCGCCGCGGTCGAACGGGTCCTCGCGGCCCAGCCCGGTGTCGGCGCGGTCTGCGTGGTGGGCGTGCCGGACCCCGAATGGGGGCAGGCGGTCGTGGCCGCCGTCGTCCCGACGGGGACCGGACCGGACGTCGAGGCGCTCCGCGCGGCCGTCCGGGCGGCGGTGGGACGCGCGGCCGTCCCCCGACGGGTGCGCCTGATGCCCGAGCTCCCGCTGCGGGGCGTGGGCAAGCCGGACCGCGCGGCGATCGCCGCCCTGCTCTCCACACCCGATCCGGTGGGAGACCGCCCGAAAAGATGACGGATCGTGACACCCCATGGGGGTTGTCACTCTCCGTTGATTGACGGTTACACCTTCATCCGATTGCCTGCTTCCCCATACGGCACTTCTTCACCTGCCGTCACAGGAACCACATGGGGGACGGGGGAGCACGGATGCGAACGAGGTGGCGTGCGGGCCTGGTCGTGGCCGCGGCGACGGCACTCGCGGCCGGCGGGGTCGCGCCGGCGGGCGCGAGCGGAGGCGGCTCCTCCACGACCTGGTCCGCGGACCTGGCCACGGGCGAGGCCGCCGGGGTCACGGACGACGGCGACGGCGTGCGGCTCGACCCGGCGACGGCCTTCACCGCGCCGGTCGAGCAGGGCGGGGCGACCGAGGAGGCCACGCCCGCCGACGCCGTACCGACCGGGCTGCTCACGCTCGCGCCGCAGGAGCTGGGCCGGCCGACCTCGCGGGTCGACTCGGTGGTCGACGGCGACCTTCCGCCCGGCACCACGGCGTCGGTCGACGTCCGCGGGCGCACCCCGTCGGGCCACTGGACCGAGTGGATCCCGGCGACGGCCTCGGGCGCGGACTCCGGGAGCGTCACGCTGCCGGGCTCGACCTCCGAGGTGCAGGGGCGGCTGGTGCTCACCGGCACCCCGCAGGGCGCCGCCCCCAGCGTGCGCGGTGTGACGCTCACCGCCGCGGCCGCGCCGGCGACGGAGGGCGGGCCGGACCTCACGGAGAACGCCCCGTTCAGCGCCGGCGTCTTCGCCACCCGTGAGGGGCTCGTCGGCGGCACGACCTCGAACGGACACGTGATCGCCGACCGGGACCACTTCGTCGCGCTGCCCTCGCGCCGCGCGCTCTCCCCGCGTGACACCAGCGACTACTCGGTGCGGGTGTGCGCCCCGAACGGGCGCTGCGCGTTCGCGCCGGTGTGGGACGTCGGGCCCTGGAACACCCGCGACGACTACTGGAACCCGCCGGGCCAGCGCCAGGACTGGAAGGACCTGCCGCAGGGCGTGCCGCAGGCGCAGGCGGCCTTCCGCGACGGCTACAACGGCGGCAACGACCAGTTCGGCCGCAAGCTCGTGAACCCCGCGGGCATCGACCTCGCCGACGGGGTGTTCTGGGACGCACTCGGTCTCAAGGACAACTCGCAGGTCCAGGTCGACTACCTGTGGACGGGGTCCGTGCGGCTGTCGAAGGTCGAGTCGGACTCCGAGGACGGGATCGCGCAGGTCCGGTCCGCGCCGTCGGACGACGCGGAGGTGGTCGGCGTGGCCGCGGACACCGCCGACGTGCCGGTCCAGTGCGCGACGGGCACCGGGGCGGACGCCTGGCTGCGGATCGGCGTCGGCCAGTTCCTCAGCGCCTCCGTGCTGCCGGACGCCGCCGACGTGCCGGCGTGCGACGACGCGGGTCCCGGCGCGGGTCCCGGCGCGGGTGCCGGCGCCGGTGCCGCGGGAGCGGGCTCCGGCGCGGCGGGTGCGGGCTCGGGGGCCGCGGGAGCGGGCGCCGGCTCGGCGGACCCGGCGGGGCCCGCGGACACGTCGGCCCCGGCCGACCCGGCTGCCTCGTCGGCACCGGCGGCGCAGGACGCGGCCAGCGCCGAGGTCGGCGGATCCGCCGCGGTGCGGGCGGGCGCCTCGACCGTGAACGGTGACCCCGTCGCCGGATCGGCGCCCGCTCCCACGGCCCCCACCGCATCCACGACCCCCGCTGCCTCCGCAACTCCCGCTGCCTCCGCACCTCCCGCTGCCTCCGCAACTC